>DATKQM010000071.1:0-48720 GCA_035532735.1 Acidimicrobiales bacterium | reverse complement strand
CAGAGCTACGAGGCCAGACCCACAGGGGCCTCCCTCAGAGCCAATCTCGACGCCACCCCCCAGACCAGCCGGGATGACCATGCAACCCTGGGACCTCAGCCCCGTGGTGGATCCACGGTGCCGGTGTCCCTTACATGAGCCGTCAGGGTCGGGGACGGGCCGACGTAGCCTTGGATGATGGAGGCCTACCTCGACCACGCCGCGACCACGCCGCTGCGCCCGGAGTCGTTGGCGGCCATGGTCCCCTATCTCACCGAGCACTACGGCAACCCGTCTGGCTCGCACTCGAGGGCTCGTCGAGCCCGGATGGCGATCGACGAGGCGCGTGACGAGGTGGCACGGTGTCTGGGATGTGAGCCCGGCGAGGTCGTCTTCACCTCGGGGGGAACCGAGTCCGACAACCTGGCCGTCCTCGGCGCCCCGGGGTCGGCGTCCGGGTCGGGGACGGGATCGGGGACGGGATCGGGGCCGACCACGGCGGTGTGCTCGGCGGTCGAGCACCACGCCGTGCTCAACGCCGTGGCGGCGCGCGGTGGGATCACCGTGAGGGTCGACCGGGCCGGGGTTGTCGACCTCGACGCCCTGGCCGAGGTGCTCAGCCCCGACGTCGCCCTCGTGTCGGTCATGCTCGTCAACAACGAGGTGGGCTCGGTCCAGCCTCTGGCCGAGGTCGCCGCGTTGGTGCGCGAGCGAGCTCCGGGAGGATTGCTCCACACCGACGCCGTGGCCGCAGTGGGGTGGCTCGATGTCGCCGGCCTCGGCGCGGTGGCCGACCTCGTGTCGGTGAGCGGCCACAAGTTCGGCGGGCCCAAAGGTGTGGGCGCGCTCGTCGTGCGCAACGGGACGACACTGGCGCCCGTGATCCACGGCGGAGCCCAGGAACGGGGCCGACGTCCCGGGACCCACGACGTGGCCGGGTTGGTGGGCATGGCGGCCGCCTTGAAAGTCGCCACCGATAGCCGCGACGAGACGGTGGCGCGCATCGGGGCATTGCGCGACCGGTTGACCGAGGGCTTGACCACGTCGATCGCGAATGTGGGAGAGAGCGCGCCCTGCGCCGGAGTCGGTGAGGTGGATGACGGCGGAGTGGTGAAGAGGGTGAAGATCGCCTCGAGTTGTCACCTCCGGGTCGATGGTGTGGACCAGGAGGAGCTCCTCATGCTCCTCGACGACGAGGGTGTCTGCGCGTCGGCGGGGGCGGCCTGTGCCAGTGGTGCCATCGAGCCCAGTCACGTCCTGTTGGCCATGGGGCTCAGTCCGGTCGAGGCCAGATCCGGCATTCGGTTTTCCTTGGGGTACACGACCACCGGTGACGAGATTGACCACGTCCTCGAAGTGATGCCCAAGGTCGTCGAGCGGTTGCGGGCCTGACGGTGCGGGTCCTGGTGGCGATGTCGGGCGGGGTGGACTCCTCGGTGGCCGCCGCGGTGCTGGCCGAGGCCGGCCACGACGTGGTGGGTGCCACCCTGAAGCTGTGGGGCGGGGTCTCAGATAGTGGCTGCTGCTCGGTGGCTGACGTGGACGATGCCCGACGGGTAGCCGAGCAGCTCGGTCTCGACCACCACGTCTTCAACTTCACCGACGCCTTCGAGGAGTCGGTGGTCACGCCGTACGTGGCCGACCACGCCGCGGGCCGGACACCCAATCCCTGCATCGAGTGCAACCGGTCCATCAAGTTCGGGATGCTTCTCGACCGGACCACGCGCCTGGGCTTCGACGCGCTCGCCACCGGGCACCACGCCCGCGTCGTCGGTCGCCGTGATGGAGTGGGCGGTGACGCTGGTTGGGGTGACGGCGTTCGAGGTGACGGCTTGACGTTGCGACGGGGCACCGACAAGAAGAAGGACCAGTCCTACGTGCTGTCGATGCTCAGCGAGCGCGACCTGGCCCGGGTGATCTTTCCCGTCGGGGAGCTGACCAAGGCCGAGGTCCGGGGCCGGGCCGCGGCGGTCGGGCTGCGGACCGCGGATAAGCCCGACAGCCAGGATGTGTGCTTCATCCACTCCGGTCGGGGCCGGCGGGACTTCCTCGCCGACCGGATCGAGCTGCACGGGGCCGAGCTCGTCGAGGCCGGAAGCGGCGATGTCGTCGGCCGTGTCCCGGTCGTTGAGCTCGTGACCGTGGGCCAGCGGCGGGGGTTGGGTGTGGCCGTCGACGGTCGGAGACGGTATGCCCTCCATGTCGATGTCCCGGCGCGACGGATCACCGTCGGCAGGTCCGAGGAGGCCGTGTGCAGACATGTCGCCGTCGACCGGATCACCTGGGTCGGCGCTGGTTTGGCACGTGGCGACCGGGCCTTCGGGCAGACGAGCGCCCACGGTTCCGCGACGCCGTGCACCTGGGAGGGCGATGCTGTGGCGTTCGACGAGCCCCAAGCACTCGTGGCACCGGGACAGACCGTCGCCCTCTACGATGCCGGTGACCCCGACGCGGTCCTGGGCGCGGCGACGGCGACCGGGTCCGCGCCGGCATAGCCCCCGGGTACCCTTCGGCTGATGGCCGACGCTTCGAGCGATACAGGCGGTGCGGTCGGATCGACCGCCCGCAGTGCGGCGCGACGGGTCGAAGAGCTGCGGGCCCTGATCGCGCATCACGACGAGCGGTACTACCAACTCGACTCGCCCGAGATCACCGACGCCGACTACGACGGTTTGATCGGCGAGTTGCGGTTGCTCGAGGACGCCCATCCCGAGCTCATCAGCCCCGACTCGCCCACGCGCCGGGTGGCGGGCGCGCCGTCACTGCTGTTCTCTCCCGTCCAGCACCGGTCGCCGATGATGAGCCTCGACGACGCCTTCGGTGTGGACGAGCTCCACGGTTGGTTCGACCGGATGGCGCGCATCGCGCCCGAGACGTCCGATGCCGGCTTCGTGTGCGAGCTCAAGATCGACGGGCTGGCCATGTCGCTCGTCTACGAGGACGGCCGGCTGGTCCAGGCCGGGACGCGTGGCGACGGGGTCACCGGAGACGACGTGACCGCCAATGTCGCCACCATCGGGGCGGTGCCCGACCGGATCAGCTGGCCCAAGAAACGGGGACCGCTCCCATCGGTGGTCGAGGTGCGGGGCGAGGTGTACATGCCGGTGTCGTCGTTCCAACAGCTGAACCAGCGCCAGCTCGATGCCGGGCTCAAGACCTTCGCCAACCCCCGGAACTCCGCGGCGGGATCCTTGCGGCAGAAGGACTCGAGGATCACCGCGTCGCGCGAGCTTTCGTTCTGGGCCTACCAGCTCGGGGCCATGGACGATGGGCCTGTCATCAAGAGTCACAGCGACGGGCTCGAGCTGCTGCGCCAGTGCGGTCTCCCCGTGGACCCCCACGTGACGGTGGTTCGGGGCACCGCTGATGCCGAGGCCTTCTGCCGGCGTTGGGAGGAGCACCGGCACGATCTCGACTACGAGATCGACGGGGTGGTCATCAAGGTCGACGACCTGGAACTGCAGCGCCGGCTGGGGTCGACCTCGCGCGCGCCGCGTTGGGCCATCGCCTTCAAGTTCCCGCCCGAGGAGCGGACCACCACATTGCTCCGGATCATGGTGTCGATCGGGCGGACCGGACGGGCCACGCCCTTCGCCGTGCTCGAGCCGGTGTTCGTGGGAGGGTCGACGGTCGGGCTCGCCACCTTGCACAACGAGGACCAGGTGCGGTTGAAGGACGTCCGATCCGGTGACACGGTTGTGGTGCGCAAAGCGGGGGACGTCATCCCCGAGGTGGTCGGGCCGGTGTTGTCGGACCGGACCAAGCGGTCGCGTCCGTGGCACTTCCCGAAGAAGTGCCCGAGCTGTGGGGGGCCGCTCGTGCGCCTTCCCGGTGAGAGCGACACCTTCTGTACGAACATCGACTGCCCCGCCCAGCGGGTGCAGCGGATCGTGCATTTCGGTTCTCGGGGCGCGCTCGACATCGAGGGGTTGGGTGAGAAGCGTGTCGTCCAACTCGTCGAAGCGGGCTTGTTGCATGATCCCAGTGACATCTATCTCCTCGGTGCCGAACCGCTCGTCGCGCTCGAGCGGTTCGGCGACCTGTCGGTCGACAACCTCCTGGCGGCCATCGAGGACTCCAAGGCCCGGCCCTTGAGCCGGCTCCTCGTCGGGCTCGGGATCCGGCATCTCGGGCCCACCGGGAGCCGGGCCCTGGCGCGCGCTTATGGGTCGCTCGACGCGTTGGTCCTCGCCGAGTTGGCCGAGCTCGCCGCGGTGGAGGGGATCGGCCCGGTGATCGCCGACAGCGTGGTGGAGTTCGTGGCATCCGAGGCCAACCGACGAGTCATCGACAAGCTCCGGTTGGCCGGCGTGGCTCTGACCGAGCCCGGCGGGCGGGCGGCATCCGGGACGACTGCAGCGACTCCGACGGGAGGGGTCATCGGTGCTGGTGATGTCGACCGTGCCGGTGGTGCTGAGGGGGCGGTCGGGGACGAACTCCCTCAGACCCTCGCGGGCCGGTCGGTCGTGGTGACCGGGACCGTGCCGGGCTACACCCGGGAGGAGGCCGAGGAAGCCATCCTGGCCCGGGGAGGCAAGTCGCCCGGGAGCGTGTCGGCGCGGACTTGGGCCGTCGTCCTGGGCACCGATCCGGGCGCGGCCAAGCTCAAAAAGGCCGAGGAGCTGGGGATTCCGATCGTGGAGGCCCCCCGGTTCCAGGAGCTTCTCGAGGCCGGCGAGATCCCCGGGTCCTGACGTCCCGGATCGGCCGTCTGCCGGTGCGGCCACTCGGTCACAGCTGGTGGTGGCCGTCCACCAGGCGGCAGCCGCCCCTCAGTAGCCTGGGCGTGGACCATGTCGACCATTACCGAATCCATCGGTCGGGTCCTTGCCGGCCGCTACCGGATCGAGGCTGCACTCGGAAGCGGGGCGTCTGCGAACGTGTTCGCGGCGTTCGACACGACACTGCAACGTCGTGTGGCCGTCAAGGTCCTGCACCCTGCCTTGGCCGCCGACGGCGGGTTCCTTCGCCGGTTCCGGGCCGAGGCCCAAGCCGCCGCCGCGCTGGCCAACGCGCACGTGCTGGCGGTCCACGACTGGGGCGAGGACGAGCAGGGGCCGTTCCTCGTGCTCGAGTTCCTCGGCGGTGGGTCGTTGCGGGACATGCTCGACGAGGGAACCCGGCTGACCCTGGCCCAGGCCGTCGCCGTCGGGGCCCAGGCCGCCGAAGGGCTCGCCTACGCGCATGCCCGTGGCTTCGTCCATCGCGACGTGAAGCCCGCCAACTTGCTCTTCGACGAGGAGGGTCGGTTGCGGGTCGCCGACTTCGGCCTGGCCCGGGCGCTGGCCGAGGCGTCGCTGACCGAGCCGGCCGGGACGACGGTGGGCACGGCCCGGTACGCCGCGCCCGAGCAGGCACTCGGCCACAGGGTCGACGGTCGGGCCGACGTCTACTCACTGGCCCTGGTCCTCTACGAGGCGGTCACGGGGGTGGTCCCCTTCACCGCCGACACCACCATCTCGACGCTCATGGCGCGCGTCGGCGCCGAGCTTCCGGGCCATGACGGCCTGGGCCCACTGGCCGACGTGCTCAGCGAGGCGGCCACACCCGATGCCGAGGACAGGCTCGACGCGGCCGGCTTCGAGTCCCGGCTCAACGCCTTGGCCGAGGAGCTCCCCGCGCCCGAGAAGCTCCGGCTGGCCGGGGCCGGTGGGGCCGGTGTGGTCATGCCTCGACCCGTCGCCGCGCCCCTCGAAGACGACCTCACCAATCACGGCATGGTCCTGCCGCCCCCGGCCACCACCGGCCGCCGGGGGCGCGGAGCCGAAGACCCCGACGTCCTGGCCTTCGCCACCGCCGTCGGTGTGACGAACAGCGCCGCGGCGGTGCGCCACCGCCGGCGGCGATGGCCCTGGGTCGTCGCCATCGTGGTGGTGGTGGTGGCGCTGGGCGGCACCGGGGGCGTCTTCGCCCTCCAGAAGGCGAAGATCATCCTCACACCCAGCTACAAGCTCCCGGCCCTCGCCGGGCTCACGGTGGCCCAAGCCAAGGCGAAGGTGCACCACCAACAGTTCCAGGTGCGCGTCGTGGGCCATCAGACTTCGATCACCGCGCCGCTCGGCCAGATCCTGAGCCAGCAACCGCACACGGGGAGGAAGCTCAAGCGCGGCAGCTCGGTGTCGGTTGTCACCTCGTCGGGATTGCCCGCCGTCGCTGTCCCGGTGTTGACAACGGTGACCGGTGACTGCCCTGCGATCACGGCGTTGCTCTTGCAGTCGCATTTCGTGACGGCGTGCACCGATCCGAACTCCACCAGTGTGGCGAAGGGGACCGTGATCGCGTGGAGCCCGCAGGGGAGTGCCCCCTACGGGTCGACCATCACCGTGTCGGTCTCGGCGGGGCCCCCCAGTGAGACCATCCCCTCGCTCACCGGCGAGAACTGTGCCGGCGCCACCACCACGCTCAAGGCGGTCGGCCTCCTCGCCAACTGCACCTCGCAGTACAGCCCGACTGTGGCGAACAATTTGGTGATCACATGGGCACCGACAGGCAGCGCGCTGGAGGGGAGCACGGTGAACATCGTCGTGTCGCAGGGTCCCCAACCGGTCACGATCCCCTCGAACCTGTACGAGATGACCGTGTCCGAGGCCATCGCCGCGCTCCAGGCCCTCGGGCTGACTCCGGTCAGCGGAGGGGGCTCACTCAGCGGCCACGTCTTTCTGAGCAGCCCGGCTGCCGGGACGTCGGTGCTCCCGGGGGCCACCGTCACGCTCTTCAGCAAGTAGGCGGGCGCATCTCCTCGTGACCGGGGCATCGTGAAGGGAATGACCGGCGCATGACCGGCAGAGCCGGAAAGGGCTGCGAGTTGTGCGAGGCGGCGCGGCTCACGACCTGGTATCACGAGGACGACGTGTGCTGGGTGGCTGACTGCGAGATCTGCGCGGTGCCCATGGTGGTGTGGAAGGTCCATGGCACCGATCCTCCCGAGAGCGATCGGGACCACATGATGGCGCACCTCGGACGCGTGGCCGATGAGGTGCTCGGGGCCGAGACATGGTCGGTCGACGCCGTCATGCGCCAGATCCCCGACCACTTCCACGCCCATGCCCGCGACCCGGGTTGGTGGATGCGCCGGTTCGGCGCGCCGCGCCGGTAGGGCATGGCCTTTGCCGATCGTCGCGACGCGGGCCGCCGCCTGGCCGAAGTGCTCGTCCGATCGGGTCTGTTCGATGAAGAGCAGCCGGCGGTGATGGGTCCGGTTGTGATGGGTATGGCGCGAGGCGGTGTGCCGGTGGCCTTCGAAGTCTCCAGCGCGCTCGACGCCCCGCTCGACGTCGTCGTGGTGCGCAAGCTCGGCCATCCCCGACAGCCCGAGCTCGGCCTGGGGGCGATCGGAGAGGACGGTGTGCGGGTCACCAACGACGCGCTCGTGGCCAAGCTCGGGGTGCCCGAGGACGTGATCGACGGCGTCGCCGCGCAAGAGGCCATCGAGCTCGAGCGCCGTCTTGTTGTGTGTCGAGGCGGCCGGGCTCCCGTGGAGGTACTAGGTCGGACCGTCATCGTCGTCGACGACGGATTGGCGACGGGGTTCACCGCTCGGGCCGCCATCGAAGTCATGCGCCGTCGGGGTGCGGCCCGGGTCGTCCTGGCGGTGCCGGTCGGTCCACCCGACGCGGTCGAGGCGCTCCGGGATGTCGCCGACGCGGTCGTGTGCGTCGAGACGCCGAAGAAGTTCTTCGGGCTCAGCGAGTGGTACGAAGACTTCAGTCAGCTGAGCGATGACGAGGTGGCCAGGTTCCTCGTGGACCGGCCAGTAGGGCCAGTAGGTGCAGCGTGATCAAGTACCTCGGGTCCAAGCGGCGGCTCGTCCCCGTTCTCGCCGAGCTGGCGCGACGTGCCGAGGCCCGGACCGCCCTGGATCTGTTCACGGGGACGACACGCGTCGCCCAGGCCTTCAAGGCCGAAGGTGTCGAGGTGACCGCCGTCGACTCGACGAGGTATGCGGCCGCGCTCGCCGGTTGTTACCTGGCCACCGACGCAGACACCGTCGACGGAAACGGGCTGGAGCGGGCCGTGGCCGAGCTCAATGCCGTGCCGGGGCGGCCCGGGTACGTCACCGAGACCTTCTGCGAACGGTCCCGGTTCTTCCAACCCTTCAACGGGGCGCGGATCGACGCCGTGCGCGACGCCATCGAGGAGCGACATAGGGGAACGTGGATGGAGCCCGTCTTGCTCACGAGCCTTCTCGAGGCCGCCGACCGGGTCGACTCGACGACCGGGGTCCAGATGGCGTACGTGAAGCGTTGGGCCGATCGTTCCTTCCGACCCCTCGAGCTCCGGGTGCCGACGCTGCTGGCGGGGCCGGGTCGAGCGGTGCGGGGCGACGCCTGTGTGGTGGCGTCGGAGCTCGGCGACTTCGATCTGGCTTATCTGGACCCGCCCTACAACCAGCACCGGTACGAGGCGAACTATCACATCTGGGAGACACTCGTGGCGTGGGACGCGCCCGATCACTACGGGGTGGCGTGCAAGCGGACCGAGATCCGCCACGGGGAACGGAGCGCCTTCAATTCCCGACGGACCATGTCCGGCGCGCTCGGACAGGTGGTGCGCGACGTCAGGGCCCGGGTCCTCGTGCTCTCGTACAACGACGAGTCGTGGATGGGCCTCGACGAGCTGGTCGAGATGTGTCGGGCCCGTGGGCATGTGGAGGTCCTCGGTTTCGCCTCGAACCGGTACGTGGGGGCACGGATCGGCATCCACAACCCGGCTGGAGAGCGGGTCGGGACCGTAGGCCGGCTCAAGAACCTCGAGTACGTCTTGGTGGCGGGCGAGCGCGACGAGGTCCGCCACCTGGTGGAGCCCTGGCGCGACTCGGTGGTGCGGGCCCGGGCCAGCTGACCCGAGACCGGTCCGGATCGGACCGACTCGCTGCTTGACCCCCCCGACCAGCCCTGTCAACGTGGGCTGGCTTCGATGGCCCCCGGTGACGGTGGCCCGGAGGTGGCGGGGAATACCGGGATTGCCTGGATCACCGGGATTGCAGGGGGTGGTCGGGCGAATGACCCGGTGACCCGAGGAGGAGACGACGTGGGAGCGCTCGAAGGCCGAGTGGCGATCATCACCGGTGCCGGGCGCGGCCTCGGTCGTGAGCACGCGCTGTTGTTCGCCGCCGAAGGCGCCAAAGTCATCGTGAACGACCTGGGAGGTGCGGTCGACGGGTCGGGCGATGACCGGAGCGCGGCCGAGATGGTCGTGGACGAGATCCGGGGCTTCGGTGGGGAGGCGGAGGCCAACAGCGACGACATCGCCTCCTCCGAAGGTGCCCAGAATCTCGTGCACGCAGCGGTAGAGGTGTTCGGCGGTCTGCATGTCCTGGTGAACAACGCCGGGATCCTGCGGGACCGGATGCTCGTCAACATGTCCGAGGAGGATTGGGACTCGGTCATCCACGTGCATCTCAAAGGTCATTTCCTTCCCACCCGGTTCGCGGCGGGGTACTGGCGCGAGCAGGTCAAGCAGGGTCGCGAGGTCAGCGCGTCCGTCATCAACACGTCATCGACGTCAGGCCTGCTCGGCAATCCGGGCCAGACCAACTACGGCGCGGCCAAGGCGGGCGTGGCCGCGTTCACCATCATCGCCGCGCAGGAGCTCAGTCGTTACGGCGTGCGGGTGAACGCCATCGCGCCCGCGGCGCGGACGCGGATGACCGAGGCCACGCCCGGACTGGGCGACATCGTGAAGGCGCCGCGCGACCCGGGCACGTTCGACATCTGGAACCCGGCCAATGTGTCCCCGCTCGTGGCGTACCTCGCCACCGAGGGATGTCCGTTGACCGGCCGGGTCTTGTTCGTCCAGGGAGGCCAGGTGCGCGCCTTCCAACCCTGGACGATGACGACCACCCTCGAGAAGGACGACCGTTGGACCGTCGAGGAACTCGCCAAGGAGCTCCCCGGCATCTTCGAGAGACCTGCCGGAGCCCGGCCGACGACGGGCTGACGCCTGCGGTCACCTGCTGGCGGTTCGAAGTGCGGCGGTAACCTTGGGCCGTTGTGTGCCCCCCTGGCCCTACCACTCCTGATGATCGGGCCACTCCAGAACGTCGCGCCACATCCGATGGCGCCACGAGCGCGGCGGGCGAGGCGAGCAGCGACGGGTCGCTGCTGCGGTCTCGGATGGAGTCCCTGGGGGCACGGGCCCGGAGGAGCCACCGGTACCAGTGGTGGGTGTTGTGGGTGTCGCTGTCGGGGTTGCTCGCCACCAACCTCCTCTTCACCGTGTTCGTGGTGGCGTTGCCCGAGGTCTCGAAGAGCCTGCACGCCAGTTTCGGAGCCACCACCTGGGTCGTGACCGGACCGTTGCTCGCCTACGGCGTGGTGGCGCCGTTGGTGGGCAAGGCCGGTGACCTGTTCGGTCATCGACGGCTGTTCATGGCCGGGATCATGGCCGAGACCGTCGCCGCGGCCCTGTCCGCGCTGGCACCGAACATCGGCGTGCTCATCTCGGCCCGGATCCTGGGCGGGATGGTGGGGGCGTCCATCGGCGCGGCCTCGATGGCCCTCGTGCTGTCGGTGTTCGACCACGGCGACCGGGTGAAGGCGCTCGGCTTCTGGTCATTGGTGGGTGCCGGGGGCCCGGTGATCGGTGTCGCCCTGGGTGGTCCGGTCATCCAGGCCTTCGGGTGGCGGTGGATGTTCTTCCTTCAGGTCCCGCTGTTGTTGATCTCGGCCGTGCTCGCCATGGCCGTGTTGCCGCAGCGAGCCGCAGGACGACGGCATGTCAGATGGGAGGAGCTCGATCTGGACTGGGCCGGGGCATTGTCGATCGCGGCATGTGTCGGTGCGTTTCTCCTGGCTCTCACGTTCCTGCCGACCTACGGGTTGTCGAGCCCGATCGTGGCCGGTCTCCTGGCGGCCTCGGTCGTGTGCGGGATCGTGTTCCGGGCCGCCGAGCGTCGGGCCTCGGAGCCCATCTTCCCGCTTTCGTATCTGCGGAAGCGGAACTTCGTCTTCCCCGTCATCGCCCAGAGCACGGCCAACTTCGCCTACCTCGGGGGGTTCTTCCTCACCCCGTTGCTGCTCGAGTACTCGTTCGGGTACCTCCACAACCAGTCCGTGGTGGGCTTCTTGTCGCTGCCGCGGCCCATCGTCTTCTCCACCATCGCGCCCTTGGCCGGGTACCTGGCCGTGCGGATCGGGGAGCGGACCTTGGCCGTGGTGGGGACGACGGCGGTGGTGTTGTCGATGGGCGTGTTCGCGCTGGCCGGGCATTCCACGGGGATCGCGTTGGTGGAGATCGCGTTGGCGTTGTCGGGGATGGGCCTCGGGGTGGCGTCGCCGTCGCTGTCGGCCACGGCGTCCAACGAGTTCGCCCCCGAGGACCTCGGGACTGCGGCCGCCTCACAGCAGCTCATGAACCAGCTGGGGACCGTGGCCGGGATCCAGGTCATGGAGACCGTCTACGACGCGGTGCTCAAGGGACATCACGTGGCGTCGGACCGACTCCACGCCTTTCACATCGCCTACCTGGTGGGCGGGACCGTTGCGCTGTTGGGTGTGGCCGGCGCGGTGATGTCGCGATCGACTCCGAGGAACATGGCGCCGTCGGTCGAGGCGCTCGAAGCCCTCGACGTGACCGAGCGCCAGCCGGTGGTACTGCCCGACCCGGCTTCTGCGTAGCCCGACTCGGTCGGCCAGACCTAGCCCGACTCGGTCGGCCAGGCCTACGAGGTCATGGCCCGGAGTCGCTGGGCGACCTCCTGGGCGTTCTCGTCGGGCGGGGCGCCCTGGAGCATCATCAGCTTGGCCATGTCGCCCTCGACCTTGATCTTGCCGGCCATGAAGGCCTGCATGCCGACCTGGGGATTGCCCTCGACGAGGATGGCCTTGGCGGTGGTGTACTCCAGGGTGACCTTGAGATCGGCCGGGTCGATGTGGCCCTTGTCGAGCTTCAGGGCACCCTCGGTGGTGTCGAGGTGGGCGTCGATCGAGCCGTCGCCGAAGGGGACGTCGGTGACGACCAGGTTCATCCGCATCTGATGGGTCGTGGCCGCGGCGCGGCCTTCGTACTCCTGGCGGATCTTGCGCGCCTCGTCCACCCATTCGTCACTCAGGAAGGCGTACTGGGCCATCGTCGGTGTGCTCCTTGGTCGTTCGTCGGAGTTCGCTTCGCACCATACCCGGCGGGCCCGATGGTACGTCTGAGCAGGCCCGGGCGGTCCGTCGCCTAGCATCTCGACGTGGTCGCCCCTGTCATTCCAGGTGCCGAGCCCTTCAGCCACGACGGTGACGGGCGCGGCGTGCTCGTCCTGCACGGTTTCACAGGCAACCCCCAGTCCATGCGGCCTCTGGCCGAAGCCGTGGCGGCGGAGGGGTGCAGTGTCGAGCTCCCGCTCTTACCCGGGCACGGTACCGCCGTCGAGGACATGATCCCCACGCGGTGGTCGGACTACGCCACGGCCGCCGAGGCCGCGTACCGGGATCTGGCGGGACGGTGCGACGCCGTGGTGGTGGTGGCGCTGTCGATGGGAGGGACACTGGCTTGCCGGCTGGCCGAGGACCATCCCGAGATCGCGGGGATGGTGGTGGTCAATCCGTTCGTCGACCCGCCGGCCGAGAGCTTCCGGGAGGTGCTACAGGGGATACTCGACTCGGGCACCGAGGTGGCTCCGGGTGTGGGGTCCGACATCGCCAAGGAGGGCTCTGTCGAGCTCGCCTATCTGGGCTCGCCCATCGCGGCCGCGCTCAGTCTGTTCGCCGGGATCGACGAGGTCGCCGGCGAGCTCGGTCGGATCAGATGCCCGGTGTTGTTGCTCTCGAGCCGACAGGACCACGTGGTGCCGTCGTCGTCGGGGGACGTGCTCCTGGCCGGTGTCACCGGTCCCATCGAGCGGGTGTGGCTGGAACGGAGTTATCACGTGGCCACGCTCGACTACGACGCCGATGTTGTTGTGGCGCGGACGGTGGAGTTCGTCCGCGAGGTGCTGAGCTCCGGTTCGGCCGACGGGATGGTGGCAGGGACGGCGGGTTGATGGCGGGCGAGCCCGAGACGAGCGAGCCCGAGACCGGCGAGCCCAATGAACACAGCCTCACGCGCGAAGACGCCGCCTACGTGGCGCGTCTCGCCCGGATCGACCTCACCGACGACGAGCTCGATCTTTATGCGGTGCAGCTTGCCGGTGTGATCGGACACGCCGCGGAGGTCGCAGCCCTTGACACCGAGGGGGTCGAGCCCACCGCGCATCCATTGCCGCTGCGGAACGTCACGCGCGCGGATGAGCCCCGGCCGTCGCTCGACCGGGCCGAGGTGCTCAGTCAGGCGCCGGCCACCGAGGACGGCCGTTTCCGTGTGCCGCCCATCCTCGGGGAGGCCCTATGACTCGCAGGGACACTGTGACTTTCAGGGAAATCCTGTGACCGGTCCCGGTCCGACCGACCCCGGTCCTGGGGCGAGGCCCAGCCCGGCCCTCGAGATCGCCCGGGATGTCCGGGCCGGGTCGGTGTCAGCCGCCGATGTCGTCGACAGGTACCTCGGTGCCATCGACGAGATCGACGGGGAGCTGCACGCCTTCGTGACGGTGTTGCACGACGGGGCGCGGCGTGAGGCGGAGTCGGTCGACCTGAAGGTCGCCGCCGGAGGAGACCCCGGTCCTCTGGCCGGCGTGCCGGTGGCGTTGAAGGACAACATGTGCACGCGGGGGGTGCCCACCACGTGCTCGTCGAAGATCCTCGACGGTTGGTGTCCTCCTTACGACGCCACGGTGGTGGAGCGCCTCCGGGCCGCCGGCGCCATCATCATCGGGAAGACCAACCTCGACGAGTTCGCCATGGGGTCGTCCACGGAGAACTCCGCCTTCGGTCCCACGCGGAACCCCCACGATCCGGGTCGGGTCCCGGGGGGCTCGTCGGGGGGATCGGCAGCCGCGGTGGCGGCGGGGTTGGCCCCCCTCGCGCTCGGATCCGACACCGGGGGATCGATCCGGCAACCCGCGGCGTTGTGCGGCGTCGTCGGGATGAAGCCGACCTACGGGACGGTGTCTCGGTACGGGCTCGTGGCCTTCGCCAGCTCGCTCGATCAGATCGGCCCGCTCACGACCACGGTGACCGAGAGCGCGGTGTTGTTCGACGTGATCGGCGGGCAGGACCCCATGGACTCGACCTGTCTCGAACGGCCCGTCCCCCGGACGGTCTCCGCGCTCGGTGACGGAGTGGAGGGATTGCGGGTGGGGTTGGTCAACGAGCTCGTCGACGGTGTCGACAGGGCCGTCGAGGCCCGGGTGCGGGCGGCGGCCGACGCCCTGGCGGGAGCGGGGGCCAACGTCGAGGACTACTCCATCCCCGAGTTCCGCCACGGGTTGCCGGCCTATTACATCGTGGCGCCGGCCGAGGCCTCGTCGAACCTGTCTCGGTATGACGGGGTCCGGTACGGGTTGCGGGTCGAGGCCGAGACCGCCGAAGCCATGAACGCGGCGACACGGGCTGCGGGGTTCGGGGCCGAGGTGAAGCGTCGGATCATGCTCGGGACCTACGCCTTGTCGGCGGGGTACTACGACGCCTATTACGGCCAGGCCCAGAAGGTGCGGACGCTCATCATCGACGCGCTGGGGGCTGCCTATCAGCGGTTCGACGTATTGGTCGGCGCCACCACCCCGACCACCGCCTTCGCCATCGGGGCCAAGGTCGACGACCCCTGGGCGATGTATCTCTCCGACGTCTGCACCGTGCCGTCCAACCTGGCAGGGCATCCCGCCATCAGCGTCCCCTACGGCACCGACGAGAGTGGGTTGCCCGTCGGGGTGCAGGTCATGGCGCCGGCGTTGGGCGAGCCCGTCATGTTCCAGGTGGCTGCGGTGCTCGAGGCGAGCGCGCCGGTCCTCGGTCCTCCCCGGGTGCACGCCCGATGAGCGCCGACTCCAACAACGGCGCCTCCAAGAGCGCCGGAAACGCAGCGTGGGAGCCGGTCATCGGGCTCGAGGTGCACTGCGAGCTGAAGACCGAGACCAAGTTGTTCTGCGGATGCCGGAACGCCTTCGGGGACGAGCCCAACACCAACATCTGCCCGGTGTGCCTCGGTCTGCCCGGGTCGTTGCCGGTGCTCAACATCCGGGCCGTCGAGTACGCCATGCGGATCGGGTTGGCGCTGCATTGTGAGATCCGGCCGTCGATCTTTCACCGGAAGAACTACTTCTATCCGGACATGCCCAAGGACTATCAGGTCAGCCAGTACGACGCGCCCATCAACGTGAACGGTTGGCTCGAGCTCCCCGACGACAGCCGGGTGCGGGTCGAGCGGGCGCACATGGAGGAGGACACCGGCAAGACGTCTCACATCGGCGGAGGTGGGCGGATCCACGACGCGGATCATTCGCTCGTGGATTACAACCGGGCCGGGGTGCCGTTGGTGGAGATCGTGTCCGCGCCCGACATGCGGTCGTCGACCCAGGCGCGGCTCTACGCGTCGGAGCTCCGGGGGATCCTCGTCGCCACCGGGGCATCGGACGGTCGAATGGAAGAGGGGTCCATGCGGGTCGACGCCAACGTGTCGGTGCGGCGCGCCGGGACCTTCGAGCTCGGGACGCGGTGTGAGATCAAGAACCTCAACTCGCTGCGGTCGCTCGGTCGGGCCATCGAGTACGAGATCGAGCGGCAGATCGGGTTGGTCGAGGCCGGGGACAAGGTGGTGCAACAGACGAGGCACTGGAACGAGGACGAGGGGGTCACCTCGGCCCTGCGGTCGAAGGAGGAAGCCTTCGACTACCGGTACTTTCCCGAGCCCGACCTCGTGCCGGTGGTGCCCGACGGCGCTTGGCAGGCCGAGGTCGCCGCGTCGATCGGTCCCATGCCGGCCGAGCGGCGGGAGAAGCTCGCCGGGCTGCTCGGCCCCGAGGTGGTGAGTCGGGCCCGGGCCGACCAGATCGCCACGGTCGTCGAGCACGGGCTCGACGGTCTCGTCACGGCGGCGGTGGGCGCGGGAATCGACACCGGGCTGGCCTTGGCCAGGAGTTCCAACGAGGCGTCGACCGATCCCGAGGCCGCCCGGAGGATCGACGTGGGTGGGTTCGTGGCGTTGTTGGGGATGGAGCAGGACGGGAAGCTCAGCGCGACCCAGTCCAAGAGCGTGCTCATCGAGATGCTCGAACACGGGGGTGATCCGGTTGAGATCGCCCGGCGGCGGGGCTTCGAGGCCCTCGACAGTGGGTCGCTGGCCGGTGTCGTGGCCGAGGTCGTGGCCGGTCACCCCGAGGAGTGGGAGCGGTATCTCGGGGGCGAGGACAAACTCGTCGGGTTCTTCACGGGCCACGTGATGCGGGCCTCGAACAACCGGGCCGACGGCAAGGCCGTGGCCGCGGAGCTCCGGCGGCTTCGGGGCTGAGCGGGCTCCGGGGGGCCTCGGCTCTCCGGGACAGGTCGGTGATGGTGCTTACGTCTGATCTCTAGAGCTCTCTTCGGAGCCTTTCCTCCTTTCTGACTAATTGCCATGAAACTCTGGTGACTGTCACATCCTTCTGACACTCTCTATCCATGGAATCGTTGGCGGTACCGAGGAAGGCGGTCAGTGACATCTCGGCCTACCTGGCGGCGCTCGAGCCCGAGTTGGTCACCACTGGTGAGGCCACCGAGCTCTACCGGCTCTTCGCCGAGCTGACCCGGTTGGGGTCGGCCGGACAGCTGCTTCTTTCCCCTCGGGTGGCGGAGTCCGACACGTGGAAGAACGAGGGCCATCGGAGTGCGGCGTCGTGGTTGGCGAAGGAATCCGGGACCGGCCTCGGCGATGCCTTCGGCTCGCTCGAGACCGCCGAGCGTCTCGAATGTTTGCCCCGGACAGCCGAGGCGCTTCGAAACGGTCAGCTGTCGGCGCCGCAGGTCCGGGAGATCGCCGCCGCGGCGGCACGGGATCGGTCGGTCGAGGGTGAGCTGCTCGAGGCCGCCACCACGGGGACGATGAAGGGTCTGAAAGACCGGTGCCGCCGGGTGCGGGCAGTGTCGGGTTCCGCCGAGACCGAGAACGGCCGGTACGAGGCCATCCGGGCCAGTCGGTACTTCCGGCACTGGAGTGACGTCGACGGGGCCTTCCGGGGTGAGTTCAAGCTCACCCCCGACGCCGGGGCGAGGTTGTTGTCCTCGGTCGAGGCCAGGGCCAACGAGTTGTTCGACGAGGCCAGGAAGGTCGACAACCGGGAGTCGTCAGGCGCCTATGGCGCTGACGCCTTGGTGGACCTCGTGACCCGAGACGGTGGTTCGGGAACGACGAAGTCCCGGGCGTCGACCGTGGTCCACGTCCGGGTCGACGCCGGAGCGCTGCGTCGGGGCTATGTCGATGGTGGCGAGGTGTGTGAGATCGCGGGGGTGGGCCCGGTGCCGGTGGCAACGGCGCGAACACTGCTCCCCGAGGCCTTTCTCAAGGTGGTGATCGTCGACGCCGTCGACGTGGTGTCGGTGACCCATCTCGGCCGTGGTATCTCTGCCCATGTCCGGACCGCCATCGAAGAACGGGACCAGACTTGCGTCGTACCGGGGTGTGACGTTGCCATGGGTCTCGAGATCGACCATTGGCAGACCGACTACGGCGAGGGCGGGCCCACGGAGCTCGCCAATTTGGCCCGGTTATGTCATTTTCATCACGCCATGAAGACCTACCGGGGCTTCGTCCTGGGAGGTGGGCCCGGGAAGTGGGAGTGGCAAACGCCGCCCGATTTCCCACCCGGCTGACCTCCATCGGTCCGATGGCCAGGTGGCGCGCGGCATGACCGACCATCGGGGGCCATAGCCTGGTGTCGTGAGCGTGAGAGAGGGCATCGGGCGGCGTCCCGACGCGATGTGGAGGTTGCGAGAGTCTCCGTTCGCACGGGCGGCACTGTTCTGGGTCGCCAAGATCTGTGTCGGACTATTGGCCGTCGTCTTTCTCATCACCGTGTTCTTCGTCTGGGCCTTCGGCCATCCCGTGGCGTGGAGCGTGATCGGTTGTCTCTTCGGCGCCCTTCCCCTCGCCGGGCTCATCGGGACCATCGGGATCGGACTCCGGGCCGCGGTGACGGCGGGACCGGGTCGGATAGGAATCCGGTTCTTCGGTCGTTGGCGGGTCGTCGACCTCGGACAGGTTCGGACCGTGCGTCTCGGTGATCAGGGGCCTTTCGGCGGTATGAGCGGTTTCGCCAGCTTCGGTGGTTCTGGTCCCTTTGGCTCGGGCGGTGGGGCCGGGGGAGTCGGTGGTGGAGGCGGGCGGACGTTGGTCTTCGAGGACGTCAGTGGCCAGCGGGTGGAGATCGGGGTCGACGCGCTCGAGGCGGGACTCGGAGCGGTGGTCCGAGAGGGACTCGGGCCCGATGTCGTGATCGACGTCGACGCGGCCCGGGCACTCGGTGAGGGGCCCCCTCCCGGTGACGGCAGGGACCATCGTGACGATGACATCGATGACATCGATGATCCCGAGAAGGGTCGAGGGGAACAGGGGATCGGCCCCCGGCCCTAACCTTGGGCCCCATGGCAACCGACGACGATCAGTCTTCTGCCGGTGAGTCCGGTCACGCCGGAGAGAATCACGAGCGTCACGGCATGAAGATCCGGAGCTACGAGGTCACCGACGGGCCCACCCGGGCGCCGGCCCGGGCCATGCTCCGTGCCATCGGGATGACCGACGACGACTGGACCAAGCCCCAGGTGGGCGTGGCCTCGTCGTGGAACGAGGTCACGCCCTGCAACATGCCCCTCGACCGGTTGGCCAAGCGGTCCAAGGACGGGGTCCGGGAGGCGGGGGGGTTCCCCATCGAGTTCGTCACCATCGCCGTCTCCGACGGGATCTCCATGGGACACGAGGGGATGCGGGCCTCACTGGTCTCTCGGGAGGTCATCGCCGATTCGATCGAGACGATGATGCACGCCGAGCGATTCGACGGGCTCCTCACCTTCGCGGGATGCGACAAGTCACTCCCGGGGATGCTCATGGCCGCGGCCCGGGTGAACCTCCCTTCGGTCTTCCTCTACGGGGGGTCGATCCTGCCCGGCAAGATCCCGGGCCGACCTGACGAGGAGGCCCTCGACATCGTGAGTGTCTTCGAGGCCGTGGGTGCCCATGCCACGGGGTCCCTCTCCGACGAAGAGCTCTCGCTCATCGAGCACCATGCCTGTCCGACGGCCGGATCCTGCGCGGGGATGTTCACCGCCAACACCATGGCCTCAGTGGGAGAGGCCATCGGGATGTCCCTCCCGGGCTCGGCGTCACCGTCGGCCGTCGATCCCCGACGTCAGGACTTCGCCTTCGAGTCCGGTCGGGCCGTCATCGACCTCTTGGCCCGGGACATCCGACCCCGAGACATCATGACCAAACCCGCCTTCGAGAACGCCATCGCCGTGATCATGGCCTTGGGTGGATCGACCAACGCGGTCCTCCATCTCCTCGCCATCGCCAACGAGGCCCGGGTCGAGCTCAATCTCGACGACTTCAACCGGGTGGCGGCCAAGGTGCCCCACATCGCCGACACCAAACCCCACGGCCGGTACCACATGGTCGACGTCGACGGTGTGGGTGGTGTCCCCGTCGTGATGCGTGAATTGCTCGAGGCCGGGCTCCTCCACGGCGACTGCATCACCGTCACCGGTCGGACCGTGGCCGAGAACCTCGGTGTCCTCGACCCGCCCGGTCCCGACGGCAGGGTCATCCACCCTCTCTCGAAACCCATCCACGCCGATGGCGGGATCGCAGTCCTCCGGGGGTCGATGGCGCCCAACGGGGGAGTGGTCAAGGTGGCGGGCATCGACACACCCCGGTTCGACGGGACGGCCCGGGTCTTCGACGGGGAGCAGGGGGCTCTCGATGCCATCCTGGCCGGAAAGATCGAGCCCGGCAGTGTCGTCGTCATCCGCTACGAGGGGCCCAAGGGTGGTCCCGGCATGCGGGAGATGCTGGCGGTGACCGGCGCCATGAAAGGCGCGGGCCGGGGTGGTGACTGCGCGCTCGTCACCGACGGCCGGTTCTCGGGGGGGACCCACGGGTTCTGTGTGGGACACGTCGCGCCCGAAGCCGTCGACGGTGGGCCCATCGCCTTGGTGGCCGACGGCGACCGGATCCTGATCGACGTCACCACCAAGACCATCGACCTCGTGGTCGACGAGACGGAGTTGGCCCGGCGCCGTGCCCAGTGGAAGTTGCCCGAGCCCCGGTACACCACAGGCGTCCTCGCCAAGTACGCCCGACTCGTCACCGGCGCTGAGCGGGGCGCGGTCACCGAGCCCTAGCGCCAGCGGGCTCCATCCAACCGGTGCTGAGTTCTGCGTTCCCTCAGGTCCGGGTGGCCCGCCAGCAGGACGTGATGTAGGGGACGACGATCCGGCCCCGACCCGCCACGGCGGGATGGCTGGCCACGAAGTCGCCCACCCGGGCGAGGACCTCGGAGCGTTCACTGTCGGCCATGACCTGGACCTGGCTCCTCGTGGCGACCAGGTCGACGATGTCGGTGGGGGCGAGCTCCTGAGACCACCGGAAGTCACGGGCCGCGGTGGCGGTGAAGGGCGCGCCCGGTGGCATGGAGACATCAGCGGCCCGGCGATGATGGACGTCGTCCCCACCGAAGACCGACCCCAGCTCCGCCATCCACTCAACCCGCTCGTCACGGAGGTTCCACAAGAGCCCGAGGGTTCCCCCCGGCCGGAGCACCCGGGCCACTTCGGCGGTGGCCCGGTCGATGTCGACCCAGTGCCACATCTGGGCCCCAATCACGACGTCGACATCCCCGTCGTCGACAGGCAACTCCTCCGCGCTCCCGGCCCGGACCTCGGCCCTCGGGACCCGGGCTTCCAAGACGGCCCGCATGTGGGGATCGGGCTCGACCGCCACGACATCGAGCCCCCGACCGACGAGGTCCCTCGTCAGCGCGCCCGTCCCCGCCCCGAGATCGAGGACCCTCCGCCGCCGGGCCCGGGCGATCCCCGCCGCGTCCGCTTCCTCGAGGAGCCACGAGACGCCGTCGGGGGGATACCCGGGACGGACCCGGTCGTAGGTACTGGCCACCGGCCCGAACGACTTGGCCCGACGGGCGGTGAGCTCGTCCATGGGCGACAACCCTACGAGGGTCCGTCCCCACTGCCCATTCCGGGCTCTGCTGAATCGTCCGACTTCTCCGACTCGGTCCCGCTGACACCGACCGAGAGGGGGTTGCCGCGCCGTCTGGCGCGTGCCAGACTGTCCGGACCATGAACGGAGAGACCTTTACGACCGACCGCCTTCTCGTAGTTCTCCGGTAGCGCACGTCGCCGCGACCGCGGTTCCGTGCGCCTTGCGACCTCCCCAGCGGGAGGTCGTTTCATTTTCCGGCCACGGTTCCCCTGACGCCCGACCCCCGCCCACCGATCAGCCCACCGATCAAGCCCACCGGTCAAGCCCACCGGTCAAGCCCACCGACCCCAGGCACCATCACCGACCCGGCCTCAGCACCACCGGGGCCCCCATCCTCACGAGACTTCCGGTCCGGACGAGAGAGAGAAGACCATGCGACTGACAGGGGCCCAGGCCCTCATCAAGAGCCTCGAGATGGAACACGTGGAGGTCATCTTCGGCCTCCCCGGTGGCGCCATCCTGCCCGTCTACGACCCCATCCTCGACTCGTCGATCCGCCACGTCCTGGTCCGCCACGAGCAGGGGGCGGGCCACATGGCCGAGGGATACGCCCACGTCACCGGGAGGCCGGGCGTGGCCATGGTCACCTCCGGGCCCGGGGCCACCAACATCGTCACCCCCCTCGCCGACGCCATGATGGACTCGATCCCCATCGTCGTGATCACGGGCCAGGTGGCCACCACCGCCATCGGGACCGACGCCTTCCAGGAATGCCCCATCACCGGGGTCACGATGGACATCACCAAGCACAACTGGCTCGTCACCGATGCCCAGGACCTCCCGAGGGTGGTGGCCGAGGCCTTCCACGTCGCCACGACGGGTCGACCCGGCCCCGTCCTCGTCGACGTTCCCAAGGACGTCTCCAACGCCATGATGGACTGGTACTGGCCCTCGTCGATCGACGCCCTCGACCTCCCCGGCTACAAGCCCGTCACCGAGGGCGACCCCGTCGCCATCCGATCGGCCGCCGAGCTGATCCTGGCAGCCGAACGTCCCGTGATCTACGCCGGGGGCGGGATCCTGAAGGCCCGGGCCGCCGAGGCCCTCAGGGAGCTCGCCGAGCGGACCGGGATCCCCGTGGTCACGACCCTCATGGCCCGAGGGGCCTTCCCCGACCGCCATCCCCTTTGTCTCGGGATGCCCGGGATGCACGGGAACTACACCGCCGTCACCGCCATGCAGCGGGCCGATCTCCTCATCGCGCTGGGATCCCGGTTCGACGACCGGGTCACCGGCAAGATCTCCGCCTTCGCGCCCGACGCCAAGGTCATCCACGTCGACATCGACGCCGCCGAGCTCGGCAAGGTCCGCCGGCCCGACGTCGCCGTCGCCGGTGACTGTCGTTCCGTGATCGAGGAGCTCATCGGGGCCCTGGAGTCTTTGGGGTTGGGACCTGTCGACGGCACGTCGGTGAGTGGTGGCCCCGTCGGTGGGGGAGGAGTGAGTGCGGGGTCGTTGGCAGCGTCGCGGCCCGACCTCGGGCCCTGGCTCGGTCAGGTCCGGGGTTGGCAGAAGGACTTCCCCCTCGCCTACGACCAGGAGGAGGGCGGCGCGCTCAAGCCCCAGTTCGTGGTCGAGACCCTCAGAGACGCCACCCCCGACGACACCATCGTCGTGGCCGGGGTGGGCCAGCACCAGATGTGGGCGTCGCAGTACTGGAAGTTCGACAACCCCTACACCTGGGTCAACTCCGGGGGCGCAGGGACAATGGGGTTCGCGGTCCCCGCCGCGGTGGGGGCCAAGGTGGGCAGGCCCGACAAGATGGTCTGGGCCATCGACGGCGACGGCTGCTTCCAGATGACCGCCCAGGAGCTCGTCACCGCGTCGGCGGAACGGATCCCCATCAAGGTCGCCATCTTGAACAACGCCTATCTGGGCATGGTCCGCCAATGGCAGGAGCTCTTCTACGAAGAGCGGTACTCCGAGGTCTATCTCTCGCCCGATCTCCCGGACTACGTCAAGTGGGCCGAGGCCATGGGCTGTGTCGGGTTCAAGGTGGAGTCCGCCGAAGAGGTCGCCCCCGCCATCGAGAAGGCCAACGGCATCGACGACCGGCCCGTGGTCATCGACTTCCGGACCGACGCCTTCGAGAAGGTCTATCCCATGGTCCCCGCCGGCGCCTCCAACGACGACATCATCGTGGGCCCGGCCGCCGGCGAGGGGGGACGATGACCCCGCCCTCACCGCCGCCTGCGCCACCGCCCGCCGGTGGTCACATCCCGGGCAGTCAGATGGCCGGTCTCGGCGCGCCCCGCCACCACATCGTCACCGCCATGGTCGAGAACAAGGCCGGCGTCCTCGCCCGGGTGGCCTCGCTCTTCAGTCGCCGGGGGTTCAACATCTTCTCGTTGGCGGTGGCTCCGACCGATGACGACCGGTTCAGCCGGATCACCATCGTGGTGGACGTGGAGTCGGCTCCCCTCGAGCAGATCATGAAGCAGCTCGACAAGCTCATCAACGTCGTCTCGATCACCGAGCTCGCTCCCCACGAGGCCGTCGAGCGGGAGATGCTCTTGGTGACGGTCTCGGGCGGTCGGGCCCCACTGGCCGATCTGGTCGACTCGTTCGACGCCGCCATCGTCGATGAGGGACCGGACGGGGTGACCGTGATGCTGGCGGGCACCCCGGGCCGGATCGACGAATTCGAGGAGCTCGTTCGGCCCTTCGGCATCACCGAGCTCCAGCGGACGGGCCTGGTGGCCCTGCCTAAGCTGTCGCCGGTGCCGGCCCCCACCTGATCCCCGGCACCGACCCGATCTACCGCCCGATGTACCGCCCGATCTACCGCCCGATGTACCGCAGCGACCCCCAGGGAGAGGCAGGCTGAGATGGCCAAGCTGTACTACGAGTCCGACGCCGACGCGAGCCTGATCCAGGGCCGGAAGGTGGCCGTGATCGGCTACGGGTCCCAGGGGCATGCCCACGCGCTGAATCTGGCCGAGTCCGGTGTCGATGTCCGGGTCGGGTTGCGACCGGGGTCGAAGTCCAAGACCAAGGCCGAAGAGGCGGGGCTCCGGGTCTTGTCCGTGGCCGAGGCCGCGGCCGAAGCCGACCTCATCATGATGCTCTTGCCCGACACCGAGCAGGCTTCGGTCTACGAGTCCGAGATCGCGCCCTCGTTGCGCGAGGGCGACGCCCTGTTCTTCGCCCACGGGTTCAACATCCGGTTCGACCAGATCGTCCCGCCCGCTGGTGTCGACGTGGCCATGGTCGCGCCCAAAGGACCGGGACATCTCGTCCGGAGGACCTACACCGAGGGCGGGGGAGTCCCCTCCCTCGTGGCCGTGGCCCAAGACGCCTCGGGCAAAGCCCACGATCTCGCCCTCTCATACGCCTACGCGCTGGGAGCCACCCGTGCCGGGGTCCTCGACACCACCTTCGAGGAGGAGACCGAGACCGACCTCTTCGGCGAGCAGGTCGTCTTGTGCGGTGGGCTGACCGCCCTCGTCCAGGCGGGGTACGAGACCTTGGTGGGTGCGGGCTACCAACCTGAGTCGGCTTATTTCGAGTGTCTCCACGAGCTCAAGCTGATCGTCGACCTCATGTACGAAGAGGGCATCGCCGGGATGCGCTACTCCATCTCCGACACCGCCGAGTACGGCGACGTCACCCGGGGGCCCCGGATCATCGACGACCATGTCCGGGCCGCGATGGCCCAGATCCTCGACGACATCAAGTCCGGGGCCTTCGCCCAGGAATGGATCGCCGAGAACCGGGCCGGCCGGAAGCACTTCGAGGAGCTCCGGGCTGCGGGGGCCAACCATCCCATCGAGAAGGTGGGCGCCGAGCTCCGGGCCATGATGCCCTTCATCTCTGCGGGCAAGAAGCGAGTCCAGGACGTCTCGGGCGGTTGAGGTCCCGGGCGGCTGAGGTCTCGGGCGGTTGAGGTCCCGGGCGTGATGTCCCGAGACAACGGCACCACCACATCGAACGTGGGCGCCTCGGGCGGGAAGGGCCTGGCGGGCCTTCCCCTCGAGGAGGTCCGGTCGGCCGCGCTCGAACGGGCCGCCGCGCTCGGGTGCAGTCACGCCGAAGTCCGGATCGAGCGGATCCGGTCTCAGTTCGTGGCCTTACGGGACGGACACGTCGAGACGACGGTGGACGACACCGAGATCGGCGTGGGCCTCCATGTGGTCCGGGACGGGTCCTTCGGGTTCGCGGCCACGGTCGAGCTCAACGCGCAATCCGCAGCCCGTCTCGCCGACGAGGCCGAGGGACTGGCCAAGGCGACCTCGGCCGCCATGTCCAGACGGGTCGACCTCGCCGAGGAGCCCGCCCACGGTGAGGTCACTTGGTCGTCGCCCTACGAGATCGACCCCACCACGGTGTCGATGGCCGACAAGGTTGCTCTCCTCGAGGACTGGACCGGCCGGCTCATGGTCGCCGAGGGAGTCGACCACGTCGCGGCCCGGGTCCTGGCGGTGGTGGAGGACAAGCACTACGCCGATCTCTCGGGCACGATCACCACCCAACGCCGGGTCCGGATCTACCCGGTGGTCGAAGCGGTGGCCGTGGACGAGGCCTCGGGCTCCTTCGAGTCGATGCGGACCATCGCCCCTCCGGTCGGCCGAGGTTGGGAATACACCGCCGGCGAGGGCTGGGACTGGGACACCGAGCTCGCCACCATTCCCTCTCTCCTCGCTGAGAAGGTGGCCTCGCCATCGGTCGAACCCGGGACCTACGACCTCGTCATCGATCCCTCCAACCTCTGGCTCACCATCCACGAGTCGGTGGGACACGCCACCGAGCTCGACCGGGCCCTCGGCTACGAGGCCGCCTACGCGGGGACGTCCTTCGCCACCTTCGACAAGCTCGGCACCCTCCGCTACGGCTCCCCGGTCATGCACGTGGTCGGGGACCGGACCACACCCCACGGCCTGGCCTCGGTCGGCTACGACGACGAGGGGGTGGCGGCCCAGAGTTTTGACATCGTCCGCGACGGCGTCCTCGTCGGCTACCAACTCGACCGCCGGATGGCGGCGGAGAACGGCTTCGCCCGGTCCAACGGCTGCGCCTTCGCCGACTCACCCCTCCATGTCCCCATCCAACGGATGGCGAACGTCTCTCTCCAGCCCGCCCCCGGACCCGGACCGGGGCCGACCACAGACGACCTCGTCTCGGGTGTCGACCGGGGTGTCTATGTCGTGGGCGACAAGAGCTGGTCCATCGACATGCAGCGCTACAACTTCCAATTCACGGGCCAGCGCTTCTACGGGATCGACAAAGGCCGGCTCACCGGCCAGCTCAAAGACGTCGCCTACCAGGCCCAGACCACCGACTTCTGGGGATCCCTCGAAGCCGTCGGCGGTCGGTCCACCTACGTCCTGGGCGGTGCCTTCAACTGCGGCAAGGGCCAGCCCGGCCAGGTCGCCCCGGTGAGCCACGGCTGTCCCTCGGCCCTTTTTCGCGCCGTCAATGTCCTCAACACCCGGGCCGAGGCATCCCGGTGACCTCCGGTTCCGGTGAACGGCATCTCACCTCTCCCCAAGAGGTCGTCGAGCGGGCCCTGGCCGCGAGTGTCGCCGAGGGCTGTGTTGTCATCGTGGAAGAGGTGAGCCAAGCCGAGGTCCGGTTCGCCAACAACACCACGACGACCAACGGCGTCCGTCGCGACCGCCGGGTCGCGGTGGTGAGCTTCCGGGCTGCGGGCTCTGACGGGTCTGCGGGTTTCGCCCGGTTGGCCGTGGGCATCGCCTCTGCCAGCGGCGAGGTCGAGGTCACCGATCTGGTCCGGGCATCGGAGGCCGAGGCCGCCGCCGCTCCCCCCGCCGACGACGCCGCACCGCTGATCGACCCCGACGGCTCGGTGGGCTCGGTGGGGGCACTGGGCTCGGCGGGCGCGGCGGGCGCTTTCGACGAGCCTCCGGTCCCGACGTCGCCGGCCGCACTGGGTGGGGTGATCACAGGACTCGGTGACGCCTTCGGCCGGGCCCGCTCGGCGGGGAACCGGTTGGCGGGGTTCGCCACCCACGGCGTGGAGACCGTCTATCTCGGGACCTCCACCGGCGTCCGGCTCCGTCACGTCCAGCCCGCAGGCACCATGGAGCTCGTGGCCCGTAGCGCGGACGGGACCCGGTCAGTCTGGTCGGGCGCGGGCACCTCGAGTTTCGACGACATCGACGTCGCCGGTTTCGAGGCCCGCCTCGATCAGCGGTTGGCCTGGGCACGGGGCACCATCGAGCTCCCCCCCGGTCGTTACGAGGTCCTCCTCCCCCCCGACGCCACCGCCGATCTCATGGTGGCCATGTCCCAGTCCATGTCGGGCCGGGACGCCGAGGAGGGCCGCAGTCCTTTCTCGTCTCCAGGGGGGGGCACCAAGGTCGGCGACATCCTGTGCCCCTTACCCTTCGAGCTCCGCGGCGACCCGGGGGAACCTGGCCTCGAGTCCTCGCCCTTCCTCGTCACGACCGCCTCGGGGACCGACGTCTCGGTCTTCGACAACGGCCTCGCCGTCGGCCCCACGGCCTGGATGCAAGGGGGACGGTTGCGCCGGCTCCAATACCACCGTGCCGGCGCGGCCCGCTCCGGTGTCGAGCCCTCGCCGCCGGTCGGGAACCTCATCTTGTCGCTCCCCGGTGCGACCTCGTCGCTCGACGACATGATCGCCTCCACCGAACGGGGGCTACTCCTCACCTGTCTCTGGTACATCCGCGAGGTCGACCCCGTGACGATGTTGCTCACCGGGCTCACCCGCGACGGCGTCTATCTCATCGAGCACGGCGAGGTCGTCGGGGCCGTGAACAACTTCCGCTTCAACGAGAGCCCCATCGACGTCCTCGCCCGCACCACCGAAGCGGGCTCCGCGACCCGGGCACTTTCCAGGGAGTGGGGCGAATGGATGAACCGCACCGCCATGCCCCCCCTCCGGGTGGCGGACTTCAACATGAGCTCGGTGAGCCCGGCCACCTGACCCAACCGCCTCCTCCAAGCCAACCCGGTGTGCAAGTCCCATCGGCGCCCGAGAGCTACGAAGCGAGGGCCCCCACCACGTGGTTGATGCACGCGCACAGCGCGGCGACGTCTTCGGGATCGATGGCCGGGAACATGGCGATCCGGAGTTGGTTCCGGCCGAGCTTCCGGTAGGGCTCGGTGTCGACGATGCCGTTGGCCCGCAGCACCTTGGCGACCGCAGCCGCGTCGACACCGTCGACGAAGTCCACGGTGCCCACCACGTGGCTCCGCTCCGAGGGCTTTCCCACGAAGGGCATGGCGAAGTCGGACTGCTCGGCCCAGGTGTAGAGGATCTCGGCGGAACGGTCGCACCGGCCCGCGGAGAAGTCGAGGCCCCCGCCGGCGACCATCCACTCGACCTGCTCGGCGAAGAGCAAGAGGGTGGCGAGCGCCGGCGTGTTGTAGGTCTGGTCCTTGGTGGAATTGTCGATGGCGATGCCGAGGTCGAGGAAGGCCGGGACCCACCGCTTCGTCTCCGCCAGCCCGGCCACCCGGTCGAGGCCGGCCGGAGACAGCAATGCCACCCAGAGCCCGCCGTCGGAGGCGAAGCACTTCTGGGGAGCGAAGTAATAGGCATCGAACTGACTCGGATCGACCCGGAGCCCTCCCGCCGCCGAGGTCCCGTCGACAGCCACGATCTGCCCCGTCCGGCCCGGGTCGGCTGGGCCGACCGGACGGCGGATCTCCATGGCCACACCCGTCGAGGTCTCGTTGTGGGTGAGCGCGTAGAGGTCGACGTCGTCGACACCGACAGCCTCGGGATGGGTCCCCGGCGGTGACTCGATGACCTGGGGGTCCTCGAGATGGGCGGCCGCCTTGGCCGCGGCCGCGAACTTGGAGGAGAACTCGCCGAACGAGAGGTGCTGGCTCCGGCGCTCGATGAGGCAGAAGGTGGCGATGTCCCAGAAGCACGTGGTCCCGCCGTTGCCGAGGACGACCTCGTAGCCGTCGGGGAGCGAGAAGAGCTCCGCCAACCCGCTCCGGAGCCGGCCCACCACCGACCTCACCGTTCCCTGACGGTGGCTCGTCCCGAGGTACCCCGTCCCCGTCGCCACCAACGCCGCGACCTGCTCGGACCGCACCTTGGAGGGACCGCTCCCGAACCGCCCGTCGGACGGCTTCAAACCGTCGGGGATCCGGATGTCGACCTTGGCAGAGCTCTTCGTCACGTGTGCAAGCATGGCAGCCATGGCGTCCCCCCGAGAAACCGCCGCCATGTCCCCCGCCGGCTCCCCTGCGGTCGGCTCGTCGTCGTCCACCCGGGCCCGCATCTCCGCCCGGGTCGCGGCCGTCTCTCCGTCGGCCACCCTCGCCGTCGACGCCAAGGCGAAGGCACTGATCGCGGCCGGGGCCGACGTCGTGGGGTTCGGTGCGGGGGAGCCTGACTTCCCCACCCCCGACCACATCGTCGAGGCGGCCGTCGCCGCCTGTCACGACCCCGTCAACCACCACTACACCCCTACCGCCGGTATCGCCCCCCTCCGCGAGGCCATCGCGGCCAAGACGGCCCGCGACTCGGGTCTCGACGTCGCCCCGTCCCAGGTCCTCGTCACCAACGGCGCCAAACAAGCCGTCTACGAGGCCTTCGCCACACTCCTCGACCCCGGTGACGAGGTGCTCGTGCCGGCTCCCTACTGGACCACCTATCCCGAGGTCATCGCCCTGGCCGGCGGCGTCCCGGTGGCGGTGCCGACCGACGAGTCCACCGGGTTCCACCTCACCGTGGACGCCCTCGAGGCAGCCCTGACCCCGGCCACCAAGGTTCTACTCTTCGTCTCGCCCAACAACCCCACCGGGGCGGTCTCCACACCCGAAGAAGTCCTCGCCATCGGGTCCTGGGCAGCCGATCGGGGGCTCTGGGTCGTCACCGACGAGATCTACGAACATCTTGTCTACGGCGGTCGCACCTTCGTTTCCATGCCGGTGGCCGTGCCCGAGCTCGCCGACCGGTCCATCGTGATCAACGGCGTGGCCAAGACCTACGCCATGACCGGGTGGCGTGTGGGCTGGATGATCGGCCCCTCCGACGTGGTGGCAGCTGCCTCGAACCTCCAGTCCCACGCCACCTCGAACGTCTCCAACGTCTCCCAGCGCGCTGCGTTGGCCGCGCTGACCGGCGACCTCGTGGCGGTGGGGGAGATGCGAGCGGCCTTCGACCGTCGCCGCGTCACGATCCACACCATGCTCAACGACTGTCCCGGCGTGACCTGCGTCGAGCCCGAGGGCGCCTTCTACGCGTTCCCCTCGGTCCGCAGCCTCCTCGGCCGCCGCCTGGCGGGCCGTCTCGTCTCGTCATCGGCCGACCTGGCCACCGTCGCCATCGAGGAAGCCCAAGTGGCGGTGGTCCCGGGCGAAGCCTTCGGTGCCGAGGGATACCTCCGACTCTCGTACGCGCTCGGTGACGACGCCGTCGTCGAAGGTGTCACCCGCCTCTCCAAGCTTTTCGCCACCGCCGAGTAAGCACCCGACGAGCAACGAGTCGAGCAAACGAGTAAGGACGACGAGCCATATGGCACGGGTACTCATCACGGAGAAGCTTGCTGAGCGAGGGCTCAAGACTCTGGCCGACGCCGGGCATCAGGCCGACGTCCAGTTGGATCTCGACCCCGAGGCGTTGCTCGGGGCCATCGCGGGCGCCCACGCCCTGATCGTCCGCTCCGCGACCCAGGTCACCGCCGAGGTCCTAGGGGCGGGCACTGACCTCGTGGTGGTAGGACGGGCCGGGATCGGGCTCGACAACGTTGACGTCGACGCGGCGACCCGGCGTGGCGTCATGGTGGTCAACGCCCCTGAGTCAAACGTCCTCTCCGCGGCCGAGCACGCCATGGCCCTCCTCCTGGCCCAGGCCCGTAACGTCCCTCAGGCGCATGCCGCGCTCATGGCGGGGAAGTGGGAACGGTCCAAGTGGGAGGGTGTCGAGCTCCACGGCAAGACCCTCGGTGTCGTCGGCCTCGGTCGGATCGGCGCGCTCGTGGCCCAGCGGGCCCTCGCCTTCGGGATGCGCCTCTGCGCGTACGACCCCTACGTCTCTCCCGACCGGGCCCGCCACATGGGCGTCGAGATGCTTTCTCTCGACGAGCTCGTCGCTGAGTCCGACTTCCTCACCATCCATCTCCCGAAGACCTCGGAGACGGCGGGCCTGATCGGGGCCGAGCTTCTCGCCAAAGCCAAGCCCGGCATCCGTATCGTCAACGCGGCGCGCGGTGGGATCGTCGACGAGCAGGCCCTGGCCGACGCCCTCGCTTCGGGCTGGGTCGGGGGTGCAGCCTTCGACGTCTTTGCCACCGAGCCCTGCACCGACTCGCCGATCTTCGCCTTCTCGACGGTCGTGGTGACCCCCCATCTCGGCGCCTCCACGGCCGAAGCCCAGGACAAGGCGGGCGTGACCATCGCCGAGCAGGTCAACCTGGCCCTCGCCGGTGACTTCGTTCCCTTCGCCGTGAACGTCGCCGCCTCTGAGGTCTCAGAGACCGTCCGCCCCTATCTCCGCCTCGCCGAGCAGCTCGGCCGCTTCTTCGCTTGTCTCAATGACGGGCTCCCCGAACGTCTCGAGGTGGAGTACCAGGGCGGGCTGGCCGGTTCCAACACTTCGATCCTCACCCTGGCGGTCCTCAAGGGCATCTTCTCCGCCGGCACCGAGGAGCCGGTCTCTTACGTGAACGCACCCCAACTGGCCGCGGAACGCGGCCTCGAGGTCCGCGAGGTCTCGACCGCCACGGCCCGCGACTACGTGAACCTGATCACCCTCCGCTCGCCCGACCACTCCATGGCCGGCACCCTGACGGGAACTCGATCCGAGTCCCGCATCGTCCTTGTCGACGACCACGCCGTCGAGGTCCCTCCCGCCGAGTACATGCTCATCGTCCGCAACGACGATCGTCCCGGGATGATCGGAGTGGTGGGTGTCGCTTTGGGGGAGGCCGGCGTCTCCATCTCTTCGATGAACGTCGACCAGTCCCGCACCGAGGAGGGCACCGCCCTCATGGTCCTTTCCACCGACCGCGCCATCCCCGACGAGGTTTTCGCCACCCTCCAGGCGGCGGACGGCATTCTCGACATCCACCGCATCACCTGCGTCTGAATTTCGGGCTGGGTTCGTCCGTAACGTCGCCGAGACGTCGGGAAGTCGGGGGAGCCGGCGGTTAGCCTCTGTCGCATCGACGACCACCGCGGCCAGGTTCGAGATGGCGAGACCGGGGTTCTCGACGCCGCTCGGAGTGGAGACCGCCAGGCACTCGAGACTCTGGTCACCGCTCACTATGACCGTGTCCATGCGCTGTGTCGACGGATGCTCGGCAACGAGTCCGACGCTCTCGACGCCACCCAGGATGCGTTGGTCGCCGTCATCAAGGCACTTCACAGCTTCGACGGCCGCAGCTCATTCGCCACCTGGATCTACCGCATCGCCACCAACACCTGTATCGACGAGATCCGTCGCCGTCGCCGACGGCCCCTGACCGGACTCGCGGCAGACGTCGCCGAAACTGTCGGAGGTGCCGGTGCCGGTGCCGGTGCCGGTGTCGGTGTCGGTGTCGGTGGTGCTGGTGCCGCAGGCGCCCATGTTGCGGGCATGGTCGGGTCTCAGGTTGGCAGTGGTCGAGACCCTGCCGACATCGTGGCCGCGCGCACGGACATCGACAGGGCCCTGGTATCGCTGGGTGTCGAGTTCCGGACCGCCGTGGTCCTTCGAGATGTCTGTGACCTTCCCTACGACGAGATCGCGGAGATCCTGGGAGTGCCGGTCGGGACGGTCCGCTCCCGCATTGCCCGCGCTCGAACCGCCTTGGCGGCTACGTGGGACACCGACACCGATACGACCGTGGGCCCTCGACAACCGGGAGAGACCGAGGGAGAGAACGCCGGGAACCATTCCTCTCCGTCGGACGTCACAAGACCAGACTCCATCACCGAACAATCGCCGCCGAATCGACAATCGCGAAAACCTGGGGGAGAAGACCTCATCCGATGACCGACGGGCACCTGACCGACGGGCACCCGACCGACGAAGAGTTGTCGTCGCATCTCGACGGAGTCGTCGATGCTGACCTCGACGGCATTGTCGCGGCGACTTTGGGTGATCACCTCGCGGGCTGTGATCCCTGTCGTCGACGTCTTGAAGCCCTCGGGTCGGTGCGGGCCCGGCTACGGGCTTCGGTTGAACCGGTGAATCCCGCAGTTCGAGGGGCGTCGATCGAAGCCGTATTGGGCACCGTGGGCGATGGTCATCGTGCCGCGATCGGCGAGACCGCTGCGCTGAGCCCTCTCACAAGTCGGCTGGCAAGCCCGGCCCCAAGTCGGCTGGCAAGCCCGGCGCCGGCCCGGATCTCTCGGCGTCGTCCAGAGGTAATGGTCGGAGCGGTGGCGGCTGTCTTGGTCCTGGCCGCAGCCGTCGGAGTACCCCTGGCCCTTGTCGGTCAGAGCAGCAGTTCACAGAGCAGGGCTTCGGAAGGGACCAGCCAGGTGAACCGCCAACAAGTGGGAGCAGATCACGGTGTTCGGGGATCGGCCGCGGCCGGTCCGACTGAGAGTGTCACCGCCCATGTCTCCGATCTCGGCGCACTGAGCTCGATCAACCGTTTGCGGTCTCTGATCATGATGGTCGCGCAGGACGAGTACTCAACCGCGGCGCCTGAGAAACAGGAGAATCAGGAGAAGCTGCCCAGCGCGAACGCCACGGCCACGACAGTGAATGGGTTGAGCAAGACAGGCCGGGAGTCGGGGACGACGCCGGCTCAGTTCGAGCGGTGCCTCTCCTCGGCTATGGACGCCGCCGGTGAGACGCGCACCCTGAGGCTTCTCGCCACGGCCACGTTCAAAGGAACTCCCGCACTGGTCTATCTCTTTGGACCCGAGCCGAACACATCAGCAACTGGCAACGCTTCTCGTTCCGCGGTGGTTGCCACCGCCCGTGGCACCTGCAAGGTTCTGGCCACGACATATTTCTGAGACCCACTGTGCTCTGAGACCCACTGTGCTCTGAGACCCACTGTGCCGAGGTGTCGCTCGGGCGCTGCCATGCACCAGTCAGCGTTACAGCTCAGCTCCCCGTGGGAACGTGCGAGCCGTTGGGCGCGGGCCGACCGGGCGCCGGCGGCACGGCCGGCCAGGTGTCGAAACTGCCGCGTCGGGGGGTTGGCACACCCGGCTCTCCGGCGACCTTTCCGAGCACGGCTCGCACCATGACGCCAAGCGCAGTTGCCACGGCAATCACGACGATCGACCAGCCCAGACCTCGCATCAGACCTCTCACTCCCTGAAGAGTAGATCCCCGCCGAGGTGGGGTGTGCTTGACCTGGGCGCCTTGGTTTGGAAGCATGAAGACTCACATGGGTGACCACCGCTTCAACATGAACCTGCTTCTTACCTGACGGCGAGCGCCACATCGCGCTCGCCGAGCCCGCCCCCTGTGCCGAATGGCCAGGGGGTTTCTTCTTGGCCGAAGCCCAGTTCGACATCACCAAATCACCCAGAAACACAGCACCAAGAAGCAGAACACAGCACCAAGAACACGGCGCCAAGAACAGAGAACACGAGAGTGAGGACATCCGATGAGCGAGAAGCCCAGCGCCAAGCGAGCCCCGAAGTCGTCCAGCCAGCCCGAAGAGGGACAGGGACTGCTTCCCGGCGGTGGGGACGCGGGCCACCTCGTCGTGTTCGACACGACCCTTCGTGACGGCGAGCAGTCGCCGGGGATCTCGCTCGATGTCGCCGAGAAGCTCGAGATCGCCGAGCAACTGGCCCGGGCCGGTGTCGACTACATCGAGGCCGGGTTCCCCGTCGCCAGCCAGGGAGACTTCGAAGCGGTTCAGACCATCGCCCGGTCGGTGGGCAACGGGCCCGACGCCCCCGCCATCTGCGGTCTCTCGCGGACCCAGCTCTCCGACGTCGACCGGTGCTGGGAGGCGGTGCGCGACGCGGCGCGCGCCCGGATCCACGTGTTCATCTCGACGAGCCCCCAGCACATGGAGCACATGCTCAAGATGAACGAGGCCCAGGTCCTGGCGGAGACGCGTGGCGGCGTCGCCCGAGCCCGAGAACACACCGACGACGTCGAGTTCAGCCCCCAAGATGCAACCCGGACGCCTCTCGACTTCATGCTGGAGGTCCTCCGGGCTTCGGTCGAGGCGGGGGCCACCACGTTGAACATCCCCGACACCGTGGGATACGGCATTCCCTGGGACTTCGGTGCCCTGATCCAACACATCCGGAAGGAAGTCCCCGGCGACTACATCCTCTCGACCCACTGCCACAACGATCTCGGGCTTGCCACGGCGAACACCCTGGCCGGAGTCCAGGCCGGGGCCCGCCAAGTCGAAGTCTGTGTCAACGGCCTCGGCGAGCGGGCCGGGAACGCCGCGCTCGAAGAGGTCGTCATGGCGCTTCGGATCCGGGCCGACCAGTTCCCCGGCATCACCACGACAGTCCGCACCGAGGAGTTGGCGCGCGCCTCTCGGCTCGTGGCCCGGCTCACCGGCTATCCCGTCCAGTACAACAAGGCCGTGGTGGGCCGAAACGCCTTCGCCCATGAGTCGGGAATCCACCAGCACGGGGTGTTGGCGGATCGGTCGACCTACGAGATCATCGACGCCGCCAGTGTGGGCCAGGTCGGTCGTCAGATCGTCATGGGCAAGCACTCGGGTCGCCACGCCTTCGCCAACACTCTCGAGAAGATGGGGATCCGGGTCCAAGGCGACTTGCTGAACCAGGCGTTCATCCGGTTCAAGGAGCTCGCCGACCGGAAGGTCGAGATCACCGAAGCCGACCTCGAGGCGATCGTCGCCGAGGAGCTCGGCCAGGACCTGGTGGAGGGTTTTCATCTCGAGGCCCTCGAAGTTGCCGGCGGGACGGTCGGCATGCCCCGGGCCCGGGTCGTCGTCAGCCGGTCCGGGGACAAGGTGGAGGCCGCCGCCGAAGGCAACGGGATGATCGACGCCGCCTGCACCGCCATCCGGGCCGCCACCAAGGTCGAGTCACGGCTCATCGGGTTCAACGTCTCCTCGGTGACGGGGGGCGTCGACGCCCTCGGGGACGTGGTCGTCCAACTCGAGGACCAAGGGCTCAAGGTCTCCGGGCGGGGTGTCTCGACCGATGTGGTCGAAGCCTCGGCTCGGGCCTATTTGGCTGCGGTCAATCGTCTCGTTCGGATCCGGGCCCGCAACGACCAGCGCGAATCGGAGATCGGGCCCTAACCGGCGCGGCTGTCGGTCCGTCCGTGCGGGCGCGACGCGGCTCTCGACTCGTTTATCGGCAGAACCGAGACTACGCCGCCGGTTGGACCTCCGCGGTACAGAAGGCACAGCGGCGTGCCCGGTCGGGGATCTCGCTCATGCATTCGGGGCAGTCCCGGGTTCCCGGCTCGGCCTCTTGGCCCTTCTTCCGGCGCTCCGCCAGGGCGTTGATGGGCTTGAGGACGAAGAAGAAGATGGCCGCCGCGATCAACACGAACGAGATCAGATCATTGAAGAACCGACCGTAGTAGAAGACGCTGTGGTGCACCGTGAAGGTGAGGTTGGCAAAGGAATAACTGCCCGGGATAGAGATCACCGGCGTGAGGAGGTTCTTCACAAAGGAAGCCACCACCAGACCGAAGGCGCCGCCGATGACAACGGCGACGGCCAGGTCGACCACGTTCCCTCGCAAGATGAATGCCTTGAAGTCCTTCAGCACGGTGCCTCCTCAATGGCTCGCTTGTCATTCGATTGTCGTGGGGTTGCGGCTCGGTTGCACTTGTCTCCGCTTTCCCAGCGCTTTGGGTTCGATCGCGTCAGGGGTCCGACGGCGTTGCGTTTGATGCGGCGGGCCTCGACGTTATGCGACGAACGTCTTCGACGCTTCGGCCTGTCGACCGAGAAGGGCCCGAGAGGAGGGTCAGGTGGCGGTTCAGGTCACGGTTCAGGTGGCGGTTCAGGTGGCGGTTCAGGTGGCGGTGGGGAGCCAGGGTGAACGGATGCGTTCGTAGGCGGTGATGTCGTCTCCGTGGCGGAGGGTCAGCCCGATGTCGTCCCAGCCGTTGAGGAGCCGCTCGCGCGTGAACTCGTCGAGAGGGAACGACCCTGTCAGTCCTGCCGCCGGTGCCTCGAGAGAGCCCCGGGCGACGTCGATGGTGAGCTCGAGTGACGGGTCGGCCACGACCGCGTCAAGAAGAGCCCGGCCGAGCGCGGGCTCGACCTCGACGGGGAGGAGTCCCTGCTTCGTGCAGTTGTTCCGGAAGATGTCGGCGAAGCGAGGCGACACGACGGCCTCGAATCCGTAGTCGAGCAGCGCCCAGACGGCGTGCTCCCGGGAGGAGCCCGTGCCGAAGTTCGGTCCCGCCACGAGGATCGAAGCGCCCGCGTAGTCGGGTTGGTTCAAGACGAAGGCCCGGTCGTCGCGCCACTCCGAGAAGAGGCCGGCGCCGAATCCGGTCCGTTCGACCCGCTTGAGCCAGTCCGAGGGGATGATCTGGTCGGTGTCGACGTCGGAACGATCGAGGGGAACAGCCCGACCGGTGACGACGGTGACAGGCTTCACGACGGCCTCCCCGACTTTACGACCGGCCCCGTATTCACGAGAGGTCCTTCGGGGTGGCGAAGTGCCCGGCCACCGCAGTCGCGGCCGCGACAGCGGGAGAGACCAGATGGGTTCGACCACCCCGTCCCTGGCGACCTTCGAAGTTGCGGTTGGAGGTCGAGGCACAGCGTTCACCCACGGCGAGCTTGTCGGGGTTCATGGCCAGGCACATCGAGCAACCGGGCTGGCGCCACTCGAAGCCGGCGGAAAGAAAGACCTTGTCGAGCCCTTCGGCCTCGGCTTGGGCTTTCACCGGGTGGGAGCCCGGGACAACCAGAGCCCGGAGTCCCGGGCGGATGTGGCGATCGTGGAGAACCTCGGCGGCGGCCCGGAGGTCTTCGATCCGGGAGTTGGTGCAAGACCCGATGAAGACCGTGTCGACGGCCACGTCGTGCATGGCCGTTCCCGCCGTGAGCCCCATGTAGCGGAGTGCCCGGGCGGCCGCCTCGCGTTCGGCGGGCTCGGCGAAGCTCGAGGGGTCCGGGACGACCCCGTCGATCGGGACGACCTGGGCCGGGTTGGTGCCCCAGGTGACATGGGGGCGGATGTCCGAGGCGTCGATGGTTACGGTCTTGTCGAAGACCGCGCCGTCGTCGGTGGCGAGGCTCCGCCAGTCGTCGAGGGCCCGCTCCCACATCTTGCCGGTCGGCGCGTGAGGACGGCCTTCGAGATAGTCGAAGGTGACGTCATCGGGCGCGATCATCCCGGCCCGGGCGCCGGCCTCGATGGACATGTTGCACATCGTCATCCGGCCTTCCATGGAGAGGGCACGGATGGCGGGGCCCCGGTACTCGATGACATGTCCCATGCCGCCGGAGGTGCCGATCCGGCCGATGATGGCGAGGATGATGTCCTTGGCGGTGACCCCCGCGGGCGCGTCGCCGTCGACTTCGATGGCCATGGTCTCGGGCCGCATCTGGGGGAGCGTCTGGGTGGCGAGGACGTGTTCGACCTCGGAGGTCCCGATCCCGAAGGCGAGGGCGCCGAAGGCTCCGTGGGTCGAGGTGTGGCTGTCGCCGCAGACGATGGTCATGCCGGGCTGGGACAGGCCGAGCTCGGGCCCGATGATGTGGACGATCCCCTGGTTGGCATGGCCCATCGGATAGCAGGTGATCCCGAACTCTTTGCAGTTGGCGCTGAGCACTTCGAGTTGGCGGGCCGACACCGGATCGGCGACGGGCTTGTCGATGTCGGTGGTGGGGACGTTGTGATCAGCGGTCGCAATGGTGAGGTCGGGACGGCGGACGGGCCGGCCCGCCAGCCGGAGGCCGTCAAAGGCCTGAGGCGACGTGACTTCGTGGACCAGGTGCAGGTCGATGAAGAGGAGATCGGGCTCACCGTCGGCTTGGTGGACGAGGTGGTGTTCCCAGACCTTGTCGCTGAGTGGACGGGGCCGCTGTGTGTCGACGGATCGAGACATCGGTCAGCTGCCGATCTGGACGATCTCGACCCGGAGGGTGCCGCCCGGGGCCTCGTACTCGACCACGTCGCCCGAGGTCTTGCCGAGGAGGGCCTGGCCCAAGGGCGATCCCGGGGAGACCACGTTGAGCTCGTCGTGGCGCTCCTCGATCGATCCCACCAGGAACCGCTCGATCTCCTCGTCACCCTCGTACCGGATGGCGACGACCGATCCGGCCTCCACGGTCTCGGAGCTCCCGACCGCCTCGTTGTCGACGATGACGGCGTGGCCCAGGGTGTGCTGGAGCCGGCGGATCCGGGACTCCATCTTTCCTTGGGTGTCCTTGGCGGCGTGGTAGTCGCCGTTCTCGGAGAGGTCGCCGAGCGCCCGGGCAGCCTCGATGGCGCGGGCGATCTCGACCCGGCCCCGGGTCGTGAGGTCCTCGAGCTCGGCCTGGAGCCGATCGAAGGTGGCCTGGGTCAGGCTGGTGGATTCGGTGTCGGCCATGTCCTGAAAGGGTATCGGCTCGGTCGAGGGCCTCCGGTGGGTCGGGGGCGCCTCGAAGGGGCCCGACCAGGTCCTCCTTGACTCGACGACGGGGCCGGCCCAAGCCCGGATCGGTCGGTCGATTCCCGGGTGTGGTTGACGGGTCTGGTTGACGGGCGCGGTTGACGGGCGCGGCGGGGCGCGGGAGACTGCTTGTCCGATGGGAACCCCGAGCAGCTCCGTAATCGTCATCGAATAGGCGCACACCCGATTGGTGTGCGCCTCGCCGACCGTCCACATTGTGGGCGGTTTTTCATTTTCCGGGCCATGCTCAGCGGAGCCCACCGGTAACCACCCCAGGCCCGACCCCAGCCGCCGAGGACGAGACTCCGACAGGATGACCGACAGACGATGACCAGAGACTCGACCCACAAGGTGGCCGTGATCGGCGGCGACGGCATCGGCCCCGAGGTGCTGGCCGAGGCCCTCAAGGTAGTGGCGGCGGCCGGTGTCTCTCTCGTGACGACCGACTTCGACCTGGGTGCGGCCCACTACCTGAGCACCGGCGAGGTGCTTCTAGACGCCACTCTCGAGGAGCTCCGGGGTTTCGAGGCCATCCTTCTCGGAGCGGTGGGGCCGCCGGTGGGGTCGACCGAGGTCCCGACGGGGCTCTTGGAGCGGGGTCTCTTGCTCCGGCTGCGGTTCGAGCTCGACCTCTATGTCAACCTCCGGCCGTTCGTCGGGATGGCCGGGGCGATCGCGGCCGACTCCGACTTCGTGGTCATCCGGGAGAACACCGAGGGGACCTACGCCGGAGAAGGGGGGTTCCTCCGTCGGAACACCCCCTTCGAGGTGGCCACCCAGGGTTCGGTCAACACCCGGATGGGCGTGGAGCGGTGTGTCCGGTTCGGTTTCGACCTGGCGGCGCGCCGAGAACGTCATCACCTCACCCTCGTCCACAAGACGAACGTCTTGACTTTCGCCGGAGATCTCTGGCAGCGGGTCGTGGAGGAGGTGGCTCGGGGGTACCCGGGGGTGACCCGGGACTACAACCACGTCGACGCGGCCTGCATCTACATGGTGGAGCGGCCCGAACGGTACGACGTCATCGTGACCGACAACCTCTTCGGTGACATCCTCACCGACCTGGCCGGCGCGGTAGCGGGAGGGATCGGGTTCGCGGCGTCGGCCAACCTGAACCCGGCCCGAACCGGGCCGTCACTGTTCGAGCCCGTCCACGGCGCCGCCCACGACATCGCCGGCACCGGGACGGCCAACCCGGTCGCCGCGGTCCGTTCTGCCGCGCTCATGCTCGAGCACCTGGGCGAGCTCGACGCCGCGGAACGGGTCACCAAGGCCGTCACCGGGTACCTCTCCGAACAGACGTCGCAACCTTCGGGCTCCCAAGTCTCGTCCACCGTCGCTGTCGGCGACGCCATTGCAGAAAGGCTCTGATCCCGTGCCCATCACACCGACCGAGAAGATCTGGCTCGACGGCGAGCTCGTCGACTGGGACAAGGCGCGGATTCACGTGCTCACCCACTCGCTCCACTACGGATCGGGCGTGTTCGAGGGCGTCCGGGCCTACCCCACCAGCCGGGGCGTGGCCGTCTTCCGGCTGACCGACCACATCAACCGGCTCTTCACCTCGGCCAAGGTCTTCATGATCGACATCCCCTACAGCCCGGCCGAGCTCGTCTCGGCGAGCAAAGAGGTGGTCCGGGTCAACGGGCTCGACGACGGGTGCTACCTCCGACCCATCGTCTACCTCGGCTACGGCGAGATGGGCCTCAACCCCTTGCCTTGTCCCGTCAGCGTGGCCATCGCGGCCTGGCCGTGGGGGACGTACCTCGGCGACGAGGCTGTGGCCAACGGCATCCGGCTCAAGGTGTCCTCGTGGCAGCGCCATGACCCCAACGCCGTGCCCACCGCGGCCAAGGGGACGGGGATGTACGTGAACTCGTCGCTGGCCAAGGTCGAGGCGTTGAAGGCCGGCTACGACGAGGCCGTCCTCCTGGCGTCAGACGGACGGGTGTCGGAGTGCACAGGTGAGAACATCTTCGTGGTCATGGGCCGGCGGGTCGTGACCCCTCCGACGTCGGACTCGACCGCGCTAGCCGGGATCACCCAGGACTCGGTCCGGACCATCGCTACGGACCTGGGCTACGAGGTCGCCACCGAGACACTCATCCGGACAGACCTCTACACCGCGGACGAAGCCTTCTTGACCGGCACGGCCGCCGAGGTGGTCCCCATCCGGGAGGTCGACGACCGGACGGTGGGCACCGGCCGGGTGGGCCCGGTGACCAAGCAGATCCAAGACACCTATTTCGCCACGGTCCGGGGAGAAGTGGACCGGTACAAGGACTGGCTCGAACATGTCGACTGACGCCGGGTCCGGTGTCGGCGCTGGGCGCCGTGGGGGGGCGGGGCGGAGCAAGGTCGTCAACCGCCAACCGAGTCCTGTGCACAGTCACGGTCCCGCCGGTGACCACACAGCCGGCCACAGCAGGGCCAGTCACGGCTTCGACCTGCCGGCCCTGCCCGATGCCGTCGACATCTTCGACACCACCCTGCGCGACGGGTCCCAACAAGAGGGCCTCTCGCTGACTGTGGACGACAAGCTCCGAGTGGCCGAGCAGCTCGACCATCTCGGTGTGAGCTTCATCGAAGGGGGATGGCCCGGGGCCAATCACAAGGACGAGGAGTTCTTCGCCCGGGCCCCGGCCGAGCTCCGGTTGTCCACGGCCACCCTCGTGGCCTTCGGCTCCACCCGCCGGGCCGGGGTGCGGGCCGAGGACGACGAGGTGCTGCGTCAACTCGTGAAGGCGAACACCGAAGCGGTCTGCATCGTGGCCAAGGCGTCGAAGTTGCATGTCACCGAGGCGTTGCGGACGACCCTCGACGAAGCCGTGGCGATGGCAGCCGACTCGGTGAATTTCCTCCGGGATCATGATCTGCGGGTCTTCTTCGACGCCGAGCACTTCTTCGACGGCTTCCGCGAGGACGCGGCCTTCACAGTCCGGATCCTCCGGGCCGCCGAAGAGGCCGGGGCCGAGGCCCTCGTGCTCTGTGACACCAACGGCGGCACCCTGCCCCACGACGTGGAGCGGATCGTGGCCCAGGTGGTCTCGGACTTCGAGTGTCAGGTAGGGGTCCACTTCCACAACGACTCGGGCTGTGCGGTGGCCAACTCCATCGCCGGGGTCCGGGCCGGGGCGACGCATGTCCAGGGATGCGTGAACGGCTACGGGGAGCGGACCGGCAACGCGGATCTCTCCGCCGCGATCCCCAATCTGTCGCTCAAGCTGAACGTCCGGACCATCCCCCCCGACCGGCTGGAGCGGATCACGCCGGTCTCCCACCACATCGCCGAGCTCGTGAACGTCGCCCCCAACCCCCAACAGCCCTATGTGGGTGCCGCCGCCTTCGCCCACAAAGCCGGGCTTCATACGAGTGCCATCGCCCGGCGCCGTGACGCCTACGAACACATCCCGCCTGATTCGGTCGGCAACGGGACCCGGTTCGTGGTCTCGGAGATGGCGGGTCGGTCGACCCTGGCCCTCAAGGCCCAGGAGCTCGGCCTCGAACTGGACTCCGACGCGCTGTCGGGAGTCCTCGACACGTTGAAGGCCCTCGAATACCGGGGCTACCACTTCGAGGTCGCCGACGGATCCCTCGAGCTCTTGTTGCGCAAGGCCACGGGCTGGGACCAGACCTTCTTCGAGGTCGAGTCCTTCCGGGTCATCAACGACCACACGGACCGGGCCGACCGACACACCACCGAGGCGACGGTCAAGATCCGGGTCGGTGACGAAAGGGTGGTCGCCACCGCCGAGGGGAACGGCCCCATCAACGCACTGGACTCGGCCTTGCGCCAGGCCATCGGGGGACACTTCCCGAAGCTCTCGGCGGTGCATCTGGTGGACTACCGGGTCCGGGTCCTCGACACGGGCCGGGGGACCGGTGCGGTCACCCGGGTCCTCATCGACTCCAGTGACGGGGAGCGTGTCTGGACGACGATCGGTGTCTCGGAGAACATCATCGAGGCGTCCTGGCAGGCCCTTTTCGACTCGATCGTCTACGGTCTCCTCCACGCCGAACACGCCGAACACGCCGAACACGCCGAACAGGCCGAACAGGCCGAACAGGCCGAACAGGAGCGCCAGAGCCCCCGATGACCCAGCCCAACTTCGTGCCGATCGTCGAGACCGACCAGGTCCGACCGTCGTACCGCTTGCGGCCCCCGGCCCACTGGCGCGCCGGACGGGTTTCGGATCTGCGTGGGCCCGAACAGAGGCGGGGCCGAGAGTTCGGGGTTCCCGGGCCTGACCAGGGCTACGCACTGCTCCTCGCCCACACCCAATTCGAAGACCGTCTCGAGCTCTCGGGAGGGATCACGGCCGAGGATGCGCTGGTGGGTTGTGCCGCGGTGGGGAGCCGGCGGGCCGCGTTGTTCGGTCGGGCCCCGGTGGCCAAGGACATCGAGCTGGCCCTGGTCCTCTTCGGCTTCCTGGGCGACGGACCCGAGGAGTTGGTGACATGGCGGGCCCCGTTCTTCCAGGCCGCCGCGCACCATTACAACCAGCAGCGGGCCATCGCCGGTGCGGTCGCCGAGGACACCTTGCGGATGGCTCCGACCGATGTCCGGGGCCGGCTGTCGGAGTGGCGATCGATGATGTCGGTCCCCGCACCAGCTTCCTGATCCCGGAGCCGATGGAACCGGTCGAGGTCTCGGCGCGGGGATTCACCTTCGACGCGTGGGAGACCGGACCCGGTCACAGGCGAGCCGTCCTCTTTCTCCACGGCTTTCCCCAGACCTGGTACTCCTGGCACCACCAACTCGACGCGCTCGCCACCGCGGGATACCGGGGGATTGCCTTCGACCAGCGCGGCTACTCACCGGGCGCGCGCCCGGACGCGATCGAGGACTACCGGATCGGTGAGCTCGTGGCTGATGTCCTCGCCATCGCGGACCACTTCGGCCTCGACCGTTTCGACCTCGTGGGCCATGACTGGGGTGCCATGGTGGCCTGGGTCGTGGCCGGTCGCCATCCCGACCGGGTCCGGACCCTCACGGCTGTGTCGGTCCCCCATCCCCGCGCCTTCGCGGCGGCGTTCGGCGGCGGTGGCGGCGATGCCGGCGATGGCGGAGCCACCGATGGTGGCGGCGGTGGAGAAGACAGTGCCGGTGATCACGACCAGCGTGAGCGGTCTTCGTACATCGAGGTCTTCCGGGCCGAGGGCGGCGTGGCCGAGCGGGCCCTGCTCGGCGAGGACGGATCGGGCGACGGGCTCCGGGCCATGTTCGACGCCAGTGGGCTCTCCTCGGACACCGACGAGGTGGGTCGGTTCGTGGCCAAGATGCTCGAGCCCGGGGCCATGACCGCCGCTCTCAATTGGTACCGAGCCACCGAGCCTCATGCACTTATCGACGTCGGCTCGATCACCGTTCCCTCCCTCTATGTCTGGTCGGACAACGACATCGCCCTCGGACGAACCGCGGCGGAGGCGACCGAGAAGTGGGTGTCGGGCCCGTATCGCTTCGAGGTCCTCTCCGGGGTCAGCCACTGGATCCCCGAGACCGCCCCGGAAGACCTGAACCGACTCCTCCTCGACCACCTCGCCACCAACGGGTAGTCCGGGCTCCGATGCCCGGAATGCGAGACTGAGGCCATGGACCAGATCCCCGCCTACGCGCTCGCCGACACCCACAAGGAATTTCGTCGGGCAGTCCGTCAGATGTGTGAGGACCGGATCGCGCCCCACGCCGGGGAAGTCGACCGTGACGCGGCCTTCCCCTGGGACGGATTCAAGGCGTCGGTGGAGATGGAGCTGCCCACTCTCGGGATCCCCGTCGCCTACGGCGGCGCGGGCGCCGACCATGTCACCCAGGCGATCATGGTCGAGGAGCTCGCCCGGGTCTGCGCGTCGACGAGTGTGACCATGCTCATCTCCAAGCTCGGGATGATGCCGATCTTCAACTGGGGATCGGAGTACCTGAAGAACAAGTACGTCCCCCGGGTGGCCTCGGGCGAGGCTCAGGCCAGCTACTGCCTCTCCGAGGCCGACGCCGGCAGCGACGTGGCCGCCATGCGATGCCGGGCTGTCCGCGACGGCGACCACTACATCTTGTCGGGGACGAAGTACTGGATCACCAACGCCGGCATCTCGGACACCTACACCGTCTTCGCCAAGACCGATCCCGACGCCGGCCACCGGGGGATCTCCTGCTTCGTGGTTGAAACGGACTGGGGAGTCAAAGTCGCCAAGCTCGAACACAAGATGGGGCTCCGGGGCAGCCCCACCGGTGAAGTCGTCTTCGACGATGTCCGGGTCCCCGTCGAGAACCGGATCGGTGAAGAAGGCCAGGGCTTCACCATCGCCATGCACACCCTCGACCGGAGCCGACCCACCATCGGTGCCCAGGCCGTCGGGATCGCCCAGGGTGCCATTGACTACGCCGCGCAGTACATGACCCAGCGCAACGCCTTCGGTCAGCCCATCTCGGAATTCCAGGGACTCCGCTTCATGCTGGCCGACATGGCCATGCGGACAGAGGCGGCCCGCACCCTCGTCTACCGGGCCTGCTCGGTGATCGACTCGGGGGATCCCGACAACGAGATCACGATGATCGGAGCCATGGCGAAGTGCTTCGCTTCGGACACCGCCATGGCCGTGACCACCGATGCGGTCCAGCTCCTCGGCGGCTATGGGTACACCAACGAGTTCCCCGCCGAGCGCTTCATGCGTGACGCCAAGATCACCCAGATCTACGAGGGCACCAACCAGATCCAACGGGTCGTCATCGCAAAGAGGCTGCTCGGATAGGGTTTCTCCCTGAGGCCCGAGCTTGGCTCGCGGGGGAAATCCACCGAATATCCCTACTTTATCCCTACTCGGCTAGCGTGACCGTCCGTGGCAACGGTGCGGGAGCGCTCTCCGGGAGTGTGGGAGGTCCGGGCCTTCACGGGCCGAGACGCCCAGGCCCGTCCCACCCAGGTGAGCCGGACCGTCCGGGGAACCAAGCGCGACGCCAACCGGGTGGCGGCCGAGCTCACCGTGCGCCGCAGCTCCGGTGCCGCCAAGCTCCCCATGGCCGAACTGCTCGACCTGTGGACCGAGCAGAACGAGCCCGCCTGGGCGGTGTCGACCACCCAGAACCAGAAGAGCCGGGTCGCCATGGTGAAAACCGACCCCATCGCCAAGATCCGCCTGGTCCGGCTGACGGCGGTGGACGTCGACCGTTGGCACGCCCGCCTCGCCCGGGCCGGCGTCGGCGAAGGGTCGATCCGCAACCAGCACCAGACTCTGCGCGCCGCGGTGACCCAGGCGGTGCGGTGGGGTTGGGTGACGACCAACGTGGTGGCGGTGGCACAACTGGGACGGCGCAAGCAGGCCCCCCGAGGGGCCATGGGGGAAGACGAGGTGCGTCGGACATTGCTGGGTGTCAGCGAGCTGGTGGACGAATTCGAAGTGGAGCCGGCCGCCGCGGTGGCGCTCAGGTTGGCGGCTGTCACCGGCGCCCGTCGTTCCGAGCTCGCCGCCTTGCGGTGGGACGATCTGGAGGGTGACCGCCTCGCCATCGACTCCAGCATGGCCATCATCCGCCATGGCAAGCAGGGCTCGCCCCAGAGTCCGACGTTGCGCGACGACCCGACGAAGACGGCCAACCGTCGCACCGTGACGCTGGACCAGACCACGGTCGGCCAACTCGAAGACCTGAAGGACCTCCAGGGGAGCTACGGCCCATGGATCTTGTCGGTAGGGGAACGCCCGGTGAACCCCGAGCGGATCGCGGCGTGGTGGCGGCGGGCGCGTGACCGAGCCGGCGTCGACAAAAGGTGGCGCCTCCATGATCTGCGCCACTGGTCGGCCACCACCTCGATCGCCAGGGGCCACGACATCCGGACCGTGGCCAATCGCCTGGGCCATGCCAACCCGGCCATGACGCTCCGGGTCTACGCGCACGCTGTGGAGTCAGCCGACGGGCCGGTCGCCGACATGCTGGGGGAGGTCCTCGACAACGGTGAAGACGACACGTAGGCGTTCACCGTCACCAAGGTGCTCCCGCGCTGTCCATCGTTGTTTGATGAACGACGTCACACCCGGTGCACCTCCACGTCGTTGGCGTAGGCAGCGAGCGCCCGAAGATCGCCCACGTCCCCGCTCAGCACGGTGCCGCCAGGTTCGGCTATCGCTACGACAATTGCATCGACCGCCGATCCTCGTCGGGCCGAGGTCCGCAGCGCGGCCCCACGGCGAGCGAGGTGCTGGGCCACGTCTTCCACGATGTCGCAGGTCTTGAGGAAGCGGTTGGTCAGAGCGTCGGCTCGTTGCCGTCCGGTGAGCGTCTCGACGAGCACGACCGACGGGACGATCGGTGGCCAGATGCCGTCGCGCTTGAACACGGCGATCATCGCCGCCGCGTCCTGGTTCTGGCGCGAAAGTCGGGTGACTCCCCCCGAGTCGAGGACGAGGGTGCTCAAGAGGCGCGGGTGGCGCTGCCCTGGCGACGAATCCGGCGCGACAGCGCCTCGGCCCGTTTCACCGCCGTAGGTTCGGGCTCGCCTACCTTGGCGGCGAGCTCGTCGAGGTAGCGGTCGGTCTCCTCGAGCAGCTCCTGGCGGTGCAGCTCGGATCGCACTGCGCTTTGCAACAGCTCCGACGCCGGCAATTCCCGATCCTTCACCGCACGGTAGAGATCGTCGGGGAGATACACCTGGATCCGTGGCATACGCCTAGTATACGCCTATCGGGGTGAGCCGCCTTCGTCATCGGATGGCGGTGCCGAGCAGTTCCTCCAGCATGACCCGGGGGATCACGATCCGGCGGCCGAGCCGGAGAGCCGGAAGCTCTCCGCGGGCGATGAGCTCGTAGGCGAGGCTACGGAAGATGTTCAGGAGGTAGGCGGCTTCGTCGACAGTCAGGACCAAGCGCCCCATGCTCGGCGGTGGGGTCGTCTCGTCGGCATGGCCCGGACCGGGTCCGGCCGGAGCTGTGTCTAAGCCCGAGGGATCGGCGGCGATGGGGTGGATCGTCGCCGTCGGGCGGGTGGTCTGGCGGCGGGCGCGGTGGTTCATGTTGATGGTCGGTCTCCGGTCGAGAAGGTGTCGGCGCGATCCATCATCCGGATCGACGTCACCTCCAACGTCACCCTCGCGGAGGTTCGGAAATTTTTCTCTTTCAGCGCGGCAGGGTGATTGTCTGGTGCATGCCCGTCGTGCCTCGAGCCGGGATCGGCTTCGGGCTATGGCGCGGCCCGAAGCTGATCGCCGGCTCCGGCGCCCTGTGCTGGTCCATTGTGA
>DATKQM010000070.1:0-46698 GCA_035532735.1 Acidimicrobiales bacterium | reverse complement strand
CCTTGAGTTCGTGGCGAACCTCCGGTGGCCAGGGGGACGGCCCGTGTGCCCTCGGTGCCAGGGCACGGACCACTCCTTCCTGACCACCCGCCGAATCTGGAAGTGCAAGGGATGTAAGCGCCAGTTCTCGGTTCGGGTGGGAACGATTTTCGAGGATTCCCCGCTGGGCTGGGAGGTCTGGCTCCCGGCGATCTGGCTGATTGCGAACTCAAAGAACTCGATTTCCAGCCACGAACTCGGCCGTGCCCTGGGCATCACCCAGAAATCCGCCTGGTTCTTCCTCCACCGAATCCGGCTCGCCATGGAGTCCCGGACCTTCCTGAAGCTCTCGGGGACGGTCGAAGTCGATGAGACCTATGTCGGCGGTGGGTGGCCGAAGGCAGCAACGTCTACTCGGATGAGGCCAAGGCATACGCTGGCCTGGATAAATACTTCGGCCACAAGGCAGTGAATCACTCGGTTGAGTACGTGTCGGGGGATGTTCACACGAACACCGTCGAGAACTTCTGGAGCCTGCTCAAAAGGGCGCTCAAGGGCACTCAGATTCACGTCGACCCGGAGCACCTGCATCGTTACGTCACCGAACGGGCGTCTGCCTACAACCACAGAACCGAAACCGACTTGAGCCGGATGCGGATTGCCGTGAGCGGAGTCAGCGGGCGTCGGCTGACATATGCCGCTCTCACGAACGACGACTAGCCCGTCTCAGCCTCGTCGACAGTAGCAGCAGCCGCGGCATACTCGGCAGCTACTTCACTCTTTGGAACGGCTAACAACTTCCGAGTCAGATCCTCAAACGTTTCGTAGTCGGAGCTTTCGCCGACTTCAGACATATCGAGTTCCACCGTTGCTTCGGTATCGGTTCGATTGTCGAAGTGCCCCGGCCCGGTGTTGGTCATGGCGCTCCCCCCACATTCAGATCAGCCGCCCAAAATGGTACTGAGACCTGGTGTATTCCATCATTCAGTAGCTCAAAGCTATATGCGCCAGCGGCAGGGATTACCACGTTGTTGACGATAACTGGAAAGTTGACGGCGGCCTCTTCTCCGGGTGCCAGGGCCGCAATATCCGTAATGTTGAATCCTCCGGGGATTCTGACCACTTCCTGACCGTCAGCGTTCAAGAGAACAATCTCAACGTTGTGCTGCTGCTGCGCCTCGGTTGGATGCACCATGAATCGCATGGCCAAACACACGCCTAGGGGCGCCGGAAAACCAGGTCGCTGAATCCGAGTGATCCCGCCGCCCAGGATATGGAGCAGGCCCTCTCGGACCGTTACCCAGTCGCACAGGAGGGCTGTGTCGGCACGCACCCTAAGAGGCTGATCGCAGCCGCGGGAAGTGTCCGGGCACTGGTCGGTCGGCGCCATTGTCAAACACAGCGTCCGCTAGCGAAGAGACAAAGGTCGCTTTGGCTTCCGCTACGGGGAGAAAGGTGAACGGGTCGAGCACAATGACGGGTTCACCCACAAAGTGCGCTATGCCCGCGCGGGTTAGAGGCCGAAGCTGCTCCAGTCCCTGTGTCTTTGTGAACACAAGTTTACCAAACATCAAGCCAGAAGCGTCGTCGGACCTTCTTGTGGTCCTAAGCCACAGACCAGTCGGAAGTCAGAACAAAGGAGCATCAAATGCCCAGATCAGACGGCAAAACACAGGCCCAGTTTCTGAAAGATGCGATCGCCAAGGAGCGAGAGGGAACCATCATCGGACGCAGGATGCTGGCCGCCGACCAGGACCCTCGTGGCGCCGATGAGGTCGTCAAGGTCGAGGTGGAGTTTGGCCTTCTCGACGTTGAGTCGATGACAGACCTATTCACCTACCTGGACTCGACATTGACCGCCATCCGGCACAGCGTCGAAAGCGTGGCCGAGGCCGTCGACAGGCTGGACCCCGTCGCGTAAGTCCTCCCATGGACCCAACCGGGGGGCGTGGAGTCCCCTGGGCGTCGAAATCGGATTCTGAGTGCTGTGTCGGCAACGACAGGCCCCCGTTCAAATAAGGGCTCTGACCAGGACTTTCGTGCCCAGGTGAGCCAGGTATGTCACTGCCCAAGTCACATGCCTGTGGCACCCAGGGTCAGGCCCGGTCGGTGGAAATCCGGGGGCGGGTTGATCGACCGGCCCGAGTGGCCCCGGTGACGAGCCCGCTTCAGGAGCCCGCTTCAGGAGCCGGCGGGATCGGTTAGGGGTTCTCGGGTCACCGATGCTCGGATGTGGAACTCCTGATTTCACGAGTGGTTCAAGTGGCGCCGACGGTACCCTTATGACGATGACTTTCGGGCCGTCGGCTTTACAGGGGTTTCCCGTCTCGGGCACGGGCGGACGTGTCGAGTACCGACTCGCCCGCAACGCCGTGGTGAGCGAGTTCAAGAAGGGCCGACTGTCGCGTCTCGACGTCTGCGACGCGCACCCCGAGCTCCTGCGCGCGGCGCGCAATGTCGGGACGGAATTGTCAGAGGACTGTCCCATCTGCGAGGAGAACCCGGTCGTCCACGTCACCTATGTGTTCGGCTCCCGACTCCCCAAGAATGGTCGTTGTCCGACCACGTCGGCCGAGTTGGCTCGTCTGTGCCGACGCACCGACGAGGTCGTCGTCTACGTGGTCGAGGTCTGTCCGACGTGTTCGTGGAACCATCTCGCCCGGATGTATCCGGCCGGCGGTCGCCATCGCGCCACCGCGGCGCGCGCCCGGCGGGGCAACGGCTGAAGCCGAGCGCCACGACACCCTGATCGTCCGGCGCGCCCACTTCCGGTGCGTCGTGGTGCACCATTGAACGACCACCAGAAATAAGGCAAGGGGACCCACAGACATGAGCCAGGTTTCACCAGGCGACGACGGAACCAGGCAGAAGCCCGGTCCCGAGGCGCGCAAAGGCTCCCCTGCCAAACGCCCCCCCGCCAAGGCCGCGCCCAAAGGCCGTCAACCTGCCGGAGCCGCCAAGGCCGGAGCCGCCAAGACCAGTGGCGCCAAGACCGGAGCTCCGAAGGGTCGCCCTCCGACCGGGGGCAAAGGCCGTCCCCCCACATCGGGCGGAGCCAAGGGTCGTGCCCCGCGCCCCAACATGCAGATCACCGCGCCACCGCCGCGCCGGTTCTCGCCTTCCACCCTGGCTTTCGTGTCGATCGGGTTGGTGGTGGTGATCGTGCTCGTCTTCGTGGTGGTGAAGGTGACGGGCGGGTCGAATTCCGCCGCCCCCAAGAACGGACTCCTTCCCCCGCCCGCGACGGCCTCGGCGACCGTGGTGTCCGACGTGACCGGCGTCTCTCAGACCGTGGCCGACACCGTCGGGATCGGGTCGGGTGTCACCGCACCGCAGGTGGTCAAGGGCCAGCCCAAGCTCACCGCCGACGGCAAGCCCGAAGTGCTGTTCATCGGGGCCGAGTTCTGCCCGTACTGCGCGGCCGAGCGCTGGTCCTTGGTCTTGGCCCTGAGCCGCTTCGGCACGTTGTCGGGGTTGACCGAGACGACCTCGTCGCCTTGGGACGCCTATCCCGCCACCGCCACGTTCTCGTTCCGCAACGTGGTGTTCACGAGCCAGTACCTGAGCCTGGTGTCGGTGGAACACGAGACCAACGACAACAGTGGCTCGGGGACGCGTAAGCTGTTCCAGCCCCTCACGACCGCCCAGTCCAACTTGTGGTCGAAGTACTCACAACAATTCGGACAGCAGACCGGCTATCCGTTCGTGGACTTCAACAACAAGATCTTCGTGCTCGGACCGAGCTACGTCCCCGACGTCCTGGCCGGTCTCAACCAACAGGAGATCGCGAACAAGCTGTCGAATCCGAACGACGTGGTGACCCAGCGGATCGTCGGCACCGCCAATTACCTGACGGCATCGATCTGCGCCATCACCGGGAACCAGCCGACCGCGGTTTGCTCGGCGTCGGGGACGCACAAGGCGGCTGTCTCCATGAAACTGAGCTGACGGGACCACGATGTCCGACGCGGACGTCGAGCAGGACCAGGGACAGGTTTACGAGCTTCCCACGCTGCCGACCTGGCGGCCCTGGGCGGCGTTCCTCCTCTCGATCATCGGGTTCGGCGTCTCGATGTACCTGACGGTCGAGCACTTCACCGGCGCACCGCTGAGCTGCCCCGACACCGGGGTCGTGAACTGTCTCAAAGTCACCACGAGCAAGTGGTCCTACATCTTCGGCATTCCCGTGTCGCTCCTCGGGCTGCTGTTCTTCACCGCCATGGTCGTCATCAACTTCCCTCGGTTGTGGCGGGTCAATGCCGCCTGGGTGGCAGTGGCTCGCCTGGCGCTGGCGGTGAGTGGGATCTGCTTCGTCCTCTACCTTCTGGCGGCTGAGCTCTTCAGCATCAAGGCCATCTGCCTGTGGTGCACCGGCGTCCATGTGACGACCTTCTTGCTCTTTGTCTTGGTGGTGGTGTCCTTCCCGCTCATGTCACCCCGTGCCTTGCGCTACCGGGAGTGGGTCGAGGCCGAGGAAGCCTGAGCATCTCCGACCCGGTGCAACCGGATCACCTCCGACGGGGTTGAGAGGGTGTGATGGCACTGCACAGCGACTCGGCCGTGCTCGACGATCTGGCCGGCGACCTCGACGCCGGGTACCCGGCCTTCGTCCGCGCCCATGCCGGCGCTGTCTACACCACCGCCCTGCGCCTGAGTGGGTCCAGCGCCGATGCCGACGACCTTGCCCAGGAGACATTCATCCGGGCTTACAAGGCGCTGCGGGGGTTCGAAGCCGACCGCGTGCTCTCACTCGAGTCGAGGGCGTGGCTCCTCACCATCACCTTGAACCTGTACCGCAACGCGCTGCGGCGCGCGGCGCGCCGTCCCCGGGAGACGAGCGACCGACACCCCGAGGTGACCGACCGCCGCCGTGGTCCTGAAGCAGTTGCCGAAGACGACGAGGATTCCGAACTCCTGGTGGGACTGCTGCGTGAGCTCCCCGAGCACCATCGGGTTCCGGTCGTCCTCCGACACGTGGTGGGCCTGTCCTACGCCGAGATCTCGTCGGTCCTCGATTGCCCGGTGGGGACGGCCAAGGCGAACGTGGCCCGCGGCCTCGACCGGCTCCGAGCCCGGGCATCACCCCAACCCGCGTCGAGCAAGAAGTCGAGCAAGAAGTCGAGCAAGAAGTCGAGCAAGCAGAAGAAGGAGCTTCGATGACCAGCATGTCCACCACACCACCGAGCACCGCCCTGCGCGCCCTGCGCGTGGACGCCCCCGTCGGATTCGTCGACTCCGTGCTGGAGGAGCTCGGCCTGCACGACGCCGACCAACTCATCACGGTGCAGAGCCCGGCCGGCGGCCTCTTCGTGGCCTTCAACGACCACGGCATCAGCGCGGTGATGCCGACCGCGCTGTTCGACGACGACCCCGAGAAGTTCGCGGTCCATCACCGCGACGAGTCGGGCCGTCGGCTCGTCGCCGGCACCCGGCCGCCCGCCGGACTGGTCTCGGCGCTGCGCAGCGGACGGGCCACCAACCTCCGCTACGACCTGTCGGGCCTGACGCCGTTCGAACGGGCTGTGCTCACCAAGACCCTCGAGATCCCTTCGGGCGAGGTCCGCCCCTACGGATGGGTGGCCCGGGAGATCGGCCGGCCCAAGGCGGTGCGCGCCGTCGGTTCGGCTCTCGGGCGCAACCCCGTCCCGGTGCTCATCCCCTGTCACCGCGTGGTCCGCAGCGACGGGCAGATCGGGAACTACGGCCTCGGCGTTCCCATGAAGCGGGCGCTCCTCAGTGCCGAGGGCGTCGACATCGAACGTCTTGAGCGTCTCGCCGATGCCGGGGTCCGCTACGTCGGGAGCGACACCACGGGCGTGTTCTGCATGCCGTCGTGCGTCCACGCCCGGCGCATCCGCCCCGCCCACGAAGTGCAATTCCGCACCGAGGCCGCCGCCTCGGCAGTGGGGTACCGACCCTGCAAGCACTGCACGCCCGTGGCAGTGCGCGACGCCTCTTAGGTCGTCGGCCACACCTGATCCAACCAGCGCGCCGACGGACTGCGCCGGGTCACGGCCCGGCCGATCATCGACGCGGCGAGAGCGACCGTGCGCGGCATGCCCCGCGGCGTGCCCTCGAGGAGCTCGTTCCAGAACACCGACCATCCCCCCGCCAGGGGGCGCCCGATCCAAGGATGGGTGAGGATTTTCCCTATCACCGCCGCGGTCGCCGGTCGTCCCACCAAGGTGCCGTGGGCGGCAGCCGCGATGCGGTGGTAGTCGAGGTGCTGGCGCGCGATGCCGGCGCGATAGCGCGCCGCCGCGGTGGCGGGCCCGGCCAGCACGGACTGCGCCGCGAGCCGTCCGCTCGTCATGGCATGGGCGATGCCTTCACCCTGCAACGGGTTCACGAGCCCGGCCGCGTCGCCGGTGAGCAGGACCCGCCCTGCCGCCGGGGTAGTGCCCACCATCCCCATCTTGAGCCAGCCTCCCAGACGTCCCGGACCCGACCCGTCGCCGGGTTTGTCGACAAGACCCATCCGACGAAGGTGCTCGAGGAAATCGGGGAGCAGTCGCACCGCACCGGCCCCGGCGCGCCGGTCGGCCAGGGTCCCGATGCCGAGCCCGGCATTGGCGCGCCCGTCGGGACCGGGAAAGAGCCAGCCGTAGCCGGGGAAGACCCGGCCCGCCTCGCGTTGCCACAACACGATGTGGGGCAACGCCACCGGCTCGTCGAGATAAGCCCGGACCGCGAACCCCCACAACACGCGGCGGGAGTCGACCAGCCCCGCCGCCTCGGCGACGCGACTCGCGGCCCCGTCCGCGCCGATCACCACGTCGGCGTGCAACCTCCGACCGCCGTCGAGCCCGATCACATAGGGATCGAACCCGATCTCCTGGACGCGTCCGGTCACCGGTGTCGCCCCGGCGGCGAGGGCCTCATCGACCAGCCAGGCGTCGAATCCCAGTCGTGGGATGGCGAAGCCGTATCCGGGGTAGTCGATGCCGTCGAAACAGGGCAACCGCAACCGTCGTCCGGAGGGGCCGACCACCACCATGTCGCCCAACGGGGCGCGCTCGTCGACGGGGCTGAGCCCGAGGTCGTTGAGCAAGGCGACGGCACGGGGCCCGATGGCGTCGCCGCAGGCCTTGTCCCGCGGGAAGGTGGCCTTGTCGATGAGCGCCACCCGGGCGCCACCCCGGGCCAGGACCAAGGCGGTGACGCTCCCGGCGGGCCCCGAGCCCACCACCGCCACGTCGAAGTGCTCCTCGATCACCAAAACCTCCGACATCGACGGTGCGTTCTGTGGGATTGTCGCACCGTGCGCCCAGCGACACCCTCCACCGGTGCCCGCAACAGCCGCTTCGCCCGGCGCCTGTTCACCGGGCTGCCTCAGCGCTATGACCGCTTGGCCGAGGTGCTGTCGCTGGGCCAGAACGGCCGTTGGCGCCGGGCCATGGTCGACCACATCGTGGGTGGAAGCCCGCGACTGATTCTCGATGTGGCCACGGGACCGGCCGGCGTGGCCCTCGAATTGGCGTCGCGCACGGGCGGGCAGGTGGTGGGTGTGGACCTCACCGAGGCCATGATCCGCGAGGGCAAGGCCAATGTGGCCCGGGCCGGAGCCGAGAAGCAGGTCCAGGTCGTCCTGGGCAAAGGCGAGCAGCTCCCTTTCCCCGACGCAACATTCGACGCCCTCACCTTCACCTACCTGTTGCGATACGTCGAGGACCCCGCCGCGACGCTGCGCGAATTGGCCCGGGTGGTCCGCCCCGGAGGGACCGTCGCCAATCTCGAGTTCCTCGTCCCCTCGAGCCCGTTCTGGCGGTTCTGGTGGTGGGGTTACACCCGGCTGATTCTGCCCATCGGCGGTGCGCTCACGGGCGGGAGGGAGTGGTTCACGGTGGGCCGGTTCCTCGGGCCCAACATCTCGGCCCACTACCGCCGCTTCCCGGTGTCGTGGACGGTCCAGGCCTGGCGTGACGCCGGGATCGACGACGTCGGAGTGAGGACCATGAGCCTCGGCGGCGGCCTCGTGATGTGGGGAAGCCGGGCCGGTGGCTGAGGCTCCCCGTCCCGCCTTCTACGCGGCCGAGCGCGGGGGGTGGCGCGACTGGTGGACAGTCCTCCATCCGCCCTACACAGCCTGGCACCTCTCCTATGTCGTCATCGGGGCGTCCCTCGCGCCCGGGGTGCAGATCTCTCGTCTGGTGGCGACGGTGTTGGCCTTCTTCTTGGCCGTGGGGGTGGCCGCCCACTGTCTCGACGAGCTCCACGGACGGCCCTTGCGCACCCTCATTCCCGGTGGCGCCCTCATCGCGGCGACGGTGGTGTCGCTGGCGGGGGCGGTCGCCATGGGCGTGGTGGGGGTGGTCACCGTGGGCGCGGTCCTCGTGCCGTTCATCGTGGTCGGGCCGGTGCTCGTGATGGCCTACAACGCCGAGCTCTTCGGCGGGATCGTCCACACCGACGCCGGGTTCGCGGCCGCCTGGGGGGCGTTCCCCGTCCTCACCGCGTATGTCGCGCAGGCCGGCACCTTGCGTTGGGGCCCCGTGCTCGTGGCCGTGGGCGCCTTCGCTCTGTCGTGGGCCCAGCGCGCCTTGAGCACGCCGGCCCGGATGCTGCGGCGCTCGGTCCGCGGCATCGACGGCACCCTCACCCTGGCCGACGGGACCGTCCGTCATCTCGACGACGAGTTCCTCCTGGCCCCGCTGGAACGGGCCCTCCGGGCCATGTCGTGGGGGCTCGTGACCGTGGCCGCCGGCATGGCCGTCGCTCGGCTGACCTGATCCGGCAACTCCTGAATCCCTCTACTCCTGAAACCCCAGCCGGCTACTCCTGCTCGGTGGGGCGGATCAGCATTTCGTTGACCGCCACGTGACGGGGCCGGGTGACGATGTAGATGATGGCGTCGGCGATGTCGGCGGCGTGCATGAGCTCGATGTTGGTGAATTGGCTCCGCATGATCTCGAGCACCTCGGCCCGGTTGTGCCCGGCCAGCTCGGTGGAGGTCGCACCTGGCTCGACCAGCGAAACCCGGACGTGGCGGGTGGTGACCTCCTGGCGCAGCGACTCGCTGAAGGCACCCACGCCGTGCTTGGTCAGGTTGTAGACACCCCGCCCGGCGCGCGCCACCCGGCCGGCCACCGAGCTGATGTTGATCATGTCTGCCACCCGGCGCGGGCTGTCCTCGGCGGCGTGCAGCAGGTACGGGAGGGCGGCGTGCGCGCAGTAGAGCAGGCCCATCACGTTGAGCTCGACCATCCGCTGCCATTCCGACAGCGGGGCGTCGACCACCGGACCGAGGAGCATGACCCCAGCGTTGTTGACGAGCGTGTCGAGCCGGCCCAGCTCGGCCACGGTCCGCTCCACGGCCTCGGTGGCCTGACCCTCGTCGGTGACGTCGGACTCGAGCACCACCGCGGTGCCACCCTGGCCTCTGATCTCCGTGGCGAGCGCGTCGAGTTTGTCCTTGCGCCGAGCCGCCAACGCCACGCTCGCCCCCTGCGAAGCGAGCGCGCTGGCCGTGGCGGCGCCGATGCCGCTCGAGGCTCCGGTCACGAGGGCGACGGTGCCGACGAGGGTCTTGTTGGAAGGTCCGGTCATTCATTTCTCCTTGCCGTGTACTCGGCAGCCAGGTGGCGGCGGTAACCCAGGACCGTTGCCTCGACAACGCGATCGTGGCCCCAGCGCATGAAGGGATGGGCGACGCGGGCAGCGAGGCGCATGGGGCGCTGTCGCATCTCGATGGTCCATGACACTTCCGCCAATGTGCCCTCGTCGGTTGGCTCGAGCACGAGGTGCGCGGTGCCCTCGAGATCGCCGTGCACGGTGGCGTCGATGTGCGAGGGCCGGGTGCAGCGGTCGAGGACGACCCGGATGCGCATGGTGTAGGGAACCGGCGGTGACACCACGCCGTGCAACACGGCCCCGGCTACGAGCCCGGGTCCTTCGAGGCGGAACTCGGCCAACCACGCCCACCAGCTCTCGAACCTCTCGGCGTGCTCGATCGAGCTCCAGATGGCCTCGGGAGGGACGTCGAAGGCGAAGCGACCGCGGTAGTCGATGAGAGAGGTCGATGGGGCCACGTGTTCAGCCCGGGGCCGGCTCGTTGGGGTAGACGGCCCGGCACGCCGGGCACCACCGCTCGACCTCTTCAACGGTCTGGCCCGGGCGCAGCCGGCCGTCGTCGCCGGCCTCGAGGTAGACGCGGTGCACCGGCTCGAAGGGCCCGTCCGACTGGCCGCAACTTTCGCACGTCGCGCCTGGTGACGACCCATTCCTAGCCACCGCGGAACGGTACACTGGGACCTACCACCCGGTCCCGACGCCGCTGGCAGCCCTCGTGCGCTGGACGGCAAGGAGGCCTCACATGGCACCCAAGGTCACGGTCCCCGAGGTCCGCTCTTCCAAGCGTGCGCGCGGCCGCCCGGCCCTCGTCATGCTCACGGCCTACGACACCCCCGGGGCCCGCATCGCCGACGCGGCCCGGGTCGACATGATCCTGGTGGGCGACTCCCTGGCCAACAACGTCCTGGGCCTGGCCGACACCTTGCAGGTCGACATCGGGGTCATGGCCCATCACGTGGCCGCGGTGGGACGAGCCTCGACCCGGGCCCTGGTGATCGGGGACATGCCCTGGCTCAGCTACCACGTGTCTGTGGAGGACACCATCCGTAACGCCGCCACCCTGGTCAGGGCGGGTGCCCAGGCCGTGAAGCTCGAAGGCGGCCGGGCCCGGGTGCCGATGATCGAGGCCCTTGTCGCCACCGAGATCCCCGTCATGGGCCATCTGGGCCTGACCCCCCAGTCGGTCAATGCCATGGGGGGCTACAGGGTCCAGGCCAAAGAGGCCGCCGCCGCCGACGAGCTGGTGGAGGACGCCAAGGCCATCTGCGCGGCGGGCTGCTTCGCCATCGTCCTCGAAGGGGTGCCCGACGTGGTGGCGGCCCGGGTCACCGCCGAGGTCGACGTGCCCACCATCGGGATCGGGGCGGGGGCTGGCTGCGACGGCCAGGTCCTGGTCTTCCACGACCTGCTCGGCCTCGGGGTCGGGCCCGTGCCCAAATTCGTCCGCAGATACGCTGACCTGGCCTCTCTCGCCGTGGAGGCCGTCTCGAGCTGGGCCGAGGACGTCCGTTCGGGGGCGTTTCCCTCCGACGCCGATACCTATCACCTGCCCCCGGAGCCAGGCCCCGGGGGCCCCTGACCCACCCGTCAGGTACCATGGCCGCTGGTCACGGACCGGGTCACCACCCGGGTCGGGCCGACCGACAGAACCCTGCTCCGCCGGGGGGCGGAGCCCCGCATGCCGAGTGGCTCGGGTCCAGAGGGAGGTGAGCCGCGCGTGCGGCCGTACGAGACAATGATCATCTTCGATCCTGAGGTCGAGGAAACGGCCATCCAGGGAACCCTGGACAAGGCCCTCGAGCTGGTGCGAACCAACGGAGGCACGACGGGGACCGTCGACCGCTGGGGGCGACGCACCCTCGCCTACGAGATGAACAAGAAGCGTGAGGGCTATTACGTGGTGGCCGAGTTCACCGCCGAGCCCAAGGCGTCCGCCGAGCTCGACCGGTTCCTCGTGCTGGCCGACGAGGTCATGCGCCACAAGATCATCCGGGTGCCGGAGAAAGTCGCCGGCACGGCACGGCCCAAGGCATCCGAGAAGGCCAAGGTGCCCGCCAGGGACGCGGCCCGCAGCGCCGGCTGAGCCGGTAGCGGAGGAGGAACAGACATGGCGAACGGCAACACCATCACGATCGTAGGCAACATCACCCGCGATCCGGAACTGCGCTTCACCCCTACGGGCCAGGCCACGGCCACCTTCGGGGTGGCGGTGAACCGGCGCTGGCAGAACCGCCAGACCCAGGAATGGGAAGAGGCCACGTCGTTCTTCGACGTTGTGTGCTGGCGGGAAATGGCCGAGAACGCCTCGGAGAGCCTGGCCCGCGGTTCGCGAGTGATCGTGACCGGTCGCCTCGAGCAGCGTTCGTGGGAGACCCAGGACGGCGACAAGCGCTCCAAGGTCGAGATCGTGGCCGACGAGATCGGCCCCAGCCTGCGCTGGGCCACCGCGCAGGTGACCAAGAACGAGCGCCGCGGCCCCGGTGAGGGCGCACCCCCACGTGGCGGCGGCGGCGGCCCGGCCCGTGAGCCTGCCGCGCAGTCGGCAGGCAACGGCGGCCCCGGCTACGGCTTCGACGAGGAACCTTTCTGAGCCATGGTCAGCAGCACCGAGCGATCGACCCGCCGCCACGCCAAGTCCCCCGCCCGGCGTCTCACCCAGACGTCGTGCGCGCTGTGTCAGGACAAGGTGGAGTGGGTCGACTACAAGAACGTCAACCTGCTGCGCCGCTACATGAGCGACGGGGGCAAGATCCGCGCCCGGGCGGCGACGGGGAACTGCGTCCGACACCAAGGTGAGGTATCGGTCGCCATCAAGACGGCGCGCGAGCTCGTGCTGTTGCCTCGGGGCGACACCAAACCAACAACGACAGAGCCCCTCGAGATGACGGGCGCAACCAGGGGTGGTCGGTCATGAAGGTCCTACTGCGAAGTGACATCTCCGGTGTGGGGAAGAAGGGCGACATCGTGGAGGTGGCGAAGGGCTTCGCCCGCAACTTCCTCTTCCCGACGGGGAGCGCGCTGGTCGCCAGTGGTCGCGTCGAGGCCCAGGCGGCGTCCATGCGCAAGTCCCGGGCCCTGCGCGATGCCCAGGACAAGGAATCGGCACAGACCGTCGCCGGTGTCCTGAGTGCGGGCACGGTCACCATCACCGCCCGTGCCGGAGCCGAGGGCCGTCTGTTCGGTTCGGTGACGACGGCCGACATCGCCGAAGCTGCGCAGGCCCAGACCGGTGCTGTGCTCGATCGTCGCAAGATCCAACTGGACGAGCCGCTCAAGGCGGTGGGCACCCACGTGGTCCCGGTCCGGCTGCACGCCGAGGTCGAGGCCGAGCTGACCGTCGAGGTCGTCGCAGAGGCCTGACCAGGACGACGCCTCTCGAGTGCCGGCAGGTGTCACACCCGGGTGCGACCGTGGTCGGGGTGCGAGGTCACCTCCAGCGACCGGGCTTGTCGGTTGTCCCCAGGGCGTCCATCTCGGGTCGCCGATCGTCCACACGGTTGTCCACCGGCAAACGGCGGTTGTCCACCGTGAATTCCCAGGGTTGCGCCCCTCGTTCCCCACAGGCCCTGTAGGCCAGGGTTAGGGACCATGGCGCAGCCGTACGAAGAAGCACCCGTCCGTCGACTCCACCCCGTCGGCGGTCGTGTCCCGCCCCACAACCTCGACGCCGAGGAGTCACTGCTCGGAGCCATGTTGCTGTCGCGCGATGCCATCGCGGCGGCGCTCGAATGCTGTGTGGCCGAGGACTTCTACAAGCCGGCCCACGGACACGTCTTCGCGGCGGTGACAGCCCTCTACACGCGCGGCGAGCCCGCCGACCCTGTGACCGTCGCCGACGAACTCCGGCGCGCCGGGCTCCTCGACGCCGTGGGTGACGCCTCGGTGCTGATCTCGCTCCAGGTCAACACGCCGTCGACGGCGAACGCGTCGCACTACGCGCACATCGTCGAGGAGCACGCCCTGTTGCGACGACTCATCGTGGTGTCGGGTGAGATAGCTGAGCTCGGCTTCAGCCTGCCCGAGGACGTCTCGACGGTCATCGACCGGGCCGAGGCGATGGTGTTCGAAGTGGCCCAGCGTCGGGTGGTCGACACCATGGCGCCGTTGCGCGAGCTCCTGGCGGCCAGCCTCGACCATCTCGAGAACCTCTTCGAGCGCGGCGACACCATCACCGGTGTCCCCACCGGCTACGGAGACCTCGACGAGCGCCTGGCCGGACTGCAGAAATCGAACCTGGTGGTGGTGGGAGCCCGTCCCGCCATGGGCAAGACCAGCTTCGCCCTCGGCATCGCCCAGCACGCCGCGGTACACGCCCGGGTGCCGGTGCTCGTGTTCTCGCTCGAGATGAGCCATCTCGAGCTCACCCAGCGCCTGTTGTGCTCGGAGGCACACGTCGACGCCACCCGGATGCGCAACGGCCGGCTGCTCGAGTCGGACTGGCCCAAGATCTCCGACGCCATCGGCCGTCTCGGCGACGCCCCGATCTACATCGACGACAACCCCAACCTCACCGTCATGGAGATCAGGGCCAAGGCCCGTCGCCTCAAGGCACGCGAGGGACTCGGCCTCGTGATCGTGGACTATCTCCAGCTCATGAGTGGCCACACCAAGAGCCGGGCCGAGAACCGCCAGGTCGAGGTGTCGGAGATCAGCCGTGGGTTGAAGGTGCTCGCCCGTGAGCTCGACATCCCCGTCGTGGCCCTGTCGCAGCTGTCCCGAAACCTGGAAATGCGCCAGGACAAGCGGCCCGTGCTGGCCGACCTGCGTGAGTCGGGCTCGATCGAGCAGGACGCCGATGTGGTGCTCTTCATCTACCGAGACGAGATCTACAACCCCGACTCGCCTGACCGCGGCACCGCCGAGATCATCATCGCCAAGCACCGCAACGGGCCCACCGGCGTGACACAGCTCGCCTTCGTGGACCGCTTCACGCGCTTCGCCGGTATCGCCCGGGTCTGATCAGCGCTCGACTGTGGTCACGGTCTGATCGGCCACGGGTTCCTCGACGGCAGATTGTTCGGTGGCAGGTTGTTCGACAGGTTGCTCGGATGCCGGAACGGCCGCGACCGTACTGGCCAGCGGGATCCGGACCCAGAAGTTGGCGCCACTGGGGCCGTTGTCCGATGAGGGGTCTGACACCACTCCCACACTGCCCCCATGCGCGTGGGCGATGGCAGAGACGATGCTCAGACCCAGCCCCACGCCTCCCGTGGCGCGCGCCCGGGTCAGGTCAGCCCGGTGGAACGGCTCGAAGATGTGGGCCTGCTCCTCGATCGCGATGCCCGGGCCCCGGTCCGAGACCTCGAGACACGCCGTGGTCGCCTCGGTCCTCACGCGCACGTCGACGGGCGAACCGTCGGGGGTGTGGTGCACCGCGTTGGAGAGGAGGTTGTCGACGACCTGTCGGAGGCGATCGGCGTCTCCCGTCACGGTGACGAGATCGGGTGCCTGGAGACTGATGACCCGGGTCGGTGCCCGCAGGCGGGCCGCATCCACCGCTGCGGTGACGACCGCGGTGAAGTCGAGGTGCTCGAGCACGACAGGCCGTTCGTGGTCGAGACGGGCCAGGAGCAAGAGGTCGTCCACGAGGACGCTCATCCGATTGGCCTCTTCGCGGATATGACGCATTGAGGTGGCGAGATCCTCGGGACGGTCGCGCGCGCCGCGATCGAAAAGCTCGGAGTAGCCGCGGATCGACGTGAGCGGGGTGCGCAATTCGTGCGACGCGTCGGCGAGGAACCTCCGCAGCCGCTCTTCCGAGGCGGCTCGGGCCGCGAAGGCCCCCTCGATGCCGGTCAGCATGACGTTGAGGGCGTTGCCGAGCTGACCCACCTCGGTGCGCTGGTCGGTGATCTCCACCCGCTGCGACAGGTCGCCCCCGGCGATGGCCCCGGCCGTGGTGGCCATCTGATCGAGTGGTCGGAGGTTTCGACGCACGATCCACCACGCCAGGAACCCGAGCACGATGAGTACGGCGGCTGACACGAGCATCTCGATGACGAGGAGCCGGCCCAGGGTGTGATGGAGGTCGTTGAGCGGGATGGCGACGATCACGGTGCCGATCTCGTTGCCGTCCACCTGGATGGGCTCGGCGAGCACCCGGTAGGGGACGTTGCTCGAACCTCCGCTCGAGGCGTTGAACCGGACCGGGCTCGATGACGCACTCCCGGATCCCGGCAGAGACAACGGCAGGAGTGGTGGCGCCAGCGGATAGGCCTCGACCGGACCCAGGTTGTTGCCGCTCTGGTCGCGCAACTCGATCCACAGGCCCGGGGGCGGGAAGACCCGCGCCACTCCTTCTCTTCCGAAGGGTCGCGATATGGCGTCGGCCACCTGGGTGCCGATGGGTATGGCGTCGTCATGGAGCTCGTTGTCGACCTGCGAGAAGAGATAGGACCGCAATGACGCGTAGGTGGCCACGTCGGCCGACAGCAGCCCGACGGCCACGATCCCGACGAGGACGAGGAGCAGTCGCAGCCGCAGTGTCACGGGACTACTCCGGCGTGGGGCGCAAGGAGTAGCCCACGCCGCGCACGGTGTGGATCAATCGGGGGCCCAAGGTGTCGATCTTCTTGCGCAGATAGCTGATGTAGATCTCGACCACATTGGCGTTACCGTCGAAGTCGTAGTTCCAGACCCGGTCGAGGATCTGTGACTTCGATACCACCCGCCCTGTGTTGAGCATGAGGTAATGCAGCAGCTTGAACTCGGTCGGGGTGAGGTCGATCGAGGTCGAGCCCCGGAAGACCTCGTGGCTCTCCTCGTCCATGCGCAGGTCGCCGACGTTGAGTCGTCCGTCGTCGCCTTCCCCATGGGCGCGCCGGAGGATGGCCCGCACCCGGACGATGAGCTCCTCCACGCTGAAGGGCTTGGTCATGTAGTCGTCCCCGCCGAGGGTGAAGCCGCGCAGCTTGTCGTCGAGGGTGTCGCGCGCCGTCAGGAAGAGCACTGGCAGGCGCCCGCCGATCCGGTCCCGGCCCATGCGCTCGAGGACCTCGAACCCGCTCAGGTCGGGGAGCATGACGTCGAGGACGACGAGATGGGGGCGGAACTTCGTCATGGCCTCGAGGGCCTGGCGTCCCAGGTGTGAGACCTCCACCTCCATGCCCTCGTAGCGAAGGGCCATGGACAGGAGGTCGGTGATGCTGGGCTCGTCGTCGACGACCAGGATGCGGCTGGGCTCGGCCATAGGATTCAGCGTCTAGCCTGCGCCTCGACCCTGTGGGTTTTCTGTGAGGCCGCTGTCCACCAGGTGAGGCTGGTCCTGTGCCCTCAGAAGCCCGAGGCCGGCCTGGCTCGACGAGCTCGCCGAGGAGGGAACGGTGTCACCGCCGTCGCGGGGGGCGGGGGATTCGGAAGGGTGTCGGCAGGGTCAGCCCCGAAGGCGGCCAGCGTCTCGTCGATGAGTCGAACGATCTCGTCGCAGCGTTCTCCGAGTCCCATGGGTCACCCTCCCTTCTGCGGTGACCATCGGCCCGGGCAGGTGCCTGCTGAAGCAGGACCGCCGCCGACGGGGCGATGGGAACGACACGCCCACGTTGGGTGTCGGTCGATCAACCGCAGAGCGTGGTGTCGAAGAGCGACGTTCAGTCACGGTGCCAAGCGCACAAGCCTCGATCGCCGTCCTCGGCAGCACAGACGCTGAAGCACGCCCACCCGCTCTCATGGCGCGTGCGGAGCAGCTTCCACCGGTAGGACAGGGCGATCTCGCCGTCGTTGGCCGCGGCGGTCGCGGCCAGGCGTCGGGGTTCATGGTTCCACAGGCGGTACGTCCTCCCGCCCGCACTCACCACGACCGTCCCGTCGTCGCTCGCTTCGAGGAGGCGTCCGATGACAGGCGGCTCCTCGTCGGGACTACGGGAGTGAAATACCTGGATCCAATGTGGAGCGTGTCCCGCGTGGTGGTTGGTGCAAGGCGACCGCCCTGGTGTGGTGCCGTCTGCCTCGGCGATGGGGCGCGCCGGGGTCTCCCCGCGACGATCTCTCGGTTCCATCCGTCCTCCTCATCGTCGTGGCATTGGCACCGTGTCTTTCGACCGGTTGCCGGACCTTCAGCGGGCCATGTCCCTCAGGTCCTCTTGATGAGCTATCGCCATCGTACCGGCGAGTTGTGACGGTCTCCCCGTGGGAAGTGGGACCGATCCCGATTGCCACGCGCCGCGAGTGGTCCGGTAGTTGGCCACTTCGAAGAAGCGTCGAGGCTCGGCGTGCAAACGAGCAGCAGGTTCGTCCAGATGTCGGCGTCGGGAGGCTCGGAGTACCGGGTGGGCACCACACACAGGACGAGTCGGGTTCCGTCGACGCCCTTGAACCGAAGGTGACTGATCCGGCCCAACTCCACGTCGCCGAAGGAGGTCTTGACCCAGAACCCCCGGCGGCTCCGCCACTGGGCCTGCTTGTTATCGAACACCCGTTCGTCATCGAGAGCAAGAGGTTTCCCCGGAAATCGCGTTCTCACAGGCAGTGATGACTATCGCCGGGCTGACGCTCCGTCAGGGCTTGATGTCCGCCACCGAGGGCAGGAGCTTGGCGGCGCCGTCGAGCCAGTCCCTCAACGCGGCGGTGGCCCGCACGTCGTCCTCGTTGTACTCGAGGATCCAGCGCCTGGCCGCGGCGCGGACCTCGGTGTCGGGGTCACCGACGGCCTCGACGTAGCGGACCATGGCCAGCGCCCCACCGCCTTCCTCGCCGCGCCACGCGAAGCCGGCCAGTTTCGCCATCGCCTTCAGTCCCATGCGGGTACCGGTGACCAATTGTCGGCGCACCACTTCGAGGAGATCGATCAAGTCTTCCGAGGCCAGGAATTCCTCGACTTCGTCCTCGAGACCGAGCAGAGCACCCAGCCGACGAATGTGCGTGCCCTCTGCCCCTTTGTTGTAACAGTAGGCCCGCAGCGTCTTTCCGGCACGCGTCGCCGCGACCTGCTGGTCACGCAACCACTCCCAGAAGACGGCGAAGGCGTCGAGCTCGCCGGTCGCCACCGACGGGTCCCAGGACACGAAGGGCAGGTACGCGACCGAAGCGACGTTGTCGCCGTCGCGCTCGGTGAGGAGGGCTCCCCACAGATAGGTGCCGTCCTCGACGCCCTCCATGTCGATGTCGACCTCGATGTCCCCGCGCGGCACGACCAATTCGTCGACGCCCCGGAGTCGGTAGGCCGACTCGGGGCCGAGGCGGGCCCGGGCCCGGTCGATCTGCAGAGGAAGGTCGTTCATGGCGGCGTCTGTGTAACCGAGCGTCTGCGCCGGCAAGGCGCGCAGGTCATCGACGACCCGGACACCTTCTCCGGCCAGGTCAGAGACCTGCCGTCGCCTGCGGGGGATGATCTCGGCGATGGGAGTCTGTCCGTCGACACCCCTGACCCGTTCGGCCAGGTCATCCATGTCGACCCGGCCCGTGAGCAGCCGGGCGGTCCGGTCGTCCAGGGCGGCGAGATCGTGAAGATCGGTGACGCCCCGGTCGCGATGCTGTCGGCGCTTCCGCAGGTTGATCCCGGGGAGAAGGCTCAGATCCGCTGCCGCCTCCAGGATCGGAAAGCACCACACCCGCCAGCCGCATTCGGGACAGTCCGGGATGGCCACGGGCTCTGCTGCCAGCGCGACATCCGGATCCCGACGGTGCCGCACCGCGGCCTCGATGATGACCAGCCCGTGCGCGAAGGCGCCGTCGTAGGACTCCATCGTGGACAGGCGCCTGTCCATTGGCTCATCGAGGTACTGCGACCAGTCCCAACGCTCCGAGTCGAGGTCGTACCAGGCCAACCGTTGGTCGGTTCCGATGATCCCGCCCCACCGGCCTTCCTCGGCCTGGTGACCGCATGCTTCGAGCATGCGTTGGTAATGGGCCAGTTGGACGAGGTCCCCATATCTGGTGCGAGTCGACGCGCTGGTCCCGGCACCGTCGGTCTCGGCCCAGGGTGCGCTCAGGAGCGCCTCGGACATGGTCGGTAGATCGTCGTCGTCCCCGTCGCGCACGATGTGGTGCTTGACGTCGACAGCCACGTACGCCCACAGGCCCCTTTCCTTGGGCCGATCTCCCACCCGGACGAGGAGGTCGGGCTCGCCCACGCGGTGCCCGGTGGCGTCGACCGGGAGCCGGCCCCCGATCACGAGCGGCGTACCGTTGCGCATGGCATCGGCGGTCAACTGCTCCCGATCGCCACGGTCGATGGCCCGGTCGATCTCGACGACTCCTTCGACCGCGGCGCCCAGGGTGTCGAAGACCTCTCGCTCGTAGGTGATTCCCCCGGCCGCCAGCATGCCCATGAACTCAGACCTCGGGAGCGGTTCGACAGGGCGGAGGATGTCGAGCTGGACCTCCTCGGGGCATCGTTTGGCCAGGTACCCGCCTTGTGGGGCCACAGGCATGTCTTCGCTCGGATCGGGTCCCACGGCGGTCATGCTACGAGGGGCGCATACGATGCGACGCGTGGACGAGGCCGAGCGAGACACCGCGGCGCGCCTCGCCCTGCGCCTGCTCGTGGACACCTACGCGCGCCACGTCGACCGGCGCGAGACCGACGCCGTGGCGGCGTTGTTCGCCGAGGACGGTCGGCTCGTGGCCCACTTCTACACCGGGCCCGACGGGTCACCCAATGTCCGGTCCGGCCGGGCCGAGATCGCCGCCGCGCTGGTGGCGGGTCTGGAGCGCTACCTCGGGACCACCCACGTCGTGGGCGGCCAGGTGCTCGATGTCAACGGGGACCGTGCCCGCGGCGAGACGGTGTGCCTGGCCCATCACCTCTACGACCGCAACGACGAGCGCCGCCTCCTCGTCATGGCCGTGCGCTACCAGGACTCCTTCGTGTGCCAGGCCGGCACGTGGCGTTTCGCCGAGCGTCAGCTCCGTCTCGACTGGCGCGACGACCACCCCATGGCCGAGCGTTGACGAGGCGCACGTCGGTGCGACGAGGAGGTTGAGACGTGACCACGATCAAGGTGGCGGCGCTGCCGCCCGTGCGCTCGGGCGTGTGCGCCGACCCCGACTGGATGGCGGGCTTCTGCCAGCACGTGGAGGCGCTCGGGTTCGAGTCGGTGGTGGTCGTCGAGCATCCCCTCGTCATCGGGGACTACACCAGTCGCTACCCCTACGCCCAGTCGGGTCGGATGCCCCTGCCCGACGACTGTGCCATTCCCGACCCCATCGACCTTCTGGGATTTCTGGCCGGGGTCACCTCCACCCTCGGGCTCGCCACGGGCGTGCTCGTCCTGCCCGCCCATCATCCCGTCATCATGGCCAAGCGGTTGGCCACGGTGGACCGGCTCTCGAAAGGTCGGGTGCGGTTGTGCATCGGGGTGGGGTGGATGCGCGAGGAGCTCGAGGCGTGCGGGGTGGACTTCGCCAGCCGGGGACGGCGCACCGACGAGTCCATCGACCTCATGCGCGCCCTGTGGGCCGACACCGAGCCCGAAGGGGCGTCCTTCGAGGGTGAGTTCTTCGCCTTCTCGCACGCGCACACCCATCCCAAGCCCTTCCAGCCCGGTGGCGTGCCCATCCACATCGGTGGGCACAGCCCGCCATCGATCCGGCGCGCGGCGCGGCGCGGTGACGGATGGCAGCCGTTGGGATTGTGGGGAGACGAGCTCGCCTGGGCGCTGGACCGTCTGCATGCCGAGACCGAGGCGGCAGGGCGCGACCGCGACGCGTTGGAGTTGACCATAAGCGCCATGTCCACCCAGGCCACGCCCGAGACCCTCGACAAGCTTGCCGACCTGGGCGTCGACCGCCTGGTGGTGACGTGCGGGAAGGCGGAGCTCGGGGCCGCGCAGGACGAGATGTCCGAGGTCGCAGCCCGTGTCGGCCTCCGATCGCCGAGGTGACGCTTCGATACGCTACGACCGTGAATCTGACGCCAGCGTCAGCAATCGGCGGGGCTCCATGAGGGTGGCGGTGCTCGTGAAGCAGGTGCCGCGGGCCGAGGAGATGGAGCTTCTGCCCGACGGCCGGTTGAAGCGCGACGGCGTCGAGCTCGAGATGAACGCCTACTGCCGGCGGGCCGTGAGCAAGGGCGTGGAGCTCGCCCGCGACGGCGGGGGCAGCTGCACCATCTTCACCCTCGGTCCCCCCGTGGCCGAGGACTCGTTGCGCGAAGCGGTGGCCTGGGGCGCGGACGAAGGGGTGCTCGTCACCGACCCCGCCTTCGCCGGGTCCGACACTCTCGCCACCGCCTCGGCCCTGGTGGCCGCCCTTCGACGCGAAGGCCCTTTCGACCTGGTGCTCGTGGGCCGCAACTCCATCGACGCCGATACCGGCCAGGTCGGTCCGGAAGTGGCGGAGCTGCTCGATCTCCCCTTCGCGGGGGGGATCAAGGAGCTGACACTCTCCGATCGGGGTGCGGAGGTCCGTTGCGAGCTCGACGACGGGTGGCGCGAGGTGATCGTCCAGCTCCCGGCGGTGCTGTCGACCGCAGAACGCCTCACCGAGCCGTGCAAGGTGGATCCCGAGGGTCGGACCGAAGTCGACGTGACGCGCATCCGACGACTGACGGCCTCGGATCTCGGGGCTGGGCCCTGGGGTGCGGCGGGAAGCCCCACCTCGGTCGGGGCGGTGCGCACCCTGGACGTGGCCCGACACCGGGTGGTGCTGTCAGGAGACGTCGCCGGCCAGGTGGACCAGGCGGTCGAGTTGCTCCGGCAGTGGGGCGCGCTCGACGCCGTGCACCATCACCACGCGCCCTGGAGCTCCGATGCCGAGGCCGACGGCAGCGCCGAGCCCGACGTCGATGCCGTTCCCGCTCCGGACCCCGCCGCCCTCGTCGCCCCAACATCTCCCGTGGTGGCCGTCGTCATCGAGCCCGACCGAACCCGCACGGCGCGCGAGCTGCTCGGCGAGGCCGTCCACATCGCCCGGAAGATCTCCGGCACGGTGATCGCCATCGGCCCCGAGCTTCCCGACACCCTCGAGCTCGGCTCCTGGGGGGCCGACCGCGTCGTGTCCATCGACGGCACGGCGGTGGAAGAGGACGTGGCCCTGGCCCTCACGGGTTGGTGCGAGAGGACGCCGCCGTGGGCGGTGCTGGTGCCGGGAACCCTGTGGGGTCGCGAGGTCGCGGCGCGCACCGCGGCTCGCCTCGGGGCGGGCCTCACCGGAGACGCCGTGGGATTCGGCGTCGAGGACGGTCGACTCGTGGCCTGGAAGCCCGCCTTCGGGGGCAGCCTGGTGGCGGCCATCACGTGTGGGTCCGAAGTGCAGATGGCGACGGTCCGTCCCGGGGTCCTGTCCCTGCGCGGCCCCCGCCCGGTCGGTGCGCCGCCAACCCTCGACACCGTCACCGGGGCCACCCGGGGCCGGGTGCAGGTGGTCGACACGGGTCGCGACGACGAGGTCGAGGCTCTCCTGGCGGCGCGCACCGTGGTGGGGGTGGGCCAGGGCGTGGCACCCGCCGAATACGGCGATCTCGACCCGCTGCTCAAGGTGCTGGGGGCCGAGCTCGGTGCCTCGCGCAAGGTGACCGACAAGGGCTGGCTGCCCCGGGCCCGTCAGATCGGGATCACCGGGCACAGCGTGGCCCCTGCCCTCTATGTCGCCATCGGCGTCTCGGGCAAGTTCAACCACATCGTGGGAGCCCGGGGGGCGGGCACGATCGTGGTCATCAACAACGACCCCGAAGCCAAGATCCTCGATTGGGCCGATGTCGCCATCGTGGGTGATTGGCACGAGGTCGTCCCGCTCCTCGTCGCCGCGCTCGGGTAGGCACGGGCACCGGGTCGGGCCGGGTGGCCCGTAAGGTCTCAGGCGTGTGGCGTGAGCAGGTCGGCATCGACGACGTCCTCTCCGCCGCGCACCGCCTCGCTCCCCTCGGGGTCCTGACCCCGCTGCAACTCAACGAGCGGCTCTCGCAGCGTTACGACGCCACGGTGTACGTGAAACGAGAGGACCTTCAGGTGGTCCGCTCCTACAAGATCCGCGGTGCTTACAACTTCATCGCCGGTCTCACCAAAGAAGCCCTTGCCGTCGGCGTGGTGTGTGCCAGCGCGGGGAACCATGCTCAGGGTGTGGCCTGGAGCTGTCGCCATCTCGGCGTGCGCGGTGCGGTGTTCCTGCCCCAGCGCACACCCCGCCAGAAGGTGGCGCGCATCGGTGCGCTCGCCGGCGACCTCGTCGACGTGCACTTCGCCGGGGAGACCTTCGACGACGCCCTGGGCGCGGCCGGTGCCTATGCGACCAAGACCGGAGCCACCGTCGTGCCCACCTTCGACCACCCCGCCACCATTGCCGGACAGGGCACCATCGCCCTTGAGATGGTGCAGCAGCTCGACGGCACCCCCGACATCGTGGTCGTTCCGGTCGGCGGCGGTGGGCTCATCTCGGGCGTGTCCGTGGTGCTCGACGGGCTCGGCGCCGACACCGAGGTGGTGGGGGTCCAACCCGCCGGGGCTCCGGCCATGGTGCGGTCGCTCGAGGCGGGCCGTCTCGTCACCATCGACATCGAGGACGACTTCGTCGACGGTGCGGTGGTGCGGACACCGGGAGAGCTCACCTTCTCCATCGTGCGCGACTTGGTGAAGCACCTCGAGGTGGTCGAAGAGGGCCGGGTGTGCACCGAGCAACTCGATCTCTACCAGGTGGACGGCATCGTGGCCGAGCCCGCCGGCGCGCTCGCCAGCGCGGCCCTCGACGCCATGGCCTCCGACATCGCCGGCAGGACGGTCGTGTGCGTGCTCAGTGGTGGCAACAACGACGTGGCCCGCTATGACGAGATCATCGAGCGGTCTCTCGTGCACCAGGGGCTCAAGCATTACTTCATCGTCGACTTCCCTCAACGCCCCGGCGCGTTACGTCAGTTCCTCGACGAGTGCCTCGGCCCCAGCGACGACATCGTGCTCTTCGAGTACATCAAGAAGAACGACCGGGAGTACGGCCCTGCTGTGGTGGGGGTCCAGCTCGCCGAGCGCACCGACCTGGCGTCACTCCTCGAGCGCATCGCCACGTCGGGCCTCGACGTCCAGTTGCTCCCGCCCGACAGCCCGGTGTTCCGTCTCCTTGTCTGACTCCTTCCGTCGCCGCGCCCTGGTTGCCATCACAGCGCTGTCCATAGGCACCGGTGCTTGCTCCTCGACGACCGACGGGTCGGCCCCGGCCACCAGCTCCAACGCGACCGGTTCGGGCGTGCCCATCCCGTCAGCCGGGTGCTCGTCGCCGACGCCGGTCTCGGTGACCGAGCTGCGTCAGAACCTCAGCGTCGACGGTGTGGCCCGGTGGTACCTGCTCACCACGCCCCCGACACACAAGGGCGTCCCCTTGCCCGTGGTCATCGACCTCCACGGCCTGTCCGACGGGGCCACGTTGGAGGCGATCACGAGCCAGTTCAGCCCCAAGGCCGTCTCCGAAGGGTTCATTGCGGTGTTCCCCCAAGGCACCGGGAATCCCGTGGGGTGGGACATCGATCTCGGCACGCGCCGGCATCCGAATCACGACATCGACTTCATGAACGCCATCCTCGACAAGCTCGAGAAGACGAATTGCGTCGACACGTCGCGGGTCTACGCCACGGGCTTGTCCGACGGCGCGCTGTTCACGTCCCTGCTGGCCTGCACGATGACCACACGGTTCGCCGCCTTCGCCCCCGTGGCCGGGATCGTCATGCCCACGCCGTGTCGTCCGGCGCGCCCGGTGGCCATCCTCGGCTTCCATGGCACCGCCGATCCCACGCTGCCCTTCAACGGCGGCCCGGCGACTGCACCCCCACAGCCACTCGATCTCCACGGACCGGGCTACCCGGCCAACGTCCAGGCCTGGGCGGTGAAGGACCGCTGCAACCCGGATTCGACCGACACCCAGGTCACCGCGCACGTGATCCTGCGGACCTACCGCTGCTCTGTCGGCGCGGCCGTGGAGTTCTACATCGTTCTGGGCGGCGGCCACGCCTGGCCGGGAAGCCAATTCAGCGCCATCAAGGGACCCTCGACGTCCGAGATCAACGCCACCGACATCATCTGGAACTTCTTCCGACGCCACCGCCTCGCCGGCGCGTAGGGCGGTGGGAACGCGCCGACTTCAGCGGGCGGGGTCGGGTTCCAAGGCGGGGTGGAAGGTGACCTCGGGCATGGCCTCGAGGAGTGGCTGCTCGACGGTCAGCAAGCGGAGGGCCTCGGCGGCGTCCTTGGCCGTGAAGTCGGCCAACGTCACGCAGAACTCCACCATGATCCCGTTGGGGTCGGTGGCGTAGATCGAGCGGCACCAGCCGTGGTCGATCTCGACCACCTCGATGCCATGTTCCTGCCAGTGCCGTAGCCGGGCCGAGAAGTCCTCGAGGTGAGGCGAGTCGAAGGCGATGTGGTTGACCCAGGTGGGCAGGCCCAGACCGGTGGAGATGGCGGGGTCGAACGAGGTCGGGATGGCGTCGTCGTGGAGCTCCCACACCGCCAGCATCCCGCCCCCACCGGTGTCGTAGAAGACGTGCTTGGCCCAGCCGCCCTCGGGTGATCCGGTGGGTGCCACCACCGTCCGGACCAGGGTGAAGCCCATCGCCTCGGTGTAGAAGCGATGGGTCGCGTCGAGATCGGTCGTCGCCAGCGCCACGTGATGAAAAGCCATGTCGACCAGGCTACGACCTGGACCGCAGGACCGCTGAGGGACAGGACCGCTCTGCTACAGCGCCAGGTCCTTCTTGGGCCGGACCACCAGCGAGGCCAGATGGACACCGGCGGGGCGGGTGATGGACCACAGCACGGCTTCGGCCACGTCCTCGGGCCTGCAGAGATGCTGGGCCATCGACTGCTGGGCGTGCTCGAGGACCTCGTCGGAGAGGCGCTCGCCCGGGCTGAATTGGGCGGCGTCCTCGTTCCCGCCCATCGAGCTGATCATGAGCTCGAGGACGGCCGGGTCGAAGTTGCGGGCGAAGCTGGTGGCGATGGCCCCGGGCATGATCGAGATGACCTTGATCGGGTCGTCGAAGAGCTCGCGGCGCAAAGTCTCGTTGATGCAGCTCACGGCGTGCTTGGTGGCGCCGTAGACACCCGAGGCGGGGTTGAGCGCGGCGACCGACGAGATGTTCACGATGTGACCCTCGGCACCACAGGCGCGCATGGCGTGGACCGCGGCCTGTGATCCCACCAGCAGGGCGAGGATGTTGGTCTCCAACATGACGCGCCACTGCTCGGGGTCCCCGTCGACGATGGTCTCGGGGTAGCTCACTCCGGCGTTGTTGACCATGACGTCGAGGCGACCCGTGGACTTCACCGCGCTGTTGACGAGAGCCCGGGCCTCGGCCACGTTGCGGACGTCGTGGACATGGGCTTCGGCTGTTCCACCCGCGGCCTTGATGCGAGCTGTCGACTCGTCCATGGCCGTTTGGGTGCGGCCCCCGAGGACCACGTGGGCGCCGGCTCCGCCCAGGGCCTCGGCGATGGACCGTCCGATCCCGCTCGAAGCGCCCGTCACGACGGCGGTGCGTCCAGCCAGGGCCTTGTCGGTTGCGGTGGTTGGTGCCATGGAGAGGTCCTCCTCGGGAGCGGTGAGGCGCTCACACTAGGACTCGTCCGCACCGGGGGCCGCTCGGTACCATGCCCAGGTGAGCGACGTGCTGCCCCAGCCCACCGACGCGTCCGTTCCGACGCCGGTCCCGCCGTCGGCTCCCGCCTCGAAACCTACGCAGGGTCGGTTCTCGGCCTGGGTCGAGGTGCTGCGGACCACCAACCCTCCCAAAGGGCGTCCTCTCGACCCCGTGTCTCGTTGGCTCGTGCTCACGAGGGCGGCGGTCCTCCCCATGACGCTCGTGGCCGGTGCGGTGGCGACGCTGCTGGCGGTGCGGCGTCCCGGGTTCAACACCGGGCTGCTCCTGCTCGCCTTCGCCGGGCTGTTGCTCGCCCACTGCGCCAACAACCTCATGAACGACCTGTTCGACGCCGAGGTGGGTGCGGACACCGCCTCGTACCCGCGTGCGCTCTACGCGCCGCACCCGGTGTTGTCGGGGATGGTGTCGCGGGGTCGGTTGGCGCGCGCCGCATTGCTCGTGAACGTCCTCGACCTCGCCATCCTCGTGGTCCTCGCCGTGTACCGGGGCTGGCCCGTGGTGGGGTTCGCACTGGGGGGCTTCTTGTTGTCGGTCGCCTACACCGCCCCGCCGCTTCGTCTCAAGAAGCGGGGCCTGGGCGAGCCCGACGTCTTTCTGGTGTGGGGACCGCTCATGGTGGGCGGGACCTACTACGCCGCGCTCGGGCACCTGCCCTGGGAGATCATCGTGGCGTCGGTCCCCTACGGCCTGCTTTGCACCGCCGTGCTCATGGGCAAGCACATCGACAAGGCGCCTTTCGACGAGCCCCTCGGGATCCGGACCCTCCCCGTCGTGCTCGGCGAGCGCCGGGCCCGGGTCGCCACCATCGGGATGATGGTGGCCTTCTACGTGACCGTGGCGGTATGCGTGGCCGTGCAGGCCCTGCCCTGGCCCGCACTGGTGAGCTTCGGGGCCATCCCCAAGCTCGTCCAGGCGTGGAAGTACTTCGGCCAGCCCAAGCCCGAGGAGCCCCCCGAGGGGTTCCCGGTGTGGCCGCTGTGGTTCGCGGCCATCGCCTTCGTCCACACCCGGCGGGCCGGGTCACTGCTCGTGCTCGGCCTCATCATCGCGGCGGTCGCCAACATCCGCTGACGACCCCCGGCGCCAACGTTCAGACACGAGCCCTACGAGTTCGTCCCCTGCTGGCGGACGTACTCGGCCGTGCCGGCCAGGAACTGCTCCACGTTGGCGGCTTTGCTCGAGGCCACGTCGCCGAACCAGGCCGGGACGTAGACCTGGGCCGAGTCGGCGGCCAGCCCGGCCAGGATGGCGGCCACCGCTTCTGCGACGGGGATCGACTCCACATGGGCCACGAAGGGGTCGTTGTCGGGAAGGGTGAAGAGCTCGGTGTCGACCACACCGGGATAGACGACCATCACCTTGACCCCGGTGTCCCAGAGGTCGACGGCCATGGACTCGGAGAACACCGTCACCGCCGCCTTGGTGGCCGCGTAGGCGGCCTCACCGGGGGGACTCAAGGTCGCCGCCACCGAGGAGACGTTCACGATGCGGCCCTCGCCGCGCTCGAGCATCTGCGGGAGGAGAGCCAAGGTGAGCCGGACGGGGCTCGAGTAGTTGATGTTCATGACGGCGTCCACCGTCGCCGCGTCGAGGGCGGTGACATGGCGGCGCTTGGGGATCCCGGCGTTGTTCACGAGGACGTCGACCCCACCGAGCTCGGTCATGGCGGCCACCGCCACGGCGTCCACGGCGGTGGGGTCGGCCAGGTCCGCCACCCACATCCGTGAGTCGGGCGCGTGGCTCCGACAACGCTCGAGCACCTCGGCCAGCCGGTCCTGGCGCCGGGCCACGAGCCCCACGGTCGCCCCCGCCCGGGCCAGCGCTTCGGCCATCCCGGCGCCGATGCCCGACGACGCGCCGGTCACGAGCACCCGCTTCCCCGCCACTTCATATGCCATGGGCCAGATCTTCGCTCAGATCAAGCCGTCGTGCTCCAACCACCGCCGCGCCACCGCGCCGGGAGTGTCGTGGTTCACGGTGACCTCCATGGTGAGGCGGGCCAGCTGATCGGTGGTGAGATGCGCGGAGAGCTTGTCCAGCGCGGCCGCCACCTTGGGGCGGACAACCGAGGTGCGGATGACCGGGATCACGTTGTCGGCGTTCAGGAGGTGCTTGTCGTCGACCAGGGCCACGAAGCTGTTCTCGAGGATGGACCCGTCACTCGAGTGCACCTTTGCGATCTGGACCTCGCCGCCCCGCAGAGCAGCGACGGTGATGGTGCCGGCGTCGTCAAGGGACGTGAACGACTTGAAATGCAGGCCGTAGGTGCTCTGGAGCCCGGCTTGGCACTGGGGTTGTGGTGGGCAGGCGGGCGAACCGCCCAGGACCAACTTGGACGCCACCGGCGCCAGGCTCGAGATCGTCGTCAGGTGGTAGAGGTTCGCCGTGGCGCGCGTCACCACGAAGACCTCGGTGTCGAGAGCCGGCGCAGGGTGGAGCACGGTGGCCCCCGACGCGGCGAGCAGAAGTTTGAGCTCGGGCACCGCCGTCGCCGTCTGCGTGGCCGCCGTCGTGTCGGCGGCGTCCAGGGAGAGAAGGAGCTCGCCGGCGACGTCGGGGTAGAGGTCGACGCCCGATCGCGAGCTCGTCTTCAGGGTGACCCTGGCCCCGGCATGGGTGAGGACCGCTGCGTAGAGGTTGGCCACGACGACCATTGGGGTCGAGCCCGACGACCCGATGGTGATGGTCGGGCCAGCCGCATGCTTCGAGGTCGGCTTGGCCACGCCACAGGCCCCGGCCGCAAGGCTGAGCACGACGGCACCCAGGAGGAACGGTGTGCGCACCCGGCCTACGCTCGCAGGGCGCACGACGAGGAGGCAACGTGAAGACCAAGGTCACCGACTTGCTCGGGATCGAGTTCCCCATCCTGGCCTTCAGCCACTGCCGCGACGTGGTGGCCGCCGTTACCAGGGCCGGGGGCTTCGGGGTCCTCGGGGCTGTGGCCCACACCCCCGAGCAGCTCGAGGTGGACCTCACCTGGATCGAGGAGCAGACCCGAGGCGGCCGGTACGGGGTGGACCTCCTGCTTCCCGCCAAGTACGCCGGGGCCGACGAAGGGGGCATCGACGCCCAAGCCGTCCGGCAGTTGCTCCCCGCCGCCCAACAGGAGTTCGTCGACGAGATCCTGAGGCGCTACGGCGTGCCCGAGCTTCCCGAGGACCTGCGCACGGGCTCGGAGCGCAACGTCCTGGCCAACGTGGCCTCCAAGGGGTATGAGCCCCTGCTCGACGTGGCCTTCGGCCACGACATCGCCCTCATCGCCAGTGCGCTGGGCCCGCCCCCGCCGTCGCTGCTCACTCGGGCCCATGATGCCGGGGTGTCGGTGGCCGCGCTGGCCGGCACGTTGACCCACGCCGAACGGCACAACGCCGCCGGTGTCGACGTCATCGTGGCCCAGGGGACCGAGGCCGGGGGTCATACCGGCGAGGTCTCCACCATGGTGCTCGTGCCCGAGGTGGTCGACGCCGTGGCTCCCACCCCGGTGCTCGCCGCGGGCGGGATCGGCAACGGTCGGCAGATCGCCGCCGCCCTGGCGCTCGGGGCCGAAGGGGTCTGGTGCGGATCGGTGTGGCTCACCACCGAGGAGGCCGAGACCCACCCGGCGGTGAAACAGAAGTTCCTCGCCGCCACCTCGCGCGACACCATCCGGTCGCGGTCGCTCACCGGGAAGCCCGCCCGCATGCTGCGGAGCTCGTGGACCGACGAGTGGGAGGGGGCCGACTCGCCCGGCGCACTGCCCATGCCCTTGCAGAGCGCGCTGGTGGCCGAGGCCCAGCACCGCATCAGCCGGGCCGCGGCAACCGAGGGATCGGGAGCCAACAAGTTGGCCAACTACTTTGTGGGCCAGGTCGTGGGCCAGCTCGACCGGATCCGCCCCGCCCGTCAGGTCGTGCTCGACATGATGACCGAGTACGCCGAGGTGGCTCAACGCTTCGCCGAGCAGGTCGCCGAGGAAGCCTCGGCCTAAAGTCGTATCGCCCGGCCCAATTCCCCGACGGGGGCCGCTGGTGTGAACTCAACGGGCAGGGTCTCGAACCCAACGATGAAGTTCGAGACCCGGAGCGGATTGGCGTCGTCGCTGGTCAGGTGGATGTCGGGCAGACGTTCCAGGATGCGGTGCATCATCCCGGTGATCTCGGCACGGGCCAGGCGGTGGCCCAGACAGAGATGGGCCCCGAAGCCGAAAGCGATGTGGTCGTTGGGTTGGCGGCGGATATCGAAAGCCTCGGGGTCGTCGAAGACGTTCTCGTCGCGATTGGCCGAGGGGTAGAGGAGTAGGACGTTCTGCCCCTCCCTGAGGGTCTCGCCGTGGAGCTCCACGTCGCGAGTGGTCCGGCGTTGGAAGTTCTTGATGGGCGTCACCCAACGCAACATCTCTTCGACCGCTCCGGGCAACAGCTCTCGGTCGCGACGCAGGTCGTCGAACTGGTCAGGCCGGCGCAGGAGCGCTTCCATGCCGCCACTGATCACGTGGCGGCTCGTCTCGTCCCCACCGATGAGCAGGAGGATGGCCTCGTGCACGATCGAGTCGTCGTCGAGCTGGTCGCCGTCGACCTCCCCTTGGACGAGGACACCCAGGAGGTCGTCGGCCGACATGGCCTTGCGGCGTTGCTCGATGAGATCGCGCACGTAGGTGTCCCACTCCACGAAGGCGGTGGTGGCCTTGGTGATGGCGTCGGGGTCGTTCGAGCCCTGGGACATGAGCATGGTGTCGGACCACTCGAGCAGCTGCTCCCAGTCCTTGGGATCGAACCCCAACATGTCGGCGATCATGATCAGAGGGAGCGGGGCGGCGATGTCGGCCACGAGGTCACAGGCACCCTTCTCCGACACTCGGTCGATGATCTCGTCGCAGACCTGGCGGATGCGGGACTCGCGTTCGCGCACGGCCTGGGGCGTGAAGCCGGCGCTCACGAGCCGGCGCCGTCGCCGGTGCTCGGGGGCGTCCATGTCGATCATGAAGGGGAGGACGATGCCAGGCCGCGAGCCGCCGGCGTTCGAGAAGGCCTGGGGGTCCTGGCCGATGGCCCGGACGTCCTCGTACCGGGTCACGCCCCAGGTGGCGTTGGGCTCGTCGTAGTAGACGGGGGCGTGCTGGCGCATCCAGGCGAAGGCGGGGAAGGGATTCCCGGCGTAGAACTCGCCGTCCATGAGGTCGATGTGTGGGGTCCCGGCGCTGGCCATCGGAACATGCCTCCCTGGAGTCTCACCACGCCGAGTGACCCCTAGACACGACCAGTGGTCGGGCGTATCGTTTTACCGTCGTCGGCGGCTTGTCCACCGTAGGCGATATTGGGGGATGCGCGGGACGGGGCCGTCTCGGTACTGAGCGGTTCCTGGGGGGACCCGTCCCGCCGCCTTCCCGGGCGCCGAAGCCTGCTCGCCCGGCGCGACCCGCGCCCCCGACCCCCTAGATGAGGCCCACCGACTGCAGCCAGGTCCTCGCCACCGCGGCCGGCTGCTGCTTGTCGGCGGTGACGTCGAGGTTGAGCTTGGAGATGGCCTCGGTCGTCAGCTTCGAGTCCAGTGAGTTGAGGGCCGTGGTCACCGCCGGGGTGGCGATTGACTTCCGGACGACCGGGACGATGTAGTCGGCCCCTTCGAGGTGCTTGTCGTCGGTCAGGGCCACGAAGTTGTTGCTCACCACGTTGCCGTCACTCGAGAACAGCTCGACCACGCTGACCTCGCCGTTCTTGAGGGCAGCCACACTGAGCGGCCCCGCTTCGTCGAGAGACTTGAAGCTGGCGAAGTGGAGCCCATAGACCGACGTGAGGCCGGGCTCACACCCGGCGAAGGTCGGGCATTCCGGGGGGCCGCCCAGGATCAGCTTCGAGGCGTAGGGCGCCAGGCTGGAAATGGTGGTCAGGTGGTCCTTGGCCGCAGTGGCCTTGGTCACGGCGAACACGTTGGTGTCGAGCGCGTTCGTGGCGGGCAGGACGGTGACGCCGAAGGAAGACAGTGCCGTTTTGTCCGCCGCGATGGCGGTGTCGATCTGGGTGCCGGCGGCCTGGGGCTTGCCACCGTGGAGGAAGCCGAGGAGCGATGCCGCGTAATCGGGCTCGAGGTCGATCTGGCCGTGCTCGATGGCGGGGACGACGACGGCCCGGGTGCCCAGGGCCGGCTCGACCTTGACCTTGTAGCCGGCGTGGACGAGGACGTCGCCGTAGAGGTTGGCGACGATCTCCTGCTCCTCGAAGTTCGTGGCCCCGATCTTGATGGTCGGCTTGGTCGCCGCGCCTCCGGTCTTGTTGCTGGTGCTACTGCATCCGGCCAATATGAGAGCGGTCGTGGCAACAGCCGCAGCGGTCATCAGCGAACGTCGGAGAAACATGGGGGGGCCTTCCTGTCCAGGTGGTGGCGCGAACCTAGCCCGACCGTTGTGGCGAAGCCGAGGGAGTGAAGTTCGGTGCCGTATGTTACTAATCCGAGTGAAATAGTCAAGTTTCTCTTGGTCACGCCAGAGCGGGTGCCTCGCGCCGCGTCGCTGCCCCGAGTCCCCTCGGCATCGTCCGACGGAGAGGGATGGGAGTGAGGATCCGTTGCAGCACACCGAACCCCAACGCCACCACGGCGGCCAGTGCGGCTACGAGGAGCGCACCGGCGAAGGCCTCCACGGTGTTGTTGGTATTGAGCCCCGAAATGACTGGTGTGCCGAGATCGGTGTAGCTGACATAGGCGGCCAAGGTGGAGGTGGCCACGACTTCGATCGACGCCGTGCGGATCCCGGCCATGAGGAACGGGATAGCCAGCGGGAGCTCCACGCTGCGCAACACCTGGCCCCCGGTGAGACCCATGGCTTTGGCCGCGTCGCGCACCTCGGCATCGACTTCGCGCATGCCGACAAAGGTGTTGGTGAGGATGGGCGGGATGGCGAGGACCACCAGCGCCAGGAAGGCGGCCAGGAACCCACCCCACTTGAGCGAGATCCAGGGCACGATGGCGAACAGGGTCAACAACGCCAGGCTCGGCACGGCCCGGGCTGCGTTGGCGGCGTTCACCGCCACGAGCCCACCGCGGCCGGTGTGTCCGAGGACCAGTCCTATCCCGCCACCGATGAGGATCGCCCCCACCACCACCACCAACGACAGCTCGGTCTGGCGCCACACCAGCTCGGGGATGCCGGACGGCCCCTTCCAGTTGGCAGCGGTGGTGAACCACGCCGCCACGCTGGCCACGAAATGACGAAAATGGTCCCAGATCTCCACGTCAGCGCACCTGGGTCCGGTGAGACGAGCGCGACCAGGGCACGGCCAGGCGTTGGGCCGCCACGATGAGCAGGTCGCACAGCGCGGCCAGGACGACCGACAGCACGAGCCCCACGATGATGGGCGTGTAGTAGCCGATGTTGAAGCCGTAGGTGATCTGCTGGCCCAGTCCCCCCAGGCCGATGAGTGCGGTCACGGTGACGAGGCCGATGACCGTGGCGGCCGCCACGCGCAGCCCGGCGAAGACGTACGGCAACGCCAGCGGGAGCTCGACGCGTACCAGCGCGGCGCGCCGGGAGTAGCCCATGGCCGTGGCCGCCTCGCGGGCGTCGGCGGGCACGGCGTCGAGCCCGGCCACGGTGTTCCAGATGAGGATCAGCAACGTGTAGCCGACGAGGGCGATCTCCGCCGTCGGGTACGACGCCACGTACCCGGTGATCGGCCCGAGGATGGCGAAGAGCGCCAACGACGGGATGATGTAGAGCGAGCTGGCGATCCCGAAGACGGGCGGACGCAACACCCTGTATCGCCACGCCAACAAGGCCAGCGGAACGGAAAGACAGAGCCCGAAGCCGAGCGCCAACAGGCTGAGGGAGATGTGCTGCAACAGGTCGGAGCTGATCTGGCTCCACTGGCCGGTGACGTAGCTCCACTGGAAGAACGGCTGGGCTGCTCCCACCGCCGAGACTCTAACTAGCGTAGGAGCCCGTGATCACCCTGGAACGGGTCTCCAAGAGCTACGGCGGTGGCAACGTCGCGGTGGCTGATCTGAGTCTCGAGATCGGCGACGGGGAGCTCACCGTCCTGGTCGGCCCGTCGGGTTGTGGCAAGACCACCACCTTGCGGATGATCAACCGACTCATCGAGCCGACCTCGGGCCGCATCCTCATCGCCGGTGAGAACGTGCTCGAGAAGGATGCCGTGCTGATGCGTCGGAGCATCGGCTACGTGATCCAACAGGGCGGCCTCTTTCCCCACCGTCGGGTCTTTGACAACGTGGCCGTGGTCCCCCGACTCCTGCGCTGGGACAGCGCCCGCGTCGATCGCCGCGTCACCGAGTTGCTGGAGCTGGTCGGCCTCGACCCCAAGAGCTACGGCCGGCGCTTCCCGCACGAGCTCTCCGGCGGCGAGCGCCAACGGGTCGGGGTGGCGAGGGCCCTCGGAGCAGATCCGCCGGTGCTGCTCATGGACGAGCCCTTCGCGGCCGTGGACCCGGTCACCCGACAGCGGCTGCAGAACCAGTTCCTCGAGCTCCAACAAGGGCTCAAGAAGTCGATCGTGTTCGTCACCCACGACATCGAGGAAGCTGCCAAGCTCGGGGACCGCATCGCCGTGCTCTCCAAGGGAGGCGTGCTCGAGCAGTACGACACACCGGCCGAAATCCTCGGCCGTCCGGCCACTCCGTTCGTGGCTGACTTCGTGGGCGCGGACCGCGGCGTCCGGCGTCTGGCGGTGGTGCGGATCGAAGCCGGAGATCTGGCCACGCCGCCGGCGGTGTCGCCGATCGCCACTATGGACGAGGCCCGACGTATCGCCGACGGTCCCGAGGAGAAGACGGCCGTGGTGGTCGACGACAACGGTCGACTGGTGGGCTGGGTCTCGCTCGAACCGGGACCAGGTGGCGCGGTCGGTAGTCACACCGAGAAGTTCGCCGCCCAGGTGCCTCTCGGCACCACCTTGCGGGCCGCGTTGGGCGAGATGCTCCAGCACGACGTGCGTTGGATCCCCGTCGTCGACGACAACGAGCGCTACCTCGGGGTTCTGACCCCCAACCGCCTGCACGCCGCCATGCGTCGTTCGGTGGGCGGCACCGCGGTCGAGTCCTAGATGAGCAAACTGTGAGGCTTCGTCTGGGAATCGTGACGCCCGTCGTCCACATCAACCCGCGCTTCGACCCTCCCAGTTGGGAGTCGACGGGAACCATCCAGGACGTCCTGGCCGTGGCCAAGGCCGCCGAGCGCTTCGGCTACGACTGGGTGGCGTGCTCGGAGCACATCGCTATCCCGTTCTCCGCCACGAACGTGCGTGGCCCGCGTTACTGGGACCCCATCACCACGCTGAGCTTCGTGGCGGCTTCGACGGAGCGGATCTCGTTGCTCAGTCACGTCGTCGTGCTCGGCTACCACCATCCCCTGGAGCTCGTGAAGCGGTGGGGAACGCTGGACGTCGCCAGCAACGGTCGGGTCATCCTCGGCGTGGGTGTCGGATCGCTCCAGCCCGAGTTCGAGTTGCTCGGCCACCAGTTCGACGGACGAGGCGACCGCTCCGACGATGCGCTGCGGGCCATCCGGGCCAGCTGGGGAGTGCGTGAGCCCGTCTACAAGGGACCGCATTTCGAGTACTCAGGCTTCGTGGTCGATCCGTCGGGCCTGCCCCGGCCGCTCGACATCTGGGTGGGGGGTCGCACCCGGCGCTCGCTGCGCCGGGCAGTCGAGCTCGGTGACGCCTGGATCCCGTTCCGTCTGAAACTCGATGATCTCCGCCCGATGCTGAATGACCCCGAGGTCAAAGACGCCATCGCGGCGCGCCACCGGCCCTTCGGGTTGATCTTCCCTCCCGATCCTCCCCTCGATCCGGCCGGGGCTCCCGAGGAAACGGTGGAAGTGGTGCGGGGGTTCGCAGAGCTGGGTGCGACGGGTCTGAGCCTGCGCTTTCGCCACCATTCGCGCAGCCATTACATCGAGCAGCTCCAAGCCATGCACGAGCTGGTCGCCGACCTCTGAGCAGAGCTCAGGGCGCGATCCCCACCACCGGCTCGGTCAACGCGGCGCCCCCCTCGGATCCGAAGAACGTTGCGTTGAAGTTGAATACCCCACCGTCGCTGGCCACTTCCCAGTAGCCCCCGACCGCCGGGTCCGCTGCGATCCCCACCACGGGTCGGGTGAGGTTGATTCCACCCATCGACCCGAAGAACGGGGCGTGGAAGGCGAAGACTCCACCGTCGCTCGCCACCTCCCAGTAGCCGCCCGTCCAGGGATCGAGCGTGATCCCCACGATGGGAGCGTTGAGCCGCTGTCCCCCCATGGATCCGAAGAACGGTGCATGAAAAGAGAACACGCCGCCGTCTCGCGCCACCTCGAGATAACCCCCCGTGATGCCATCAGGTGCGATCCCCACGATGGGGGCGTTCAGCTGCTGTCCTCCCATCGATCCGTAGAAAGGGGCATTGAAGGCGAAGACACCCCCGTCGCTGGCCACTTCCCAATAGCCTCCGGTGCCCACGTCGGCGGCGATGCCCACGATGGGGGCGTTCAAGTGCTGCCCGCCCATTGACCCGAAGAAAGGGGCATTGAAGGCGAAGACTCCTCCGTCGCTCGCCACCTCCCAATAGCCACCCGTCCAAGGATCGAAGGCCATGCCCACGATGGGAGCGTTCAGTTGCTGTCCCCCCCTCGAGCCCTCGAAGCTGGCGCCGAATGCAAAGATCCCACCATCGCCGGCCACTTCTCGGTAACCACCGTTTCCTGGCTGGGCACTGGGAATGCTCAACGGGGCGGTGGCGCGTCCGAGGTAGGGCACCACGTTGTTGGCCCACGTAAAGACCAGGGGCGTGGACGCATCGGCTGGTTCCACGAGCACGGCTGTCATCGAGGCGGTCCCGTTCACCACCGTGTAGCCGGCGCCGACCACGCACGTGGTGCACGAACCCTCCGCCAAGATGTTGTCCCGGTGCACCCAGCAGCCCGAAGCTCCTGCGGACGGACAGTCGATGTTGGGACCGCCGAGGCCGTCGTCGTACATCCAGATGAAGTCCGCCTGCAACGGACTAACGATCCCCCCGCCGGCCCACTCCGTGGCGATCCACGGGTTCCCGGCGGGCATAGGCGGGTCGCCGTTGTCAGCGGCACCCATTTGCGCATCCGCTCCCCAAATGAAGCTCATGCCCAGGAACGGTTGAAGACCTCGAGCAACGCGCTCCAGATCGACGACCACGAAGATCTGTTCCGCCACCGTGAGCGTGGCCCAATTGCTCGGGAGGGAGATAGGTGCGAGGCCCTCAGTGGCGAGGCCGTAGTTGACCTCCGCCAGCAGGGCTCGGGTGCAGACGGCTGAGGTGTCGATGGGCCGGGATAGACAACTTGCCTGTTGTGTCGCCAACAGGGACGACGGCAGCGTCAGGTTCGCGGCCGGATCGGCGTGCGGTGACAGCGCCGAGGCGCCGGCGGTGACCGAGAGACCCACGGCCACCAGAACGAGAGCAACCAGTGCTCGGCGCTGCGGTGTGGCCGTAGATCGTGTCATCTTCCCCCCGCGGAGTCGCCCGTGAGCTTCTCCGACACGAACTCACCTCGTTCTTAGCGTCCTTCGGGGGGTCAGGTCCATCCTCAACCCTGACGACGCAGGGCCATTCGGTCATCTGCGGTGGGTCGTCGGTGGTCGCCGGCTGGCATGCTGGCGCCGTTGCAGGCACCGGGGAGGTGGCGAGATGGCACAGATCGAATTCGGGGGCCGGATCGGGCGCGATTGGCGGGACTCCGAGCCATGGTGGCCCCCGGTGCCGAAACCGCCCGAGGGCGCACCCAATGTGGTCCTCGTCGTGCTCGACGACGTGGGCTTCGCCCAACTCGGTTGCTACGGGTCTGACATAGACACCCCCGTGCTCGACGGGCTGGCCGACCGCGGCGTGCGACTCTCGAACTTTCACACCACCGCCCTGTGCTCACCCACCCGGGCATGTCTGCTGACGGGACGGAACCATCACCGCAGTGCCATGGGGCGCGTCGCCGACCTGGCCATCGGCTTCCCGGGTTACTGGGGCAAGCCGCCTCGGGAGAACGGCTATCTCTCGGAGATCCTGCGCGCCAACGGGTACGCCACCTACGCCATCGGGAAGTGGCATCTCACCCCTGAAGACGAAACCAACATGGCCGCGTCACGGGCCACGTGGCCACTGGGTCGTGGCTTCGATCGGTGGTATGGCTTCCACGGTGGTGAGACGCACCAGTTCATGCCGGCCCTGTACCACGACAACCACTCGGTCCGGCCGCCCCGCTCGTTCGAGGAGGGATATCACCTGAGCGCGGACCTCGCCGACCACGCCATCGAGTTCCTGGGGGACCTGCGCGCCGTCGATGCCGATCAGCCCTTCTTCTTGTACTTCTGCACGGGGGCGTGCCACTCGCCGCACCACGCTCCCGCCGAGTGGATCGAGCGCTACAACGGTCACTTCGCCGGCGGTTGGGACCGGTGGCGGGAAGCGACGTACACGCGCCAGCTCGAACTCGGGGTCATCCCGGGCGGCACCGAACTGTCACCGCGACCCCCATGGGTCCCGGCGTGGGAGACACTTGGAGACCGGGAACGGGAATTGGCCGAGCGGTTCATGGAGTGCTTCGCCGCCTACCTGTCCTACACCGACGCGCAGATCGGTCGGCTCTTCGACTTCATCGATGACCTGGGTGATGCGGAGAACACCGTTGTCATGGTGGTGTCGGACAACGGGGCGAGCTCAGAGGGTGGAAGAGAAGGTTCCATCAACGACATCCGCCTGTCGAACTTCGACCCGGCGGGGGTGTCGGAGATGTACCGACGCATCGACGAGATCGGCGGGCCCCTCAGTCACAACAACTACCCGTGGGGCTGGACCATGGCGGGGAACACGCCCTTCAAGCGTTGGAAGCGCGAGGTCCACGAAGGAGGGGTAGCCGACCCCTGCATCGTCTCGCTTCCTTCGGGGGGCCGGGTGGCGGATGGGGGTATTCGCTACCAGTACACCCACGCCGTGGATGTCCTGCCCACGGTGCTGGCACTGGTGGGAATCAGCGCACCTCAGGAGATCGACGGCATCGCCCAGTCGCACTTCGACGGCACCAGCTTCGCCTACCTCCTCGGCGAGAGTGGAAAGGATGAGCCCGGTCGCCACATCACCCAGCACTTCGAGATGTTGGGCTCACGGGCGATCTACCACGACGGGTGGAAGGCAGTGGCCTTTCACCCCGTCGGACCGCTCTATGACGACGGCCTCAAAGTGAACGCGCCCTTCGACGACGACGTGTGGGAGCTGTACCACGTGGCCGCGGACCACTCGGAGGTGCATGACCTGGCTTCCCAATACCCGGAGAAGGTGAAGGCCATGGTGGAACGGTGGTGGGACGAAGCACGTGACAACGACGTGCTGCCTCTCGACAACCGTGTTCTCGAAGCGATAGCCCATCCCAAGCCTGATCATCGGCGCCCACGGGACACATTCCGGTATTTCCCTGGTGGCTCCCAGGTACCCGAGCCGGTGGCCGTCAACGTGCGGAACCGATCCCACGCCATCACTGTGACGGTCGAGGTGCCCAAGGGAGTGGCGCCCAACGGAGTGCTGCTGGCCCTGGGTTCGGCCCTGGGAGGTTGGTCCCTGCACCTGTTGGATGGACACCTCCGCTACGTCCACAACCTGTACGGCAAGACGCGCTACGTCCTCCACGCCGAGCCGGTTCTGGAATCCGGCCGTCACACAGTGGGGTTTACCTTCGAGAAGGACCCAGGCCTCGGAGGGCCGGCCTCGCTCCTCATCGACGGCGAGTTGGTCGCTGACGGTGTGATCGATCGCTTCACTCCCGCCGGTTTCAACGGAGTGGGCGTCGGCGTCACGTGCGGTTACGAATGGGGTCCCGCAGTGGGCGATGGTTATTTGGCCCCGTTTCCATTCAACGGGACCATCGTGCGAGCGGTGGTGACTACAACAGGTCCTGTGGTTCGAGACCCCGTGTTGGAGGTTGCGGCCATCTTGGCCGAGCAGTGACACGACCATGGCACGGTCCGATCGAGCTTCAGATGCTCAACGACACAAGCGCAAGGGTTGGGATCTGGTTTGTGAAGACATGGGGGCGGTCTCCGGGGTGCCTCAGCCTTACTTTTCCGCCGCCGCCCCCTCGAGGAAGACGCTGCTCGCCATGGCCGCAGCACGTTCAGGCCCGACGGCGCCCTGTGCGGTCATCTGCACCGCGGCCTGGAGCAGGCCACCGAAGAGCCGCCCAAGCTCTTCCTCGCTGAGATCACCCCGCAGCGTTCCGTCGGCGATGCCACGGCGGAACAGGGCCTGGAGTGGCGCCGCCAGGCGCTCCTCGACCTCGTCTGGCTCCACGTGCTTGGCCTCGTGGGCCAAGAACGCGTATTTGCTCGAGGTGCCGACCAGCGCCCGGGCCGCGCGGGCCACGCCCTCGGGCACAGTGGCCAGGTCGATCTCGGCCTCGCCGAGACGTATCGCCATGTCATCGAGGGCGTCTTTGAGCAGCGCGTGGAGCAGGGCGTCGCGGTTTGCGAAGTACCGGTAGACGGTGGCTCGGCCGACCCCGGCGGCATCGGCCACGTCATCGATGCTCGCGCCCGTACCCTCGCGGAAGAACACCAGGGCGGCTGCATCCAAGATGGCTGTCGACGTCCGGTCACGCACCGACGATCGTGGGCCCATGGTCCCAGTGTAGGTCGAACGCGCCTCGTTGTGCGACGAATAAGCACCAGAATGAGATGGTATTGTCTTAACAACCTCCTCGCCCCTCACCGCCCCCCGACCCCGGAGTCTCTCTCATGCGCTCGATCGCCTCGTGGTGCGTCTGTCACCGCCGCCTCGTCTTGCTGCTCTGGGTCCTGACCTTGGTCGGCATCACCGCGGCCTCCGACGCCATAGGCACCGGCTATTCGGACAGCTTCTCCCTGCCTCACACCGAGTCGACCCAGGCCATCTCCTTGCTCGAGAGCGTCTCACCGAGAGTCTCGGGCGACACCGAGAGCATCGTCTTCCAGACCGGTGAGGGGTCGACGGTGCGCGACCCCCACGTGCAGGCGCGCATCGGGGCGATGTTGGCCAACGTGTCGAAGCTCCCCGGCGTGACCAGCGTGGTGTCGCCCTACACCTCCGCCGGCGCCCACCAGGTCTCCACCGGCGGCAACATCGCCTTCGCCCAGGTGACCTTCGACCAGCAGTTCCAGAACGTGGCCCCGTCCGAGGCGCAGAAGCTCGTCGACACGGCCCGTGCCGCGGCGAGCGCGGACCTGAAGGTGGCGGTATCGGGCCAACTAGCCGAATCCACCAACCGGCCGTCTATCGGCGGCACCGGCGTGGGTGTCCTCCTTGCGGGCGTAGTCCTGCTCTTGGTGTTCGGTTCCGTGTTCGCCATGGTCTTGCCGCTCGTCTCCGCACTGGCCTCGCTGGGCACGGCCATTGGACTCATCGGTCTGCTCAGCCACGTGCTCAAGATGCCGCAGTTCTCACCCGAGCTGGTGTTGCTGATCGGGCTCGGCGTCGGGGTGGACTACGCCCTGTTCATTGTGACCCGGCACCGCCAGGGGCTCATCGCCGGGCTCGACCCCGAGACGTCGATCGTCAACGCCGTGAACACGTCGGGACGCGCCGTGCTCTTCGCCGGCATCATCGTGTGCATCGCCCTGCTGGGAATGTTCGCGCTCGGGGTCAGCTTCCTGTACGGATTGGCGGTGGCGGCGGCCCTCGGCGTCGCTCTCACCATGGTCGCCGCTCTCACGTTGCTCCCCGCGCTGCTCGGTTTCATCGGCCCGAAGGTCCTGAGCCGCAAACAGAAGCGGGGCCTGGCGGCTAGCGGGCCGCGCGTCGTCGGCGCCGGGACCAAGGGGTTCTGGCCGCGCTGGGCTGCGTTCATCTCGAAGCGGCCGGTGCTCCCCGCCGTCGCAGCCCTCGCCCTGGTCGCCCTGATTGCAGCCCCCTTCTTCTCTCTTCGACTCGGCTCGACCGACCAGGGCAACGACCCAGTTGGGACGACCACTCGCACCGCCTACGACATGCTGGCGTCGGGCTTCGGGCCGGGGTTCAACGGACCACTTCTCTTGGTGGCGGTGGACCATGGCGCCGTCGACCAGTCCGCGCTCGACCGGTTGGTTTCAAGGGTGCGGACGCAGCCCGGAGTGGCGACGGTGGCTCCACCATTCACACCCCCCTCCAAGAAGGGCACATCGGTGACCCTGATCGACGTGTACCCGAAGTCCGCACCTCAAGACGCCGCGACCACGGACCTCATCAACCACTTGCGCCAGAACACAATCCCCACGGCCATAGCCGGCACCGGTCTCACCGTCTACGTCGGAGGGTCGACCGCCATCTTCGTGGACTTCGCCAACGTCCTCGGCCAGAAGCTTCCGCTGTTCATCGGACTCGTGGTCCTGCTCTCATTCATCTTGCTGGCCGTGGTGTTCCGAAGTTTCGTGATCCCGCTCACGGCCGCGGTCATGAACCTGCTGTCCATCGGGGCGGCCTTCGGCATCCTGGTGGCCGTGTTCCAGCACGGGACGTTGGGCGGACTGTTCGGCGTGAACCGCCCCGGGCCTGTGGAGGCCTTCCTACCGGTGATGATGTTCGCCATCCTGTTCGGGCTGTCGATGGACTACGAGGTCTTTCTGGTGAGTCGCATCCACGAGGAGTGGCTCAAGTCCGAAGACAATCGGACGGCGGTTCGTAAGGGCTTGGCCGCCACGGGCAAGACGATCACCGCGGCCGCGCTCATCATGATCCTGGTCTTCGGCTCCTTCATGCTCGGCGGTGAGCGCGTCATCAAGGAGTTCGGCTTGGGCCTGGCCGCCGGGATCCTGGTCGACGCCGTGGTCATCAGGATGGCCATCGTCCCGGCAGTCATGTTCCTTTTAGGCCGCTCGAACTGGTGGTTCCCGGCTCGCCTCGACCACGCCCTGCCCCGACTGAGCGTCGACCCCGACACCGTGCGCATCGGCGAGGCCAAGCTCGAAGAGCCCGCGACGGTGTGAGCCGTACCCGTGACACGTTCTGACGGACGACGGCGAACGAGTACTGCAGTACTTCGGCGGACGACGACCCGAAGGGCGTCCGGGCGTGCCACGGCCTTCATGGTCAAGGGACCGAAAGAACTCCACACAGCGTCTGATATTCCGGTACGTCGAGTTGCCCGGGGCTGATTCCGTCTACTGGGTCGGCGACACCGGCCCGATGCTCGACGAGATCGAGGAGTTCGTCACCGGCTCCCGGGGCGGGACCGGCGCCGAGCGGGTCCTGGCCACAGTGTTGTTCACTGACTTCGTCGATTCCACCGACCGGGCCGCCCAGCTCGGGGACGGACGCTGGCGAGACATCCTCGACAGCCACGACCAGAGTGTGCGCACCCAGCTCGAACGCTTCCGAGGCCATGAGATGAAGACCGTCGGCGATGGACGGTCAAGGACACTGTCGTCGGGTCGAGCATCGAGTTCGCCGAGCGTGGGGAACATGTGCTGAAGGGTGTGCCTGGGACCTGGCGACTGTTTGCCGTGGGCGGCTAAGCGCCCACCCGGGAAGTGCCCAAGCGGAGCCACGCCCGCAGCGGTCGTGTTGTTCGGCACGTCCATATTCGTGATGACATCCGTGTCTCCGAACGCCATGAAGCAGCATCGCGAAGGATTTGAGTCAAGCCATGCCCACGATGTCCGAGACGTGGGTGCCCAGCCCCGGCACCGAGCCGCCGAAGGTGGCACCGCCGAAGGCGAACACCCCGCCGTCCGATCCCACCAGCCAGTAGCCGCCGGTGGGGTCAGCCGCCATGCCCACGATGTCCGAGACGTGGGTGCCCAGCCCTGGCACCGAGCCGCCGAAGGTGGCACCGCCGAAGGCGAACACCCCGCCGTCCGATCCCACCAGCCAGTAGCCGCCGGTGGGGTCAGCCGCCATGCCCACGATGTCCGAGACGTGGGTGCCCAGCCCCGGCACCGAGCCGCCGAAGGTGGCACCGCCGAAGGCGAACACCCCGCCGTCCGATCCCACCAGGTGGTAGCCAGCGGGCGAGGCCATGAGGCAGGCGTCGGCGACCGGGTCATAGGTGATGGTGACCGAACCGCCCCCCGTGTTGGTGCTCGACGAGGTGGGTGTGCCGGTGGCCGACGAGGTCACGTACGACGAACCGCCACCGCCCGCCCCCGAGGGACCGTAGCCGCCGCCGCCGCCGCCGTAGCCGGCGCCACCGCCCCCGTCGAGGGCGTAGCCGCCGCCACCGCCGCCGAAACCGACACCCCCCCCGCCGCCGGCGGCCTCAGTGGCGGAGTTCCCCCCGTTGCCGCCGGTGGTGTTACCGGCACCGCCGTTCGCCGACCCGGTGCCGGCCGCACCGCTCTGACCACCGGCCGCGCCAGTGCCACCGGCCGTGCCAGTCGTTGCGCCGGCGCCACCGCCGCCCACACGTCCGTTGCCGCCACCGCCGGCGTTCCCGCCCGCGCCGCCGCCATTCACGCCGCCGCCGCCGCCGCCCAAGCTGCTGGCACCGGCACCCCCGACGCCGCCAGCCGTGCCCCCCGAGCCTCCGGTGCCAGCGGTGGCGACACCGTCCCCGCCGTTGGTCCCGAGCGTGCCCGCCGCACCGCCGGTCGAGCCCATGTCTGCCGCTCCGCCGCCACCGCCGGCCACCACGAACGGGGTCTCGGCGGAACTGACCACCGAGGCTCCGCCGCCGCCGCCGGCGCGATTGCCACCGCCGCCACCGCCGGCGCCGCCGGCCGATGCGGCGCCCCCTTGGCCGCCCACCTCGACGTCGAGCGACGAAGACGGGGTAACCGGGACGGTCGCGCTCACGCTGGCGCCCGTGCCTCCGGCCGTCGCATCAAGCGCGCTCCCCCCCGCCGCGCCGATGGCCGTGATCGTGACATCGCAGACGTTCGAGGGCACGTTGGCCGCACCAGCCGTGTATCCGGGAGTGGTCGAACTGAACAAGGTGACCACGGTGCTTGCCCCCGCAGGTGAGGCGTCGACGAGTGAGGAGACGATCAGAGTCGCACCCCCCGCGGCCAGCAGAACTGCTCCGGCGATCGTCCATCCAACACGGCGAAGTCCACGTCCCAGCATGTTCGAGGTCCCTTCCTGCCAGCATGTCGAGGTCAGTTCCAGGGTGCTTGCCGATGGAGATGGTAGTGACCAGGGACTGGGCCACGTCGGATGTGCCTACACGGGCTGACGACCACGACCGCCGCCGCTGGCTGTCGCTCCCGACCACATAATGCTGTCGGGTACCGGAGGGGATCGGATGTCGACCGATCCATTGCGCTCCTCAACATCCGCGGTGCGCAACGTGCGGATCCTGGTGACCGACTGGTCGAGGAGCACGACAAGACAGCCAACAACTCGGTCCCGGAGAGAGATCCCGTCGTCGGTGAGGAGTCGGCCGAGGACCTCTTGGCGGTGGATCTCCGATGAGATGACTGGAGGTCCTCTGCGTCCGGTGGGGATGGTGAGTGACGTACAGCGACGATGACGGATCGCCCATCGGAGAAAGTCCAGAGCGCTGACAGCGGGGGGTGGTGGCGAACCAGATGTCGACATCTTCCTGCGTGCCGCCTAGGTGACGTGGCGTGTTCGTAGCCAGTCGAGGAACCGGACAGCGGCGTTGGTCTGCTGCTGGGCGCCGTTCTGAGTCCTGGCCGTGACGAAGGCGAGAGAGAGAGCGGGCGAAGGGAATCGAACCCTCGTTCTCAGCTTGGGAA
>DATKQM010000069.1:0-37154 GCA_035532735.1 Acidimicrobiales bacterium | reverse complement strand
GTGTTGAAGGCCATGCGCATGGGCCTCATTCGAATGGACTGAGACACGGGACCACCTGTGGTCGCTGTAGGTCCTGCGACCCACGTTTTGGCTGCACAGAGTGACTTTTTGGGCCTCCTGACCTATGGCGATCCACGCCTAATTCCCCGATAGTGGGAATCAAGGTTGGAATCGAAAGAGGGGGAACAGTGAACATTTTCACACTGGTGCAACGCGTGATCGACCCGATCCGCTCGACATGGAACCGCAGGGACGAGCTGGGCGCCAGCCTGGTCGAGTACGCCCTTCTGCTGGCCCTGATCGCCGTCGTGGCGCTCGTGGCCCTGCACTTCCTGGGTCACTCTGTCGCCAACACGCTCAACAGCGTCGGCAGCTCCGTCAACAACCCCACCGGTACCTGAGCGCCTCGGCGAACAGCGTTGGTGCTTGCAACGGCTCAGCTCGGAATCCCGAGCTGAGCCGTTTGCGCGCTGGTAAAGCGGAAGACGACGGCCTGGCTCGAGCGCCACACCACGCGCCAATGGGCGTCGTGCTGGAGATAGAGCGCCAAGGGTGTGCCCGGTTGCCACAGCACGTACTCCACGTCATGGGCGCGCAGCACAGGGTCGGGGTCGGTGGTGAGATCCGCGACCTTCAGGTATTGCGACAGGATCCCGTTGTCGGTGTAGAGCTCGGTGCGGCCGTCGACGAAGACAGGCCGGCCCACCCAGTCGAGGTAGTCGTTCCAGAGATAGGTCGAAAAGATCCGGCCCTGATGGTGCTCGAGATAGGCCACGGCCTTGACCGGAACGCTCGTGGCGGGCTGGGCGGCGGGATAGAAGGGTCCGTGCAGCAACGACACCCCGAGCACCGCTGCGAGCGGCCAGACGATGAGACTCGGGCGCAGACCCTCGTGCTCGATGGGTGGGCAGCTCGCCGCCAGGGCGCACCAGGCGATGGCGAAGTAGGGGATGAACCGCACCGCGTCGAGGCTGGAGACCAAGAGGAAGGACGCCAACGCCAATTCCAAGGCGGGAACGTCTCGCTTGGAGAACGCCAGGTAGGCCACGGTGATGGCCACGGGGAGGACGAAGACCGCCAGGGTGGCCGGGTCGTGGAAGTCCGGAGACTGCCATTCCGCGATCAGCCTGCGGACGTCCTGGTTGAAGGTGATGCCCCACGCGCTCGAGTAGACGCCGGGCCCGAAGGGGTTCACCAAGGTGGCGGCCCCCGACGCCACGAAGGTGGCGATGATCGGCCCCAGGGCCACGGCGGAGATGGTCACCCGGCCGACACCTCGTCGGAGGAGCGCCGCGACCACCTCCAACAACACGATGCCGAGGCCGAGGAGAAAGCTCCCATGCAGGTTGGCCCACAGCACGAACAGGACCGGGACGGCGAACAACCACGCCCGGCGACGCCGGGCCATGCTCAAAAGCAACAAGAGCAGGGCCAGGAAGAGGTAACTGACCATCTGGGGCCGGTCGTCGAGGAACAGGGTCACCGCGGCACCGGTCTCGATGCACAGCAGCCCCGTCCAGGTCCATCCGGCTCCGACCATCCGGCTCCGGATGGCCACGGCGAGGACCGTCAGGGTCGCCAAGCCCGCCGACAGGAGCCAGAACGCCACGGGTCCCACCGTCCGAACCGACTGGGCGAGCACCACGTCGTATCCCCACTCGGGCGTGATCCACTTCTTGCCGAGGACGGTGTAGGAGAACACGTCGGTCCGCATGACGCGGTGATGGTCGAGCATCCACACCCCCGCGGCGCGGTGCCAGAAGGTGTCGTCGAAGACACCCCGGTGCACGGCGTCGCGCCACGGGATGAGACATCCCACGACGAGGCCCACGACGCCGATCGGCAGGGCGGCGCGTCGCCACGGGCTGGCCCGCACGCGACGGTGTCGGGCGGGCGGCGGTGTCACCCCGGGGGCCGCGGGGTCGGCGCCGATCGGGTTTGAAGGCGCTGCCACCAGGGCGCTCGAGAAGATGTCCGGGGACGACGTCACCTCGGCCACAGCGACCATGATCGCGTGTCGAGGGTGGCGAGCCGCGCATGCGCAGGCGCCCCAACCGTCGGGTCTCGTCCCTCTCAGTCGCTACAGACGGTCCCCGGCGCCGGGAGGGTGCCCGCCACGAAATAGGCCTGATCGAGGGCCCGGACACAACCGCTGTAGTAGTAGGCCACGTGGTTCTCCCCCTGCCAGGTCACGAGCTCACCGTGCTGGAGCTCGGCGGCCAGGCGTTGCGCCCAGACATAGGGCGTGGCCGGGTCCTTGGTCGCCCCCACCACCAAGATGGGCGGCGAGCCCACCGCCGTGGTCGCCTCTGGGGTCCGGGTGGCCGGGACCGGCCACACCGCGCAGGCGGCCTCGCCCCAGGCCAGGAGGGGGCCGAAGAACGGGGCGTTGACCGCGGCCTGCGCGGCCAGGGCGGGGATGCCCCCCGAGCCCCGGGCCACGGGATGATCGAGGCAGTCGATGGACGTCTCGGCATCCACCGCGTTGGTCGAGCCGCCGGTGACGTAGCTGTCGGCCATCGACAGCACCCCGGCGCCGTTCCCGGCTGCCGCCTGGGCCAGGGCACGAGCCAAGTTGGGCCAGTAGTTCCGGGCGTAGAGCGCCGAGAGCACCGCGTAGTAAATAGCACCGGGCCCCACGCTCGGGCCCGCCCCGGCCGCAAGGGCCTGGCTCCGGCTCTGGGCGATGAGCGCCAGCAAAGCGGTGGTCGATGCGCCTCCCGCCGGTCGCCACGGGCACCCCGACGAGGTGCACCAGGCCAAGAAGTCGTCGAGCACGGACTCGAAGCCCTGGCTCTGTTCGTCGACCATCTGCTGTGTCGTCATGGCGGGATCGATGGCGCCGTCGAGGACCATGGCCCGGACCTTGGTGGGGAACATCTGGGCGTAGGTGGCCCCGAGCAAGGTGCCGTAGGAGTGGCCGAAGTAGGTGAGCTGCGCGTCGCCGAGGGCCTGGCGGATCCGGTCCAGGTCGCGCGCCGCGTCGACGGTCCCGACGAAGGGAAGCAGCTTGCCGCTCAGCGACTCGCACTGGTTGGCGTACTCCTCGTCGTTGGCGAGCAGCGCCAGCTGGGCACTGGTCGTGCTCGGCACGGGGTCGGGGAACGGTCCCGGTGTCGAGCTGGTCGTGGCCGAGGTCCCGGCGCTGCACACCACGGGGCTGCTGCGCTGGACCCCGCGGGGATCGAACTCGACGATGTCGAAACGGGCCAGGAGCGCCGAGGTGAGGACACCCAGCTCGGCGGGGAGGTCGTTCACTCCCGACCCGCCGGGGCCGCCGGGGTCGATCACCAGTGACCCGATGCGCGCCGCGGGGTCGGTGGCGCGGTGCATCGCCAGCGCGATCTGGATCGTGCCCAACTGCGGTTGGGCGTAGTCGAGGGGCACGGCCACGGTCCCGCACTGAAGCGTGCCGCAGGGCGTCCACACCATGGGGGTGACCGGCGGTTCGACCACGGCCGTCGTGGTGGTGGTACTCGAGGTGGTGGTGCTGCTCGAGGTCGTGGTACCGGGAGCCGAGACACGCGGCGATCCGACCCGACCTGCGGTGGGGGCGCACGCGCCGCTCACCATGGCGAGCGCCAGGATCACCGGCGTCGCTCGGCGGGGGCGGCGGCCTCCTCCCCCACCGACCCGGTCCACCTCTTCACTGTGACACGACCGATGCCCGTACCGGGGACCGCCCCGAGGCGTGGGAGGATCGAGGCGTGCCCGAGTTGCCCGAAGTCGAGGCTCTCACTCGTTTCCTCACCGAGCGCAGCGCCGGCCAGCGCGTGGAACGGTGCGAGCTCGGCGCCATCGCCGCGCTCAAGACCTTCGACCCTCCGATCGCCGCGCTCGTGGGGCGTGCCGTGGTGTCGGTGACCCGGCGGGGGAAGTACCTGTGCATGGACCTCGACGGGCAATGGCTGGTGCTGCATCTGGCCCGGGGGGGCTGGGTCAGATGGAAGGACAAGCTTCCCTCGGACAAGGCCAGGCCCAGCCGCAGCCCTCTCGCCCTGCGCTTGGGATTCGAGGGCGGGTCGGGATTCGACGTCACCGAGATGGGGACCGAGAAGCGCCTGGCGTTGTGGGTCGTGGGCGACCCCGACGACATCGAGCAGGTTGCCTCCCTCGGCATCGACCCCCTGGACCCGTCCTTCGACACCGACACGCTCGCTGCACTGCTCGGTGGCGCGTCGGGGAACATCAAGACCGTACTGGCCGCGCAGTCGATCATCGCCGGCATCGGCAACGCCTACTCCGACGAGATCCTCCACGTGGCTCGACTGTCGCCATACAAAGTGGCGCGCCACCTCGACGCGCCGGAGATCGAGCGGCTGCACGCAGCGGTGGTGGGTGTCCTCGCAGACGCTGTGGCCAGGGCCGTCGGTCAGGAGGCGTCGGAGCTCAAGGGCGACAAGAAGCGGGCCATGCGCGTCCACGGTCGGACCGGCGAAGCGTGTCCGGAATGCGGCGACGTCGTACGGGAGGTGTCGTTCGCCACCAGGTCCCTGCAGTACTGCGCCACGTGTCAGACCGGGGGCAAGCCCCTCGCCGACCGGCGCCTGTCAAAGCTCTTGCGGTAACTCTTGGGGTAACACTGTGGGTCCCACCCAGCAAAGGAGTGTCTGTGAACGACAAGGAGATCGTCAACGAGATCAACCGGCTCTCCGAGGAGGAGCACCGCCTCGAGGAGGCGCACGTGGGAGAAGGGCTGACCCCCGAGGAATCCGAGAAGCTCCGCACCATCGAGGTCTCGCTCGACCAGTGCTGGGACCTGTTGCGCCAGCGCCGGGCTCGACGCGATGCCGGCCAGGACCCCGACGAGGCCGCCACCCGGCCCCCTCCGGTAGTCGAGAATTACCAGCAATAGAAGGCCGCGCCTGGCGGGGTCAGCGGTCCTCGTCGTCGAAGGGCTCGGCCATCGACTGCTCGAGCCCGTCGGCTTCGGGCACGGGCTCGTCAAGGTCCATGGCGTCATCTTGCCCCCGATAACATGCGCCCGTCCTGCGACGGGGGTGCCGTCGTCATCGTCGACCGGCCGACCAGGGTCGTCGACCGGGAGGGGGGTCTGTGAGCGACGAGCAGTTCAACCTGGGCTTGGTGTTCGAGACGGTGGCGGCCACGATCCCCGAGCGCGAGGCCATCGTGTGGGGCGATCGGCGCTACAACTACGCCGAGTTACGAGATCGCTCCCGGCGCCTGGCCATGTTCCTGCACAAGCACGGGTTGGGCGCCCAGCGCGGCCGCCAGGGTCTCGCCGGGCACGAATCGGCGCAGGACCACCTGGGGCTCTATCTCCACAATTCCAATGAGTACGTCGAGGGGATGATCGGGTCCTACCTGGCCCGGGTGGCGCCGTTCAACGTCAACTACCGCTACGTCGAGGAGGAGCTGCAGTACCTCCTCACCGACTCCGGGGCCCGGGCCGTGATCTACCACGCCACCTTCGCGCCGGTGCTCGCCCGGGTGCTGTCGTCGCTCCCCAAGCTCGAGCTCCTCTTGCAGGTGGCCGACGAGTCGGGCAACGGTCTCCTGCCCGGGGCCGTCGACTACGAAGCCGCCCTGGCGTCGTCATCGCCCGAGCTCCCTCCGGTCGATCTCAGCCCCGACGACCTCTACATCCTCTACACCGGCGGCACCACCGGCATGCCCAAAGGGGTGCTGTGGCGCCAGCACGACATCTTCCGGGCCGCCATGGGCGGGCGCACCTACGGCACCTGGGAGCTGGTGGAGAGCTACGACCACCTGGCGGCCCGGATACTGCCCACCGCGGACATCCGCGTCATGTCGATCCCGCCGCTCATGCACGGCGCGGCGCAGTGGGGGTGCTTCTACTACATGGCCATGGGTGCGACCATGGTCTTCCCCACCAACACGCGATCGGTCGACCCCGTCGACGTGTGGGACACCGTGGCTCGCGAACGGGTCATCGGCATCTCGGTGGTCGGTGACGCCATGGCCCGTCCCGTCGTCGAGGAGCTCGAACGCGGTGGCCACGACGCCAGCACGCTGATGGCCTTCGGCAGCGGGGGCGCCACCTTGAGCGTCGGGATCAAAGAGCGCCTGTTGGCGGTGCTCCCCAACGTCATGATCTCCGACGTGGCGGGGGCTTCGGAGACCGGCGTCCAGATGGGGTCGGCGTCGACCCCGGGGTCGGTCTCGACCGGGACCTTCGTCGCGGGGCCCGGGACGGTCGTGGTGAGCTCGGACATGAGCCGCGTCCTCGAGCCCGGCGACGAGGAGGCGGGCTGGTTGGCCCAAACCGGCTCCGTGCCTCTCGGCTACCTCGGCGACGCAGAGAAGACAGCGCGGACGTTCCCGGTCATCGACGGCCAGCACTATTCGGTACCCGGCGACCGGGCCCGGCTCCTCGCCAACGGCGAGATCGAGCTGCTCGGTCGGGACTCGGTGACGATCAACTCCGGGGGCGAGAAGATCTTCGCCGAGGAGGTCGAACAGGCCATCATCGGGCACCCTGCCGTCGCCGACGTCGTGGTGGCGCCGCGCCCCAGCGAGCGTTGGGGCCAGGAGGTGGTCGCCCTGGTGGAGGTGGCCCAGGGCCGCACGGTGACGACCGAGGAGCTGCTCGCGGAGGCGGCCACGCACATCGCCCGCTTCAAGCTTCCCAAGGCCATCGCCTTTCTCCCCCACATCGTGCGATCGCCTGCGGGCAAGGCCGACTACCGGTGGGCCAGGGAGCGCGCCCTCGAGGCCTGAATGGAAGACCGCATCACCACCGGGCTGTATCTCGAGCTCGGCGACCTCGACCCCGGGCACTACGGCGCGCACCGGGCGTCGGAGCTGGCGGACCGACGCGGCGTGGAGCGCGTGACGTGGTGGGAGAACAACGTCCCGGGGCGCACCGAGCTCCCCATGGCCGTCGTCGACGGCACATTGCTCGGGGTGGCCGAGGTCGACGAGTCCTTCACCGCCCCGGACCCGCTGCCGGGCACCACGGCCCGACATTTCCGCCATGTGGCGCGACCCAGCCAGGGCATCTTGACCGGGGCACCCACCACGGGGCTGCTCATCGTGTGGATCAGCCCCCAGTCCCCCGCCCAGACCCAGGCCCTGCGGGACTGGGGCGACTTCGTCCACATCCGACACATCGCGTCGGCCGCCATCCCCGGCTTCACCCATGTCACCCCGTACGAGAACACCGCCGACGGTGACCCGCGCTACATGCACTTCTACGAGCTCGACGCCGAGGACCCCGAGGCCGCCTACATGAGCATGGCCCGGCACATGGCCAAGTACTTCGAGGGATCGAAGACCAAGGCCTTCGAGGTGTGGGCCGACTGGAAGGCGGCAGGCGGACAGGTCATCTACTGCAACACGTTCCGCCTCCTCGGAGCCTCGTCCCTGCGGCTGCGGACTGCGGGCGCGGGAGCCTGATCGTCGATGTCCTACGTCCTGGTGGACAAGCCACGTCCGCACGTGACCCTCATCACCTTGAATCGACCCGAGCGGATGAACGCCATGGCCTTCGACGTGATGATCCCGTTGCGCGAGGCGCTCGAAGCGGCCAGCGCCGACAACGACACGCGTGTCGTGGTCCTCACCGGCGCGGGTGGGGCGTTCTGCTCGGGGGCGGATCTGGAAGACGCCGGGATCATCCCCAACATCGCGGGCCTGACCCGGAGCACGATCGCCCAGCGCTCGATGGAGCTCCTCGACGACGTCATCCGGGCCATCCGCAAGATGCACCAACCTGTCATCGGAGCTATCAGCGGGCCCGCCATCGGGGGCGGGTTCTGCCTCAGCGTCGCCACCGACATCCGCGTCGCCTCCGAGGCAGCCTATTTCCGAGCGGCGGGGATCAACAACGGGCTGACCTCCAGCGAGCTCGGCCTGAGCTATCTCCTGCCCCGTGCCATCGGGTCGTCGCGCGCCTTCGACATCATGCTCACCGGCCGCGACGTGGACGCCGAGGAGGCCGGGCGCATCGGCCTCGTCTCGAGCGTCGTCCCCGCCGACCAGCTCCTCGACACCACCTACGACATGGCGGAGCGCATCATCGGCTTCTCGCGCCTCGGCATCGAGCTGACCAAGCGGATGCTGTGGGCGAGCCTCGACGCCGGGAGCCTGCACGGCCACATGGACCACGAAGGCACCACGCAGCTCTATGTCCGGCTCACCACCGAGAACTTCGAGGAGGCCGTCCGGGCCCGGCGCCAGAAGCGGGCCCCGGACTTCCGCGACTGACGCCCAGCCCCGACTCTCGCTCCTTAGTACGATTTACGATATAGTCCGGGAGGCGTCGACGACGGAGGCAGGGTGAGCAACCGGCTGGGGCGAACACAAGATCCCACCCTCATGGTCCTCACCAGCCTGACCGGGGGGCCCAAGCATGGCTACGGGCTCATCCGGGACATCGACGACATGACCGGCATCACCCTCGGGCCCGGCACCCTGTACGGCGTCCTGGCCCGCCTCGAGGAGGAGGGGTTGATCGAGGCGTTGGCGGCCGAGGATCGACGGCGTCCCTACCGCATCACTGCCCACGGGGCCGCCGTGCTCAAAGAGCGCCTCGAGGTCACCGCCAAGGTGGCACGCATCGGGCTACGTCGTCTGGGGGCCTTCACATGAGAGCACCGCGCCTGATCGACGCGTCGCTGGCCTGTTATCCGGCCTGGTGGCGAGACGTCTATGGCGAAGAGATCCGCCGGATCACCCAGGACCTGGCCGCCGACGGCGGCAACGAGATGCGCCTGGCCGGCGATCTGCTGCGCGGAGCCCTCACGACGCGCCTGCGGGGCACGGGCATGGCGCCACGACCGGAGTTGTGGGCCAGGCGCACCCGGGTCTCGGTGGCGGTGGCGACGCTGCCTTGGATCGTGGTCGTCCCCTTCGTGCTGGCGGCCATGGGCGGCCACAGCCTCCGGACCCTCTCGGCGGCGACGCTCGCGGCCCCGGCCACCCGGATCTCGAGCTACGCCTTCGAGGTGATGCAGCTCGCCCTGATCGTGAGCTTCTGCGCCATGGCGGCGGGCTGGGGTGCCCTCGTCGGCGGGGTCCGACGAGCGGCACGCCCCCACCGTCGGCACCTGATGCTGCTCTCCTGCGTGCCGCTGGCATCGTTCTTGGCCGTGCTCGGCCTGTTCATCGCCCGAATGACCCAGTTGCCCAACGAGTTCCAAAGCCACGGCGGGCCGCTCATCCCCCTCGACGGCAATCCGGCCGCAGCCCACGCATTGCTCGTCGTGCTGTGGTTCGCGCTCGTGGCCGGGGTGCTGGCCAGTGTGTGGTCCCTCGCCCTTGTGACCAAGCACGCCGAGATGCCCATGCTGTACCTGCGGTCGGGCAAGCGCATGGCCACCTTCACCGCCATCGCTCTGACACTGATGGCCGTCTCGGCCGTGGTCGGAGCGGTGGCGGCCGCGTACCACGGGTACCCGGTCCCGTCCCTGGACAATTTCCTCTACACGGGCCGCTACGCGAGCGGGCAATACCCGGTGGAGTTGCCGGGATGGAGACTGGCGGGGGTGCCGCTCACCGCCGCCGCGGTCGTCTCGTTGACGGCGTGGCGCGTCGTTCGCCGGGCGTGGTCCACGACGGTGTCGTTGACCGATTGACTCCCGGGCCGCACCAGCGGCGTCTACAGGGGCAGGAAGTCGATCAGGAGCTCGTTCACCACATCGGGCGCCTCGAGCTGCATCCAGTGACCGGGCCCGTCGATCTTCTCGTAGCGCCACGTCCCCGAGACGTGCGCCGCCGATCCGGTCATCTGGGTCTCGGTCAGGGCGAAGTCGCCGCTGCTCCACACTCCCATGGTGTTGGCCTGGACGAGCGGGAGCTCCAGCGGCGGTTGGACGAAGGACTCCGGGGGAACGTTGGCGCGGTAGTAGTTGAGTGCCGGTGTGAGTGACTTGGTCGCCTCGAGATCGGCGATGACGCCGTCGATGTCGGGGTGGTCTCCCCACCCCCGCAGGTTGGCCCAGTCGTCGTTGGACAACCACCGCTCGGCCACGCCCTCGAACTGGAAGAGCAACATGTACCACGACTTCTCGCGTTGCTCGTAGCCCGCGGAGACGAACGACCCGGGGTGGCCGACCGACAGTGCCGCCAGGTGGTCGACGCGGTCCGGCAGCAACGACCCGAAGGCCCACGCCAGGGCGGCACCCCAGTCATGTCCCACCACGTGGGCCCGGTCGATGCCCTGGGCATCGAGGATGGCCACGATGTCACCCGCCAGGTAGGGGATGGAGTACGCCTCGACCTCGGCCGGCTGGTCCGAGGCGCCGTAGCCGCGCAGGTCGGGAACGATGGTGCAGAACCCGGCTTCCACGAGGGCGGGAACCTGGTTGCGCCACAGACGTCCGCTGTCGGGAAACCCGTGCAGCAACACCACGGGCGGCCCTTCCCCGGTGACCTCGTACTCGATACCGACCCCACCTACGTCGACACGCATCACGTCTCTCTTCCCCGCCTGGCCCGTGGGGGCTCAGGCAGCGTCAGGCTGCCACGATGGACAGGAGCTCGCTCCGACTGGGCCCGAGCGGCGGAGCGTCGCGCCACCCTGCGCCCAGAGTGAGGGCCTTCTCGAACAGCGCGGCGTCGGCGAAGACCTCCTCGGGCGTTCCCAGCAACGTCTGCATGGTCAGCGCGGCCCGAAGGCAGTCGGGGTCCTGGCCGGCCGCGAAGAAGACGGACTTGACGATGTCCCAGTCCCCTCCGTCAGGTCGGTACTCCCCGCCCCGTATCTCGGCGTCGATCTCGCCGAGGCGGTGACGGTCGAAACTCAGCGTGGCCCGATACCAGGGCTCCACGACCGACTCGGTGGCTTGCGCCCATGCCGCGCTGAAGGCGGCGGGATCGTCGACTCCGTTGGTGCGCAAGAGGTCACGCAGCGCCAGACAGTGCATCATGCCGATCGATGCGCCGCGTCCGAGCGACGGGTTCGTGCACGCCCACGAGTCCGCCACCGCCACCACTCCCGTGGCCACCGGAGCGCCGTCCACCGTGAAGTCGCGGTGGCGGTCCTCGATCTTGGACATGGTCACGACCCGGTCCTCGATGGGCTCGCCGTCGAGCCAATGCGCGGCCAACGGCAAGTTGCGCACCACCGCCGTCCACGTGTCGACGTCGCGCAAGCCCCGGAGGGTCTTGTCGGCCGCACTGGCGATGACCCCGATTCCCCAGGTGCCGTTGTCGGCCCGCAGCGTCAAGGTCGAGACACTGCCGTAAGCCTGCAGGGCCGGTCCCAGAGCCGCGGGTGTGGTGCCATCGGGGGACCGGAAGTGCCGTCCGTAGTACACGAACCCGGAGTCCTCGAGCTCTTCGACGGGACGGCGCGCGCCCGCCGCTTCGAGCCAGTCGGGCAACGCGGAGCGTCGGCCGGTGGCGTCGACGACGAGGTCGGCGGAGATCTCCTCCCCCGCCGCGGTGCGCACGCCGGTGATATGGGGTACGCCCCGGATCGCCTGGGCGCCGGCGACGAGACCGGCCACGGCGACGCCGCGACGCACGGTGACTCCGGGAGTCGTAGCCGCCGCGACCGCCATGACCGCCTCGACCACGGGCCGGCGCGCCGTCAGGCTCTCGAACGCACCGTCCCCGGGGCGCTCGCCGCCGGAGAGCGACACCGGCACCTCGCCGATCAGGCTGAGGCGCAGGGCGCCGGCCGCCTCGAGCGCCTTGGCCACGTGGGGCAATTCCTCTTCGAGCGCAAGGCGGAACCGGGGCATGAAGAAATGCAGCAGTCGGAACTGGTTGACGCCGCGGCGTTCCCAGCTCTCCCATGCCTCGGACGGCGCCGGAGGCTCGGCCGGGTCACGCTCGAGCAGGGTGACGTCGTGGCCGTCCTCGGCGAGCAGCATCGCGGCGGCCAGTCCCCCGACTCCCCCCCCGGTGACCACGATCTCAGCCATATGCACCTCGGTTCGCCGCTGGCGTGGCCCGCGGACCACACCGACGTCGGGAAACTACCAGCGCGACCCGGTGAGGCGCTCCTCGGGCGATGGGCATGCCCATCTGAGATGATCGATCGCGGGACCGGGTCGACGGCGCCAGGTACCGGAGGAGCCACCCATGCACGTTCCGCTCACGATCGGTGACTTCTTGGAGCGAGCCGCGCTCGTCCACGGCGCGGACCGGGTGGCGATCGTCGACGAACCGGGTGTGGCGGGCTCGCTCGGCTCCATCACCTACGCCGAGATGCACGACCGGGCTCGGGGTATGGCGTTGGCCCTCGACGCCATGGGGGTGGCGCACGGCGAGCGGGTCGCCATCGTGAGCCCGAACTCGGCCCGGTTTCTCATCTCCTACTTCGGCGTGAGCGGGTTCGGGCGCATCCTCGTTCCCGTCAACTTCCGGCTCAACGCCGATGAAGTCGCCTACATCGTCGAACACTCCGGAGCGTCGGTCCTGCTCGTGGACCCCGAGATCGAGCCGTCACTGGCCGGCGTCTCGGCCAAGGTGCGGTTGCTCCTCGACGGCGAAGAGGACGCCGAGCTGTTCGCGCCGGCTCCCGCCGACGCGCGACCCGCCCGTTGGGAGGGCGACGAGGCCGCCACGTGCTCGATCAACTACACCTCGGGAACCACGGCGCGTCCGAAAGGGGTCCAGCTCACCCATCGGAACTGCTGGCTCAACGCCGCGGTCTTCGGATGGCACACATCGGTGAGCGAGCGAGACACGCTGCTGCACACCCTGCCCATGTTCCACTGCAACGGGTGGGGCATGCCTTACGCGATGACGGCGATGGGCGGGCGCCATGTCGTGGTCCGCAAGATCGACGGCGAGGAGATCCTGGGTCGGATCGAACGTGAAGGGGTGACGATGCTGTGCGGGGCGCCTGCGGTGGTGGCCGCCATCCTCGGTGCCGCCGCGGCCCGTCGCCAGCAGGGGGAAGAGGTCCCCGGGCGAGGGACCGTCAGGATGGTGGTGGCCGGGGCCCCTCCCCCCAGCAAGACCATCGAGGCGGTCGAGACAGAGCTCGGTTGGGAGTTCATCCAGATCTACGGCCTCACCGAGACCACCCCCCTGCTCACCATCAACCGGGCGCCGTCGGAATGGGACGACCTCGACACCTCGGTGCGGGCCTCGATGCTGTCGCGTGCCGGAGTTCCTGCGGTGGGGGTGCGCATGCGCGTCGACGTGGACGGCGAGATCCTGGCCCGGACCAACCATGTCTTCGACGGCTACTGGGAGCAACCGGCCGAGACGGCCAAGGCCCTCGAGGGCGGCTGGTTCCATACCGGCGACGGTGGGTATCTCGACGGCCCCTACACCGTCATCGCCGATCGCAAGAAGGACGTGATCATCACCGGCGGCGAGAACGTCTCGTCGATCGAGGTCGAGGACTGTCTCTACCAACACGCTGCGGTGGCCGAGGCCGCGGTGATCGGTGTCCCCGACGACAAATGGGGTGAGACGGTGAAAGCGCTCGTGGTGCTACGCCCCGGGGCTCTCGCCACCGAGGAGGAGCTCATCGAGTTCTGCCGGGCCCGGTTGGCACACTTCAAAGCACCCACGTCGGTGGAGCTGCGCGACGGGCTGACCCGGACGGCCACGGGAAAGCTCCAGAAGTACAAGTTGCGCCAGCCCTTCTGGGAAGGACATGACCGCAAGGTCAATTGATGCTCGTCACATAGTGCTCGGAGATGAACCCGTCACGACGGGAGGAGCCGGAGGCGCTCGTTCTCGGCGGCTTGCTCGGGCGTCGTCTTGTACCGGATCTCCTTTGCTCATCCCCGCGCCGCGTCGTCGGTGTTCTCCGCCAGCGGCCGGAACCGAGTCGCGGCATCGCCCCAGATGCCTTCGAGGTAGGACTCGACGGCGTGGAGTCCTTGGTCCCGGAGGCGATAGATCCGCCGGGTTCCCTCCGCCTGCTCCGCCACCATGCCGGCGTCTTTCAACAGCCGGAGGTGGCGCGACACGGCGGGACGACTGATGGGCATGGCGGCGGCGATCTCCCGCACCGGTTTGTCTCCGTGGCTCAGAAGACGGAGGATCTCGCGCCGGTTCGGATGACCCAACGCTTCGAAGGGGTCTCCTGTGGCGTGCGCAGCGGCCATCAGCAACCTCCTTCCATGACCGGCCCGGGTATATCGGTAACGTACCAGTTACCGTAACCGAGCAGTTACACAGCTGGATCGGCCCGGCGCCGTTGGACGGAGCCCGAGTGGCGCCCATTAGGTTTCGGCTGATGGACGCACGCCATTTCCTGGGGCTCGAGCCGACCGACGACCCCCTGCGCTGGCGGCTCCCGGTCACCCCGGCGGTCTGCACCCCGGGGAAGTTCCTCTACGGAGGATGCGGCCTGGCCGCAGGGATCGTGGCCCTCGAAGAAGCATCAGGGCGCCCCATGGTGTGGGCCACGGCCCAGTACCTCACCTACGCGCCCACGGGCACCGTCCTCGACTGGGAGGTGGTCCTGCCCGCCGTCGGACGCCACACCACCCAGGGCCGGGCCATCGGCCGACTCGGTCGCGAAGAGGTGCTCACCGTCAACGCCGCCCTCGGCCGCCACGACCTCGACCTGTCGGGGACGTGGGTGCAGTTCCCCGACGTGCCGGGCCCCGAGGACTGCCCCGTCCAGCAGATCCCACCGATGTTCGCCGACTCGGTGCTCGTACGCGTCGAGCAGCGTCTGGCGCGGGGCCGGCTCATGATGGCGCTCGACGGGAGCCACGGTGACGCCCATTCGGCGTTCTGGGCCCGCGTCCCGGGACATCTCGAGCCCTCCGCGGCAACCCTGGCTGTCATCGGCGACTTCGTCTCCGGGGGTGTGTCCCAACCCCTCGGCGTGCGGACCATGGGCCGGAGCCTCGACAACACCCTGCGCATGGCCCAACTCGTCCCGACCGAATGGGTGTTGTGCGACATCCAGATGCACGCGCTGGCGCACGGCTTCGCACAGGGGCTTGCCCACCTGTGGGCGCAGGACGGTACCCTGCTCGCAACGGCCAGCCAGTCCATCAGCGTGCGCCGGTGGCCCGGAGACATTGAGGTCGCGTCGGGCGCGGCACTCTCGAAATCGGCTCCCAACCCGTAAGGACAACGATGCGGACACGAACGATCGGCTCACTCGAGGTCTCAATCATCGGTCTCGGCTGCAACAACTTCGGCGGACGCATCGATTACGACGCGTCCGCCGCCGTCGTCACCAGCGCGCTCGATGCCGGCATCACCTTCTTCGACACCGCGGACATCTACGGGGGCACCCACAGCGAAGAGTTCCTGGGTCGCGCCCTGGGCTCGCGTCGAGGCGAGATCGTCCTCGCCACCAAATTCGGCATGCAGGTCGATGCCGAGCACAAAGGGGCCAAGCCTGACTACGTGCACAGCGCCCTCGAAGCGAGTCTCGGGCGCCTGCAGACCGACCACGTCGATCTCTACCAATTGCACGCGCCTGACCCTGAGACGCCCATCGCCGAGACGCTCGGGGCCCTCGACGAGTGCGTCCGTGCCGGCAAGGTGCGCCAGATCGGATGCTCGAACTTCACCGTCGAACAGCTCCAAGAAGCCGAGGCCGCGGTGACGAGCGGCTCGGCACGCTTCGTGAGCGTCCAGAACGAGTTCAGCATGTTGCGCCGGAGGGCCGAGCGCGACGTCCTCCCCGAATGCGAGCGAGCCGGGGTGTCGTTCCTCCCGTACTTCCCCCTGGCGTCAGGAGTCCTCACCGGGAAGTACCGGCTGGGCCACGCACCTCCGGCCGGGACGCGATTGTCGGGAGTGAAGCAGAGCGAGGGACCGCTGGCCGACGACATCCTCGCCGTGGTGGAACGGCTCACCGAGTTCGCCCAGAGCCGGAACCGGAACATGGTCGAGCTCGCCATCGCCTGGATCGCGGCACACAAGCCCGTGGCGTCGGTGATCTCGGGAGCCACCTCGGCCGAGCAGGTCCGGGGCAACGTGGCGGCCGCGGACTGGGAGCTCGACGACGACGAGATGGATCAGATCGACGAGTTGCTCGCACCACCGGCTCGCTCTTGACGAGCGTCCGCTTCGGGGCGAGAGAAGTGTGAAAACCTGGGCCTGGTGACTCGCCTGCGTCGCACCGTGTGGGCGCAGCCCAACGATCTGCCGTGCTGAGAACATCCCCGGCAAGGCCCGTCGAGCGAGACGCCTCGGGACCGCCCACCGGCGCGTCGGGCTACGGGACCGTCGCCCTGGCGGTACTCGGCGGGGCGCTGTTTCTCTTCGGCCTCGTCGAGCGAGTGTGGATGGTGAATCACCTTCCCATCAACTCCGATCAGGCGGTGAACGGGCTCATGAGCCTGGGCATCGTCCACGGCCACTTCGGGGCCATCACCTGGGGCCAGAAATACGGCGGCGTCGAGCCCTATGTGACGAGCGTGCTGTTCGCGCTGTTCGGCCACAGCGACACCGCGCTCAATCTCACTCCCGTCGTGCTGTCGGTCACAGCCGCGCTTCTCGTCTACGGGGTTGCCCGTCATTTCCTTCCACGGACCCTGGCCGGGCTGGCCGCCATGGCGGTGTGGGTATGGCCGGCCATCGTGGTACGCAACGGCGCCGCGGAGCTCGGCTACCGCTACGCGTGTCTCAACCTGGGGCTGCTCGCGATCTCGTGCGCCGTTTCGATTCACGAGCAGGGGGCGTCACGACGTCGCTACGCCATGTTGGGCCTGGTACTCGGGCTGAGCTTGTGGGCGAACCCCGACTGCATCTACTTCCTCGTACCTTGCGCGGTGCTTCTCGCCCCCGAGGCGATCCGGGGCTGGTCGTCGGATCGTCAGAAGACCGCCACCGAGCTCTTGGGCGCGGTGGTGGGCGTGTTCGTGGGGGGCCTGCCACTGTGGTGGAGCACCCAGACCCATCACGGGGTCTCGCTCTCTCCCTACCCCGGGACCATCTCGACACGCGCCCACGCGCTCGTCGCCCACGCCGCGCCCCTGGCGGTCGGGGTGCAGGTTCCCGGCACCGGCGCCTGGTTCGGCGGGTCCGCGGTGGGGATCACCATATTCGTGGCCGTCATCGGGGCGGTGGTCCTCGGACTCGTGTGGGCCGTGGCGCATCATCGCCCGCGCACGATCGTGGCTCTGATCGCGTTCGTCGTGGCCTACCCGATCATCTACTCACTGTTGCCCGCCACCTGGGCCTGGCAGGACGGACGCTACATCTTGTACCTGCCATACGTCTTCATCATCGTGGCGTTCTATCCCTTGGGCCTGTTGCGATGGCGCCGCGTGGTGCCCGTCGCCACGGCAGTGGTGGTCCTGGGCGCGGCTCTCGTCACCGCAGCCGAGCTGAGCACCTCGGTGCCGGGGCTCTCGCTTGGCGCGCTCCCCCACGCCCTCGTCGTGCAGCGCATCTCCCTGGCCCCCCTGGCACGGGCGCTGGAACGTCGGCGGGTCACCCTCGGCTACGCCGGCTACTGGGTGGCGTACAACCTCGACTTCGAGTCAGGCGGGGCGCTGCGTTTCACGCCCACCGAATTCGACACGGTCCGCAACGACTCCTACTTCTTCGCGGCCCGGGCCGACCCCCGTCCGGCCTGGATCCTGTGCCGACCCGATCGCGCCGCGACCTGCACCGCAGTGGCGGGGAACGCGCGGGTCGACCCACCCGGGGTGACGTGGACCTCACTCTCGTCGTGGTTACAGCGGCACCACAGCGCCTACCGAACCGTCTCTGTCGGCGGATTCACCGCCTTCTTCCCGAGCACGAAGGTGACACCCGCCCAGCTGCACCCACAGGTCAGAGCCCCGGCGTCGCCATGACGCGACCCGAGCGCACCGCCTCGAGCAGGAGCGCATAGTCCTGTTCGGTCTGATCGGCGTAGCCGACGGCGAATCGACTGATGGCGTCGTCGAGCACTCCCCCGTTGCCCGCGTAGCCGGCGATCTGTGCCGCGGTGCCAGAGCGGGCATGGGCACGAGCCAGTGCCCACCCGCACAGCTTGGCGTAGCTTACGAGGCCACGGGCTCGGAGCGACGTGGTGTCGACGGTGCCCTTCATGTCACGCAACTGGCGGATGTAGAAGTCGGTCTCCCCCGCGCTCGCCCAACCCAAGAAGATGTCGCTGGCGGCCTGCATGAGGCGTTGTCCGCCCACGACTCGCCGACCACCGACTCGGGGTGATTCGGGGGTGGGGGGACGGGTGCCACGCGCCGCTGCGGTCGGGGCCGGTCGGCGCGGGACCGACGCGGCCACGAGCGATCGTCCCGCCTCTTTCACCTGGAGGAACAAGGGATCCCCGAGGTCGCTCATGAACAAGGCCACGAAGCAGCGCGTCCCCACGCTGCCCACACCGACCACCTTCGAGGCCAGGTCGACGAGCTCGAATCGCTCCAACAGGGTACGACGATCGCTTTCCAGGGTGGCGGGGTACTCCGCCAGCGCGCCTGAGACGGCCTCGGAGTGCTGGTCGACCCCCTCGTGCGACACCAACGGAGGATGGTCGACAATGCGTCTCTGGCCTTCGTCGGTTCGCACCGTCAACTTGGGGAGCTCCGCCCGAGACGTCTGGTGATGCGCGCCGGCCAGCGCGGATCGGACCGGTGCCGGGGTCCGACGCCCGATCGTCCGCAGCGCCGCCTTGGCGTCCACACGCTCGTACCAGACGTCGAGCCTCCCCATCACCGCGAACCTCGCCATGTGGCGGCGGTAGGCGCGAGCCGCCGCATGGGCGGCCTCAGCCTGGGCCTCGGGCTCGATGCCCGCCACCCGCCCGATGACGACCGCGCTCGTCGCCAACCGCTTGAGGTCCCACTCCCAGGGACCGGGCGTGGTCTCGTCGAAGTCGTTCACGTCGAACAACAACCGTCGCTCGGGGGACGCGAACACCCCGAAGTTCGCCATATGGGCATCACCGCACAACTGCACGTGGAGACCGGTCGAAGCGGTGCGGGCCAGGTCGGCCGCCATGAGTCCGGCCGCGCCGCGCAGGAAGGCGAAGGGCGACTCGAGCATCCTCCCCCATCGCACCGGCACGAGGTGAGCCAACCGGCCGTCATTTTCGGCGTCGAGGAGGGCGATGGGATCGGGGCGGTGGCGACCTGGCTCCCACACGCCGTGGCTCGTGCGCGGCACGACTGCTCGGCGCCGGCGGCCGATGCGGCGCTCCCGGTCTCTCGCTGTCTCAGGCATTCGAGCCGCGCTCCTTCACCCGAGTGATGACGCGAAACGATACCGGGCGCCGTCCCCTCGAAGGGAACGGCGCCCGGCACCCACATCCGATTGCCAATGGACGACGGTCGGGTGCTCGGACACCCTCACGACTCGGTCAGGCGGCGCTGACTGCCTGGTCCTTGGCTTCCTGACGCAAGATCGCCTCGACGTTGAGCTCGATGCGGACCTTCTTGCCGACGACCACACCGCCGGTCTCGAGGGTCTGGTTGTAGGTCAGACCCCAGTCTTCGCGGTCGATCTCGGTCGAAGCCGAGAAGGCCACGGCTTGGGTGCCCCAGGGCGTGGTGTTGGCGCCGTCGAACTCCACATCCAGTACCACGGGCCGAGTGACGTCGCGCACCGTGAGGTCGCCGGTCACCTTCCAGTTGTCACCGTCGAGCGCTACCGCCGTGCTCTTGAACGAGAGCGTCGGGTACTTCTCGGCGTCGAAGAAATCGGCGCTGCGCAGGTGGGCGTCGCGCTGCTCTTGGCTCGTCTGGATGCTCGCCGCGTCGATGGTCACCTCGACCGAGGACTCCTCGGGTACCTCGGCGACTTTCACCGAACCCGAGAAGGTGGCGAAGCGACCCCGGACCTTGGTGATCATGAGGTGACGGGCCACGAACTCCACCGTCGTGTGGGCCTGGTCCAGGTCGTAGACGCCGGCGGTGGGGACCAGGGTGCCCTGGTAGGGCCGGGTCGAAGGGGCCAGCGGGGTGGTGGTGGATGTGGTCATGGTGCGCCTCCTGAGATATTTGCGACTCATATTTTTGAGTACGCAATCATCTTACCCCAGATACTTGCGGTGTCAAGCACATTTCGGGCCAGGGGCGGGCGGCGAGGACGCCAGGAGGCGACGAAACGACCGAAGGGCAGCTCAGAGCGGGGACCCGGGACGAGCCGCGGGCTCCCCCGGCGGGGGTCAGGCGCCGAGGGGAAGGGGGAACTTCTCGACGAGCTCGTGGGCGGGCACCGGCCGGGAGAAGAGGTATCCCTGGGCGAAGTCGCAGTCCAGGCGGACCAGGGCGTCGAGTTGGCGCTCGGTCTCGACGCCCTCGGCGATGACCTGGAGGCCCAGGGCATGGGCCAGCTTGACCACGGCGGCCACGATCTCAGCCCCACCCTGGTCGATGCCGAGCTCGTCGACGAAGCTCTTGTCGATCTTCAAGATGTCGAGCGGGAACCGCTGGAGGTGGCTGAGCGAGGAGTAGCCGGTCCCGAAGTCGTCGATGGCCAGGGTCACGCCCAGCTCCTTGAGCGCCCGGAGCACCCGCAATGCCGACGCGGCATCGTTCATCAGCGCGCTCTCGGTGATCTCCAGGGTCAGGCTGGCCGGCGGCAATCCGGTGTCGTCGAGGATCTGCTCCACCGTCGAGATGATCTCGGGATGGTCGATCTGTCGGGCCGAGAGGTTGACCTCGACAGCGCCGCCCGGCCCGCCGAATCGATCCGCCCTCCACATGCAGAGCTGGCGGCAGGCCTCGTGCAAGACCCAGGCTCCGATGGGGATGATGAGGCCGCTCTCCTCGGCGACGGGGATGAACTTGCTCGGAGCGACGAGGCCGTGCTCGGGGTGCTCCCAACGCAACAGGGCCTCGACCCCCACTGCCCTCGCCCCGTTGATCTCCACGACCGGCTGGTAGAAGAGGCGAAGCTCGCGACGCTCGAGGGCGCGGTGCAGCGAATGCTCGGTGTTCATGCGATCGAGCACCCGCATGCGCATGACCTCGCCGAAGACCTCCACCGTCCCTCCCCCGCGTCGCTTGGCCTGGTACATCGCCGCGTCGGCGTTGGAGAGCAACGGTGTGGCCTCGTTGACGCGGGCGCTGGTGCAGGCCACGCCGATGCTGGCGGTGATGAACACCTCGTTGTCACCCGCCTCGATGGGAGCAGACAGGACGTGCAGGACCCGCTCGGCGTAGGCGACGGCGTCTTCCTCGGCTTCATCGGTGTCGAAGAGGACGAGGAACTCGTCACCGCCCAGCCGGGCGATGACCTCGGCGGTGCCGTCGGCCGCTTCGAGCCGAGCTGCCACCGCCACGAGGACCTCGTCACCGACTTCGTGGCCGAGCCCGTCGTTGATGGCTTTGAATCGGTCGAGGTCGAGCACGAGCACCGCGATCGACCCGGGGGCGCTCTTGCCTTTGGCCAGGGCGTAGGCGAGCCGGTAGGTGAACAGTGTCCGGTTGGGCAGGCCCGTCAACGAGTCATGGAGATAGGCATGGGCCAGCGCCTCTTCCGCCGCCTTGTCCTCGGCCTGGTCGTAGAGGAACCCGCCGATGCGTAGGTCGGCGCCGGAACCGACGACGTACGCGGAGCCCAGCACCTGGACCTCATATCCCTCGCGGTGCAGGAGGTCGAGCTGGCGCGGACGTGTCCGCTCCATGGCATGCAATGAGCCGGCCACCGTCTGGAGCTCGTGCATCACCGCCCGCTGATGCCGGAGCGGGATCAGGAATTCCGTGATGCACCGACCCAGGACCTCGTCACGCGACCATCCGAAGAGCACCTCGGACTGGCGGTTCCACTCGGTGAGGATCCCGTGCGCATCGGTCTCGACGAAGGCGTCGCGCGCCATGTCCAGGAGATGCTCGATCCGAGAGCGCAGCCGACCTTCCACCAGCCCACCATCTCGGCTGGTGCCGAGACCGGTCGAGAAGTGCATCCGCTCTGTCACCTAGACCCCCCGTGGTGTCACCCGTGTCGTGCGGACTGGAACGCACTCGCGCCCGTTGGAGAAGGTTGCGTGGCGGGCACCGGCCTGCCTGAGAAGGCGGTGGGGCCGGGCGCGCCATGTTGGCACCTGTGCTTTTTGTGGTCAATGGAGCGCGTGTGAAAATAGTGAAGACCTCGGCGGTATTCACGGATGCCACCTCTGATTCCACTCTGTGTGGTCGTCCCGCCCGCTTGGGCGGCCACGACCCGCCTCAGCCAGGTGGTCGGGGACGATCGATGGCTTGGTCGCCGTTGGGGTTCCCGCCTAGGTTGCCGCCATGGTCGTTGTCACGGGGGTCCTGCAGAAAGAGGCGTGGGATCGCGACGTCATGCCCCCCGTGGAGCGGGTGCGGCCCGGACTGTGGTCGATCCCTGTGCCGATCCCGGACAACCCTCTGCGCTATGTCCTCGTCTACGCCTTCGAGCTCGACAACGGGATCGCCATCGTCGACGCCGGCTGGAACACCGACGACGCCTGGATGGCGCTGAACAACGGCCTGGTGGAAGCGGGCGGCTCCATCAAAGACGTCCAGGCCGTGCTCGTCACCCACATCCACCCCGACCACTACGGCTTGGCCGGGCGGGTGCGCGAGGAGTCCGGAGCGTGGATCGGCCTGCATCCCGACGATGCCGAGATGCTCGAGGCGCGCTATATCGAGACCGACGACCTCCTGGCTCGCATGCGCGAGTTCCTGGCCGACGCCGGTGTGCCCGCCACCAAGCTCCCCGATCTCAACTTCGCCTCGATGATGATCCGGGGACAGGTCACCATGGCGGTGCCAGACGTGTTGTTCGAGGACGGCAAGCGTGTCGACGTCCCGGGCTGGGACCTCAAGACGGTGTGGACACCAGGACACTCGCCGGGACATGTCTGTTTCTACAGCGAGCAGCACCGGCTCTTGTTGTCGGGCGACCACGTACTGCCCCGCATCACTCCCAACATCGGGGTGCACACCCAGCAATTCCCCAACCCACTGGGTGAGTACCTCGAGTCATTGCTCAAGTGCCAGAACCTGGGTGTGGACGAGGTGCTCCCTGCGCATGAGTACCGGTTCGCCGACCTCCGAGGTCGGCTCGACGAGATCATCACCCACCATGCCGACCGCCTGGCCGAGATCGAGAAGCTCATCGACGAGCATCCGGGCTCGACGGCCTGGGACATCTCAGTGGCTCTCAAGTGGTCACGCCCATGGCACGAGATCGCCGACTTCATGCAACGTGCCGCGGTGGGCGAGACCCTGGCCCACATCGTCCTGCTCGAGAACCACCAGCGGGTGCGCCGCGAAGGTAGCTTCCCGTCGCGCTTCTATCTACCCGAGCAGCGCTGAGGTCGTCGGCCCCTAGGTTCTCGAGCGCAGCTCGTCGTCTTCTATGTTCATGCCCGGCTGGCGCGTCGGCGTCCCCTCTTGATCAGCCCGAGACCGACGAGCATGGCAATGAACGACAGCGCCAGCGCATTGCCGGAGTCGAAGCCAGTCGTCGGCAATGACGGGGCCGCCTGGGCAGCGGGAGCGGAAGGATCGGGGACCACGAATTGGGCCGAGGACGTCACCGGCAACCCGAGCGGTGACGTACCGGACGCGATGATCGTGTGGCGTCCCACTGACAAGCCGGTGGGCAGGGTCACAGTCGTCGTGAAGGCCCCGTCGGGGCCGACCGTGACGGTGGCCAAGGTCACCGGGGAGGAGTGCACCACGATGGTCACCGTGCTGCCGGGCTCGAGGCCCGAACCAGAGACGGCGAAGGACCGGTTCTGGGGAATCCCTTCCGGGGTCACGGTCAACGCGATACCCAGCTCCGTCACGACGGGAGTCACTGCATCGGAGGCGGACGAGGCGGGCCCCGTCCCCACGCCGTTGATGGCCGTCACGGTGAAGGTGTAGGCGGTTCCATCTGTCAGCCCGCTGACCGTGCATGGGCTCGCGGAACATGACGTCGTGGAACCACCGGGCGAGGTGGTCACGATGTAGCTCGTGATGGCCGACCCGTTGGAAGCCGCCGCCACCCACGACACCGATGCCTGGGTGTCACCGGCTTTGGCCGTCACCTGGGTAGGTACACCGGGAAGGCCCGCCGGGGTGACCGGGCTGGACGGGATCGACCCCGAACCGGTCCCGGCGCTGTTGGCGGCGGCCACGACGAAGGTGTACGCGGTCCCGTTGGTGAGCCCGGTTACGGTGCACGGACTGGATGAGCATGAGATGGAGACCCCGCCGGGGTACTCGGTGACGGTGTAGCTCGTGATCGCCGACCCGCCGTCGACGGCCGGACCTATGAAACTCACGCTCGCCGAGCCGTCCGAGGCGGTGGCGGTGACGGTGGTGGGCGCACCCGGGACCGCCACGGGAGTCACGGCCGTCGAAGCGGTCGACGCCGGGCCGGTGCCCACACCGTTGGTGGCGGTGACACCGAAGGTGTAGGGCGTGCCGTTGGCGAGCCCGGTCACCGTGCAGGTGAGGGGACCACTCGTCCAGGTGCAGGTGTGCCCGCCGGGGCTCGAGGTCACGGTGTACCCGGTGACCGTCGACCCGTTGGCCGGCGCCGGGCTCCATGACACCGTCGCCGAGGTGTCACCGGCCGATGCGAACACCGCGGTGGGGGCGCCGGGGGCGGCGACCGGTGTCACCGAGGCCGTGTTGCTCGGCGTCCCGGCGCCCACGCTGTTCACCGCTCTCACTTTGATCGGGTACGAGGTCCCGTTCGTGAGCCCGGTCACCGTGGCGGTCACCGTCGTCACGGTGTTGCCGTTCACGATGCTGTCCGAGCTCTGCGTCGAGATCGTGTTCCAGGTGGAGCCACCGTCGGTGGAGACCTGGTAGCTGGTGATGCTCGCACCATTCGACGCGGGGGGGTTCCAGCTCAGATCGGCCGACGAATCGCCCGCCGTGCCCGTGATGGTCGGTGCCCCGGGTGCCGTCGCCGCGGCGGCGACGAGGACGTTGCTGGTGGTCGTGACGACCCCGGCGAATCCGGTTCCCAGGCTGGCGTCGGTGTTGGTCTTGCCGCCGAACTCGACCACGTATCCGCTCACGCTGGAGTCGTTGGTGGGGTTCAGGTCGTTCCATGAGCCCGAGGTGCCGCTCCAGTTGGTCACGGCCACGTACTCACCCTGGTATGCGACGCTCGTCGAGCCGCCGGAGTCGTTGGGCTCTCCCGAGGCCCAGCTGCTGTAGAAGCTGCCGCTGTTGGCGAAGCTGCACGTGAGTGTCTGGTTCGTGCACTCGCTGATCACCGAGCCGGCGATCGGGCTTTCGTTGGCCCCCACGACCCAGCGCCACACCCGCGCATAGGTCACACCTCCCTGGACAGCGTTGACCTGTGATCCGTCGGTGGCGAGGCTCTCATACGAGCGGGCACCGAACCAGACGTTGGTGGCATTGGCGATCTTGGTGGAGATGAACGTGTCGACAGTGGCGTTGGGGATGGTGGCGAGATAGCCCGTCTGCCCGTCGAAGCTCAGCGCCTGGGCCCCGGCGTCGGCTGTGGTCCAGCTGCACCCCGCACAGGCCACGTACTCGTAGAAATGCTGGTTCGAGGCCAGATAATTGAAACCGGACTGGGCGACCATGGCGGTCAAGCTGATCTGAGCCGTCCCTGTGGTGCTGGCCGTGGTGAGTGTGGTCGTGGCCAGGGCGCTGTCTACGGCGCTCTCGAGCCCCGTGAAGGTGATGGACTGGTTCCCGCTCCAGCTGTTGTTGTAGGCCAAGGTCAGTCCCGTGGTGGTCGTGATCGACAGGGTGCCGAGATTGGTCGCCACTGTGGTCTGCAGTTGATCGGTCGTGTCACCCGAGATGCTCAGGCCGCTCAACGTGGTCGATGAGCTCGGTGTGACGAACACGGTCGTGGTCGGCGAGACGGTCAACGCGGGGGTGGCATTGGCGGACCCTGAAACTGACAGCGCGGCGGCGACCGATGTCGCAACGACGGCGACAACGGCGGCGTGTCCTTTGTGGCGCAAGCCACGACGAAGACGCGAGAACAGTGGGCGCGAAGTCTCAGGGGCATGGTCCATGCCGCTTACGATCGACGCTGCGCCCAGCCGCCTTTAGCTTTGCTACCGAGGGTGGCATTAGCCCGCCACAAGTCACCAGGAGTGACGCGAGAGCGTTGAAAGGAGTACCATCAGCCGCGGTTCAGGATGGGTCTTCCGAATGCCCCTCTCCCGTCGCACCCCACTTGCGGTGAGCCCGACGGTGCCGGATCACGACGGTCACCACGACGGCCGCCACGACGGTGCCCAAGATGGCCAGTGAGTAGACGCCCACGGTCTTGGCTACCGCCGTGTACGACGCGCCGGCGCCGTAGCCGATCAACACGAAAGTCGTCCCCCACACGATCCCGCCCGCGGCGTTGTAGCTGAGAAAGGTGCGGTAGCGCATGCCGCTCATGCCGGCGAGCCCGGGCACAAGAGCACGAGCGAGGGCCAACCATCTGCCCAAGAACACGGCCGGCCCTCCCCGCCGGGCCAAGAGATCCTGGCCCCGATGGACGCCGGGCCGGCCCCGTAAGGGCCGGTGCTCGACGAGCCAAGGACCGAGGACTTTGCCGACCTCGTATCCCACCGAGTCGCCGACGATGGCGCAGACCACGATCACCACGAGCATGAGCAAGAGGTCGACGTGGTGCAGGGAGGCGAGGACCCCGCCGATGAGCGCCGCGGTCTCGCCGGGGATGACGAAGCCGAGGAGCACGGCCGCCTCGCCGAAGACAAGCAGACCGCACACCACATAGGCAAGGGGCCCGTGGAAATGTTCTATCCAAGACCCCAGGCTTGCGATCAGGTTTGGGCTCCCGGACCGACGTGTGCTGGTGTCAGCGGGCCCAGGGGGCCCACGAGGCGCTCACCCAGGTTCGACGCCGACATGCAGGGCACGTCATGAACCGGGTGTAACCCCGACCGGGTCGCCACAGCCAGATCGGAAGGTGGAGCATCACGAACTCGGTCAGGTGGATCTCCGACCGACCGCCGCACGTAGAACACTCAACGGTGATCGAGCTCAGAAGCCCTCGACCTGCCCCGGGTCGCATGTCGCGCGGTGAATGTGTCCGTGGCCCACGGGGGGCGGCCGAATCAATCGAGGAGACGGGTCGGGCATTGACGACCGAAGCGCGCGCTTCTTCTGAGAACAGGGCGTGCTTCCCGGGCACGTCGCGTTCTGAGGCTCGGCGGGGACCACCCTCATCACGCTCGGCGGGTGCCCAGAACAGGGCCCGCTTGCCCAGGGGGTCTGGTGAGTCGGTCATCACGGGATGCTCTGACTCGGCCGAAGCACTCAGCGGGCCGGACGCAGGTCGGAGTCGAGCTCGCGAGCGATGGTGCGGTAGGCCTCGGCGCCCGGTGACGTCGGAGCGTGCTGCAAGATGCATCGGCCCTGGGCAGGAGCCTCGGCGAACCTGATCGACTTCCGCACGGGCGGCTCCAAGAAGCTCAGGCCGTACCGGGCGCGGACGTCGTCGAGCACGGCCTTGCCGTGGCGGGTGCGCTCGTCGTACATGGTCGCGATCACGCCTCGCACCTCGAGATCGGCATTGGCGAACATCCGCACGTCGTCGATCGTCTCGAGGAGCTGCCCGACGCCGCGGTGGCTGAGCGCTTCACACTGCAGGGGGATGAGCACCTCGTTGGCCGCGGTGAGGCCGTTGATGGTGAGTACCCCGAGCGACGGCGGGCAGTCGATGAGGATCATGTCGTACTCGTCGGCCACAGTGGCGAGAGCCAGGGCGAGCACGTGCTCACGTCCGGTGCGCGTGAGGAGGTGGACCTCAGATCCTGCCAGGTCGATGGTGGCGGGCAGGATGTCGAGCCCGTCGACGCCACCCACGACGCGGCGCGCGTCGGCCGCCTTCATCTTGCGCACGAAGACGTCGTGAAGAGACTGATGGAGGTTCTCGGGATCGATCCCGACCGAGTAGGTCAAACACGCCTGGGGGTCGAGGTCGACGAGAAGCACCCGGCGGCCCATCTGCGCCAAGGCGAAACCCAGGGCGTGGACCGTCGTCGTCTTGGCGACGCCCCCCTTCTGGTTGGCTACCGCCACGATGCGCGCCACGGCCGCAGTCTAAAGCACCCCCGTTGCCACGGGCAGAGGGCTGTTCTGGGGTCCGTCGGATGTCGAGACGAACGCCGAGAGCGTTGACCGCTAGTCGGCGGGTGGTCGCTCGGTTCGGTCCAACTTGGCGAGCAGTGACTTGAGCCGGAGAAGCTCGGGCGTCGTCAGGACCGAGAACGACGTCGGCGGTTGCCCGAGGATCTTGCGCGCCTGCGCCAGCGCATCCACCCCGCGGTGGGAGAGGGCGACCATCTTGACCCTGCGATCGGTGGGGTGCGACCGCCGCTCCGCCAACCCGGCCGACTCGAGGCCGTCGACGAGCGACGTCACGTAGGAAGGGTCGCAGCGGAAGTACTCGGCCAAGTCCCGCATGGGAATGGGCTGGTCAGGCGACAGACGAAGCAGGGTCTTCAGACCGCCCGGAGCAAGCCCGGTGGCATCGCAGGCCTCGTGGAAGCGCTGCTGGCCCTCGCGCTCGAAGACGAGGCCGTACAGCGCCTGCCAGGCTTCCCCGGCGGCCGCCTCACGCTCTCTCCCCAGATCGGGTACCCCATCACTTGACATCTTTCGACCTTTTAGTAACCTTAAGCATCTCGGCCATAACTATCAACCTTTTATGGGAGTCTATAACTGATGGGTCACGATGGGGCGGAACAGGCGCTGACCGAACACAGACACGCCGGGCTGGCCCTGGTGCTGATCTGTGCGGTCCAGATGATGGTGATCTTGGACGGCACCATCGTGAACATCGCCCTGCCGTCCATTCAACACCAGCTCCACTTCTCCGCCCCCGGGCTCGAGTGGGTCATCACCGCCTATGCCCTGACGTTCGGGGGGCTCCTTCTCTTGGGCGGTCGTAGCGGAGACCTCTTCGGCCGGCGCCGGATGTTCACCATCGGGGTGGTCATCTTCACCGCCGCCTCGCTGCTCGGAGGATTCGCCACCGATCAGCTTTGGCTGATCGCAGCTCGGGTCGCCCAAGGCGTCGGGGGCGCCATCGCGTCTCCCACCGCCCTGGCCTTGATCCAGAACACCTACCCCGAAGGGCCCAAACGCTCGCGCGCCATGGGCGTCTACGCGGCCATGTCGGGCGCGGGCGGCTCGCTCGGCCTGTTACTGGGAGGGATTCTGACCGATGTCGCCTCGTGGCGGTGGGTGTTGTTCGTGAACGTGCCCATCGGTCTCACCGTCGCCATCGCCGCACCCCGCGTGCTCGGCACCACCCCCACCCGACACGGTCGACTCGATCTCCCCGGTGCTCTGTCGGTCACCTTGGGGATGGCGTCGCTCGTCTACGGCCTGTCACGCGCCGCCACGGCGGGCTGGTCCGACGAGTACACCAGGGTGGCGTTGGTGGCGGCGGTCGTCCTGCTCGTCACGTTCGTGGTCATCGAGAGCAAGAGCCCACATGCCCTGATGCCCCTGCACATCTTCTCGGCTCGCGACCGGGCCGGCTCCTACGTCATCATGCTGTGTCTGGCCGCGGCGATGTTCGCCACCTTCTTCTTCATCACCCAGTTCGTCCAGAACATCCTCGGCTACAGCCCGCTCAAAGCCGGATTCGCCTTCCTCCCCATGACCATCGGGATCGGCGGTACCGCCAACATCGTCTCGCGGCTCGTGGGCAGGATCGGCACCCGCAGGCCCATGACCGTCGGCCCGCTGCTGGTCACGGGAGGCCTGCTGTGGCTGTCGTTCGTCGGAGTCCACGCCGCCTACCTGTCGGTCATGGGGCCACTCCTTCTGCTCGCCATCGGCATGGGATCGACCTTCGTGCCCCTGACCCTGACGGTGATGTCCCGGGTACCCCGAGGCGAGGCCGGACTGGCCTCGGCGCTGCTCAACACGGGCCAACAGATCGGCGGCTCACTCGGGCTGGCCGTGCTCGTGACGCTGGCCACGAGCGTGACGAGGAGCCACCTGGCCTCAGCCGGCCACGTCGTCTCCCATGCCCAGCATGCACTGGCCACCACCAGCGGATACGACGCGGCGTTCCGGCTCGGGTCGGTGATCGCCTTCGTGGCCTTCATCCTGGCCGTGACCGTGATCAGGGGCGCCGGTCGCATGCCCTCTGCCCTGCCGGAAGTCGCCACCAGCGCCGAGCCCGAGACAGCTGTCGCCTGACGAACCGGGGCCGGCCCCTTCGAGGGGTCGGTGCGCAGCGAAGCGGGACGATCTCCCCCTTTGGCCAAACGTGCCCCCGGCAGGAGTCGAACCCGCAACCTGGTGGGTAGAAGCCACCCGCTCTATCCAGTTGAGCTACGGAGGCGAAGACTCAGACCAGCTGAGTTCGGGGCTCGCCCGCTAAAGGCCAGCGTACTCCGTGTATCGTTACAGTCTGCGTTGTTCGGCGCCTGCGTCGGACCTTGCATGGTGGCCGTAGCTCAGCAGGTTAGAGCGCCAGGTTGTGGCCCTGGAGGTCGGGGGTTCAAGTCCCCTCGGTCACCCTCATTTCGGACACTGCCACGCGCCCTGAGCGAACCGGGGTGCGCCGGCCCTTCCAAACGTGATACCTATGGCGTCGGGACCCCGCCTCGGCACCACAGATTCGCGGGCACGTTGACACACGGGTTGGGCATCGAGGGCAGGCTAGGGAGAGGGTGCATCACGACAGCCGTCGGCTGTGGGTAGTGCGCCGACGCACAGCCCGCCCCGCTCAGTACGCCAGCATCGCACTCCACCTGGCCAAGCATGGTCAGATCCGTGTTGCCTCCCACCAATCCCGCCTTCGGCGTCTTCGTCCCACAGGTGGAAGGCGTCTGGCCTTGTTGGGAGTCAGCGACGTTGGCGTTCGTCGCAGGTCCCAGCAGATTGGTGAACGTGGAGTCCCATTCGGTGTTCCCCGAGAAGCAGTCGACCGGCTCGTGGCCGGCGATCAGGAGGTTGCCGAAGTCGGCGTTGCTGGGGTTGCCGAAAGTGCCATTGCCGGAGAACTTGTTGTTCGACAGGACATCACCCTGGGGATCGAACAGACACGAGACACCCGGGATACCTAATGCGGTGGCCACGACTCCCTTGGCCTTTTTGCAGGTCTTCCCGGCCGATGTGGTGTTGGCATCCGGATAGGGAAGAAAGAGGATGCCCCAGGCACCGTTGTCGAGGAACTGGTTGTTGGTGATGACGTCGTTGCGTCCTCCGGAAATCGTCATACCCGTGCCCGTCGGCCCCAGGCCAGCCGTGCCGGCGATAGGCACGTTCGGGTTGTTGTTGTTCTCCACGAGGTTGTTCTGGAAGATCCAGCACGATTTTGTCCCCGGGAACGGTGGCCCCGACCTGCCCCCGCAGCGGCCGTCCTGAGGCGGGGGCGGGTCGCCGGTGAGGGCGGTGTTGGTGTCGAAGCCGTCCTTGTTGCTATTGAAGACCGAGTTCTCGATGATGATCTTTCCACCTGAGTTCGTGCCGGAGTAGCCGAGGGCATTGTTCTCCATCGTTACGTGATCGATGGTCACGTTGCAGACTCGTTTGCAGGCGCCGACGTAGACACCCGAGTCGGAGAAGTTGTTGGCGTAGAGCTGCGAGAGCGTCGCCGGACCCTGCGACGCCGACGAGAAGATGCCGTAAAGAGCGCAGGTGGCGCACACGCTGGGGTTGCTCTGGGAACTGCCGGCGAAGTAGGTGGACGTCGCCGTCAGGTAGCTGCCCGAGTAACCCTTGATCCCCATCTTGCCCTTGGCATTGGCCTGGCCGTTCCACCAGATCTCATTGCCAGAGTCGCCCGAACCGGCGAGGAAGTTGCACACGGTGAGGTTGTCAACACTGACGCCGTTGGCCTTCCACACGAGGATGCCATTGCGCCCGTCGCCATTGAGGAAGTTCTGGTCAGCAGGAGCCGAACTGCATGGCGTGGCTGAAGCGAGCGTGCCGTCGACGATCACCGAATTGCGGTCCATACCGCGCAGGTGGATCCCCGGCGTCTCGATGTCGACGCCCCCATACCAGCCGGTGGAGAGGTCCGACCTGCTTGGCGCGTTGGCGCCCATGTCGCCACTCTCGTGGTAGTCGCCCGGTGCGATCAGAATCCAGTCACCCTTCTGGGCGGCGTTGACGGCGGCCTGGATCGTCGAGAACGTCACCGACGCCGGGGTGACGATGCCGTGGAACGACCCAACATAGAGAGCTTCGGGAATGTGTGGCTTGGCGGAAGCGGCCGGTGCACCGGTGCCGGCCAGCATCGCGCACAGCAATGCTCCGGCGAAGCCGGCCACAGCGAGACGCCGGTGGCCCCGCAGCAGTCCTGAACCCATGTCCAGTCTCCCCTCACAGAAACGGTTCGCCCGCGCCACGACCGTTGGCGTCGGTGGTAGCCAATCAGAATGCCGAGGGTCGCAGCGCCCTCACAATTGACGATCGTTGGTGCGTGACATGGGTATTTAGCACTACTCACTCAGTGGTAATGTTGTCGTCTGAGCGGTGGCGCTCTCGGCCGCGAATGCCCATCCAGCCACGTGACCAGCTGACGAAGCGGCAGGATGTCCACATGGTCGGTAACCTCTCACGTGTCGGCCGGCCACCTTTTTCTCCTGCCCGTGGGCGCCGAACCACCCCACTCGCGTATGTCGTGGCGTTCGTTATGTTGGCGGGTGCCCTAACCAGCTGCGCCGGCACGGCCTCGCCGAATCTGCCCAGTCTCGCCTCGCCCATCAAGCAGCCGCCGACCGTTGGTGGGTCGCCGGCCGTCCAGGGTCCAATCAGCTCGCCAGGCGGGGCGTTTCTCCAAGACGAGCAGGGCCGTGTCGTGTTCCTCCACGGTGTCAACGCGGTGTACAAGCTCCCTCCCTTCGAGCTGTATCCGGTACCGGGCAAGCCCTGGAACTTCACGGCGGCCGACGCGTCGCTCATGGCCCGGCTCGGGTTCAATGTCGTACGGCTGGGGATGACGTGGAGGGGACTCGAGCCTGGAACGCTGCCATCGAACGATCCTGCGATCTGCACGCCCGGCACCCCGCACGACCCGGGGCAGTTCAACCAAACGGTTCTGGACAACTACCTCAGCAACCTCGCCCAGACGGTGCGCCTATTGGGTCGGTTCCACATCTACACGCTTCTCGACATGCACCAAGACGTCTACAACGAGATGTTCGACGGAGAAGGGGCGCCGAACTGGGCGGTGTGCACCGACGGCATCTCGAACACAGAAGCTCCGGGACGATGGTCACAGAACTACGGTACGGCCGCTGCTGGTGCCGCCTACCGGCACTTTTGGACCAACAACGTTGTCGGAGACCTTCAGGGCGAGTACGACCGCGTCTGGGCGGCGGTGGCCGGCTATTTTCACGGCAATCCATGGGTCGTCGGCTATGACCCCTTCAACGAGCCGTTCTCGACGTCGCTGGTCCGCTCCGGCGACGAGCAGTTCGACGGGCAATTGGAGTGCTTCTACACCGGCTCCGCGCTCGTCGGTGCTCCGGCGCACGGCGCGCCGGCGATCAGGTGCCCGACGCAGGACCCTTCCGTTGGCGTCATCCCCCAGATCCTCGCCGTCGATCCGGCCCACCTGATCTTCTACGAACCGGATATCTTCGGCCGCCGTGGATCCACCAACTTCGTCGGCGCCATGAACTTTTCCAACCTGGTGTTCAACGTGCATGTCTACTGCACCCAACGTAGCGGCAAGACCGGCAACCCGACGAACATCGCGGCCTGCGCAGCACAAGAAGGGCACTCCTTGCAGACCCGGTCAGAAGACCGAACCGACCTCACCTCCCCGGCACAGCCACGAGGACCAGCCTGGTTTGTAAGCGAGTTCGGAGCCACCTCGAACCCGGCGCTGCTCGACGCGCTCACCAATGAGGCAGACCGGTCTCTGGTGGGCTGGACCTACTGGTCATGGAAGTACTACGGCGACCCCACCGGGAGCGCTGCAGAGGCGTTGGTCACCGCCAATGGGCAGCTCCGGCCCACCGCCGACGCGTTGGCTCGCACGTACCCCGAGGCGATCGCCGGACGACCGATCTCCCTCTCGTTCGATCCGACGGGTGGAACCTTCCACCTCGTCTACGTTCCCGATCATGCGTTGCACGCTCCAACCGTGATCTTCGTCCCCACACAGGTTCACTACCCCAACGGCTACTGCGCTCGGGCATCCGGGGGTTCGGTGATCTCCCGACCGGGCAGTGAGCTGCTCGAGGTGACGAATGCGACTACCGGAAGATTGGTCAGCGTCATGGTCACGTCGGGAACCTGTCCGGTTGGATGAGGTGGCTGGTGGCGCTCCGAACCTGATTGAAGGTTCCGCTCAAGTGGGGCCAGAGGCGTGTACAGAAAGAGGCCCCAAAAGATCAGCCCAGGGACGGAGCGCAGCGCCCGATTCGGCGATCTGTCGTGTCGTCAAAAGACCGAGCGGACAGCGGGCGTCTGATACCTAGAAAACGTCTATGGCGCGGAAGAACGGGGGTTCATTGAGTGCGCAAGCGACCGAGTGCGAGATCGATGGCCTCCTCGAAACTGGTTGCCATGCCCTTGACGTATGCACGCTGAAACTCGTGGTCGCCGAGGTGCGCACGGACTTTGTCGATGCTGACCTGGCGCAGTGGCCCGTAATAGAGGAGCCACGGTTGTCCTATTTGGTCGAGAAAGGCTTGGGCGACACCGTGGAGCTCCGCCGAACGCCGCCAATCGGTCAGATCGGCTGCAAGGCAGGCTAAGCCAAGGATCGAGTAGGCGAGGCCAAAACGATCCCCGCTACGACGGCTTATGCGCAGCCCGTCCTCGAGCATCGAGACGGCACCCTCGTAATCACCTTCTTCACGAAGAACGAGGCCCAAGTTGATCCTAACGTGATACGTCGCCACTCCGATGGATTCCATGGCTAGTGACGTCTGCTCCAAATGCTCCCGGGCACCAGCAATGTTCCCTGTCTGCAGTGCGTAAATGCCGGCAGAGTTATGAAGATCTGCGGTATAGAACAGATTGCCCGATCGCTCGGTGCACGCGATCGCTTCGGCGAAGAGTTCGTCGAAGCGGCGTGGATCGACGAGCTGGCTGCACATGAGATACAGACCCAAGCTCACCGCTAACAGATCGTCATCGTCGTAACATCGGGCTCGCTCGACGCATTCCTTGCCCAACGGCAATGCTCTCTCTGGATCGCCGGAAAAAAAGTAGGCGCCTCCCAGCACGGCGAGGGACCTCACTGCCAATCTGTCATCATCGACTTGACGAGCCATCTCGACGCCCCGCTCGCCGAGACGTTGCGCAGTCTGTATGTCAACAGTGCGAGCCAAGGTGGAGGCGGTGATCAGAGCTTCCACCAGCAACCGGGGTTCGGTCTGTGCCTCCGGTCGCTCCAGCACCGGCACGACGAGTCTGAACCCCTCTTCACGTCGAGAACGCGCCAACCAGAAGTCCTTGAGCGCAACAGCGAAACGCAGAACCAGTGCGGTCCCTTCTGGATCGTCCGCCGCGTACCCCATGGCGTGTCGGAGATTGGAATGATCAGCATCCAACCGTGCGAGCCAGTGTCTCTGATCAGACCCCCTGAGATGCGGTGACGCCAGCTCGGCAACCGAAAGGAAGAGCTCGCAGTGGGCGGCGGCAACCGTGGCAGCCTCGTCCCCGCCGAGGTCGACGAGTCGCTCGGCCGCGAACTGACGGATGGTCTCGAGCATGCGGTAGCGGAAGGCTCCTTGCTCGGGCTCGGCGACTACGAGGCTTTTGTCGACAAGGGATCCGAGAATGTCGGTGACATCGAACGTCTCGATGTCACCAAAGGCACAGACCGCCCTGGCGGCGGAGAGGTCAAAGCCGTCGGCGAACACCGACAGGCGTCGGAGCACAGAACGCTCGGGGTCATTGAGAAGCGAATACGACCAGTCGACGGTCGCCCGCAGGGTCTGTTGGCGCTCCATAGCGCTGCGACTGCCCCCGGTGAGGAGTCGGAACCGCTGATCGAGGTTGTCGTGAAGATCGGGCAGGGACAGCGAACGCAACCGGGCCGCGGCTAACTCGATGGCCAGAGGCATCCCGTCCAGTCGTCGGCAGGTCGAGACGAGGAGAGGTGCGGTCTCCTGGTCGATCACCACATCGACACCCTGCGACCGAGCCCGGTCCACGAACAGAGACACTGCGTCTGATCCTTCGAGTCTCGAGTAGTCGGCATCGGATTCGGGGAGCGACAGCGACGGCACTCGGTAGATGTTCTCTCCAACGATGCCGAGTGGCTCTCGGCTGGTGACCAGGAGATGAACCTGGGGGCAACGGCTCACGATGGCGTCGGCCACCTTGGCGCAGGCGCTGATCAGGTGCTCGCAGTTGTCCAGCACGATGAGGATGTCCTGGGGTGACAAGGCGTCGAGCAGGCTGTCCAGCGCCGAGCGACCGGATTGACCAGCGATACCGACGATCTCACAGATGACCGACGCAACGGCGTCGTCGTCGGACACCGACGCGAGTTCGACGAGCCAGACCCCATCGCCAGAGCCGTCCAAGAGCTCGGCGGCTACCTGCAGGGCGAGGCGCGTCTTGCCCGATCCCCCGGCACCCGTGAGCGTCACCAGGCGAGCCGATTCGACCAGAGTCCGGACATCTTCGAGCTCCTGGCCCCGTCCCACGAAGGTCGCCAGCTGGGCGGGCAAGTTGTGGGCCAAAGCCGGATTGTCGAGCGATCTGAGAGGGGGGAACTCACTGGGAAGACCCTCGGCGTCGAGCTGGAAGATCTGTTGGGGGCGGCCCAGGTCCTTCAAACGGTGTAGGCCGAGATCTGTCAGCGACGCACCAGTCGGAAGTGAATCTCGCACGAGGGCGGCCGCCGTCTCGGAGACCAGGATCTGACCTCCGTAGGCGACCGCGGCCACCCGGGCGGCTCTGTGGACGTCGAAACCAACCAGACCCGTGATCGTCTCCGTCGCCCCCCCGACATGGACGCCCATGCGGACGCGCACGTGCTCACCCGTGGGCCACCGATGGCTCTCGAGGTTCTGCTGCATCTCGATCACCGCCGCTGCACAAGCGTTCGGCGCGGAGAACACCGCGAAGAAGCCGTCCCCTTGGGTGCCGACTTCACGTCCGTCGTGGGCGGAGAGCCCTGATCGAATGATCCGGTGGTGGTCAGCGAGGACCTGGGCGTAGTGAACTTCTCCCAGACGACTGAGAAGCGCGGTCGAACCCTCGATGTCGGTGAAGAGGAAGGTGAGCGTCTCCGTGGGCGCAAGGATAGCGACAGCCTGGACGGTAAGCGGGCCTGGATTTTTCGATTGCGGTAGGGACCGCCCTTTCGGGCGGCCCCCCGCACAGATCCCAGCGTGCGGCACTACCGCACTGGGCTCCTGCCTCGGGTGATGGCGTCGAAGCGCACGTTCGGGAAGGGATGCTGCACACGAGCAGGCGGGA
>DATKQM010000068.1:0-88002 GCA_035532735.1 Acidimicrobiales bacterium | reverse complement strand
GCAGGCTGAGCCGACCGGACCGGACTGAGCCGACCGGACCGGACTGAGCCGACCGCCACTGACCGGGCCGAGCCGACCGGCCCGACCGGGCCGGGGTCAGATCCCGGTCAGACGAGGGACTCCCTCAGCTTCTCCTTCAGGATCTTGCCGGTGGCGTTTCTTGGCAGCTCGTCGGAGAACTCGATGCGGCGGGGGACCTTGTAGTCGGCCAGGCGCCCGGCACAGTGGGCCCGCAGTTCGTCGGCACTGACCGTGGAGCCGGCGGTGACGACGACGACGGCGGCCACGTCCTCGCCCAGTACCGCGTGGGGGATGCCGACCACGCCGGCCTCGATCACGTCGGGGTGGTCGAGTATGACGGCCTCGATGTCGACGGCGTGGACATTGTTGCCCCCGCGGATGATGACGTCCTTCTTGCGGCCCACGATGTAGAGGTAGCCGTCCTCGTCGATCCGGGCCAGGTCCCCGCTGTAGAGCCAGCCGTCCTTCCAGGTCCCGGCGGTGGCCTCGTCGTTGCGGTAGTACTCGCGCTCGCGGCCCTTCATCCGCAAGATGGCCTCGCCCACTTCTCCGGTAGGCAGGTCGACACCGTCGTCGTCGACGATCCGCACCTCGAGTGGTGCCACGGGTTGGCCGACCGACCCGATCCGCTTGAAGGCCTCTCCCTTGGGCATGGAGCAGAAGGCCGGTCCCGCTTCGGTCATGCCGTAGCTGTTGGAGACCGACGCCTCGGGCATCCGCTCCTGGAGGGCCCGCAGGGTGGCGGGCGCGAGGGGGGCGCTGCCGATGGCGCAGATGGCGATGGACGAGAGCTCGGCCTCGGCGAAACGCGGGTGGGCCACGATGAGCTGGGCCATCGACGGCACCAGGAACACGAATTGGGGTCGGAGCTCGTCGACGACCTCGAGCCACCGACCGGCGTCGAACTTCGGCTGGTAGACACCGAACAGTCCGAGCTGCATGGGGTTGTAGATGAACCCGATGCCGGCGAAGGTGAACAACGGGCTCGAATGCAGCCAACACTCACCCGAGTAGTGGGGGTGGGGTGCGCCGGGGATGAGCGCCACGTTGCGATGACGGATGGCGACACCCTTGGGAAGTCCCGTCGTCCCCGACGTGTAGAGGATGTCGGCGAGGTCGTCGCCGGTCACCTCGACCTGGAAGGTGGTCTCGTCGTCGGAACCGGGGACGGCCCACCTCCACGGGGGCGTGGCCGGGTCGTCGGGTGGCGAGGGTGCCACGATCACGTGGTCGAGCGGCCCGATGCTCTGCGCCAAACGCTCCGCCAGGGGACCGAGCTCGGTGTCGGTCAGGATCACCCGCACCTCGGCGTGGCCGAGGAGGCGTTCGAGCTCCCCGTCGGTGAGCCGCGTGTTGGTGGGCACCGCCACCGCGCCGCACTTGTGGATGGCGGAGTAGCCCACCATGAACCGCAGGGCCTCTTCGGCGCGCAGGTAGAGCGAGATGCGATCGCCCTTGGTGACACCCATCACCACCAGGGCCCGGGCCAACCGGTTGGACTCGGCCTCCCATTGGGCGAAGGTCATCTGGCCACCGTCGGTCAGCTGGTAGGCGACCCGGTCGGGATAGGCCGCTGCCATGGCGCGGAGGTGGTCGGTGAGAAGGGTGGTCACAGCCCTCCGTCGAGCGTCGCTGTCCGGCGATCGAATCGCCACCCTTCGGGTGTCCGGACGAGCAGGTCGTGGTAGCGACCTGTCCGCTGCAGGCGCGACTGGCGCTTGTCGGTGGGCGCCTCGGCCGAGGGTCGTGCCACCACGAGCAGGGTCACATCCTGGACGGCCCGGTCACCGTCGACCTCGATGATGGCGTCCACGGTCACATGGACGACGCCGTAGGGGGTGCGCCGGACCATCTCGGCCAGCGCGGCGTGCCCCGTGGTGACGGGCCCGCCGTCGACCTCCATGGCCCCGTCCTCGGTGAAGGTCGCCGCGTAGCCCTCGGGGTCGCCGTCGTCGAAACACCGGTTGTACCGAGCCGTGAGCTCACGGATCTGGGCCCGGTCGACCAGCCACGCCATCGTCGCGTCCACGAGGTTTGCCCCCTCCGCCCCGGCCAGCGCCCGGACCGCCGCTGACGATACCTCGCCCCGCCCGTTCTCCGACATGGGCGTCAGGTCGCGGTCATGGGCGGCGTGGCACGGTCTAGAGTCCGACGGCGCGGGCGCGATCCATCTGCTCCTGGAACCGCCCTCTGTCGATCCCTGCGGCCCACCTCACCCGCCACCCACCCCATCGCCCGCTCCTTTCCTGAACCCCTGATCTCCCCCTTCATCCTCAAGGAGCAGACGTGAACCCCTTCGCATCCCTCGGGCGGTTCGTGGTCCGCTTCCGGTGGGTGATCGTGGTGGTCTGGCTGGTCGGGGCGCCGCTCACCGCCAAGCACCTCCCGTCGTTGTCGAGCGTGGCCAAGAACGACAACAGCGCCTTTCTCCCCGCCAACGCCCCCAGTGAACACGCCGCGGAGCTCGCCGCTACGTTCCAACCCAAGAGCAAGGGCACGGCCCTGCTCATCGCGGTGCGAGACGACGGGCCCCTCACCACGGCGGACCAGAGCGCCATCGCGGCGGTGGAGAGCTCGGTCGGCCATGTCGGTGTCGTCCAGGCCGTGCACGACCAGGGCACCTCGGCCGACGGTGAGGCCAGGAAGATCAACCTGGAGCTGAACCTGCCTCCCTTCAGTGGAGGCGACGACGCCATCAATGCCGTCGACGCCATCCGCAAGGCCATGGCGGACACGCCGGCTCCGCCGGGTCTAGCTTTCCACCTGGCAGGCAACATACCCACGTTCGTCGACGAGCAGGCTGCCACCGGGCATACCCAGCGCGTCACGCAGGACCTGGCGATCTTCTTCATCATCGCTCTCCTCCTGGTGGTGTTCCGGGCGCTGTTGGCGCCGTTGGTCACACTGCTCCCCGCCGCGTTGGCCTTGGTGGTGGCGGGGCCGCTGATCGCAGAGGCGACCCACATCGGCGTCCAGGTCTCGAGCCTGCTCCAGCTGCTGCTCGTGGTCATCGTGCTTGGGGCGGGCACCGACTACGGGCTGTTCCTCATCTTCCGCATGCGCGAGGAATTGCGAGCCGGTCGTGATCCGAAGGACGCCGTGATCGTGTCGGTGACGCGGGTCGGCGAGTCGATCACGTTCTCGGGGGTCACGGTCATCGCCGCGCTGGTGAGCCTGCTCCTCGCCAGCTTCGGCTTGTACAGGGGCCTCGGGCCGGGGCTCGCCATCGGCATCGGTGTCGTGCTCATCGCCAATCTCACCCTCCTCCCTGCGCTCCTCGCCCTGATGGGGCGGGCCGTGTTCTGGCCGTTGGTGCCCACGCCGGGCCAGACCCGGCGAGGCGTCTGGGGAGCGGTGGCATCCCGGGTGGTGGGCCGGCCCGTGATCACGCTCGTCGTCGGTGTCACCGCCTTCGGGGGCCTCGCCCTAGCCGTGCTCGACTATTCGCCGGTGGGCTTCGGCTCTCCGACGGTCAGCGCCACCAGCGACTCGGCGCGAGGCCAGGCGGCGCTGACCACCCACTTCGCCTCGGCCCAGTCCAACCCCACCAATGTGGTCTTCGCCATGCCCTCGTCGGTGTGGCAGCACCCCGCGGTTCTGGCCCAGGCCGAGAGCGACCTCCTGGCGTCGGGGGTCTTCAACGCGGTGGCCGGCGCGCTAGAACCCATCGGGAGGGGAGCGGCGTTCACGCCCCCGCAGCTGGCCCAGATCTACGCCACCCTCGGTCCCCCGCAATCGCTACCGGTCGCGCCCCGGTCCACGACCAAGATCCCGGCTCCGGCTTACGCGGCCTACCGCGCCACAGCACAGTTCGTGAGCGCGGACGGCAAGACGATCCTCTACGACACCTCGTTGACCGCCGGTGGACCTGAGACCGGTGCCGCGCTCAACGCCATCCCCCGCGTTCGCACGGCGGTGGCGTCAGTGGCGAAGCGCATAGGTGCCCTCGACAGCGGAGTCGCCGGCGAAGCCCCCTCGCTCAGCGACGTGGCGTCGGTGTCCGCCCACGACCTGGCCAAGATCCTCCCTGTGGTGATGCTCGTCCTCGCGCTGTTGCTCGCCCTCATGCTGCGGAGCCTTGTCGCACCGCTGTACCTGGTCATGAGCGTGGCGCTCTCCTATCTCGCCGCCCTCGGGCTGGCCGTGCTCGTCTTCGTCATCATCGGGGGCCAGCCGGGCATCAACTTCGTGTTGCCCTTCTTCATGTTCATCTTCATCATGGCGCTGGGCGAGGACTACAACATTCTCGTCATGAGCCGGATCAGAGAAGAGGCTCACACCCGCTCGCTGCCCGACGCCGTGCGCCGGGCCGTCCAGGCCACGGGCACCACCGTCACCTCGGCGGGTCTGATATTGGCGGGCACGTTCGCGGTGCTCACCGCCACGGGCGGCACCGAAGTCAGAGAGATCGGGGTTGGGCTGGCGGTGGGCGTCCTGCTCGACACGTTCCTCGTGCGCACGTTGTTGGTCCCCTCCACGGTGGTGCTCCTCGGGCGCTGGAACTGGTGGCCCTCGCAGTTGTGGCACCAGCACTCCATCGAGTCCGTGGAGGGGGAGCCCCCCGCCAAAGAGGAGGAACCTGCGCCTGTTCCGTGACGCGCCCCTGGTGCTGTCGGGTCAGGATCGAGGGAGGGCGTACCCGGCCACGGCGATGAAGTGCAGTGTGGCTCCCATCACGGTGAGGGCATGGAACACCTCGTGGTATCCGAAGACGCCGGGTACGGGATTCGGTCGCTTCACGGCGTAACAGACCGCACCCATCGTGTAGCACGCGCCACCGGCGAGGATGAGCCCGAAGCCGACACCCCCGAGTCCGTGCAGGAGCTGCGGGATGATGGCCAGGGCGGACCATCCCGCCACCACATAGGGCACCGCGATCGCCCATTTCGGAGCGTCCAACCAGACTTGTCGGACGGTGATGCCGATGGCGCCGCCGAACCACACCAGGCACAACACGAGGACCTGGGCCCAGCCGTGCACGGTGAGGCCGGCCACGGCGGTGTAGGTGCCGGCGATGGCGAGGAAGATGGTGGCGTGATCGGCGCGCCGCATGCGCCGGCGCCCGACCGGTGACCAGCGGATGCGGTGGAAGGCGGCGCTCACGCCGAACAGAGCCGCCAACGAAACGACGTAGACCGTCAGCGCCGCACGTGCGCCGTCGGTGTGGGCGTGGGCCACGAGGATCGGGCCCGCCACCAGCGTGACGAAGAATGAGACGAGATGGAGCCACCCCCGCAGCACGGGACGCGCCGTCTCGGCCGGCGCTGCCCCTAGCGTTGGCGGGCCCTCGGTGTCGGGGGACTCGACGTCTCGGGATGTGATGCGCCGGAGCGTACCCAACGCCCCGAGGCGGTGGGTAGCGCGTACTACGCGAGCGCGGCTACGAGGCTGCGCCCCGACGGACCACCTTCCGATGACGCCATGCCATGAAGAACCCGTCGAAGGGATCGTTGATGGTGCCGAGGTCGGAGTTGCACTCCTGACAGGTCACGGCCCGCTCGCCGCACCCCCGGGACCTGGGATCGCGCATGGGAGGGTGAAAGGCCACCCACCGCCAGAATCGGAAGTGGTGCCGCGTTACGAACCCTGAACCGCTTTCGTTTTTGTTCACAGGCCGGATCCCCCCGTCACGAGTATGCACCGTCGAGCGGGCTCACGGGGGGCGATGGGCGGGATTTCCCTGACGCCGTCAGGATTCCTCGCACCGTCCGGCCCACGACCACCATGATGCGACTAGGACCTGATAGTTCCCTGTGGGAATCGAGACATCTCCCTCGCCACGATTGACGATCATGAGTCAGAGATATTTCGCCGCGCAACGATGCCGGTATCGTCAGGTCGGCAATCGAGATACGGACGGAAAGAGAAGGTCATGATCGAGCTCGAACACGTCGGCCCGGTCTGGGTCTTGCACTTGCATTCCGGCGAGAATCGGCTCAACGAGGACTTCGTGGGCGAGGTCAACGGAGCACTCGAAGAGGTCGAGACGGCCGGGCTTCCCACCGCATTGGTAACGACGGGCGAGGGAAAGTTCTACTCCAACGGGCTCGACCTGGATTGGCTGGGCACGTCGCCGGACCCTGCTTCGTTCATGGACGAGGTCCATCGACTCCTCGTCCGCGTCTTGATGTTCCCGGCCGTGACCGTGGCGGCGGTGAACGGCCACGCCTTTGCGGCGGGCGCGATGCTGGCCACCGCGCATGACTTCATGATCATGCGATCCGACCGCGGCTACTGGTGTCTCCCCGAGGTGGATCTCGGCCTGCCCCTCACGCCCACGATGCACGCGGTGGTGGCGGCCCGACTGCCGAGGACCACCCTCCACGAGGCCGTGACCACAGGCAAGCGCTACGACGCGCCGGCGGCTGTGGCGGCGCGCATCGCGACCGACAGTGGGCCCGAGGGCGATGTCGTGGCCAAGGCCGTGGCGCTGGCCACCGAGCTGGCGGGAAAGAACCCCGACGTCGTCGCCAAGCACAAGCAGCTCATGTACGGCGACATCGCCAGGCTGATCGCGACGTGACCGCCCCGGGTCAGCGCCGGCAGGCTCAAGATCGTCCAGTGCCGTGTCGTCCAGAGTGGGACTTTGGTCCCTACCCCGGCTGGGCTCGGTAAGCGCACGATGAGGGTATCGATCGTCTGGGATGAAGGAGGTGGGGCGTCTGGTACGTCGGGCCTTAACAGAGCGCCTTTCCGGTGCTGGGTAGCGGGGTGACCTCGGTCGCCCCCAGGGACTGATTCCCCGGACACACAGGCGACGATCGCCCTCTTCGCTTAAGTGCGAGGGCGCAGTCGCAAAGACCACGGCGTTTGAAGCCGAGACGGGGGTCCCGCCCACATGGTTCGAGGGCGCTGACAATCGAAGGTACGGTGCCCGCCGCCCGACACGGGAGTGCGGGCGCCGTCGCGTCAGGCGGGCTGAGCAACCGGTCAGTCGGACCGACGGTCAGGGCCGAGACGCGTAGACGGCCCGGGCCCGGTAGCGGATGGGTCGTTCCTCGAGCTCCTCGAGGTAGTGGGCCGTCCACCCCGCCACCCGGGCGATGGTGAAGATGGTGCGACCGGCGTCCTCGGCCATGCCCGAGGCGCGTGTCAGAGCACCCAACCCCAGATCGACATTGGGGCCCGGGATGGCACGGTCGGCGGCCAATGCCAACAACGAGTCCAGAACCTGTCGGCGTTGCGGTGACAACAGGTCGTCGACCAAACCCTTCAGCACCGTGAAGCGAGGGTCGTCGCCGCGATAGACGGAGTGACCGAATCCCGGCAACCGGGTTTGCCAACGCAGTGTCTCGTCGAGGGCGCGCCCCGAGCCGAGTTCCTCGGCGTCTCGAACCAGGCCGTAGGCCAGTTGGGATGCCCCCCCGTGCAACGGGCCAGCCACCACCCCGAGACCGGCCAACAAGGCGTCGTAGAGATCGGCCCGCGCCGAGGCCGCCACCCGCACCGCCACGGTGGAGGTCGCCAGCTCGTGGTCGGCGAGAAGGATGAGCGCGGCGTTGACCGCTCGGACCAGGTCGGTGTCGGGCTCCGGGGCGAGGCGCGCCGTCAGCACGCCGGCCACGGTGTTCTCCCATCGGTTGGCGCCGAGCTCGAGTGCGGGCACAGGAGGAGTCGCCCGGGGACCGGGGAGGACCGCGACCATCGTCGCCACCAGTCTGCGTGCCACTGCGACGACCGAGGCGCGGCGCAGGTCGGAGCGCAACCGGTCACCGGCCCCGGCCATGACCACAGCCCAGCGCAGGCGGTCCGACGCGGTCAGGGCGCTCGGCGGTTCCAAGGGAAATGGCTCCCAACGGCCCTCACCTCTCTCACTCGTCTCACCTTGAGGATCGCCGCGCCACAGCAGCTCGGCAGCCTGTTCATACGGGAGGGTGGTGGCGAGCTCGATGGCCGGGGTGCCCCGGTAGACCGGGCCGTCGTCGCGCAGCTGGGTGGTGGAGGTCGTCACGGTGGCCAACCTGGTCTCGGTGGTCCGGCCACCACGTGAGCGCTTGGCCAAGGCCTCGACGTCGTCGGCCGCGAACAGGCTCCGTCTGCCCTCGGGGGCGGGGTGCGACACGAGGAGCCCACGGCTCACGTAGGCGTAGAGGGTCGGCAGCTTCACACCCAGCCGCCGAGCTGCATCGGCGCTCTCGAGCATCCGTGTCACGGGTCTATCGCCTGGCCCTTTCCCAGTGACATTGAGTTGATCAACATTTACACATCGTGGAGAACGGGGCACGATGATGGTGTTGACCAGCCCGTGTCAACCAGCCGCTCCGCCGGGCGCGCCGCCGAGGAAATGGAGCCATGCCCATGCCGACCGTCGTCTGTGATCTCATGTCGTCCCCCGCCGTGACCTGTGAAGCGGGGACCTCCCTGGCCCTGGCCGCCCAGGTCATGCGCGAAGCGGGCATCGGGTCGATCATCGTCACCGAACGGGGCAAGGTGTCGGGCATCTTGACCGAACGGGACCTGCTGCGGGCTGCCGCGGCGGCGACGACGGCGCCGTCGGAGTCGGTCGAGTTGTGGATGACGGCGAACCCCGATGTCCTCGGGCCCGACGAAGAAGTCGGTGCGGCCTGGAGCAGCCTCGCCCATCACAACTACCGGCACCTGCCGGTGGTGGACGGTCACGAGCTCGTGGGCGTGGTGTCGTTGCGCGATCTGATGGGGTTGGCCCGTCTGCGTCCCGCCGACGAGCACGGGACGGAGATCCCGGCCGGGCTCGAGGGTGTGGTGGCAGCGGAGACCGAGATCGGCGACGTCCGGGGCGAGGAAGGGTTCTTCCACTACCGCCAGTACTCGGCGGTGGAACTCGCCGCCCGGCGATCGTTCGAGGATGTCTGGTACCTGCTCCTCGAAGGAGAGTTCCCCGATACCGGACAGGCGCGTGCCTTTGCCGCCGAGGTGGCCGAGCTCCGCGCCCTGCCTGGCGGATTGGCGGACATGTTGCCCGAGGTGGCCACCCTGGGCTCGCCCTTCGAGGTCCTCCGAACGGCGATCTCGCTGCTCGGTGCCGAGCTGGGCTGGCGCCCCACCCATGACATCGACGGCGCCGAGTTGCGGGCCCAGACACTGCGGTTGTGCTCGGTGGTGCCGACGATCATGGCCGCCGCGTACAACCTCGGCAACGATCGCGCCGTGGTGGAACCGCGGGCCGACCTTTCCAGCGCGGCGAACTACCTGTGGATGGTGACCGGGCGCGAGCCGCCACCGCTGTATGCCCGAGCCGTCGAGCAGTACCAAATACTCACCATCGACCACGGGTTCAACGCCTCGACCTTCACCGCCCGCGTCATCACCTCGACAGGAGCGGATCTGGCCGCGGCCGTGTGCGGGGCCGTCGGGGCCTTGTCAGGCCCGCTGCACGGGGGAGCACCCAGTCGTGCCCTGGACATGCTCGATGAGATCGGTTGCGCCGAGCGGGCCGATGGCTGGCTGCGCGGCGCGGTGGAGCGCGGCGACCGGGTCATGGGGTTCGGGCATCGTGTCTACAAGACCGACGATCCCCGCTCGATCTTCCTCCGCGACGTGTCCCGGTCCCTCGGAGGACCACTGGTGGAGCTCGCCAACAAGGTCGAACGCACTGCAGTCGACGTGCTGGCCGAGATGAAGCCGGGCCGCAGGCTCTTCACCAATGTCGAGTTCTACGCCGGCGTCGTGATGCACACCTGTGGGCTCCCACGGGAGATGTTCACGCCCACCTTCGCGGCGGGTCGTGTCATCGGTTGGTCCGCGCATGTCATCGAACAGGCCGCCCACAACCGGCTCATCCGTCCCTCGGCCCTCTATACGGGCGCAGCGCCTCCGGTCCCGGTTCCCGATCCCTGACCTCGGTCCCTGACGAGCGAATCGCTGATCAGCGTCCCCATCCCTAGCGGCGCCTCAGTCGACGCCGAGCTCCTCCTCCTGTGTGTCACCCTCGGGGTGTGCCTGGGGCTCGAATTGGGTCGTGTAGAGCTCGGCATAGAGCCCGCCCGATGCCAGGAGTTCCTCGTGGCGGCCCTCCTCCACGATCCGTCCCTCTTCGATGACGAGGATCTTGTCCGCCTCGCGCACCGTCGAGAGCCGATGGGCGATCACGAGGGAGGTCCGACCGGCCAGGGCCGTCTTGAGGGCTTGCTGGACGGCGACCTCGGACTCAGAGTCCAGATGGGCGGTGGCTTCGTCGAGGACGACGATGTCCGGCGCCTTCAACAGCAGGCGCGCGATGGCGATGCGCTGTTTCTCGCCGCCCGAGAGCCGGTAGCCGCGGTCGCCGACCAGGGTGTCGAGTCCGTCGGGAAGCGACTCTACGAGCGCCAGGATTTGCGCCGCGTTCAGCGCCTCGGTCAGCTCGACATCGGTGGCGTCGGGTTTGGCGTAGCGGAGGTTGCCGCGGATCGTTTCGTGGAAGAGATGCGCGTCCTGGGTGACCACACCCACGGTCGCCCCGATCGACTCCAGGGTGGCGTCGCGCACATCCACGCCGTTGATGCGCACCGCCCCACCCCGGACGTCATAGAGCCGCGGCACCAAATGGCTGATGGTCGTCTTCCCCGCGCCGGAGGGGCCCACGAGCGCCACGAGTTGCCCGGGCTCGGCTCGGAACGACACGTCGAAGAGCACGGGTTGCGACGCCGTGCGCTCGAGGATGGCAACGGACTCCAACGATGCCAGCGACACCTCCTCCGCGCTCGGGTAGCCGAAGTCGACGTGGTCGAACTCGATGAGGGCGGGCCCGCGCCGGATCGGCGTGGCATCGGGCTTGTCGTCGATCATCGGCGGCAGGTCGAGAACCTCGAACACCCGGTCGAACGAGACCAGAGCCGTCATGACGTCAAGCTGCACGTTCGACAGCGCGGTGAGCGGACCGTAGAGGCGGGCCAGGTACGCCGTGAGCGCCACCACGGTGCCGATCATGAGCGTGCCGCGCTCGGCGAGCACACCTCCCCAGCCGTAGACAAGTGCAGTTGCAAGTGACGCGGTGAGGAGCAGGGCCGCCATGAACACCCGCGTGTACATGGCCTGGGTGACGCCGATGTCACGGACGCGCCCGGCCTTCTCCGCGAATCCCTTGACCTCGTCACGGGAATGTCCGAAGAGCTTGACCAGCAGCGCCCCGGCCACGTTGAAGCGCTCGGTCATGGTGTTGGTCATCTGGGCATTGAGTGTGTAGGACTCACGGGTGATGTCGGCGAGGCGCCGGCCGACGAAGCGAGCCGGCAGCAGGAAGATCGGCAGCAGGGCCAGGGCTACCAACGTGATCGGCCAAGACAGCCAGAACATGGCCGCCAGGGTGATGGCCACTCCGATCACGTTGCTCACAACCGACGAGAAGGTGTCGGTGAACGCCTGCTGCGCCCCCAGCACGTCGTTGTTCAACCTCGACACGAGTGCGCCTGTCTGGGTCCGTGTGAAAAAGGCGATCGGCATCTTCTGGATGTGCTCGAAAACCCTGGTCCGCATGTCGAAGATGAGGCCCTCACCGATACGGGCCGAGACCCAGCGTTGCCACAGCGACAAGATCGCATCGAGGACGGCCAGCCCCGCCACGATGAGAGCGAGCTCGACGATGAGGTCGGGTCGGTGCTTCGCGATCCCGGTGTCGATGATCGATCGGTAGATGAGCGGGTTGGCGGCGCCGATGACGGCGTCGACGATGATGAGCACCAGGAATATCCCGAGCGCCTTGCGGTAGGGCTGGGCAAAGCCGGCGATGCGTCGCACGATCCCCTTGGGGAGCTGTTGCTGCATCACCGAGCTGTCGCGCCGCAGGGACCGCATGAGGCCGAAGCCCATGCCACCGTGTCCGCCCCCACCCATACCCATTCCCATGCTCATCGGGGCCCGGCCGTCGAGTGGGGTCCACAGCAGGTCACGCACGAGCCCCGCTCGCACAGGATCTCGAGCAGGTCGAGGAGCTGGTGTCGTTGGGTGGCGTCGAGGCCTCCGAAAACCTCATCGGCGCTGTCGCGCCGAGCCGTCTCGAGGCGGTCGAGCAGGAGTCCACCGTCATCGCTGAGCATCACCAGGACCGATCGCCGGTCGCCGGGATCGGCGTGACGCAGCACCAACCCGGCTGTTTCCAGGGCGTCGACCATGGTCGTGACCGACCGGGGGACGACGTCGAGCTGCGCGGCCAGGTCGGCCATCCGCAGAGGCCGTCCGTGGGCGGCGACGAGGCGGAGCACCCGGGCCTGGGCATAGGTGAGGCCCAACGGGGCGAGCTGCACGATGGACCCCCGCCGGAGCCGGCGCGAGGTGTGGGTGAGCAGTTCCGCCAGCTCGAGGGTGGTATCGGCTCGTGGTTGGGACGGTGCTGTCGGGGTGTGGGGGGGCACTGTGTTTCCTTCGTTACGGCGGTGTCGTGGCCGACCGAATACTGAGTGTACCTCCTTATGAGTGAAGCTCATTACTTGCCGGTCGCCCTACTCCAGGCACCTTGGGCACAACGGTCGACCGGCGCAAGAAGACGGTAAGAAAGAGAGTGAATCGGTCGGGTCGCGTCGATTTGGGGCCACCCCGTTCGACGCCTCACCAGAGAACAGCATTCCCGACCGCAGAGGAGTCGACCATGCGATTCATGATGTTCATGATCCCCAACATCTCCGAGGATGACTGGATGCCCTCAGCCGAAGCGGTGGCGGCCATGACGAAGTACAACGAGGAGCTCACCAAGGCCGGCGTGCTCCTCGCCCTGGACGGGTTGCACCCGAGCACCACCGGGGCCCGGGTGTCGTTTCCCGGTGGGAAGGCGACCGTGACCGACGGGCCTTTCAGTGAGGCGAAGGAGGTCATCGGGGGCTACTGGCTGATCGACGTGAAGTCGAAGGACGAGGCCGTCGAATGGGCCAAGCGGGCTCCGTGTGCCGATGGTCCGGTCATCGAGGTCCGCCAGGTCTTCGAGATGGAGGACTTCCCCCCCGAGGTCCAGCAGGCAGCCGGCCTGTAGTCGAGAGGTGCCGAGGACGACGCCAACGCGATGTCTCGGTCGTGGCCCAGCGTCGGATTTGCTGTGATGGAGCCCGATGCCGGGTCATGACACCTCAGGCGGCGCCAGGGCGGCGCGCCGTGCCATCGACGCCGTGTGGCGGATCGAGTCGGCCCGGCTCATCGCGGGGTTGGCCCGCTACGTCGGCGATGTGGGGACGGGTGAGGACCTGGCCCATGACGCGCTGGCGGCCGCGCTGGAGCAATGGCCGCAGTCGGGAGTTCCCGACAACCCCGGGGCTTGGCTCATGGCGGTGGGCAAACGCCGTGCCGTCGACATGCTGCGGCGGCGAACCGTGCTCGAGCGTAAGCAGGAAGAGCTCGGACGCGAGCTCGAGGCCCGATCGGATCTGTCAGGTCGGGACATCGCCGAGCTCGTCGATCTGCCTGACGACTTCGGCGACGACCTTCTGCGGCTGATCTTCGTCGCGTGTCACCCGGTCCTCTCCACCGAGGCGCGCGTGGCGTTGACCCTGCGGCTCCTGGGTGGTCTCACCACCGACGAGATCGCCCGCGCCTTTCTCGTCCGTGAGCCCACCGTGGCGCAGCGCATCGTCCGGGCCAAACGGACCCTGGCCGAGGCCAGAGTCCCCTTCGAGGTCCCCGAGGGAGCCGACCGTGCCGCCAGGGTGATCTCGGTGCTCGAAGTGCTCTATCTCATCTTCAACGAGGGGTATTCAGCCACCGCCGGCGACGACTGGATGCGACCGACCTTGTGCGAGGACGCCCTGCGGATGGGTCGCATCCTGGCCGAGCTCCTCCCCGACGAGCCCGAGGTCCACGGCCTCGTGGCCCTCATGGAGATCCAGGCCTCGCGGGTCCGGGCCCGGGTCGGCCCCTCGGGAGAGCCGGTCCTGCTTCTCGACCAGGATCGCTCGCGCTGGGACCACGCCCTCATCCGCCACGGCTTGGCCGCCCTCGATCGGGCCGACAGGGTGGGTCGGGGATTCGGTCCCTATGCACTCCAGGCCGCCATCGCGGCGTGCCACGCTCGGGCTCGAACCGCGCCGGAGACAGACTGGGAGCGCATCGCGGCGCTCTACGACGCCCTCGCGCAGCTGACGCCGTCGCCCATCGTCGAGCTCAACCGCGCCGTGGCCTATTCCATGGCCTTCGGTCCGATCGTCGGGCTCGAGCTCGTCGACGCGCTCCGCGAGGAGCCCGCGTTGCGGGGGTATCACCTCCTGCCGAGCGTGCGTGGTGACCTGCTCGCGAAGCTGGGTCGCGACGATGAAGCACAGGCCGAGTTCGAGCGCGCCGCCGCGCTCACCCGCAACAGTCGGGAGGGCACGCTGCTGCTCGAGCGCGCCGCCACGTCAGGAGCGAACGCGCTTCGCCGCAGGCCGGACTGAGAGCGGTCATCTCCTGGCCAGGATGCCCCGGATGTAGCCGGCCTGTCCGGCATGTTGGAGGCTGTCGACGATGACGCTCACGAGCCGTACGCCCATGGTCACGGGCGGGTCCCACGCGGTGTCGACGATTCGGTCGAGATCGCCGTCGGTCAAGGCGCCGACGAATGTCAGCGTGGCGTCGTAGACGGCATCGTGGTAGCCGAGCAGCGTGGCGGCGTCGAGGTTGACGGCGGCCACCTGGGCGCTTGTGTGTCCGTACCCGTGTTCGGACTCGTCGAAGGGAAGGCCGCATCGTTTGGCCCAGCCTGCTGACGTCCACACCTGGGGTGTGCCCGCCACGCCGGCGACATGGTCGTCTTGGACCCGGGTCAGATGCCAGACCAGCCAATCGATCGAGTTGGCCTCGGCGTCGAGGCGCTCCATCAGGTCGTCGACGGAGAGGCCCTCGACGGCTTCATGCACGACGTCGCGGATCCGACCGAAGGTGTCGGTGAGCAGTGCCGCGCTTGTCATCTGGACCTCCCGGGTCGTGATTCGGTCTTCACTGCAATACAGCCTGGGTCTGGGTGATCTGTGCCACCCGGCGTCCCTCGTCGTCGGTCACGTCGGTCTGGACGACGATGGTGCTCCGTCCGACATGCAGCGGATGGGTACTGCCGTGGGCAGCGCCGGCGCGCACACCACGGAAGAAATTCGTCTTGGATTCGATGGTGGAGGTCCGTGCCCCTTCGGGCAGATTGAGAAAGGCGCAGGCTCCCCCCAGAGTGTCGGCCAGGGCCATGATGACGCCCCCCGTGCATCACGCCACCGGCGGTGCATCGCTCGGGCGCCCAGACGATCCCACACGTCGGGGCGAACGGCATGGTGTCGAGCAGGGCAGCAGGACTGGGAACGTGGCGGTCGGCCATGCCCGCACGGTAGACGGTCTTCGTCGGATTAGCCCCAGATCCGACGACGGGCGCGATCAATCCGAGATCAAACCGGCCAGGAGGTCGATGGTCGGGTTCTCGTGGGTGAGCCAGCTGTCGTCGACGCCGAGGCGCGCCAGCAAACGCGCGGCGCGCACCAAGATGGCCCCGCTGCGCAACGCTGCGAAGGCCTCGTACCACCGCAGGTCCGCCACGGGACGGCCCAGTCGGGCTTCGTAGCCGGCGACAGTGGCGGCGCGCCCGGGAAAGCCCGGCAGGTCGCCCCCACAGCGGACGACGGCCATGTCGTGGAGGACCACGAACCAGGCCAGGTCGACCTCGGCCGGCCCGATCGAGGCCATCTCGAAGTCGAGGAGGGCAGACACACCCATGTCGTCACCCACGAGGACGTTGCCCAGTTGCACATCGCCCCACAGCAGCGAGGCGGGCGGCTCGGGGTGCGGCAGGTTGGCCCGACACCACGCCACCCCTTCGTCGAAGACCGCCGGCGCTTTGCTCTCGCCCGCCCAGGCCAGGTACCGGGCCCAGTACTCGACCTCTCCGGCCAGCCATCCGGGGCGGTCCTCGCCACCCCCATCGGCACCGGCACCAGCGCCGAGGTCGCCGTCACGACGGCGGGCCACGATGGCGTCGCAGTGCAGTGCCTTCCAATCGAGTCGGTGGATCCGGGCCAACGCGTCGACGACCTCGTCGTGCAACTTCGTCTGGCCGGCGGGGGTGGCCTCGGCCAGCCATCCCGTCCGGAGGTAGGGCTTGTCGGCGCGCACGACCCTTCCCGCTACTCGCGGCATGAGCAGGAACGACGACCCCACCCAGCGGTCGTCCTCCTCCACCGCCAGCGGCGTCACGGTCGCCATACCGCCGTCGGCCAGGACGCTTTGGAGCCGGCCCTGCATGGAAAGGTCGTACGAAGGAAACAGCCCCTCACCGTTGGGGGGGAGCCGAAGGACCCATGAGGCGTGCTCGCTCTTCGCACTCCGGGACGACCCCAGGGTCCAGTCGAGCTCCACGAAGAACGTCTCGCTGGACAGACCGGTGGCCGGTTGCGCCAAAGCGGCGATGGAGACCGCACTGGCATCGGGCCGCCATGACCGCACCCACCGGGTGAGCCCCTCGCGCAGTGCCTCGAGGTCGCGTGGCTCGGAGATCCCCATGGGAGTCATCAAACTATCGTCGGGTCGATGACGACGGTGGTCGACCTGGTCCTGGCCCGGGCCCAGGACGACAACGCCGGCCTGCGCTTCGAGGACGCGTCATGGACCTGGCGCCAGGTCGTGAGGCAGTGCGCGCGCCGTGCCGAGATGCTTCGAGCCTTGCGCCGGGACGGGCCGTTCCATGTCGGCGTCCTCCTCGAGAACGTGCCCGAGTACCTCTTCCTGCTCGGTGGCGCCGCGATGGCCGGGGCCACTGTCGTCGGCATCAACCCCACCCGACGCGGCGCGGAGCTGGCCCGAGACGTCGCCCACGCCGATTGCCAGCTCATCGTCACCGACTCCGCCCAAGCGTCGCTGCTCGACGGTCTCGATACCGGGGTTGAGACGGACCGGGTCCTGCTGTGCGACGAGTCGGGATACTCGGCCTCCCTCGAGAAACCATCCGCAGTACCCGACGCAGAAGCCATCGACCCAGACACGCTCTACCTGTTGCTGTTCACGTCGGGGTCGACCGGCGCCCCCAAGGCGGTGCGTGTGAGCCAGGGTCGGATGGCGAGCCAAGCGAGTGTGATGGCAGGCGGGTCGGGGTTCGGTCCCGACGACGTCATGTACTGCGCCATGCCCATGTTCCACGGCAACGCCCTGAACACCTGTGTGGTGCCGGCCATCGCGGCGGGTGCTCAACTCGTCCTGCGCCGCCGGTTCTCGGCGTCGGGATTCCTCCCCGACGTCCGGCACTACGGCGTCACCTACTTCAACTACGTGGGCCGGGCCCTGGCCTATGTGCTTGCCACCGCGCCGCAACCCGACGACGCCGAGAACACCTTGCGCTTCGGCTTCGGCACCGACGCCTCACCCCAGGACATCTCGACGTTCAAGCGTCGTTTCGCCTGTCCCATCGTGGAGGGGTACGGGTCGAGCGAGGGGGCGATCTCGATGTCCCGGGTGCCGGGGACGCCCCGCCAGGCCATGGGCAAGCCCCCGCCGGGGACCGACGTGGTGATCATCGACCCCTCCACCGGGAGTGAATGCCCCGACGCCGAGATCGACGGCGAAGGAAAGCTCACCAACGCCTCAGAGGCGATCGGTGAGATCGTGAGCCGCGACGGCGTGGCCCGCTTCGAGGGCTACTACGCCAACGCCGAGGCCGACGCCGATCGGACCCGGGAGGGCTGGTTCTGGTCCGGAGACCTCGGCTACCGGGACAACGACGGGTTCTTCTATTTCGCGGGCCGCATGGCCGACTGGTTGCGCGTCGACGGGGAGAACTTCGCGGCGGCGCCGGTCGAGAGGATCCTGAGCCGCTTTCCCGGTGTCGTCACCGCTGTCGTCCTCCCGGTCCCCGACCCCCGAACAGGGGACCAGGTCATGGCGGTGTTGGAGCTGGCCGATCCCGACGGCTTCGATCCCGTCGCCTTCGGGGAATTCCTCGAGCACCAGAGCGACCTGGGGACGAAATGGGCGCCTCGTTTCGTCCGCATCACCGACCGCATCCCACTCACCGGCTCCGGCAAGGTCGACAAACGTCCCCTCCGACGCCAGTACTGGAACACCGGTGATCCGGTGTGGTGGCGTCCTTTCGCGTCCCAGGGGGGTGGACCGCTCGCCGCCTACCGCCGGTTGGGCTCTTCCGATGTCGAGGGGCTCGACCGGCAGTTCACCGAGCACGGCCGCCGGGGAATGCTGGAGCTGTGAAGCTGTCGCCATGCACGTGACGGCGGACAGGGACATGACGGGTCGCACCGTGATCGTGACCGGTGCCAACACCGGGATCGGACGGGCCACGGCCACTGAGTTGGCTCGCCGGGGTGCTCGTGTCCACGTGGCCTGTCGCTCTTTGACGCGGGCCCAACCGGTGCTCGACGAGATCAGCGCCGCCCACGGCCCCGACGCGGCGGCCTTTCTCGCCCTCGACCTCTCCGACCTGGCTTCGGTGCGCGCCAGTGCGGAGAGCTACATCGCCACGGGAGAGCCGGTCCACGTCCTGATCGACAACGCCGGGCTGGCGGGTCAACGGGGATTGACCGCGGATGGCTTCGAGCTCGCCTTCGGTGTCAACCATCTGGGCCATTTCCTGTTCACCACCTTGTTGCTCGACACCCTCGTCCGCTCCGCACCGGCCCGGGTGGTGGTGGTGGCGAGCGACGCGCACTACCAGGCGCGCGGTGTCGACTTCGAGGCCGTTCGCCGGCGCACCGCCAGCCGCACCGGCCTCCCCGAGTACGGGGTCTCCAAGCTCTGCAACGTCCTGTTCGCGCAGGAGCTCGCCCGCCGTATGGGCGACGAGCCAGCGAACATCGTCACCACCTATGCGCTGCACCCCGGCGTGATCGCGTCGGACATCTGGCGCCGCCTCCCTTGGCCCCTCGAGCCCCTGGCCAAGCTCTTCATGAAATCGCCGGAGGAGGGCAAGCGGACGTCGGTGTTCTGCGCGACGGACCCCTCGCTGTCAGGTGCGAGCGGCCACTACTACGACGACTGCGCCGAGCGGGCTCCGTCGGAGCGGGCCACCCCCGAGCTCGGGGCGGAGTTGTGGGCGCGGAGCGTCGCCTGGACCGCGGCCTGGAGCGGGGCCTGACCGCCTTCTCCCTCCCGGAGTGCGTGGCCTACAGTCAGGCTCGGAGAAGGAGGACGTCTCATGGGACTCATGGACAAGGTCAAGGCACAGGCGACCCAGCTCGCCGACAAGGCCCAGCAGGCAGGCCAGGCGGGCCAGGCCAAGCTCGCCGACATCCAGGCCAAGCGCAAGGGCGATGCCCTGTTGTTGGAGCTCGGGGGCATCACCTACTCCCAGCGCATGGGTCGCGCCGATGCCAGCGCGGACGGCCGGGTGACCGAGATCGTCGGCCTCGTCCAGGCCTTCGAGGCCGAGCACGGGCCCATCCAGGTGACCTCGGCCAACGCCGCGGTGGCCGAGACGACCGGCGTGGTCGACCCGGCGGGGACCATCCCCGCCCCGACCTCCGCACCTCCGGCGGCCTCGGCGGGCCCGCTCCCCCAGGCCCAGTACGGCACAGGCGAAAGCTGAGGCAGGTCGTTGGGTTGGGAGTTCTCTACGGATCCCGAGTTCCAAGCCAAGCTCGACTGGGTCGACGCCTTCGTCCGTGAAGAGGTCGAGCCGCTCGACCTGCTGTGGGGGGACCGGACCTTTCATCCTCTCGACGACAAGCTCCGCACGATCGTCGACCCCCTGAAGCAACGGGTCCGCGACGAGAAGCTGTGGGCATGTCATCTCGGTCCCGAGCTCGGGGGCGAGGGATACGGCCAGGTGAAGCTCTCGCTCATGAACGAGATCCTGGGCCGGAGCCGGTGGGCTCCGATCATCTTCGGCTGCCAGGCCCCCGACACGGGCAACGCCGAGATCATCGCCCACTACGGCACCGACGAGCAGAAGGAGCGCTACCTCCGCCCCTTGCTCGAGGGCGAGATCTTCTCGTCGTACTCGATGACCGAGCCCCAAGGTGGGTCGGACCCGACCCGCTTCGAGACCCGGGCCCGGCGCGACGGTGACGAGTGGGTCATCGACGGGTGGAAGTTCTTCTCCTCCAACGCCAGGACGTCGTCGTTCCTCATCGTGATGGCGGTGACCGATCCCGACGTGAGCGCGTACCAGGGCATGTCGATGTTCCTGGTGTCCACCGACACGCCCGGGGTCGACATCGTTCGGAACATCGGGCTCATGGGCGAGCACTTCGGTGACGGCCACGAAGGGATGCACGCCCTCATCCACTACAACGAGGTCCGGGTCCCGGCCCAGAGCCTCTTGGGAGGGGAGGGCCAGGCCTTCGCCATCGCCCAGACCCGGCTCGGGGGCGGCCGCATCCACCACGCCATGCGGACGGTCGGGGTGTGCCAGAAAGCCCTCGACATGATGTGCGAGCGGGCACTGTCGCGCCAGACTCAGGGAACCATCCTGGCCGACAAGCAGAGCGTCCAGAACTATGTGGCCGACTCCTACGCGCAGCTCATGCAGTTCCGTCTCTTCGTCTTGTACGTGGCCTGGGAGATCGACCAGTACCAGGACTACCGCAAGGTTCGTCACGACATCGCCGCGGTCAAGGTCCTCACCGCCCAGGTCCTCCACGACATCGTCCAACGATCCATCCAGGTCCACGGCGCGCTCGGTGTCTCCAACGAGCTCCCCCTCGGTGGTTACTGGATGATGGTTCCGGTCATGGGGCTCGTCGACGGCCCGAGTGAAGTCCATCGCGTGACCGTGGCCCGACAGATCCTCAAGCGTTACCAGGCCGCCCCCGGCGCGTGGCCGACCGAGCACCTGCCCGAGAAGCTCGCCGCGGCGCGCGCCAAGTTCGCCGAGCACCTCGAGCACGAGGTCGCCAACCAGTGAGCGATTCCGTCGCCGACCAGGCAGTCGACGACGTGGCGCGTACCCAGGGGCTCGTCGACCTCGAGCGGCTCCAGCGCTTCTTCGATGACCACGGCCTCCCCGGCGAGGGCGAGCCCGTCGAAGCCACCTTCATCACCGGTGGCGCGTCGAACGAGCTCTTCGAGATCCGCCGGGGTGGGCACCGCATGGCCCTGCGCCGGCCGCCGCGCATCGTCCCCGCCGGGCGCAACGAGACGATGCTGCGTGAGTACCGGCTCCTTGCCGCGCTGGCCGACACCGACGTCCCCCACGCCCGGGCCCTGGCGGTGTGCGACGATCCCGCCCTCATGGGGGGCTGTTTCTATCTGATGGAGTACGTCGACGGCTGGTCCCCCATGGGCACTGCGGGCTGGCCGCCGCCCTTCGACACCGACCTCGAAGCACGACGCGTCCTGGGCTTCCAACTCGTGGACGGCATCGCCAAGTTGGCCCGTGTCGACTGGAAGAGCCGTGGTCTCGAGGGATTCGGCCGTCCCGACGGCTTCCACGAGCGTCAGGTCGACCGGTGGATGAGCCATCTCGCCGCGGTGCAGTTCCGCGACATTCCCGGGCTCGATATCGCGGCGGCGTGGTTGGGGGCCCACCAACCCCACAACTACGTGCCCGGGATCATGCACGGCGACTACCAGTTCGCCAACGTCATGTTCCGTACCGGAGCACCGGCCCGTTTGGCAGCCATCGTCGACTGGGAGATGGCGACCGTCGGTGACCCGCTCCTCGACCTGGGCTGGGTCATCCAGGGTTGGCTCGACGAGGACGAGGAACGGAGCACGGGCAGCTACGTCGACTACACGGGCATGCCGTCGCGCGCCGAGCTCCTCGCCTACTACGCCAACGAGAGCGGGCGCGACACCGACGAGATCGACTACTACGTCATCCTGGCCCGGTTCAAGCTGGCCGTGGTCCTCGAAGCCGGCTACGCGCGCGTCGTGGCGGGAACGGCCGACAATCCCAAGATGGAGGCGTTCGGCGACGTCGTGTTGAACTTGGCCCAGCGCGCCGCGGGCCTGGCGTCGACCACGTCCCTGCCCTGATGGAGCACATGTCGGTGGAGCGGGACCGCTTCGACCTCAGCGGCAAGGTCGCCCTCGTGACCGGGGGCAGCCGGGGCCTGGGCCGGTCCATGGCTCTGGGCTTCGCGGCAGCAGGTGCCGATGTGGTGGTGGCCAGCCGGAAGCTCGACGCCTGTCAGGCCGTCGTGGCCGAGATCGAGGCCATAGGACGACGGGGGCTCGCCTGGTCGTGCAACGTGTCGAACTGGGACGAGCTCGAGCCCCTGGCCGACGCCGCTTATGACGCCTTCGGTCACGTTGACGTCCTCATCAACAACGCCGGGATGTCGCTGCTCTACCGGGACGTCACCGAGGTCACCGAAGCCATGTGGGACAAGGTGGTGAACCTCAACCTGAAGGGCGTGTTCCGCCTCACCGCCGTGGTGGGCAGCCGGATGGTGCGCGACGGCGCGGGGTCGATCGTCAACGTCTCGAGCGTGGGGTCGATCCGGCCCACTCCCGAGATCCTCCCCTACGCGGCCGCCAAAGCAGGGGTGAATTCTTTGACAGCGGGGTTCGCGCGGACTTTCGGGCCCACGGTACGGGTCAACTGCATCATGGCGGGCCCGTTCCTCACCGACGTGACCAAGGCCTGGGACCAAGAGGTCTTCGAGCACGGTGCCGAACGTCACGCCCTGCAACGCTTCGGTGATCCCGACGAGGTGGTCGGCGCCGCGCTCTACTTCGCCAGCGATGCCTCGAGCTTCACCACCGGACAGCTCCTGCGCGTCGACGGCGGGATCCCCTGACTCACCCTTCGTCGACCTGTCGCTCTGAGCGCGTCATCGACTCCAGGCGCTCGAGGAAGGGGAGCTGACCGGCGAGGAGCTTGACGCGCGCTTCGTCGACAGTGAACCAGGCCGCCTTGTCGACCTCGGGGAAGCTGCGGTGCTCGCCTGAGCGAGGGGGCCACTCCATGTCGAAGGTGTTGCTCGTGGTGGTCAAGGCGTCGATGTCACCCTGCACCGCCCAGGCGCGCACGCGCTTGCCACCGGCCTGACGGACTTCGCCGAGATCGAGTCGCTGTCCCGGTGGCGCGCCTCGGCCGAGCTCCTCGGCGAACTCCGCTTCGGCCCGCGCCGCGGGGTCGTCACCGTCGTCGTACTCGCCTTTAGGGATCGACCACGCGCCGGCATCCTTGCGCGCCCAGAACGGGCCCCCGGGATGCACGAGCAGAACCTCGATGCCTTCCGTCGCATTCACGCGAAAGAGAAGGAGTCCTGCACTCACTCTCGGCACGGTGGCATCACTTTCTGCCCTTGCATTCTAGAAAAGCCGGTGAGGTGATTCTGGTCGAATGCGTGTGTTCGGAACACCACATGGCGTCGTATCCCCAAGTGAGGCGGTTGCTCGTTGCCGCCGCAAAGCATATGTGACGTCCATTGACGAGACGACCGCGCAGAGCGATTGGCACGGTTCTCCCTCGTTCACTACGGTCGCCGTCGGGCGCTCTGCCGGGCGGCGGAGCAGTGGAGGAGACGGACAGCATCATGGTTCGCGCGCCGCGACGTCGCGTTGCAGGCCAGCTGCCTGCAGCCACACGACACCGACGCACCGACGCACCATGAGTCGCGAACCGCTTCCTCCCGTGCGCGCCAACCGGGCGACGCGCCGGCAGAACGCCCGTCGTCCCGCCAGTCGCACCATCGCCCGTCTCGGGTTGGTGGTGTCACTCCCGGGCGCAGCGGTCCTGGCCGCCACGGGGGGGTCGACAGCGATCGCCTCGGCGGGAACACGTCACTCCAACACCGGCCATACGGTGTCCGACCACCTCCACAAGGAGTCGCCGTTGGTGGCCATGCGCAAGATCCTCGAAGAGGAGAAACGCACCGGGACGCTCGTCTCCGCCAAGACGCCACCCCCGCCGGCGACGACCACGACGACGCCCGTTCCGCAGCTCGAAGCGGTGGCGGCGGCACCACCTCCGCCCCCTCCGACCACGGTGGCTCCTCCCGTTGTCCACCCCGCGCCGGTGGTCCACCCCGCGCCGGTGGTTCATCCCGCGCCGGTTGTCCATCCCGCGCCCGCCGTCACGAGGGGCATCCTCCCCCCGGGCAACCCGTCCGCGAGCATGGCGCCCACCCCGCTGTTCGAGTCCACGTGCCTGGCTGCAGGCGCGCTGTCAGCAGGATGCATCGCGTCGACACTCCAAGCCACCGACACGGCCCGGGCGCGGGAAGGTCTCGGGGCGATGACACTGCCGAGCAACTACTCGACGCTCACTGCGGCCGAGCAGTTGTTCGTGTTGGCCGACACCGAACGCGTGGACCGCGGGCTCCCACCGGCGGTGGGGCTCGTGGCCGAGCTGAACCAGGATGCGCAGGCGGCCGCCCAGGCCGACACCGACCCCACGCCGACGATCATCCCACCCGGCGTGAGTGTCATGCGGTGGGCGTCGAACTGGAGCGAGAACGCCGGCGCGCTGGGGTCGAACTACAACTGGATGTACGACGACGGCCCGGGGTCGGGCAACCTGGCTTGTGGAAGCGGCGGGGGAGGATGTTGGGGACACCGCGACAACATCCTGGGCTTCACCGCTACGCAGCTGGCGGCTTCGGGTGGCATCCTTGTCATGGGAGCCGGCGAGGCGTCACCGGCGGCCGCCAAGCCGTGGATGAGCGATACCGAGCTCTTTGCGGTGTTCACCCGCAGTCCGGCGTTCTACATCTACACCTGGGGCCAGGCCGTGGCGGCCGGGGCCCGCTGAGTTTTCGCTATCAGAGCCACTGCTCGTGAGAACGCCGACCGAGAAGCAGGTGACTGCCCCTCGGTCGGCGCCTGACGCACGGCCCGTTCGACGAGCGACCCCTTTCGCGTGACTGGCCGTTCAGGCGCTCGTGCGACGGCGGCGTGCGTTCGAGAGTCCCAGCAACCCGAGGCCGAAGACCACCAGGGTCCCACCGAGGATCGGCAACCGGGGGTTGATCCCGGTGAAGGGAAGCGTGCCGGTGCCAGTCGTCCCCGTCGGTGTCCCGGTCCCTGTCACGCCCGCACCTGTCGTTCCGTTCGGACTGGGTGTGGCGGCGTTGGTCCTGGCCGTGCCGCCGCCCGGTACCGTCACCGTGGTGCCGGCGGAAGTGGCGCAGGTCGGTCTGGTGATCGTGTCATTGTCCAAGGTGACCGCGCTGTTGAGGGCCAGGACCCGACCGTTGATGGTCGTCGCCGATGTGACGGTGATCGACGTGAGCGCCAGGATGGTCCCGCGGAACGTTGAGCCTGTGCCGAGGGTGGCCGAGCTCCCGACCTGCCAGAAGACGTTGCAGGCCTGGGCGCCGTTGATGAGGTTGACGCTGCTCGCCGAGGCCGTGGTCAACGTGGAGCCGGCCTGGAAGACGAACATGGCGTTCGGGTTCCCGCCGCCGTTGAGTGTGAGCGATCCGGTGAGCCCCAGCGACGACGCCGAGTTGTAGGTGCCCGGGTTCAGGGTCTGGCCGCCGAGGTCGGCGGGGACCGCTGTCTGTGGGCTCTCGCCTGCGGCGGTGTTGTAGGCGGTCACGAGATCGTTCTTGGCGCCCTGGGTCACCGCGTCACCGGCGTGGTTGGTGCCCGTGATCGTCATCGACGCCGTGCCGCTCTCCGACGTGGTCGGGAACGTCCCGACGTCTCCGGTGACCGTCGTGGCGTTGGTGTTGGTGATCCCGCTGCCGGCGAGGATGGCGAAGCTTCCTGCCGTGCCGAGGCCGACCGGGGTCTGCGCCGCGTCGGCGTGCACGGCCGGGGCCATGACAGCGACGGCGGCCAGGATGACCGCCACTGGTGCGAGCCACGCCGAGACGTGTCGGGGGGGTGTGGTGATGCCAGGGCGGGACGTGTTTGTTCGGTGCGTGAACATCGTGAGTGCCTCTTCCGTTGTATGGGGAGAGGACACGTCGAGCCTCGGCGACGGGTGACCGGGAACCGGCACCCTGACTAAACCAGGCGCCCCTCTCTCAGGGGTCTGCGGTATCAATCGGTAGTTGCGGACGCCTCTATTAACGACTGCTGCACAAAGATTGCGCGCTCAGAGTCGATGGGCACCCTGCGCCGTGACTGTTGCTCCGACCGGCCCTGTCGGACCGGCTTCACGCTTCGGTCAAGAAAAGTTTCAGGCACCTCGTCCGATGCAGGCGACGACTCACGGTGAAAACGTCCGCCCACTCTCTGCATGTTCTGTTCCTGACGACAATGTCGGCCGGCGTCATGTGATCAACGTGGCCGTGTTTGTGATTGTCCGAACGCGCGCCTCTGTGCTCGAGCATGCTTGTATCGCGTGACGAGGGACCGTTACACTGCCGGTTCGAATTGCTTTTCTGAATCCTCCGCCCAGTCCTCGCGGCCCGCTTCTAAGCTTGCCAGGGGGTCTCATGGAGATCGAGAGGCGACTCTCAGGCGTCCTCAGCGAGTTCGCGAGGACTCTTGTCACTGACTTTCCGATTCAGGCCATCCTCGATCATTTGGTGGTCCGGATCGTAGATGTACTCCCAATTAGCGCGGCCGGCGTCACACTGATCGCGCCTGATACCGCTCCTCATTACATCGCCGCCTCGGATGACGCGGCGATGCGTTTCGAGCGACTTCAGACCGAATTGGGCGAGGGTCCGTGCCTGGCCGCGTACCGAGAAGGCGAGGCCGTCCTCGTCCCCGACCTGCGTGCCGACGATCGGTTCCCGACATTTGCATCACGAGCTCTCGAAGAAGGACTGGGCGCAGTGTTCACCTTCCCCTTGCGCCACGACCAACACCAGCTCGGGGCACTCGACCTCTACCGCACCAGTGCCGGACCCTTGAATGCCGGAGCGATGACCGCGGCGCAGACACTGGCTGACGTGGCGGCCGCCTATCTTCTCAACGCGCAAGCACGCTCGGATCTCCGAGAATCCTCAGACCGCGCCCGCGAAACAGCCCTCCACGACGCCCTGACCGGACTGCCCAACCGGACTCTCCTGGTGCAGCGCCTCGTGCACGCCATCCTTAAGTGCCATCGCTCGGAGAAGCTCGTGGCGATCCTCTTCGCCGATCTCGACCGATTCAAAGCGATCAACGACACCTACGGACATCACGTCGGCGACGACCTCCTCGTAGCCGTGGCGGGACGTCTGACCGACCTCCTCCGACCCGGTGACACCTTGGCTCGCCTCGCCGGCGACGAGTTCGTCATCTTGTGCGAAGACCTCGAGAACACATCGCAGGTCGAGCCGCTGGCCGCCCGCATCGACGAGGCGCTCGGAAAGGCTTTTGTCCTGTCGGGCATCGAGGTACAGGTGAGTGCCAGTGTCGGCATCGCCTTCGCCGGTCGTGGTAACGACGTCCCCGAGCAGATCCTCCAGGACGCCGACACGGCTATGTATCAGGCCAAGCGCAACGGAGGGGCGCGTCATGGGACGGTGGACATCGGCGAACGGCGCCTAGCCGACAACCGAGCAACGCTGAATCGCGACCTGCGCGGAGCCCTGGCACGACACGAGTTGCTCACCGAGTACCAGCCCATCGTGGCCACTGACGACGGGCGGATCACCGGCGTCGAAGCTCTTCTTCGCTGGGCACACCCGCTCCGAGGGATGGTGCCTCCTGACACGATCGTCCCTCTCGCCGAGCAGTCCGGCCTCATCATCGACATCGGGCGATGGGTATTGATGCAGGCATGCGTCGACCTGCACCGGTGGCAGCGCCACGATCAACACCGTGATCTCGAGATCTGCGTCAACATCTCGTCCTCGCAATTGGTGGCACCAGGCTTCGCGACCACTGTTGCGGAGGTATTGACCGAGACGCGGACCGACCCGAGGGTCGTGACCCTCGAGGTAACGGAAAGCGTCTTCATCCAGGACAGCGATCGTGCGCTGATCGTGCTCAACGATCTGAGACACCTCGGCGTCAAGCTCGCCCTCGATGACTTCGGGACGGGCTACAGCTCTCTGAGCTATCTCAAACAGTTCCCGGTCAACATCGTCAAGATCGACCGGGCCTTTATCGCCGATCTGGGACGTGAGCCCACGAGTCGGCTCATCGTGAGCGCCATCGTCAGGTTGGCGCACAGCCTGCAGATGACCGTCGTGGCCGAGGGAATTGAGTCCGAAGCGCAATTGGACGAAGTGGTGGCGCTCGACTGCGATTCCTATCAGGGCTACTTCTTTGCACGACCGGCGTCGGCGGACGCGCTTGACTCGTTGATGTCAACGGCGCTCTCGGCATGACCCGTCGACGACTGCAACTCCGCAGTGCCTGCTAGGCGGAAGAATCAGAATTCAGGTTCGCCGATCGGCGGACCGATCGTATGAAGAGGAAATGGACGTCAGGCAGTCTCAGACAGCCGTCACGCCCTCCTCTGGAGGCTGCCATGTCAGATTCAGCGGCGACCGTCGCCGACGCCGTGGATCCAAAGGTGGTTCTGAGCGTCTTGGCTCGGGTCAAGTCAGGCGACTTTACCGTCCGCATGCCCTTGGAATGGACGGGAGTGGCCGGCAAGGTCGCTGACGGACTCAACGAAGTGATCATCGCCAACCAGGTGCTCGAAGCTGAACTGGCCCGTGTCAGTGAGGTGGTGGGCGCCCAGGGCAGGCATTCTCAACGCGTCGTCCTCGGAGGCTCCTCGCCGAGTTGGTCGGGGAGTGTCCAATCGGTCAACGACCTCATCGAGGCGCTGGTGCGGCCTACGAGCGAGATGCAGCGTGTCATCGGCGCTGTCGCTGACGGCGATCTCAGCAAGAAGGTGGCGGCTGAAGTCCAAGGCGAGATGCTCGAGCTGAAGAACACGATCAACGCCATGGTCGACCAGTTGAACGGGTTCGTCTCCGAATTGACCCGAGTCGCCCGAGAGGTCGGCACCGAAGGCAAGCTGGGTCAGGCTGCGGCGGCGACAATTGAAGTCGGGGGAGTGTGGAAGGACCTCACTGACAACGTCAATCTTATGGCCGGCAACCTGACCGGGCAGGTGCGAAATATCGCCGAAGTGACCACGGCGGTAGCCAACGGCGACCTGAGCAAGAAGATCTCGATCGACGTGAAGGGCGAGTTCCTGCAGCTCAAGAACACCGTCAACGCCATGGTTGATCAGCTCAACGCATTTGCCGGTGAAGTCACGCGAGTAGCCCGCGAAGTGGGCGTCGAAGGCAAACTCGGTGGCCAAGCGCAGTCCAAGGAGGTCGCCGGTGTCTGGAAAGACCTGACCGACAACGTCAACCAATTGGCCGCCAATCTGACCAACCAGGTTCGAGCCATTGCCGAAGTGGCCACTGCGGTGACCGAGGGTGACCTGACTCGCCAAGTGTCGATGGAGGCGAGCGGTGAAGTTGCGGGACTGAAGGACACGCTGAACGAGATGATCCGCAATCTTCGCGAGACAACCAGGCAGAACGTCGAACAAGACTGGTTGAAGACGAACCGGGAGCGGTTCACCCGAATGCTCCAGGGTCAGGACAACCTCGTCACGGTATCGAACATGATCCTGTCCGAGCTGGCCACCCTCGTATCGGTGCATCTCGGCGTCTTCTATTCGATGACCAATCCCACCGACGGAAGCGAAGCCGTGCTGCAGTTCCAGGCCGGCTACGGCTTCGATGAGCGACAGCAGGTGGCGACTTCGTTCCGTCTGGGTGAAGGCCTCGTGGGCCAGTGCGGGAAGGAGAAGAAGCGGATCCTGCTCACCGAGGTGCCCGACGACTATGTCCAGATCAGCTCAGGGCTCGGCTCGTCGACTCCCCTGAACATCATCGCCATTCCCGTTTTGTTCGAGGGGACCCTGTGCGCGGTGATTGAGCTTGCTTCGTTCTCCGCCTTCTCGGTCACCCATCAGACGTTTCTCGACTCCATCACCGAGAGCATCGGGATCGTCCTCAGCACAATCCAATCGTCGGCTCTCACCGAAGCCTTGTTGCAACAGGCGCAGTCCCTGGCCGAAGAGCTTCGGGCCCAGCAGGGAGAGCTGCGCAAGTCCAATGAGAGCTTGGAGCGCCAGGCAACCCTTCTTGCCGAGCGAAACAGAGAAGCGTCGAACCGGAACCAGGAGATCGAGCAATCGAAGCGGCTTCTCGAAGAAAAGGCCGCACAACTCGCCATCTCATCGAAGTACAAGTCCGAATTCATTGCCAACATGTCTCACGAGCTTCGCACGCCGCTGAACAGCCTGTTGATTCTCGCTGATCAGCTCAAAGGCAATCCCGACCACAACATGACCGATACCCAGGTCCAGTATGCGAGCGTCATCAGCACCTCAGGAGAAGAGCTCCTCGCTTTGCTCAATAGCATCCTGGACCTGGCCAAAGCCGAGTCCGGGACCATCGAAGCCGAGCTTGGGGAGCTTTCCGTCGGGACCCTTCGCAGAGTGCTGCTCGATGAGTTCGAGCTCGTCGCCGAGGGAAAAGGGCTGGCGTACTCGATTGATCTTGCCGAGGGCACCCCGGAGACGATCGTCACCGATGCACAACGCCTTCGTCAGATCCTCAAGAACCTGCTCGCCAACGCCTTCAAGTTCACTCAGCACGGGAGTGTCCATGTCCGGGTCAGTGTGGCCAACGAGGTGAACAGGCAGACGAGGGTGCATGCCCACGCGCCATCCGTCCTCGCCTTCGCGGTGAGCGACACCGGAATCGGCATTGACGGCGAACAACAGCAGCGGATCTTCGAGGCTTTCGCCCAAGCTGACGGCACGACGGCTCGTCTCTACGGCGGTACGGGCCTAGGGCTTTCGATCAGTCGCGAACTAGCTGCCGTGCTCGGCGGCGAGATCAGCCTCACCAGCGAACCGGGACAAGGAAGCACGTTCACCCTGTATCTTCCCGCGAATTCACGCGAAGTATCGGTGACCCGAGTCCCTGCCGACTCTTCCCCCGTGAAGCCGGTGCGACCGGCTCCCAGCTCGAGTGTCCACACAGGCCTGGATCAGGCGAGTAATTGCGACCGGACACCCGATCTTCGTCAGGCTGACGGGGAACCGGAGGAAGATCTCTGCGGGACGAAGATCCTCATCGTCGACGACGAATACCGCAACATCTTCGCTCTCTCCGCGCTCCTCGAACGAGCCAACGCCGAGGTGCTCGTGGCCGAGAGTGGTTCGGAGGCACTTGCCACCTTGCAGCAGGTCCCCGATGTCTCCATTGTCCTGATGGACATCATGATGCCGTTCATGGACGGATACGAGACCATGCGAGCCATTCGGGCGCTCGATCAGTTCGCTGCTCTCCCCATGATTGCCGTGACCGGCAAGGTGATGGCAGGAGAGCGTCAACGCTGTATCGACGCAGGGGCAAACGAGTACGCCTCCAAGCCCATCAATACCTCCGAACTCCTCACGGTTGTCAGGCAGCTGGTCCCGGAGTTGTCCAACATTGCGCCAATTGAAGCCTCGATCCTTGCGGTCGCCACGTCTGCCATGCCGATTCCGGACTCTCGGAGCGCGGACGATGTCGGCGTACGTGGCGACTCGTGGCCGGCCGAGAGCCAGTCGGCGGGAAGACCGCTCAGTGGCGCGACCGGGTCGACGATCCTCGTTGTCGACGATGACTTTCGTAACACGTTCGCTCTCACGGCGCTTCTCGAACGAGGACACACCGTCATCGTGGCCGATAGTGGCTCCGAAGCCATCGCTCATTTGGAAAACACTCCCGATATCGCCGTTGTCCTGATGGACATCATGATGCCGGTCGTGGACCCTTACGAAACCATGCGGGCTATCCGGGAGATCGATCGATTCAAGACCCTTCCAATTATCGCCGTCACGGGCAAGGTGATGCCTGGTGAGCGTGAGCGTTGTACCAATGCCGGAGCCAACGAATACGTTCCGAAGCCCGTCGATTCCGCCGAACTGCTTGCGGCCCTGCGGCCATGGCTCCCGGTGGCCGCTCAATGGAGTGCCGCATGAGTGTCGAGCTGCGGCCCGGTGAGCCTGGTGATGCCGATACGAGCGGCTTGAGAGTGAGCCCGGCGATCCCTGTTCTGCTGGTCGATGACAACCCCGCCAAGCGGTTGGCGTTGGTTTCGGTGTTGTCCCCGCTCGGGTACTCGATTGTCGAAGCCGACTCGGGTGTCGCCGCCTTGCGCTGCGTAGAGGCCCAGGATTTCGCGGTCATTTTGCTCGATGTCCGGATGCCCATCATGGACGGGATCGAGACAGCGGCCCTCATCCGTCGGCGGAGACAGTCGGAGATGACTCCGATCATCTTCTTGACTGCCCACGCTGGCGACGAAACGTCGGATGTCGATCCCTACGCGGCGGGTGCGGTCGATTTCATTTTTGCGCCTGTAGTGCCTGAGCAGCTTCGCGCCAAGGTGTCGGTGTTCGGGAGTCTCTACAGGAATGCCGCATCACTTGCCCATCAGGCCCGCGAGGTGCAAGCCTCCGCCGACCAGCTGAGACTTCTGACCGACGCCGCTCCCGTCGGGATCTTCCAGACCGACGGAGACAACAGATATGTGTACACGAATCCCCGATGGACCGAGATCACAGGCATCTCAGCTGATGTGGCGGCCGGACGGAAATGGGACGCCATCATCGGGTCAGAAGGACCTGTCGACGTGGCCTCCGGACCCGCCGACGGTTTGCGAGAGGGAGAGGAATTGTGTCGTCGGTTCGAGATTCGCGTGCCCGGATCGGCCCCGCGGATCGTGTTGGTCACCTCGAAGTCGATTCCGGACATTGACGGTGGCACGGCAGGGTGGGTCGGCACGCTGGCCGACGTGACGGCTGAGGTGGGGGCAGAAACAGCCATGTCAGACGCCCGGGACAAAGCCACGGAGGCGTCGCGTCTCAAGTCGGACTTCCTGGCCAACATGAGCCACGAGATCCGGACCCCGATGAACGGCGTCATCGGCATGACTGACCTACTTCTCGAGACCGAGCTCAACACCCGCCAGCGCGACTACGCGCAGACTGTGCGCAACTCAGGCGAGGCGCTCTTGGCCATCATCAACGACATTCTCGACTTCTCCAAAGTCGAGGCCGGCAAGCTCGAGATTGAGAACATTGAATTCGACCCCAGGGCTGCGATCGACGACGTCGTTGGACTTCTGGCGGGACCGGCGCAGGCCAAGGAGCTGGAGCTGATCGCAGTCATCGACAAAGCTGTCCCCGCTCTCATCAGTGGGGATCCGGGGCGGGTGCGTCAGGTCCTCACAAACCTCATCGCCAACGCAATCAAGTTCACCGAAACAGGGGAGATTGTCGTCCGGGTCACCGAGACCGAGCGGACGGCCGGCGCCGGTGTCCCAGGCGTCGATTCCATCGTCCGATTCGAGATCGCCGACACCGGCATGGGGATTGAGCCCGACAAACTCGAGACGATCTTTCAGCCCTTCGTCCAGGCCGACACGTCGACGTCTCGACGATACGGCGGTACCGGGCTGGGGCTCGCCATCAGTGGTCAGCTCGTGACGCTCATGGGTGGCGACTGCGGTGTGTCGAGCCGTCTCGGGGAAGGAAGCACCTTCTGGTTCACGATCCGCGCCCATACCGATGCTGGGCCGGCTCTTCGCACGGTCGAACCGGCCGACAGCAGTCTCGCCGGAGTCGCAGCACTCATCGTCGACGACAGCGCAGCGCAGCGCAGCGTCTTGTCGGACTACTTGACCGATTGGGGCATGACGGTGAGTACTGCTGCGGACAGCGAGACAGCCCTTGCGACGCTGCGGGCTGCGGAAGCAGGTGGCTCGCCCTTTGGGGTCGTTCTCCTCGACCAATTCATGTCCGGAATGGATGGGTTGGCGCTCAAGAATGCCATTGTCGCCGACCGAGGAATGTCCGCAGGTTTGGTGCTCATGACCGGCTTGGGCCACGAGCGAGACAGCGATGACGTCGCCCGGCTCACAAAATGCTCATCGCTCTCCAAACCGATCCGTCGGGAGGACCTCCTCTCCAGCCTGCGCATCGTATTGGGCTTGGAGTTGGAGCAGGTCGTTGCCGCCAAAGTCTCGCCGCCGCGCCCTCTGCCGGTCGGCCAATCCACGCTCGGTCGACTCCTTCTCGCCGAGGACAATCTGATCAACCAGAAGGTCGCTGTGGCGATCTTGACGACGGCAGGCTACAGCGTTGACACGGTGCTCAACGGGACGGAAGCCGTGCGCGCCGTGGCGGCGCAGCGTTACGACGCCATCTTGATGGATTGTCAGATGCCGGAACTCAGTGGGTACGAAGCGACTGCGGCCATTCGGGGCCAAGGTGGCGAGCGCGGGCGCACTCCTATCATCGCTATGACTGCTGGAGCGCGTCGAGAGGACCAGGAGCGCTGTCTGGCCGGAGGAATGGACAGCTACCTGTCGAAGCCCGTGAGCAAGGATGCTCTCTTGGCTCTGGTGGACCGGTCGGTCCGGACCGAACGGCCGTAATCGAAAGCTTCTTGGTTCTGTACGCAAATGTGGTTGAAATGGTTTAGTCGTCATGATGGAGGACCGATAGATGGATGTGGAGTATGAGAGCAACCCGTCGTTCGATGGGGACCCGGGGAAGCTCGAGGATGATGTCGGCCCGGAGATCTACAATGAGTTGCTCGAGGCGTTTCTCGCCCACCTTACGCTCCAGGCAGTCGAGCTCGGTTCTGCTTCTGCAGACGGCGATCTTGCCGCCGCTCAATATGTGGCGCATCAGATCAAGGGAACGGCTACCAGCTTCGGGGCGATGCGTCTGCACGAACTCGCACAACGCGTCCTGACGATAGACGGCGATAGGCAAGACCTCGTCCGATCGTTGGTGAGCGAGCTCGAAGTAGAGATCTGCTCGCTCCAAGTCGGCTTCGGCGCCTCGGCTGGTCACCGATGACGACAGAGATGCGGGCATCGATGACTGGCGTCGTGGTCATGACGTCACAGTTGAACGACATGGAGTCCTGCGTCGATCACAAGATACTCGCGGAGACGGTCCTTGCCTCTGGTGAAGATCTCGCCGGCATTCTCAACGACATCTTGGACTTCGCCGAGATCGAGGCCGGCCGTCATGATCTGGAGTCGATTGCTTTCGATCTTCGCAGCCTGGTACAAGACGTCGCCGACTCCCTTACCGGACCGGCTCACCGGCGAGGTCTCGAGTTGAGTTGCCGCTTTCCCGACGATCTGCCGGTGACCTTCCGGGGCGACCCCGGCCGACTCCGCCGGGTCGTCACGAATCTTGTAAGCAACGCCTTGAACTTCACTCCCTCTGGTGAAGTGCTTGTAAATCTGTTCGTGGAGGACCAGCAAGAAGAGAAGGTCATGGTCCGCTTCGAGGTGGTCGGTGTCGGCTTTGGCATCACCCGTACGCATCAACCTGCGCTCTTCGAATCGTTCTCACAGGCCGACACGGACACGGTCCGCTCTTTTGGTGCGGCCGGGCTCGGTCTTGCCATGTCCCACCAGTTGGTCGAGTTGATGGGTGGACAGATCGGCGTCCAGAACGACTTGGGCCGTGCCAGCACATTCTGGTTCAGTGTCCCGCTCGACAGGGCCAGGTCCATCTCGAGCGACGAGGGTTCCCCGGTGACATCGGTGTCCAACGCCGCCACCACCGGTGCTCCAGTGGCGGTTGCTCCGAGGTCAGGCGACGGGGTACCGGGTGCCCCGGCACCAAGCCAGGGAGCTTCGGGCCAGATCTTGCTGGCCGAGGACAACCCGGTCAATCAGCGGGTGGCGTCGGCCATGCTCGAGAATCTGGGCTTCCACGTCGATGTCGTGTCCGACGGAGCCCAGGCGGTGAAGGCCGCAGCGGAGACCTCCTACAGCGCCATCCTCATGGACGGCCAGATGCCCGTTCTCGACGGCTACCTCGCCACTACCGAGATCCGCCTGCATGAAGAATCGCGTCGCACTCCCATCATCGCGGTCACGGGGTCGGCGATGAAGTCCGACCAGCAGCGCTGCTTGGCAGCAGGGATGGACGATTACCTCGCCAAGCCCATCAGATTGAACGTGCTGGCCGAGGTGTTGAAGCGATGGACTTCGGACGGATCGGACCCGACGTTGGGCAACCACCCATCGGCACCGGCCCCGCGTGCCCATGTCGGCTTGGACCACCTGGATGACCCTGACCGCCCCGTCCTGGACGCTGAAGTGGTCGCCCGTCTGGAGGGTCTCGGAGAGTCGGCTGGGGAAGACCTCATGGGCCAGCTGGCTACTTTGTTCCTCGCTGACGCTGAAGCACGAATTGTGGGATTGCGCCAGGCAATCGTCCGAGACGACGCTGCGGCGATCGCCCGATCGGCTCACACACTGAGTGGCGCCAGCGCCAACCTGGGTGCAACCGCGCTCGCCCGCCTGTGCGCGACGCTGGCGGCGGATGGCGCTGTCGGCGACCTCACGGGGGGCGACGAGTTGCTCGACGCGCTCGAAGACGAGTTTGGCCGAGTTCGCTCCGCTCTGGAATTGCCGGCAGCGGCACCGTGTTGATTCTGGCGGCCGACGACGATCCGACGTCTCTGCTCATCATCGAAGCGGCGCTGCGCAATCTGGGCCACCTCTGTCTCTCCGCAACTGATGGCGATCAAGCGTGGGAGGTATTTCAAACCCGTCGTCCCGATGTCGTCATCTCGGACTGGCTCATGCCCGGAATGACTGGCCTGGAGCTCTGTCGCAAGATTCGGGCTCACCCCGCTCGCTACACGTACGTGATCATGGTCACAGGCAACAGCTCCCACGACCAGATGTTCGAAGGGATGAGTGCGGGCGCAGACGACTATCTGATCAAGCCGCTCCATGCCGACGACCTCGAGCTCCGTCTCATCGCCGCGGCCAGGGTCACGTCCCTGCATCGCCAGCTGGAGCATCAGAGGACACAGCTGGACTCGGGGCGCAGGGGTTCGGCCACCGGGAGGACCTAATACCAGCCGTTACAACGTTGAGTGCTGGGCCGCCCGCCGCTAGTGACAGGCAAGAAATTGTCGGAATCCGGCCAAGCATGGTCAATGACGATGGAATCTTGTTCCCGCCGAGCGTATGCTCGGGACGGCTAGTCGGTTGGCTATCGATCGTCGTCCAGGACCTCGACGGCATGCCCTGCACGGGTGCCGAGGGGAGAGGGCGATTTCATGGACAGACTTCCTTCGCCCGGCGGAGAATTCGACGAAGGTCTTGGTGCTGATCGGGCTAGCTTCCACGCTTTCAACATTGCGGAGGCTACTGGCCAGCCTTTCCTGGAATGCGATTCGGCAAGTGATTTGGTTCGGCACCCTCCACCTTCTTGCGCCGACGGCAAACAAGAGTTGCGACCTGCGCCAAAGACTCTCGACGGTCGTCCCGATATCGACACTGCCATGGTCGAGGCCCTGAAGTGCGCTATGGCCTCGGAGCACGGATCGAGCGGGCCCGGGTGGGCTACTCCAGACCGAGGCCAACTCGGCGACGCGCGTCGATCCATCGAACTGGGGGTCTCGATGTGGGGCCCACCTGAACTGACCCAGCGTTGCGATATCGACCTGGCCGTGCTCGATGCCCTGCGCCATGCCATGGGTTCGGGCTCCGAGGTGCCAGGTGCCTAGGCGCTCGATTCCCGATGGGAACCAGCTCCGGGTGGTCAATTCCCGCCGAGGGTCGATACGAAGCATCTCGCCGACTCTCTTCGGGGCGTCGAGACGTCGCGGGTCACGGCCTCAGCGCGTGATCCGAGACAAACGTCTGACGCTCGTGCTCGGTCTCGTGGCGCGAGCCGACGATGCGAAGCGCCTCGCCGTCGACGAGACGGCCTCGGCCCGAGCGCATGCCGACCGGACCATCCTGGTCAACATGAAGCTCAAGGACGCGTCGATATCCGCCATCGAGGCGGCCCAGGCGCTGGCGGACACCTGTTTCTGCCAGAGCCATGAAGCGGCGGTGCTCGACAGGATTCTGGGCGTTATCGACGAGTTGGGTGACGCCATCCGAGCCCTGCACGAGGCCGCTCCTCAGCTGCCCATGGAACCGAGTCCGACCCCCCAGAACCCAGAAGGCGGAGGTGCCGCGATCCGCAAGGTGTTTGTGCCAGTGGGTCGGGGTTCGATTTTTCGCACAGCACCATCACCAACTGAAGCGGATATGAAGAGCGGGGGAATAGCGTTGAGAGCACAAGATGCCGATCAGTTCCTGGCTGCGCTCATCGCCGGATCCGAGGATGAGCCTCCGTCGCTCACCACGGTGTGTCGGACCGCAACCCGACTGTTGCACATGAGCGGCTCCGCGGTCGTGCTGATGGGAGCGGACACCTTTCCGAGTGTGGCCAGTGCCTACGGCGTGTCGGTCACGGTGCAGGATCTCGAGTTCACCTTGGGCGAGGGGCCGGCCAGCGACTCGTACGCGCAGGGCACGCCGGTCATGGTGGACGACATCGAGTTGTTCAGCAGTCGGTGGCCGCAGTTCACTCGGGCCGTATCCGACGCTGGGATCCGGAGTGTCTATGCGCTCCCGCTGCAGCTAGGGGCCATCAAACTCGGCGTGCTCGTCCTCTACCGTGACAAGCCCGGCGCGTTGGAGGGCGAAGAACTCTCGGCCGCGCTGTTGGTCACGGAGCTCGTGACCAACCAGGTCCTCGACATGCAGGCCGGTGCGGTCTCGGAGTCGTTGGCCTGGGGTCTTGAAGTCGATGACTACCGGGCTGTGGTCCACCAGGCCACCGGGATGATTTCCGCCCAGCTCGACTGTTCCATCGGTGAAGCCCTGGTGCGGTTGCGAGGTCGAGCCTTTGCCAACGAGCGACCGATCGACCTGGTGGCGGCTGAGGTCGTCACCGGAGACCTGAGATTGGACGAGCCGTGATGGGGCCAAGCGACAGAAGGGCAGACCAGATGGGGTTCTTGTGCACTGAAAATCGTGGCATGATTACAGGGATTCCCTGGATTGTACATGAGGAAAGTCAGGAATTCGCCGGGTGCTTCAGGCTCGGGGAGTGATCGTGGAGCATCGAGAAGAGTGGCTGGCCCGTACGTTCGTTGAGTTGGCCGACACGCTTGTTGCCGACTTCGACCTCATCGACTTCATGTCGGTATTGGTCGAACGGTGCGCGGAGTTGTTGGACACCGCCGAAGTGGGCCTTGCATTGGCTGCGGCGCGAGGAGAACTGCGCGTCATGGCCTCGTCGTCAGAGCGTATGCGGGCACTCGAGCTCATCGAATTCCAGAACGACGAAGGACCCTGTCGGGATTGCCTGCTTTCGGGTGAGCGGGTGCTAAATGTCCGACTCGACCAAGCCGAGGACCGCTGGCCGAGGTTTGCTCCACAGGCCCGGGAATCCGGGTTCCAGATGGTGCATGCTCTACCCCTGCGCTTACGCAGCGACGTGATCGGGGCCATGAACATCTTCAGTCCCGGGCTGGTCGAGCTCTCTGGCGAGGATGTGAACCTCACCCAAGCCTTGGCCGACGCGGCGACGATCGGGATCCTTCAAGAGCGCGCCGTCAAGCACGGGACCGATCTCGCCGGTCAGCTCCAAGGGGCTCTCAATTCCCGGATTGTCATCGAACAGGCGAAGGGCATCGTGGCCGAGAGGCGCCACGTGGATATGGACGAGGCCTTTGCCCTGTTGCGGAGTTACGCGCGCAGCAATCGCAAGCAATTGAGTGACGTGGCTCGCGCCATCATCGACCACTCGCTCGCCCCGGCCGAGTTGCACCTGGTCATCGCCGGTCGCCATGCGCTGGCGGCGAAGCGCTCGCCCTGAGCGCTCGAGATTTCGCAACGTAGGTCTTTCGGCGAGGGTGGACCGGGCCTATTCGCAGCGCGCTCAGGGCGTCGTGTCGTTGTTGACGTCGACCAACAGATCCAGGATCTCGCCGATCGTCTGCTCTCGGCCTATGGCTTTCGCGCAGTCAGGTGGGACTGGATGCGGTACCGATTCACGAGGCTCACCTGTCGCCGATCGCCGATCGCCGGTTACTGGCGGGTCGGTGAAGTCCGGGGAGATTGCCCCGGATCCGGATCCGGATCCGACGGATGGGGAGCCATGGGAAGTGTGAGCGAGACCCAGCGCACCGTAGGCGGCCTGGGGCTCCAGGGAACAGAACGGGCCCGAGGTCGAGAACATTCGGACGTGGGTCGGTTGTGCGCGGAGGCTGGCTGCGGGACGCGCCTGTCGATGTAGAACCACGGTTCCTTTCTGTTCCCATCACCAGGCCAAGGTCACGCCCAGGATGCGAGGCAAGAAGGTTGGCGGCGGGGACGAATTGGCACAACCCGCATAAAATCACCACCCTGGTACCGTTGGAGAAGAGTACCGAAGGCACCCTGGCCCCCGCTTCCTTCGCCCCCTGGCAATTGACCAGGACTGACGAAATGGAAGTGACAGATATGGGTCTGACAGGCATGGTCTTCAGCATGATCTCCATCGCCCTTGGCGCGGTGCTGTGTTGGGCGGTCACGAGCCCAGGCCACGGATTCCGGCTTTCGACGGTTGGTGTCATTCTCATGGTCGTCGGTGCCATCGGCCTGGTCATCTCGGCGGTCGTCTTCGCCACGACCCGCCGGCCCGTCGGAACGCAGAATCGCATCTACGACCGCGCCGTGACCGACACCGAGGGCCGTACTGCCGCGGTCCACGAAGAGGTCCATAACTAGTCGCAGCTCGAGCCCGGGAGGGTCGTGAAATTCGCCACGGTCGAGGAAGGGTTCATCGACCGCCATCTCACGTTCGTTCCCGTGGGCGGGATGACGGTAGGACCCGACGAACTGAAGGTGACCATCTCCCGGGAGCTGTTGAAGACGGCACCGAACATCGAGCAGCAGGGCCAGGAGCTCTCCCAAGCAGGCGAATCAGCGCAGTTGACGGTGATGGACAACGGCTTGGTGCTCGTCGTCTGGGTGTGAAGCTTGGTCCTGGTCCTGTGGTCGGCGCGGCCGGGGGGAGCGAGCCCGTCGTGATCTGGAAGCCGCTCCTGCGAGCCAGCGACGCCAGTTGGTTCTGGAGGTTCGCTCCGCCCGACGAATGCTTCGTCGTGGCCATCAGCGACGGGGTCGCCGCGGCGTGCGGCGGTCTTCGAATTCTGAGCTTGGGTGTGGGTGAGATCAAACGGATGTACGTCGATCCGGCCCTTCGTCGGCGCGGCGTCGGAGCGCGGGTCCTGGCGTTCCTCGAAGAACGGGCCCGTGTCATGGGGTACAGCCAGACATGGCTCGAGACCGGGATCGAGCAATGTCGACGCCATCTCGCTCTATGTCTCCGTCGGCTACACGCCCAGAGCCCACTACGGCGAGTTCAAGGATGATTCCCGCTGCCGTTGTTACTTTCGGGATCTGGAGGGCTGATCTCTAGCCCCCTTTCCCATGTGATTGGCATATGCAATGGATGGTCCCAGGACCTGGGTGGGGCCCCCTCTCGGGACCTGACGCCCCTCGGGGGCCGGGGAGGTGGGCAGACCTTAACGTTAACGTTAAGATACTACCAATGGTCCAGCGCCCGACCGCGACGACGGCTCCAGCTCGGGAGTCCTCGGACAGTCGCTACAAGTGGATAGCCCTGTCGAACATCACCCTCGGCACCCTCATGGTCTTCATCAACCAGTCGATCGTGCTCATCGCCCTTCCCGCCATCTTCCGGGGTATCCACCTCAACCCGCTCACCCCGTCGAACACGGGCTACATGCTGTGGATGCTGATGGGGTTCATGGTCGTCCTGGCTGTGTTGTTGGTGACGCTCGGCCGAGTGGGCGACATGTTCGGCCGGGTGAAGATGTACAACCTCGGATTCGCGGTTTTCACCGTCTTCTCGATCCTGCTCTCGGTCACATGGATGCACGGACCGACCGCGGCAATGTGGCTGATCGGCATGCGGATCGGCCAGGGCGTGGGTGGGGCCATGCTCTTCGCCAACTCCTCGGCCATCATCACCGATGCCTTCCCGGCTCACCAACGTGGGCTGGGCCTCGGGATCAACAACGTGGCGGCGATCGCCGGTGCTTTCATCGGGCTCGTGCTCGGTGGGTTGTTGGCTCCTGTCCAGTGGCACATGGTGTTCCTCGTGTCGGTGCCCTTCGGAGTGTTCGGCACCGTGTGGGCCTATCGCAAGCTCGAGGACCGAAGCATCCGCACCCCGGCCCGGGTCGACTGGTGGGGGAATGGCAGCTTCGCGGCCGGTCTCATCCTGATCCTGGTGGGGATCACCTACGGACTGCTTCCCTACGGTCACCACACCATGGGTTGGACGAGCCCCAACGTGATGGCCGAGATCCTCGGCGGGTTCGGATTGCTGGCGGTGTTCTGTGTGATCGAGACCCGGGTCGCCAATCCCATGTTCCGGCTGACGCTGTTCCGGATCCGGGCCTTCACGGCGGGCAACGTGGCCAGCGGTCTGGCGTCGCTCAGTCGGGGCGGCCTCATGTTCATGTTGATCATCTGGCTCCAGGGGATCTGGCTCCCCTTGCACGGCTACAGCTTCAGCTCCACGCCGTTGTGGGCCGGGATCTACATGGTGCCGTTGACCGTCGGTTTCCTGGCCGCGGGCCCCCTGGCCGGCCATCTGGCTGACAAGTACGGAGCTCGTCCTTTTGCCACGGGTGGCTTGTTGCTCGTGGCACTCACGTTCGTGTTGCTGCAGATGCTGCCCGTCAACTTCGGGTATCCGGTCTTCGCCACGCTGCTCTTCTTCAACTCCGTCGGCATGGGGTTGTTCATCGCACCCAATCAGACCGGCATCATGAATAGCCTTCCGGCCAACCAACGAGGGGCCGGCGCGGGCATGGCGGCCACCTTCAACTCCTCGGCTCAGGTGCTCTCCATCGGGATCTTCTTCACGCTCATGATCCTGGGTCTGTCCGCCACGCTTCCTTCGACGCTGTTCCACGGGCTGACGGCTCAGGGCGTCTCGGCGAGCACGGCGACCCGGGTGTCGCACCTTCCCCCCGTGGGATCGCTCTTTGCGGCGTTTCTCGGCTACAACCCCATGGCGACATTGCTCGGTCCGACCGCGTTGCACCACATGACGGCGGCGCAGGTCAACTACATCACCGGCCGATCATTCTTCCCCCACCTCATCTCGGCCCCCTTCGGGCGGGGTCTGGCGAAGGCGTTCGACTTCGCCGCGATCGTGTGTGTGCTCGGTGCGGTCGCTTCGCTGCTTCGGGGAGGCAAGTACCACCACACCGATGCGGAGTCCGACGCCAATCTGCCGTCTGAGTCGTCGGAGCAGGCGGTGGCCGAGACCGAGCCCTTGTTGGTGAGCTGAGCACATGGCGCGGGGCACGGGGGTGAGGAACAAGTCCGGAGCAGCTGGTGCCAGGCCGTCGCGGGTTCCGGGCGGGGCACCGGAGTCAGGCGGGGCACCGGAGTCGGGCCTTCGGATCAGTGACGCGGCGGCGCGGGCCGGGGTCTCGACGCGGACGCTGCGGTACTACGACGAGCTCGGTCTGCTCAGCCCCTCGGACTACACCGCCGGTGGCGAGCGGCGCTACCGAGACACCGACCTCGTCCAGCTGCAGCGCATCCTCGAGCTACGCGAAGCGCTCGGCATGAACCTCGAGGAGATCAAGCAGTTCCTGGAGTCCGAGCAACGGCTAGATGAGGTGCGCGCTGCCTATCGGGCCAGGCGTGACGTCAACACCAAGGCGGCTCGACTCCAACAGAAGGAGCTCCTGAAGGAGGCTCTGGAGTTGAACGAATCGCTGAAGGAGCAGCTCGACGCCAAGCTGGCGCGGATGGACAGCTTCCGCGCCACGCTCGCCCAGAACGCCGATCGTTGCCGTCAGCTCCTGGACGAGCTCGGCTGACGGGAGTCGATCCGGGGCAGTGACCGGACCATCGGGGCGCGTCGTCGGTGATTAGCTGTGGTGCGGTTGGTCCTGCCGCGAGATCATGTCGAGGGCGCGCCGTGCCCAGTCGGGCGTGCTCGGGATACCACTGACCCGTCGAGCCAGGACAGAGCCGGTGAGCATCTGGACGGCGAGATCGACGTCGACGTCTTTCGCCAGTTCCCCGAGCTCCTGGGCGCGGGCCAACAGACTGCGGACGTACCCGGTGCGTGGTTCGACCACCCTCTGGCGGTGCAGGGCCAAGGCGTCTTGCTCCTGGCGCGATCCGAGCAGCGTTCCGATGACCTCCACGCAACTCTCCCCGAACCGCTCGTCGAAGGCCTCGAGGTAGACGATGAGATCGGCGCGCGGGTCGTCAGAGGGCCGATCGGGGAAGCGGCCTCCCGGGTTCTCGGCGATGGCGGCGGTGATCAGATCGGCCTTGTCCTTGAAACGTCGGTAGACCGTGGCCCGGGCCACCCCGGCCTCGCTGGCGATGCTCTCCATCGACACCCGGGCATAGCCGAGCGCCGCCAGTTGCCGCAGCGCCGCTTCGGTGATGGCCTGGGTGGCGCGCTCGTCACGAGGTCTCCCCGGCGGCCGGGTTGCGATGGTCTCGGTGGAGCTCACGGGGCTACCACCGCCGGCTTCTCCAGAGTGGCGTCTGAAGGCGAGTAGCTCGGCACGAAGTCGCGCTCGCGTACGAGGGCGAAAGCGCCGATCGAGCCCAGCGCGGCGACCACTACACCGATGACCATGAGGTGGCTGAAGGTGCTCGCAAAGGCCACTTGATAGGTATGGAGGAGGGCGGTGCGCGCCGGGATCGAGGGAATGGCCGCGGCGACCTGGCGCACCGCCCCTCCGGTGATCGCTCCTTTCAAGGCGGCGCCACCGTGAATGACCACGTCCCGACCCACCGGGCTCGCCCCGAGGCCGGCGAGTGTCTTGCTCTGGATCTGGCTCTGGAAGACCGCCCCCAGGCCGGCGATACCTGTGGCGATGCCGACCTGGCGGAAGGTGTTGTTCGCCCCCGATGCCATGCCACTGCGCTCGGGCGGGACGACACTGATGGCGGCGGATGCCAAGACGGGGTTCACCGTGCCGATACCGATACCGGTGACGACGAAGCCGGGAAGGAGGATCGTCCAGCTCGATGACGCGTGGACATGCGACATGAGAAACAGCCCGATGGCCACCATGAGCAGACCACTACCGAGCAGGTACCGGGACTTGATCCGGACACTGAGCTTTCCCGCGAAGGGGGCGACGATGAACGAGAGCATCGTGATGGGCAGAAACCGGACCCCCGCCGCGAAGGGGCCGTAGCCGAGGTCGTCCTGGACGTAGAGCGTGATGTAGAGGAACAAGGCGAAGATCGACGAGGACAACGCCACGGCCACAATTGACGAGCCGATCACCGCCGGTCTCCGGAAGAGGTTGAGGTCGAGCATGGGATCGGCCTGGCGCCACTCGGCGATGAGGAACACCGCGAGCAAGACGGCCGACCCGATGAGCAGGCCGAGGATCATCGAGCTGCCCCACCCTTCGGAATTCCCCCGGACCAGCGCGAAGACGAGCATGAAGAGCGCGGCCGAGAACGAGACGAAACCGATCCAGTCGATCCGGCGCTCGTTGGCCTCTTTCGATTCCTGGACTCGGGTGAGTGTGAGGGCGATGGCGACCACGCCCACGGGGACGTTCACGAAGAAGATCCACCGCCAGCCGAGCCCGCTCGTGAGCGCCCCCCCGATGAGCGGTCCGACCGCCACCGCACCGCCGATCACCGCACCGTAGATGCCGAAGGCGGTACCGCGCTCTCTGCCTTGGAAGGCCGACGCAATCAGCGCCAGTGAGGTGGCGAACATGACGGCGCCACCGACACCCTGGGCGCCGCGGGCCAGGTTCAGGATCAAGGCGGTGGACGAGACACCACATACCAGCGATGACACGGAGAAGATGCCGAGGCCCACGGCGAAGACGACGCGCCGTCCGAACATGTCTCCCACCACACCGGCGGTGAGAAGGAAGGCGGCCAAGGTCAACGAGTAAGCGTCGACCACCCATTGGAGGTCGCTGAAACTGGAATGCAGCGAACGCTGGATGTCGGGAAGGGCGACGTTCACGACCGTGATGTCGAGGAGGAGCATGAAGGTGGCCGTGCACACGGCGATGAGGGTCCACCATTTGCGCTCGAGTGCTGGCACGTCGCGCTCACTTTCGAGAGAGATTACGATCCAAGTCGGATCGTATTTAATTTGTCACGGATGTGTCAAGAATCAGGGAAGCGTCGAGAGACAAAGGTGTGTCTAGAACCCGGGTGTGTCAGTGCAACTCGGCCGGTGCCGGTCACGGGGCCGGTGCCGAGGCCGGCGGGGCCCCGCGTCGTGCGAAGGTGGACGCTTCCACCGCTCGCCTGAAAGGAACACCGATGCGTACCGGCATCCACTTCGCCAATTTCACCCTGCCCGGCGCCCCCGAGACCCTCGGGCCGACGCTGGCGACCTCCGCCCGCATCGCCGAGGAGAGCGGGGTGTCGGTGTTCACCCTCATGGACCACTGGTTCCAGATGGAGATGATGGCCACCTCCGAGGACCCGATGCTCGAGGGCTACACCTCTTTGGGGTTCCTGGCCGGTCAGACGAGCACCATGACGCTCGGCCTGTTGGTCACCGGGGTCACGTATCGACACCCGGGTCTGCTGGCGAAGATCGTCACCACGCTCGACGTGTTGTCGGGAGGTCGTGCACAGCTCGGCATCGGGGCGGCGTGGTATGAACGCGAGCACCGGGGTCTCGGTGTGCCGTTCCCGCCCCTGTCGGAGCGTTTCGAGCGTCTCGAGGAGACCCTGCAGATCTGTCTCCAGATGTGGAGCGACGAGGTGGGCCCCTTCGAAGGTCGGCACTACCAACTCGCCGAGACGATCTGCTCACCGCCACCGATCAGCTCGCCGCGCCCGCGCGTGCTCATCGGCGGCAGCGGCGAGCGCAAGACCCTTCGGCTCGTGGCCCGCTACGCCGATGCCTGCAACCTGTTCGCCATCTCCCCCGATGAGATCGCCCGCAAGCTCGAGATCCTCGACTGCCACTGCGACGCCGAGGGGCGTGACCCGGCGACGATCGACAGGACAATTCTTGCTCTGAGCAATCCGCTCGACGACGTCGACGGGTTTGTCGCCCTCATGGCCCAGTACGCCGCGCTGGGCGTCGATGCCGTCGAGATCATGCCGGTCGGCGACCCCGTTGCCTTCGTCACCGAGGTCGGAGAGCTCGTCGTCCCCGCCCTGGCCCGACTCGGTCCGTGATCACGTCCTGAGCTGACCGCCATGGTCGCGCCGTGCGGGCCGGACCGGGTGGGTCACGACCCGGGCTCGGAACCTCGGGTCGCATCGCCGGCGCTGTAGGAGTGTGCCCCGGTGCCGGCCAGGCGGCCCCCGTCGACGATGAGGTACTCGTCGCGGATGGGGCGGTGCTCGAACCAGCACTCCAGGATCTCGCGCACACCGGCCGCGTAGCGCGCCTGGGCTGAGAGGGTCGTGCCCGACACATGCGGTGTCATGCCGTGATGGGGCATCAACCGCCACGGGTGGTCCGACGGCGCCGGCTGGGGGAACCAGACGTCACCGGCGTAGCCGGCGAGCTGTCCGCTCTCGAGGGCGGCGACGATGGCGTCGCGGTCACAGATCTTGCCCCGGGCCGTGTTCACGAGGTACGACCCGCGTTTCATCGAGCTGATGAGGGTGTCGTCGAACATCCCCTCGGTCTCGGGGTGCAGGGGAGCATTGATGGTGATCACGTCACAGACCGCCACTAAGGACTCGACCGAGTCGTGGTAGGTGAGACCGAGCTCGCTCTCCACGTCGTGGGGGAGTCGATGGCGATCGGTGTAGTGGAGCCTGACGTCGAAGGGCTTCAGTCGTCGAAGCACGGCTGACCCGATCCGCCCCGCGCCGACGGTGCCGACGGTCATCCCCTCGACGTCATAGGCACGAGAGACGCAGTCGGCGATGTTCCAGCCCCCCTGGACCACCCACTGGTAGGAGGGGATGTAGTTGCGGACGAGGGCGAGGATCATCATGACGACGTGTTCTGCGACGCTGATGCTATTGCAGAAGGTCACCTCGGCGACGGTGATGCCACTGTCGATGGCGGCCTGGAGGTTGACGTGGTCCGAACCGATGCCAGCGGTGATGGCGAGCTTCAGGTTCGGAGCTTTGGCCACACGCTCGGCGGTGAGGTAGGCGGGCCAGAAGGGCTGTGAGATGACGATCTCGGCGTCGACCAATTCGCGCTCGAAGGTAGAGCTCGGACCGTCCTTGTCAGCTGTGACCACGAGGGAGTGGCCGAGGCGTTCGAGAAAGGCGCGCAGTCCGAGCTCTCCCGACACACTGCCCAGGAGCTGGCCCGGGGTGAAGTCGAGGGCTTGTGGCGTCGGCAGGGACTGGCCACCGGGGTAGCCGTCGAGGACCGGAACGTCGTCGCGGGGATAGAGCGTCGGTTGCCCGTCTATGGGATCGGGATAGAGCACGCACACGATCTTGGACATCTGGCCTCCTGGGATTGTTCGTCTGTTCGGTACCGGCCCCTTGGCCCGACACCGTATAGCCACGGAGCGTTCCCCCAGCCCCAGGTCAGACGGGAGAAAGTCTCGGTTTGTTGAAAGAGGAGGAGTCGGTGCCGCCGGGCCCTGTCGTGGGTTGATACCCGACGACCAGACCGAAGCAGCGCCGAGCTCCGTGATGTCGGCACCAGCCCTCGATCTGCCTCGTCGCCGGGTGCTCATCATCATCGGGGCGCTGCTCCTCGGCATGTTCCTGGCCGCGCTCGACCAGACCATTGTCTCGACGGCGCTGCCGACGATCGTCGGCGACCTGCACGGCGCGTCGCACCTCACCTGGGTCGTGACGGCCTACCTGCTGGCGTCCACCCGTGTCGACGCCGTTATGGGGGAAGCTCGGCGACCAGTACGGACGCAAGACGTTCTTCCAGAGCGCCATCGTCATCTTCCTGGTGGGATCGGCGCTATCGGGGTTCAGCCACTCGATGATCGAGCTGATCGCGTTCCGGGCCATCCAGGGCCTCGGAGGCGGTGGGCTCATGATCGGTGCCCAAGCCATCGTGGGCGACATCGTCTCGCCGCGCGAACGAGGCCGGTACATGGGCCTGTTCGGGGCGGTGTTCGGAGTTGCCACGGTCCTGGGTCCGCTCCTCGGGGGCTTCTTCGTCGAATACCTGTCGTGGCGCTGGGTCTTCTACATCAACATCCCGATCGGAGTCGTCGCCCTCTTCGTCACCGCCGCGCAGCTCCCGGGAAAGCTCCAGCGGCTCCATCACGTCATCGACTACCTGGGCACCATTCTCCTCACCTTGGCGACCACGGCATTGGTGCTGTTCACCAGCCTGGGTGGGACCACGTACCGGTGGGGCTCGGCACCGATCATCGCCATGGCCGTGGCGGGGGTGATCCTGACGGTCCTCTTCCTCGGCGTCGAGCGACGCGCCGCCGAGCCGGTGATCCCCCTCGCCCTGTTCACCAACCGTGTTTTCTCGGCGGCGAGCGCCGTCGGTTTCGTCATGGGCTTCGCCATGTTCGGCGCGCTCACATTCCTTCCGATCTTCTTCCAGGACGCACGGGGGCTCAGCCCTCCGGCGTCGGGGCTGCGGCTCCTGCCGTTGATGGGCGGACTGCTCCTGGCCTCCACGGGGGCGGGGCAATTGGTCAGTCGGTGGGGCCGCTACAAGGTCTTCCCCGTGGCGGGGACCTTCCTCATGATCGTCGGCCTGTCGTTGATGTCGCGCATCGGCCTCACCACCGGAGCCTGGGTCATAGCCGGCTTTCTATTCGTGTTCGGGGTCGGATTGGGACTGGTCATGCAGGTCCTGGTGGTAGCGGTGCAGAACGCCGTGCCCTATGAGCAGCTGGGTACGGCCACCTCAGGGGCGACGTTCTTTCGCATGATCGGCGGTTCGTTCGGCACGGCGGTGTTCGGGGCCATCTTCGCCAACCTCCTGGCCACCAACGTCGTGCACGCGCTGCACCTGAAGGCGATCCCACCCGGACTCAACAGTTCACTCAGTGGAGCCGACCCGACGTCGCTCAGTCGGTTGCCACCGGCTGTGCATGCCGGCGTGGTGGCGGGCATAGTCCACACCATCCAGACCGTGTTCCTGATCGGGGTCCCTATTTGTGTGGTGGCATTCGCATTGTCGTGGCTGCTCCCCGACATCGAGTTGCGCAAGACGGTCCGTAATGCCGATCCGGGCAAGGAGCTCGGAATGCACGAGTCGCGCACCTCGCTCCAAGAAATCCAGCTGTCATTGGAGCGATTCGCCCTGCGCGAGAACCGCGCTGAGCTCTACACCACTTTGGCGGCGCGGCCGGGCTGCAGTTGGAACCGCGACCGTGCTGGCTGCTCTACCGTTTCGCGGATCGGCCAGATTGCACGCTCGAGAGCGTGGCCTCGCGGCTGAAGGTCGACCCCGAGCGCATCGAGGCGGGCATCGACTCGCTGGCGGAGAAGGGGTTCGTCGAAACCGCGCCAGGCCCCGGTCCCCGCGAGTTCGCGCTCACCGCGCTGGGCCACGACGCCATCGACCGACTCAAAGTGGCTCGGCGGGCGGGGTTGACCGAGCTCCTCGAGGGCTGGGATCCCGAGGACCACCCCGAGATTGGTGTCATGGTCCGCCGCTTGGCTCACGAATTGCTGGCCGACGACGAGAAGCTGCTCGCCGATGCCACCGGGAGCGCTCCAAGTCCGCTCCGCGCCTGAGCCCAGATTCCTACATCGACCCAGATTCCTACAGGGAACCGGGGCTCTCCCCCGACTCACGGCGTTCGAGCGCACGGTGGGTCGTGACGACGACCGCCAATGGCCACAGGGCCTGCGCGCTGGCGGCGGCGCGCTCAGCTAGTCCACGCTGGCCGCCGTCGAGCTCGGCCGCGAACCACACCACAAGACCGAGGAGCGCCACCGACGCTCCGATCGGAACCCAACCGCGCAAGAGGGGGCCGCCACCTGTCCGGGTCGCGCTCAGTGCCGGCCAAACCCCGAGGGCGATGAACGCCACGGTGGCGGCCACGGTGTGGGCTACGGAGTTGCCACGGGTCGGCTGGGGAAACGTGGCGACGAGCACGGTGGCGACGCCTCCCGCCGCAAGGACAACCCGGGCCTGATTCTGCATCGGGCGGAGGCCCGCCGCGGTGATCACATGGCAGGCGCCCAACCCGGTCAGCGCGGAGGTCATGATCCAGCGATCGGTTGCCCCGAGCGCGGCCAGGGCGCTGATGGTGTCGCGTATCGGGTCGTAGCTCGACGGTTGTCGAGCCTCGGCCAGCGCGAAGCCACCGATGAGCAGCACGGGTGCGGCGCCCGCAGACGCAAGAGCCCACCACGGGATGCGTCTCACCCCCTCGATCCTATGACGCGTCGAGCGCTGAGAACGCCTCGGCTCGACCGGCCCAACCCTGATCGAAACAGCGATCTTCGCTCACGGAATCCTCACAGTGCGGCCCCACACTGCTCCTTGTCACTATCCATCTCGCGTAGGAGCTCCCATGAAGAAGATGTTCGCCACCGCCACCGTCGGCCTTGCTCTCTCAGGATTGGCCGGTGTAGGCCTCAGTGCGGGGCTGGCCTCGCCGGCCGGAGCTGCCACTCCGCCATCGGTGGCTACTGCTCCCGCCTCGCCGTCAACCGGGCCCCATCCGTTGCGGGCATGGCTGCGAGAGCACCGGAAGGCCGTCGCTCGTGAGACCGTCCAGATCAGCGCCACGACGATCAGGATCTCGCCGAAGGCTCTCGTGAGAGCGCTGCGCTCGGGGCAGTCGATCGCCGAGGTGGCGTCGTCTCAAAACGTCGACGTTCAAAACGTGGTCACCGCCCTCGTCCACGCCGGTGACACCCAAGTCGGCCGAGCGGTGGACAGCCACAAGCTGACCCAGGCCCAGGGAGCCAAGATCGAATCGGCTCTTCCCAATGCTTGCACCAAGCTCGTGGATCACACCTTCGGCCAACACCGCGCCAGCTGAACCGCACGACGCCAGCCGCGCCGGTTCCACGGAGCCGGTGCTACGAGGCGGCGGGCTCGGCGCTGTGTTCGGACTGGTTCACCCACGCCGCGTACATCTCGGCGTAGCGGCCCTGGCGGCCTACGAGCTCGGCATGCGGCCCTGCTTCGACGATGCGGCCGTTGTCGACGACCACGATCCGGTCGGCCTTCATGGCGGTGGAGAGGCGATGCGCGATGAGCACCGCCGTGCGGGCCTCGAGGAGCACGTCGAGAGCCGCCTCGATCCGGGTCTCGGACTGGAGGTCGAGGTTGGAGGTGGCTTCGTCGAGCACGAGGACGCGGGGATGGGCCAAGAAGGCCCGGCCTAATGCAATGAGCTGGCGCTCGCCCGACGACAGGGATTGGCCCCGCTCGTGGACGACGGTGTCGACGCCCTCGGGCATCCGGTCGACCAACTCGCTGAGTCCCACCGCCCGCACCGCTTCGACCACCTCGGCGTCGGATGCCGAAGGCCGGGCGAAGGCCAGGTTGTCGCGGATGGTGCCGGCGAAGAGGAAGGGCTCCTGGGGTACCACGCCGAGCTGGCGACGCAGCGAGTCGAGGGTCACGCCTTCGATGTCGTGGCCGTCGATGCGGACGTGGCCAGCCGTGGGGTCGTAGAAGCGGGTGATGAGCTTGGCCAGGGTGGACTTGCCCGCCCCGGTGGGGCCCACGAACGCCACTGTCTCGCCCGGAGCGATGCGGAGGTTGACGTCACGCAGCACCGGCACGCCGGGGTCGTAGCCGAAGGTCACGTTGTCGAAGACGATCTCTCCTTCGATGGGCGGGAGCTCCACGGCGTCTGGTGCTTCGGTAACGGTGGGCTCCGACGAGAGCAGGGTGCGGAGCTTGAAGACCGAGGCCTGGCCCTGTTGGAAGCTGTTGTACTGCTGGACGAGAAGCTGGATGGGTTGGAAGAACCGGTTCAAGTACAAGAAGAAGGCGATGAGCGCACCGGGGGACAGGGAATGGTGGACCACCATCACGCCCCCGATCCCGAGCAGCGCGGCCTGTCCGAGCCATCCCACCAGTTGGGTGCCCGGACCGTAAACGGCGTTGATCTGGGCGGTGAAGATGTTGGCATCACGGTATTCACCCACGACGTTGCGATGATGGAAGATGTTGTACCGCTGGCGGTTGTGGGCCGTGACGACCCGCACGCCGTGCAGGCTCTCGGAGAGATCCGCCATGACGTTGGCGATCCCGTCGCGCACCTGGTCATATCCCCGCTCCGACGCAACCCGGAACCACAGCGACATCACGACGAGTGCGGGGACGACCAGGAGCACCGTGATGAAGGCGAGGGTCACGTTGGTTGTGAAGAGGATGACCGTGATCACGATCATGGTGAGGCCCTGGATGGCGAACTGGGCCAGGCCGTCTTGGAGCAGCTGCTGGAGGTTCTCGATGTCGCTGGTCATCCTGGTCATGACCACGCCCGCCTTCTCGGCGGTGAAGAAGTCAAGGGACAGTCGCTGGAGATGGGAGAAGACCTTGACCCGGAGGTCGTTCATCACGCCCGCCGCCAACCGACCGGTGACTTTCACCAGGGCCCGTTGGGTGATCGAGGTGAAGGCCACGAAGGCGAGATAGATCGCGGCGATGATCAGCACGATGCTCAAGTGACGGTGACCCTTGGTCATGCCCTTGTCCACGGCTAGCTCGGTCAGCTTGGGCCCGGCTTGGAGGGCCACGCTCGTGACGATCACGAGGATGGTGGAGGTCACCAGCATGTCGGGGTACTCGAGCAGCAGGCCCCGCAGGCTCAGCTGCCGGCGCTCTTTGGCGCTCTGGCGTTGGGAGAAGGCGACGACGGGCTCGCCGTGATCGGGCTCTTCGGCCAGCAGCGCGTCGACGCCGTCTTGGAGCTCGGAAGGGATCCCTCCGAAGGGAAGACCAGGCGCGGCGGGCGCGCCGGGACGTCCCCCACCGCCGAACATCGGTCCACCGCCCCATCCCCCGAAGCCCATCAGTGCCCCCCGGGTCCGGCGGTGCTCCCGTTGGCCGAACCCAGCACCACCTCGGCGTCGGGGTCGACCTGGGCCAGGACCTCCGCGTACTGGGGAGTGGTCTCGAGCAATTCGGCGTGCGTCCCGTCGGCGATGATGCGGCCGTCCTCCAATAAGACGACGCGATCGGCCAGGCTGATCGTCGACAGCCGGTGCGCCACGATAAGCGTGGTGCGGCCCTCCATGAGCACGCGCAGGGCGTCGTGAATCTGCTGTTCCACCTGCACGTCGATGGCGCTGGTGGCGTCGTCGAGGACCAGGATGGGGGGGTTCACGAGCAGGGTCCTGGCGATGGTGATGCGCTGGCGCTGGCCTCCGGACAAGGTGTAGCCGCGCTCACCCACCACCGTGTCGTACCCCTCGGGCAGCTCCTCGATGAAGCCGTGCGCCCCCGCGGCGCGCGCCGCCTCTTCGACATCGGCGATCTCCGCGTCGGGGCGTCCGTAGGCGATGTTGTCCCTGATCGAGACGGAGAAGAGAAAGGCATCGTCGAGGACCACGCCGACGTTCGCCCGCAGGCTCTCGATGGTGAGGTCCCGGACGTCGTGGCCATCGACGGAGAACGTGCCTTGCGTGACGTCGTAGAAGCGGGGGATCAGCCTGGCCACGGTGGACTTGCCCGAGCCCGTCCGGCCCACCAGGGCCACGGTTTCGCCCGGGCGCAGGTGGAGGTCGAGGTCGGTGAGCACCATGGGGAGCTCCGGCCCGTACGAGAACCCCACCTTGTCGAATCGGACGTCGCCGGTGCAGTCGACGAGGTCGACCGCACCGGGCCGGTCGACGATGGTGGGGTCCTCGTCGAGGATCTCGTAGATGCGCTCGGCCGACGCCGCGGCGCGCTGGCCCATCATGATGATCATGCCCAGCATCATGAACGGCGCCTGGAGCATGAGCAGATAGGAGTTGAAAGCCAGGATCGCACCGAGGCCCAGGGTCCTGTGGATGACCATGTAACCGCCGAAGGCGAGGACCAGAGCCAGGCCCACCTGGGGCAGGTTCTGGACCGCCGGAGTCCACCGGGCGCGCAGATCGGCGTCTTTGACGTAGCCCCACTGGACCTTGTCGGCCGCCTTGGCCAGGGTGCGGAGTTGCTCTTTCTCCTGGGCGAACGATCGGACCACCCGGACCCCGTTCACGTTCTCGTCGACGATGGTGGCCACATCGGCCAGCCGGGCCTGGATGAGCCACGACACGGGGAACATCCCCTTGCGCATGCGGTGGCCGACGAGGAACACGAAGGGCATGGTGATCATGGCCACGAAGGCGAGGGGAACGTCGATCGAGAGCATGAAGCCGAAGGCGACCAGCGCGCTGCTGCACTGGACCAGGATCATCGGCGCGAAGGTCATGTACATCTGTACCGACCGGATGTCCGAATTGGCGCGAGATATGAGCTGACCGGACTGGACGCGGTCGTAGAACGGGAACGACATCCGCGTCAGGTGCTCGTAGATCATGGTCCGGAGGTCGTATTCGATCTCGTACGCACTCTGGAAGAGAAACAGCCGCGACACGTACCCCGAGAGCCCCCCCGCCAGCCCGAGGCCGAGGATCCACCACACGTAGAAGTGCAGCGGGACGGTGTGGCGGAGCACAGCGTTGTCGAAGGCGTGATTTAAGAGGTCGGGGATCTGCAGCTGGAGCACCAGGCCGACGAAGGACAGCACCAAGGCCGTGATGAAGATCCCCCGGTGGGCGCGCAGGATGGGCATGGCTCGCCGCAACCAGGTCTTGGTCGTGTCGGGGTCGACCGTGGCACGGGGCGCGGGGTACCGGGCCAACTGGCGGGGCGCGCTCATGTCCGGGCCTCGCGTGTGGAGTGGTAGGCCCGCATGGCTGTGCGCCACAGGACCAGGCTGTCGAGGGCCTGATTGGTGAGCAAGGGGTCGTCGAGGCTTCCGGCGATGTCGGTGAGCCGGGCGTCGACCGCCGCGTTCGCCTTAGCCAGGAGGCGCTGGCCTTTGGCGGTGAGGGTATGGGTGACCCGGCGCTTGTCGTGGTCGCCCGGGGAGCGTTCCACCAGTCCCCGGATCTCGAGCCCGTCGACCACGGCGGTCACCGTCGGCCGCCGTACCGTGAGGCGATCGGCGAGCGCCGAGGGGATCGAGACCCCCTCGGCCAGCAGGCCCAGCACCCGGTATTGCGGCAAGGATAATTCGACCCCGGTCAGAGCCAGTTCCACTTGTTTGGAGAGCCACGCCGCGGCGCGACCGAAGGACCCGGGCTCGTGCACTGCCGCCGTCACGGCGCTGGCAAGGTCCTCCGACGGCACGGGCATATCGTTAGACTATCTAACGAGAGCGCCCACTCGGCCGGTCGACGGGCCGAGTGGGCCCGGCCATTAGCGTTTCGGGACAGCGCCGGAGCGGAGGCCTTCATGGATCGGAATCGGGACTCGTCTCCGAGAGCGGCGACACCGGCGAGCGGCCCCCCGGGTCCCCCCGGGCACGTGCACCGGGGTCTGGCCCAGGTGGACATGGGCGTGGCCACACCCATGGGTGGCCTGACCCACGCGGCGGAGGACGCGCAACGCGAGGGTGGCATCCGGACCCGGCTGTATAAGGACGGGTCGCTCGTAAAGGAGAACTTCCCGGTCGACGAGATCTCGAACCATCTCGACGACGATACCGACTGCGTGGTGTGGCTGGACCTGAGTGCGCCGGACCGGGACCAGCTCGGGATCATCGGGACCGAGTTCGGGCTCCATGCCCTAGCTATCGAGGATGCCCTGGACGAGACCCAACGGACCAAGATCGACCGGTACAAAACGCATCTGTTCATGGCGGCGCACTCGGCGCTGCTCGACGAGGGGACCGGCGAGCTGGTCTCGCACGAGATCGCCGTGTTCATCACCCCGCACGCCCTCATCACGGTGCGCAAGGACCCGGCATTCGACATCGACCCCGTGGTCGAGCGGTGGGACACGTCTGATGACCTCCTCAAATATGGGGTCTCGTTCCTGCTCTACGGGCTCTTGGACTATCTCGTAGACGGGCACTTCCGGGCTGTGGAGTCACTTGACGAAGCCGTCGAAGCGACCGAAGACGAGCTCTTCGACGCCCGACGGGGTGCCATCGAGAGTGTCCAGCGCAAGTCCTTCCAACTCCGCAAGAGTCTTGTGCTGCTGCGTCGAATCACCTTGCCGATGCGCGAGGTCGTCAACAGCCTCTTGCGCCAGGACCTGGGCATCGTGCCCGAGCCCATGGCGCCGTACTACCGCGACATCTATGACCACGTCATCCGGGCCACGGAGTGGACCGAGTCGTTGCGCGACCTCGTGACCACCATCGTCGAGACCAATCTGACCGAGCAGGGCAACCGGATGAACCTCATCATGAAGAAGGTGACGAGCTGGGCGGCCATCATCGCCGTGCCCACCGCTATCACGGGGTGGTACGGCCAGAACCTGCCCTATCCGGGCTTTGCCAAGCAGTCGGGGCTCATCACCTCGGCCACGCTAATTGTCGTGCTCGCGGTCGGGCTCTACGTCGTGTTCCGCCGCAAGGACTGGCTCTGACCGGGCCGGCTCCCGGGGCCGCGGCTGCCCCGGTGGGTCTCTGAGCCCGGGCCCTGGGCAAACAGGCCTGGCGTCCGGTACCGTCTGCTCAGGTAGACGCTGGCAAGAGCGGCGCTATGGGCGGGCCGGGGGGTACGACCATGTTCCACAGAGTGCGGTTCATGTTCCACAGAGTGCGGTCCACACCGAACGAGGCCGGGGCCGACGGCACGGGTCGCCATCGGGGGGCTCGCATCGTGGTGGCGGCCGCCGCCCTGGCAGGAACGATGCTGGCGACCTCGTCGATCGAGAGTCCTGCCTTCGCATCGGGCATTTGGTCCGCCCCCACCCTGGTCGATTCGGGTGCTGCCCCCACGTCGGTGTCGTGTCCGAGGGTCAAATTCTGCGTCGCCGTCGACAGCACCGGGAACGCCATCATCCACAAACGCAACAACACATGGGCGGCGCCCGATCCCCTCGACCTGGGCGATGGCGGACTGACCTCGGTGTCGTGCGCGAACGCACTTTTCTGTATTGCAGTGGACGGGGTCGGGAGCGAGAGACGCTACTCCTACGGGACGTGGTTCAACCCCTTCTCCATCGATCCCGGTGTCGTCCTCGACTCGGTGTCGTGTGTGACCAACACGTTCTGCGTGGCGGTGGACGACAGCGGGAACGCGCTGGTCTATAACGGCACCGCGTGGACCGCTCCCTCGGCCATCGACCCCGGGAACTCCCTGACGTCGGTGTCGTGCCCGACGGTGAGCTTCTGCGTCGCAGTCGATGGAGTGGGCAACGCGTTCACCTTTCACGGCACCAGTTGGTCGAGCCCGGTCAGCGCGGACTCTGGCAATGCTGTGAAGTCGGTGTCGTGCGCTACACCCACGTTGTGTGCGGCGGTGGATGACAACGGCAACGCCCTCACCTATGACGGAACCAGTTGGACCGTCCCCACCAACATCGACGTCGCCCATGCACTGAACTCGGTGTCGTGTGCGCCTTCGGGTCTGTGTGTGGCGGTCGACGACAGTGGGAACGCGCTGATCTACGACGGCACGAGCTGGTCCGGGGCGTCAAGTATCGATTCCAGCAACGCGCTCGAATCGGTATCTTGTCCGACCGCGAACTTCTGCGCCGCGGTCGACGGAGTGGGCAACGCCCTCACCTTCCCTCCCCCGGTCGCCATCACGACGACGTCACTCCCGGATGCGGTCCATTACCACTTCTACTCCACGACGGTGGCGGCCACTGGCGGCAATCCTCCGTACAAGTGGTTGGCCAAACTTCCGAGAGGTCTGCGCATCAACCGGACGACCGGGGTGATCTCGGGTACGCCCAGGCGGGCTGTGGACTTCGTCGTCACCGTGACCTTGCTCGATCGGAAGATCAGGATCCACGGCCGACCCGTGACGCAGAATCGCGCCTCGGTGAGGCTGATGCTCACGGTCTCCTGACCTTTCTCGACGTGCGTCTGAGGCGCATGGCGTGTCGGTCAGTCAGGCGCTCGGAAGGTCAAGCTCTCTCTGTGTGAGATGTCAGGCCTTCGATCATGGAGCGAAAGCAGCGTCGTTGTCGAGCTGCGTGTCGTCTGCTCGCGCCCTGTATGTCTAGGCGCTCGACACGGCCATGCGTTGACGCGCCAGAGGATGCGTAGGCGCGTCGGAGTGAAGCGTTGATGTGAATCACTCGCGTTGATCCGTCGCCCTGGTGCATGACTGGCGGCGCGCGTCGCCGGAACGTTGTCAGCCGGGGGGATGGGGCACGGCCCTCTCGACCTCGAGGTCGGCGAAGTGTGTTGGATCCTGACGGGCTGAGGTCCACGATGGGCCCGAGCGACGCCCCGAGCAGGATCTCCAGCGCACGCTCGCGAAAAGCGGGCCCAGCCGCAGGCAGTGCGAGCGGTGTCATCGGTGCGCAGCGTAGGGCGCTGATCGAATTAGAGCTTGACCGGGACCGGTCCCGTGATGACGACGCCTTCGACGGCGCCGGCCAGGAAACGCCGCGCATCGGCTTGTTCGAGCGGGCGGCTGAAGTAGAAGCCTTGGCCGGCGTCGCACCCCTCGTGTTTCAGCTGCACGAGTTGGTCGATCGTCTCGATGCCCTCTGCCACGGTCTTGAGGCCCAGAGCGCCGCCGAGCTCGATCAGTGCATGGACGAGCGCGGTGCTCGCTTGGTCCGTGGCGGTTCCCATCACGAAGGTCCGGTCGATCTTGATGATGTCCACGGGGAACTGCTGGAGGTAGGCGAGCGACGAGTAGCCCGTGCCGAAGTCGTCGATGGCAAGGCGGATGCCGAGGTTCTTGAGGGCCGTGAGTCGGAGTGCCGACTCGTGAGAGTCGCGCATCAACGTGGTCTCGGTCATCTCGAGGATCAACGAGGTCGGGTCTAGGCCCGACTCCTCGAGGGCCGACTGGATCTCGTCGACGAGTGTGCCTGTCTCGAATTGCCTGGGCGAGACGTTGACCGACACGGCGATGGGAAACCCGGCGTCGTTCCAATGACGGGTCTGGTGGCATGCCTCTCGGAGCACGAAGGCGCCGACGTCGACGATGAGCCCCGAGTCCTCGAGAGCGGGGATGAAGGCGTCGGGCCCTACCACCAGTCCCGAGGGCCGCCGCCATCGCAGCAGGGCCTCCATGCTCTGGACGGCACCGTCGCTCAATTGGATCACGGGCTGATAGACGACGAAGAACTCGCCCCCCTCGAGGGCCAGGCGGAGGTCCCGTTCGAGGTCGATGCGGGTGCGGAACTCGCCGCGCATGTGGGGCTCGAATCGCACGGCCCGATTCCGGCCTGCCGCTTTGGCTTCGTAGAGGGCGACATCGGCGTCCATGAGCAGGTCTTCGGCCGAGGCGTACGCGCCCGAGACGATGCCGATGCTGGCCGCGATGGTGAGTTGGGGTCGGGCCGCGCTGTGGACCGCGAACGGTGCGGCCAGCGATTCGAGCAGTCGTTGGGCGGCGGCCTCCGCGTTGTGAGAACCCGCTCCTTCCACCAGGACGACGAACTCGTCGCCTCCGAGTCGGCCGATCGAGTCCGTTTCGCGCAAGGCACCTTGAAAGCGGATGGCAGTTTGGCGCAGCACGTCGTCGCCCACGCGATGGCCGAGCGAGTCGTTGACGTCTTTGAACCGGTCGAGGTCGATGAAGAGGACGGCCCCGTCGTGGCCGCTGCGTCGGCCCCGCTGCTGCATCTGCTCGATTCGATCCAGGATGAGCTTGCGGTTGGGAAGGCCCGTGAGCGGGTCGCGCGTCGCCAGTCGCTCGAGCGCGTCGCGGGTCGACCGGAGCTGGGTGATGTTGTGGGCCGACACCACCAGTCCGTTGACCGTCGGGTCGTCGAGCAGGTTGACGATGCTCAACTCACACGGAACAGGGACGCCGCCGTCTCGACGGCGCAGGTCTACCTCGACGATGGTGGGGCCCTCGTCGGCCAGCTCGCCCTCGATCGTCGAGGACAGCGCGGCGTCGAAGGCCGGGCGATCCGCTGGGACCACTAGGTTCTCGAGGGGGTGTCCCTCCACCAGGGCCTGGTCGTGACCCAGCACCCGGGTGATGGCGGCGGACACCGACTGGACGGTTCCGGATCGGTCGAGAAGCACGAGGATGCTCGCCGAGTTGTGCACGAGCGATCGGAAGCGCTCGACGTCATTGGTGGCGACTTCCCAGCGGCGTCGTTCGGTGAGGTCTCTGAAGCACCACACCAGCCCGTCGATGGGCGGCTTGCCGACGAGGTTGGCTCCGATCAGTTCGACGAGCTTCCAACCCGTCGGTGTCTTGACCCTGAGCTCGATCGGGGAGCCCACGTTCTTGTCCAGGACGCTCGCCAACGAGGCCACGGCCAGCTCGAGGTCTTCAGGGTGCAGGAATTGCAGCGCGTCGGTTCCGACGATGTCAGCGTTGGAGAGACCGAAGATCCGCTCCGCGGCCGGGTTGCCCCACACCAGGCGACCGTCCGCCCCGGCCACGACGACGGCGTCGGGCAACTCCAAGGCGAGATGCTCCAGCCACGCAGGTTCCATTGCCCCTTCCCCAAAGCCGCACCTCAGGCATCGGCCCGTCGAGACGGCTTCTGTACCCCTGGTCGGGAGCAACCGCTGTGCCGGTTTGCCTTCCTCCGAGCGCCTTGTCCCTGGTCAGGGTGGCAAATGCCCGGTGAGGCGGCGAGATCGCGGGGAGTGGCGAGAGTCGAGTTCGGGCCGCCGGTTGTGCCGACGGCGGGGAGTCGAGGACCCCCCGAGATCCGGGCCCCGCCGTGGGACGGGCGATGGTCCGACATCGGGTACGAATGAGGTGTGACGATCCGGGGCCGAGCGAAGCCCATCCACGGCCCCCCCCGCCGCGCCGCCCTGTGCACAAGACGCTCGGTCACACCCTTGGCCAGGGAAGAAGTCCAGGTGGCGCCGGCCGTGAGTTCGAAGGGCCGACGTGGCTGAGCGGGAGATCGTCAGCATCATCTGGCATCAGCGCGGAGATCAGGTCGACCTGGTCTACATCGAAGGTGAGTCTGACCGCCTCGTGGGCGCGCACGACGTTGTCGCCGAGCTGGCCCGAAGCGTGGGCTTGATTTCGGTGCCTTCGGCGTCGGGGACGATTCGGTGGGTCCGTCCGACAGATGAGGGGACGACTTGATCGGCGCCGGTGGCGGACTGAGTTGTATCATAGAACTCTATCGCCGAATGCGAGCCGGACGAGTCGGCCTACAACCCCATCGGCGTCGTACACGGGGGGCTCGTGTGCACCCTTGCCGACACTGTCGCCGCGTGTGCCGTACACACCACGCTCGATCTGGGTCTCGCCTATACCTCGATCGACCTGAACGTGAGCTATCTCCGGCCGGTCACCGTCGACAGCGGCATCCTTCGAGCGACGGGGCTTGTCACCAAGCCGGGCCGTCGTGTCGCCTATTCGAAAGCCGAGATCGTGGACCGAGCCGGGAAGCTCGTCGCCACTGCCACCACCTGTTGCCTCGTCATGGAGCGTCCGACGGCCTGATCGGCTCGCTCGAGGACGGGTCGCGGCGCTCCTCACCCGCTCAGCTGGCGGGGACCGCCGACGCCGGAGGCACTGGAGGCGCGGTTGGGACGCCGAAGCCGACGAGACCCGTGGGCCAGATCGGTGCGTAGCTGACGACCGATCCCGTGCTCGGGGCTTCGAGGACGATCCCGGCCCCCACGTAGATGGCGACGTGCTGGACCGACGGGGTGCCGTCGTTCCAGAACACGAGATCCCCGGGCTGGGCCTGATCGGCGGTCACAGGCGTGGTGGCGTCGTGCTGTTCCTGGGCGGTCCTTGGCAATGCGATGCCGGCCTGGCCGTAGGCCCATTGGACGAGCCCCGAACAGTCGAATCCCGCATTGGTCGCCGGGAGCGGTGTCTCGCCACCCCAGACATAAGGGACTCCGACCTGTGAGGAGGCCGCCCAGATGGCGGCATTGAGCGCAGCCGGGATCGATGCTGTTCCCCTGTCGGTGTCCACGGAGCTCCGTCCCGCCGATTGCGCGGCGAGGAACAGGGGTATGGAGGGGTCGTTCCCTGTGCTCAAGGCAACCAAGGAAGCCTGTTGCGTCGAGGCGGCCACGACGGCGGACTGCTGGGCCTGGGCGATGTCGGTCAGTTCCGCCTGGACCTTATCCCCGGTCGCCACCAGGGTCGCATCCTCGGCGGCGAGCGTGCGAGCTTGGGATGCGTAGGCTGCGGCCACGGCCGCCGTGTTGGCGATGGCGACCTGCTGGTACTCGCTTGTGGCGGCGGCATCGTTGGAGCTCGAAAAGGGCACCGTCGTGATCTCGGTCAGAGGGACTCCCCCCATGTAGGCGATGAGGGCGTCGGTGCGGAGTCGGAGCCGGGTGGCGGCCACTCTCCGCTGGGTGACCGCGACCTGGGCACGAATCGACGCCTCGTGCGTCTGCAGCGCGCTGAGCTGGGTGGAGTCTGTCTCGTAGGTCTGTGCGAGTTGGTCGAGGACCGCTCCGGTCTGGGTGATCTGGACCTGGAGTGCGGACATCTGCTGGACCTGGGTCGGCGTCAGGGTGACCGGGACAGGAGCGGTGGTCGTGGTCGATGATGTCGTCGGAGAAGTCAGGGTCGGGGCGCTCGGTTGAGCCTGAGCGACGGTCGGGGCCAGCGCGATGGCTCCGACCAGGGTGGCTACGACGAGGGCGGCACGTGGCGCGAGGCTCGAGTTTCGGAGCGAAGAGTGCACAATGCGATGCAAGGTGGGCATGTTACGCGGATCGGCTCGGTCGTCCCGGCTGGCTGAGGCACGCGTGGCGGACTTGGCACTGAATTGGACCGACGGCTCACTCCCGTTCCCGACGTTTCCCCCGGTTCTTACAACGACTGGATGGTCGAAGAGTGGTGCGGCCCGTCCGGAGGGGTGAACATCGCCCTCTGTCTCATCTCGCTGTGGGATCCGCAGCTGGCCATGGAGGAGACGAAGCGGAATGCCGAGCGCGGCGTGCGAGCGATCTGTCTCAGCGAGCTGCCGACCCATCTGAAGCTTCCCAGCATCCACACCGGACACTGGGACCCGCTCTTTTCGTTCTGCAACGACGCCGGTGTGACGGGATGCATGCACATCGGATCGTCGGATCGGCTGGATCCCGTATGTCTTGGAGCGGGCCGACACGGGTGGGATCTGCACGACGGGTGGCAGCACTCCAATGAGAAGATCCCCGAGCCGCCCTCCACCTATTACTACGGCCGGATCTTCGGGTGCTTCACCGCCTATCATCACGGCCTCGCTTCGCTCGACGAGGTCGGCCTCGACAACATCTGCTTCGAGACCGATTATCCCCCACACTGACACCACATGGTCCCACTCCGAGGCTTACGTCGAGAAGCTCCTGGCCGGTTTCGACGAAGAGGCGGCGTACAAGATCCTCAGAGGCAACGCCATCCGCCTGCTGGAGCTCGATCGGGTGTGATTGGCGGGCACGACTCTCGTGCCCACTCGAATCGTTTCGATGCCACCGTCGACCCTCCGGCCAGTGGTCCTGGATGGTCGCGCCGTCGGCATATGCGGTGACAGAGCACTTGACCAGCGCGATGGTGTTCGGCCAGGCTGTCCGGCGTCATTCCGAGTCCGACACGAGCGACGACTGAAGGTGCCGATTCTCTCTCGAAGTGCGGTAAAGGCACACATCTTCAGGCACGTTCGCCTCGGCGTCTCACTGGCCGTCGTGGGGTTCGGCCTCGTCGATCTCGGCTCCCCGGTTGGTGCCAGCCCGGCGCCGACCCCAGTTGCTTCTGTCGGCACGCCCCTACCTTCGGGTTGGGAGGCGTGTGTCCTCGAAGGAGTAGGTGCTTCGGTGACGCCCAATGCCGTCGCCGACCTCGACGAATGGCAGCTCGTCGAAGGCGGCTCCACGAATAACACGGCGGCATTCAATCCCTTCAACGCCTTCCAGGTGACCGATTCGAGCGGCGCCCCCATTCCCGCCGTCACGTCTGCGAATGGCTTCCCGGCCTTCGGGACCTGGGCCGACGGTTGCGCGGCCACGGTGGCGGCCCTTCTTCAACCGATCATGGAGCCCATCGTGACCGCCCTCAGGGCGGGAGGCGTCTCGGTGCCGGGGATCTTTCTCTTCGATGTCGACCAAAGTCCCTGGTGTGCGCCTTCGGCAGACGGCATTCCCTGCTACGCCAGTGAGATCTTGGCGGGCGAGATCGTCGAAACCCTCCTCAAAGGCAGCTCCGTCCAGCTCAAGGGTTCCCTCACGAGTTATTCGAACACGGGGGCCGACCTCCATACCTATGAGAAGGCTGCCTATGTGACGGCTTCCGATCTGGGGCTCGTGGCAACGAAGAACGCGCTGCTCACCGAAGCTCAGCAGGGGGTGGCCGTCGCACGGGACTCACTCTCGACGGCGACTCGTTCCCTGCGCCGACTCGCCCTCGAGGACTACACCAGTGGCGCAGCCTCTCGTTTCGAATCGAGCCTCGTGCTGTTGGGCTCACCCGACGAACAAGACGCTGTTGGCCAGTATCTCCTCACCATCGTCGCCTCTCGTCTAACCGACAACTACGACGGTGCCGAGTCGGCTTTCAAGACGTCGGTCACGAAGCGAAACGCAGCACAGGCATCTGTCGCTCAGGCCACTTCGTTGTTGGATGCGGCCGAGGCCGCGGAGAACCAGGCTCTTTCGGGGCTCGAGACGGACGCGAAGAATATCGAAGCCGGATTCGCATGCACCGCGCCGCAAGTCACCACGGCGGTGGCATCGCCCGTCGATGACCAGGGAAGTGCAGGTCAGCTTTGGCAAGCACTCCAGGATTGTCTCGCACCGCCGCTGAGCTAAGACCCAGTTAAGCCTTGGAGACTCAGATCCGGGCAACGCGCAGCGGGCATTCCCGAGCGCGCCACGACGTGGTCTTGGCCCCCTTTCCTCGACGGGAGGCATTGTGGGCATCCTCCTCGTCTCGGGCTCCTGCGACGAGCCGGAGCCGGCCGTGGCGGTCAGCAACAGGATCAACATCGTCCCGGGCTGCTCCGACAGCATCTCCACGCTCAGGGCCCACTCCAAGTGGCTGCTGGAACTCTTGCCCCCATACGCGCTGCGCAGACGGTGGGCATCCATTCGAGCCAGGCACGGGGCGAGGTGTAGATCGTCAGTTTTGACGATTCGCCCGCACCAACCGAGTGTTGAACTCAGGGCGTCGAGGGAGGGTACGGGGAAATGACTACTCGCCACGTGAGGGCTCGAGCGGCGCGCGTCGGAGTCGGCCTTGCCGTCACGCTGACCGGGTTGGTTGGTCTCCCGATGGCGTGGTCCTCGCCAGCATTTGCACGGGTCAACTGCCACGCCGCGCCGTCGCCCGGCATCAACCTTCGCGACTGCTCCCTTGTCAATGTCGACCTGTCCGGAGCAAACCTTTCCGGCGCAAAGCTGATCCACGCCAACCTGTCGGGGGCCAACCTGTCGGGGGCCAACCTGTCGGGAGCCAAACTCACCGGCGCCACGATCGTCGACGCCAACTTCGCAAACGCCAACCTCACCCGGGCAAAACTCGTCAAGGCCAATCTCTTCGGCACCATTCTGACGAACGCCGATCTCACCAAGGCCAAACTCGACGGCGCTGACCTCGCCAAGGCCGACCTTTCCGGCGCCGATGTTCTCCGTGCCGATCTCAAAGACGCCCAGCTCGCCATGGCGGACCTCAACGACGCGAAACTTGTTGATTCGAAGCTCATCGAAGCCACCCTTACGAACGCCACCCTCACGAGTACACATTTCGAGGGCGCCGCACTCATCGGCGCCAATCTTTCCGGCGCCAACCTCACCGACGCGTCGCTTTTCAAAGCCAAGCTCCTGCACGCCAATCTTTCCGGCGCCAATCTCTCCAAGGCCACACTCGTGCACGCCAACCTGACCGGCGCCAACCTCTCGGGAGTCATTTGGACCGGCGCGGCGTGCCCGAACGGTTCAATCGCGGGACCGTCAGGCTGCTGATCGTCAGCGACCAACGATCAGAGGCTCTCCCCGGTGGTTCGCAGTGAACCGATGCCCAGGCCGCCCGTTGCATCGGCGCCCGGTCCTGATCGCGCCGCAGCCTGGACCAACGGGTTGAGCACGGGGGGACCGACCCTCGTCAAGGTGTTGCGGTCGATGTGGCTGAAGGGCTCTTCCCTGCCCGGGATCTGAAGCAGCCCTTCTTCTTCGTAGGACCATGTCCCGTCACCGTTCAGTTTGACGTGGATCCGATAGCCGAGGGTACGGAACGCCTGTTCCAAAAACGGGTTGGACAAGATGCCATGGACCTCGGAACCGACGGTCGCGGTGAGCTCGAATTCGCTGTCGTCGGGCCCGGCGGGGCCCGATGCCAGGAGCACCTGCGCCCTGGGGATGCCGAGTGTGAGGGTCACCGCCTGGGCGGCGGGCTCGTAGAGCCAGTAGCCGACTTGGTCGTGGAACGTTTCGACCTCGCCGGGCTTGGTGATGTGGGTGTGGTATCGCAGGCCGTAGAACAGCTGAGGCCCGTTGGTCTGGCGGTCGATCGGGTGCAATTCGTAATGTTCGACGAACGTGTTCTCTTCGGTACCGTCGAGGACCGGGTGTTGGTCGGAGCCCTTGATCCCCTCCCAGACGCCGGCCCATCGGGCGCAGGGGACCGAGATTCGCCAGCGTGTCCGGATCGCCGTCGGGCTCGGTATAGATGTCGGGTCCGTACTCCGTCACGCTGCCCACCTCGCTCCGGCGTGTTCCGTCACTTTGCATCCCTGCCTCCTCCGAACCCATCGCAGCAAGCTTCGTCGGCCACGAGGAAGATGCGCGCCGGCGAGACCTTCCATCCATAGGACTCCGCCAAGAACTCGGCACACGCCGTGGTCAACTCGGTCGTGGCGACATGAGCTCACCTCACCCGTGAGGAATCACCTCATCGGCAGCGGCCCTTCGTCCGAAATGAGATCCTGCACCCTGCATCTGCACCGGTGGCAGAGTGCCCGATCGTTGGATCACACCCACGTCGCCGCCGAGGTACGAAGCCACGACCCGTGCATCGGAGAGGACAGCCGACGGCGTTCCCCGTGTGACTACCCGCCCGAGGTCCAGAGCGATGATCTCGTCGGACACGGCACGGATGAGCGGCATGTCGTGCTCGATGATCACGATCGAGCAACGGGTAGCCCGCTGGATGTCCTTCAGCAGGGGGCCCAGTGCCTCGGTCTCTCGCTGGGCGACACCCGACGACGGCTCATCGAGAAGCAGCACCTTCGGGTTGTGGGCGATGACCATGGTCAGGTCGACGATGCGCCGCACACCGGTGGACAGCTCGGAGACGAATTTGTCTCGATAGAACTGGAGGTTCATCATCTCGATGAGCTCCTCCACACGCTGGCCAACCTGACGCTCGGACTGCTGGATGGTGGGGAGGTCGAGCAATGCCGCCAGATGGTCCCGCGTGGCGATATGCCGTTCTAGACCCATGGCGAGGTTCTCCGAGACGGTGAGGGACGGGAAGATCCGAGCGTCTTGGAACGACCTCCCCAGACCGGCCACCGACCGGCGGCTGGCCGACCAGGTACCGATGTCGACGCCGCCCAGCTCGATCCGACCGAGGTCGACCGGGAGCACTCCGGAGATGAGGTCCAAGATCGTTGTCTTGCCCGCCCCGTTTGGACCGATCAGCCCCAGCGTCTCGCCACGACGCAGGTCGAACGTGACATCGTCGACGGCGACGATCCCGCCGAAGCGTTTGGTGAGGCCGTTGGCGGAGAGGACGATCGGCTGCGACGGCGCGGCATCGGCTCCGCCGTCCCGGGACATCTGACCGCTGACCGGCGCTCCGGGGCCCGTGGTGCTGTTGCTGATCGCTCCATCGAGGAAGACCGATCGCAGCAGGTCACCCCGAGCCAGGAGCTCGGCGGCCGCCCCCTCGAACCGGATCTCGCCTTTCTCCATGAAGTAGGCGCGTTGTGCGATCGTCAGGGCCACGTTGACCGACTGCTCCACCAGGACGACCGGGCATCCCTCGGCGTGGATGGCCCGGACGATGTCCAGGAGCTGCTCGACGACGGCCGGAGCCAGGCCCAAAGACAGCTCGTCGATGATCAGCAGCCTGGGCTTGGCCACGAACGCCATGCCCAGGCCGAGCTGCTGCTGTTCGCCGCCGGAGAGGTTCCCCGCCATCTGGTGCCAGCGGTCCCTCAGACGTGGGAACAACTCCAGGACCCGTTCCGTGCGGGCGTGGACCTCGGCGGCGTCTTTCTTCGCGAACAGCCACGCGGCGACTTTGAAGTGCTCGGCGACGCTAAGCGTGGGGAAGACGGCTCGCCCCCCCGGCACCTGCACGATCCCGAGCCCGGCGCGCTCGACCGGATCGGCGTGGGTGATGTCTCGACCATCGAAGACGATCGTGCCGTCGATCGGCTGCACGAGGCCCGAGACCGCCTTCAACAGCGTGGACTTCCCGGCCCCGTTCGTGCCCAAGAGGGCGACGATTTCGCCCTGGCGGACCTCCATGTCGACGCCGAACAGCACCCGCACCTTGTCGTAGGCGACCTGTACGCCCCGGCACACGAGGAGCGGAACTCCTCCCGTTGGTGCCACGGCCGGCTGGGTCGGGGCCGCCACGGTGACCGGCGGAGGAGGCACCCTCGGGACGAACGGTGCGGGCGAGGCGACATCGATGGGCGGCGGCGGCGTTCTCGTGGCGACGAGCGGGGCTGTGGCGACGGCGACCACCGGCACAGGGTCGGGAGTGGCGGGCATCGGATGCCACTGGGGCGAGTCGTGGTCCCGAGAGGCGAGCCAGTTGCGGACGTCGAAGACGAGCCCGACCACCACCATCACCACGACGCCGAACGAGACGAAAAAGGTCATCACGGCACAGCCGCACCACGAGGAGGCGGCGGATGCTGCGCCGGGCCCGGGTGAGCAGCGGGTACCACGCCGGCGAGGGAAGTGTCGGCCAACGCCGCCGGGTCGAGGGTGGAGGGCACCGGGACAGGCTCTGCATTGCGAGCCGGATCCGCCACAAGCGCCGGAACCGCTATTCCTCGTCGCCTCGCCACCCACCGCAGCCAGTCGTCGCGCTTACGCATGCCCTGCTCGGCGGTCCCTCCAGGGTTGAAGTACGCGTTGATGAGCAGGACCGGCCCCGTCAGCAGAAGCGGCAACGTGGTCTCGATGGTGGTGGAGTGGAACAGCTCGTAGACCTTGGGGCCGAACACCACAGCCACCTCGATGCCCATGGCACCCACCACCGCCCAGGGCACCGAGCTGACGCCGGCAATGGCCACGGCGAGGAAGATGGTGAGACTGGCCTGAGGTTGGTAGGTCCCGGGCACGACGTTCTGCTGGGCGTAGGCGAAAAGCACCCCGGCCAGGCCGGCGATCCCACCCGAGATGGCGAACGCCGCGAGCCGGGTGCGAGCCGGGTTGACGGCGAAGGCGGCGGCGGCGCGCTCGTTGTCACGCAAGGCGATCAACACCCGGCCGGACCGGTTCCGGCGGAAGGCGAGGGCCGCCACCATCACCAGGGCCAGGAACGCGAGGCAGACGTAGTAGAAGGCCCGATCTCCCGAGAGGTCGATCCGGCCGTAGAGCACGGGGCGGCTGAGGTGCGCGGACAAACCTGACGGCAAGATGTGCGCGCCGATCCAGTAGTGCCCGTTGAGGAGGTAGTTCGGCACCGCGTAGCCGAAGGCGAGCGTGGTGACGGCGAGATAGAGACCCTGGATCCGAAGCGACGGCAAGCCGACGATCACCGCGGCGACGACTCCGGTGAGGATGCCGACGCCCAAGGCGGCGAAGAAGTCGATGTCGTGGTTGGCGACGAGGCCCCCGGCGACCCCGGCAGATATACCAACGAGGCCGAACTGGCCGAGGCTGATCTGCCCGGCCCACCCCGTCAGCACGACCAGGGACACCGCCACGATTCCGTAGAGAGGGAGCAGGACCAGGTACGCGACATTGTCGACACCGAGGATGTAGGGCAGCGCGATCATCAGGCCCCCACCGACCACGACCGTGCCCCACCGGGCCGCGGCGACCTCGGGGAGCTTGCGCAGCTCGGTGGAGATCGGTCGGTACTGCTTGACCGTCTGCCACCGACCCTCACCGGCATCCAGGGCGCGTGCTGTTCGGCGGGGCTGGGTGAGGAGTGCCCCCAAGATGACGAGCACCATGATCGACGAGGAGATGCTGTTGTCCCCGGAGCTGATAATGGTGGCGGTGATGAGCACGCCGATGCCCATGCCTGCCGCCAACGCCACCCCGAAACGCTCCATACGCGACACCACGGCCGCGGCCAGAGCATAAAGCAGGGTGTCGAGGCCCAGTGTGGCGTCGTTGGGTGTCCCGATGAGCGGCACTTGGACGTAGATCGCCAGCGCCGCCAGCAGGCCTGCCAACGCCCAGGCTGCTGCGCTGACTCGGCGGACCGGGATACCCAAGAGAAGTGCCCGGTCGGCGTTCTCAGCCGAGGCGCGCAGCGCGATTCCGAGCCGGGTCAGGCGCAGGAATGCAGCGATCCCAACAGTCACCAAGGCGACGGTGACAAATGCCGCGATTTCGTTCCCTGTGAGCAGCGGCTGACCGCGGCTCGTGTGCCACACCAGGTGCTGCCACGGCGTCGTGATCGTCGTCCCTTGGTTGGAGGCCTTCTGGCCGAGCCATACGGGAATGAAGAACGCGAGGACAGCCAAGCTTTGCGCCACCGCGATGGTCATCACCGTGGCGATGAGCCGGGGCACCCCGTCGAACCGGCGCATGACCAGGTCCGCGAGAAGCCCCAGGACCGGCCCCCCCACCACCACGATGGGAAGGACCGTCAGGTAGTTGAAGCCGTCCTCGAGCACGAGCACCAACGCGATCACCACGGGTACGGCGCCCACTGCGCCGGCTGCGAAATTGATGACGCGCGTCGTCCTGTAGATAAGGACGATCCCGACGCCGATGATGCCGTAGAGCGAGCCCAGAGCCAGCCCGGAGACGAAGTCGGGAGCCGAGAGCCCGAAGACGAGCTCGATGACGGCGACGAAGACGGCGATGGCTGTCAGCCAGCGACCGGCGCGCGCCGGCCAGGTCGGCCCTCGGGCCGCATCGACCACGGGGGCGACCGACCGGGGAAGAAGTGTTGCCCTCACGAGGATCGGGCCTTCGGGATGGGTGGCTCAGACAGCTTGGGGAAGGCCTGGGGCAAGAACCTCGAGCTCTCGATGTCGACGTAGGTGCCCGGCTTCTTGTTGTAGGGAGAAGGCGTGGTCTTGGACCAGTAGACGACACGGGCGTCGATGGTCCAGTTGTAGCTGCCCTTGGAGAACCCGAGTTCGGCGTGGTCCGTTGTCCCGCCTCCGATGGTCCCCATCGAAGGGGCGGCCGACGCCATTCTCGCCGGGGTGAGATCAGGGCCGGTGTTCTCGATGAGACTGGCCAGCATGTTCCACTGCTCCCAGGCGCCCGTGGCCACATACGGCTGCATGGGGAGGTTCGTTCCCCCCCCGAGCCTGAAGGCGATCGGGCCGGCTTCTTGGGAAGGCGGGGGAAGCGGGGCGGCCGACGTGATGCCGAAGGCGTTGTCGAACTCACAGCCCGCCTGCCACTGCGCGCAGGCGATCGATTGCTGGGTCGGGGTGGACTCGAAGTTCTGTGCCACCGCATCGACGCCCATGCCCTGTACATCAGCAAGGATGTTCTCCGGGTAGTAGTTGTGCTGCTGCTCCCCGGAATAGAGAAGCTCGGGGGCGACGGGGTCACATAGGCAGACCACGTCGGTGGCAGGATCGTTGGCCGTATCCATGGCGGAGACCCCGGCGTTGATCTGCTGCGCGGCGGTGCTGATGTCCTGGGAATAGAAGTAGTGGTGCTGCGCAACGGACCCCCCGTCACCGCAGTCGCGGTTGAGCGCGGGGACGAGGACGTTGGTCACGGTGTCCTCGTTGTCAGGGTCGTTGGTGGAGATCACCCCCAGGACCCGTTTCTGGCCGTTGAAGTTCTGGGCGGCGTTCTTGTCTTGGGCGAAGCTCACCACCCGGTTGGTGTTCTTGCTCGTCAGCTGATTGCACCAGAACTTGGCGAACCCCTGCTCGATGTTGGTCGAGCTCTCTCCGGGTGACCAGAAGTAGGGGGCGTTGGCCTGGGCGAAGGCAGCGCTGAAGCCGACTCCGCCGATGGCGATGGTGTGATCCTGCGCGAGGCGCGAGAAGCAGACCGAACAGAGCGTGGTTCCCCAGTCGACGGCGTAGGGATGGTAGGTCTGGACGATCGAGTCCATCTCGGCCAACAAACAACCCGTGTCCGGCGGCACGGTTTGACAGGTGCTGTTGTAGGTCTCGATCTTGAGTTTGCGCCCCCACAGGACATAGTGGGAGTTGACAAAGTTCTGAAACGCGTTGTTCACCTGCTTCGTCTGCGCATAGTCGACGTAGAGCCCCTCCGCCCGGAGGATGGTGTCCACGATCCCGCCCGCGTCTGCGTAGTAATCCACCACGGTGATGGTGTTGTTCGTCACCCCCTGGGAGGTGCTGCCGCCGTTGTCGTCGCTACCGCCGATCGTGCCGGGCGTGCAGGGAGGGGCGTAGTAGTCGATCGACGTCGAAAACTCACGGCCGCCGGAGCAGTGGGTCCGGTCGCCAGCTCCTCCCGCCGTTCCCGAGAAGCCGACCGCCGGGCTGCCCCCGGCGGAATTCGACGCCGAGGACCCCTGCCCGGGGGAGGTCGAGGGGAAGAGCACGATGATGAGCACCTGCGCCGCGAGGAGAACGGCCAAGGGTAGGTAGCCCCGGACCAGGCGCTTGACCTTCATCGGCCTCGTCCTGGGTCTGCGCGGTGCCGGAGCGGGCGCGGGGGATCGCCAAGGCCGCGTGACCCGGTCACGACGGCGTGGTCGACTAGCCGGCCAACCCCCATAGGTCCCCCACTCCCCCTTGGTTCGAATGTACAGCCGTCAGCGTGTGAAGGCGCATCCGGGGGTGAGCACGTGGCCGGCGAGAAGCTGGCCCGGGTGTCCTCAAGCCACCGTCCCCTCCGCCACCAGGGAGGACCACTCGGCGTCCCCGACGCCGGCCAGTTCGCGCAGGACCGGCTCCGTGTGTTCGCCCAACTCGGGGCCGACGTCGGCGACGCCCCCCGGAGTGCGGGAGAACTTTGGCACCACCCCAGGCATCGGTACCTCGTAGCCCGCCCGGGACCCGGCGCGGACCACCATGGCGCGAGCCGCATAGTGGGGGTCGAGCACCATGTCGGCCGGGGTGTAGACGCGACCAGCAGGCACACCGTTTGACGACAGGAGCGCGAGCAGGACGTTGGTCTCCTTGGTCCGTGTCCACTCGGCGATGAGGTTGTCGAGCTCTTCCATGTTGCGACCACGGGCGGCGTGGTCATGGAACCGCGGATCCCGAGCCAGCTCAGGCCTCCCCATGGCGGCACAAAGCCGGGTGAATACCGAATCAGCGTTGGCGGCGATCAACACGTCGGATCCGTCAGCTGTCGGGTAGGCATTGGACGGGGACACACCGGGAAGGACACCCCCGGTGCGTCGGCGCGTGACGCCGGCGACCTCGAAGTCTGCCATGGTGGACTCCATCAGCGCCGCCACGGCCTCGTAAATGGCAACGTCGACCTCCTGCCCCCGACCACCGGCGTTGCGCTCGGCGAGTGCGGCCAGCGTGCCCACCACCGCAAAGAGTCCGGCTAGCGCGTCGCCCAGGCTGATACCGCAGCGAGCCGGCGGCCGATCTGGGTTACCGGTCGTGGCCCTGATTCCCCCCATCGCTTCGCCGATCGACCCGAAGCCGGCGTCAGCAGCGCGGGGACCGGTCTGGCCGAACCCCGACACGTGGACCACGATGACCCCCGGATTGCGGCTCCGGAGCTCCTGGTAGCCCAGGCCCCACTCGTCGAGCCGCCCCGGCCGGAAGTTCTCGAGAACCACATCGACCCGGGCTGCAAGTCTCCTGACCAACTCCCGCCCAGCAGGATTGTGCATGTCGATGGCGACGGAGCGCTTGTTGCGGGCGATGGCCGGCCACCACAGCCCATTGCCTTGGTGGGTGATACCCCACGTCCGCATGGGGTCGCCCAGGCCCGGTGTCTCCACCTTGATGACATCAGCGCCATAGTCGCCGAGCAGCTGGCCGGCGAAAGGCCCGGCGATAAAGTTGCCCAGCTCGAGGACCCGCAGCCCAACGAGGGGACCCGTCCGCTCCGTTGTGGTCATGGTGCCGAGTGTAGGGAGCCGGTCCGCTGATGGTTGGGGCGAAGGGAACCTCGGAGAGGTGTCGGAGAGAAGTGGTGGAGAGATCATGACTGCACGGCGCGGATTGGAGTCCCGGGGGATCAGCCACTCGGCGCTGCTGTGCATCGACAAGGCGCATGGCGTCTTTGACCGGGCGACGGCCTGACCTCTGATGCCTCGCTTGCGCCAGGTGCCCAAGGCCGAGGCCGAAGCACCCATCGTCCAGGTCATGTACGAGTACCTGTTCGAGGGACGTGACCCGGTGGCTGAGCCGGGCACCGCCACGGGGTCGCCCGGCGACTGGTGGACGGTGTTCGCCCTGGTGCCCGACGTTCTCGAGCACGCGGTGCAGGGGTTCGGTCTGTATCAGAGCCCGAAGCGCCATCTCGACCCGACGCTGCGTGAATTGGCCCAGGCCCGAGCGGGCTGGGCCGCCGGAAGCCAGTTCGTCTTCTCCCAGCACTGCAAGTCGTTGCGTGCTCAGGAGGTGGACGAAGCGATCATCGAAGCGATTCCCCATTGGGCGGCAGCCTCCTGCTACGACGAAACCCAACGCCTGGTCCTGGCCTACACCGACTGCCTCGTGCTCGACCGGGGGCGAGTGCCCGACGGGCTCTTCGCCGCTCTCCATGCCCATCTGTCTGACGAGGAGATCCTCGAGCTCACCTACATCGCCGCCCTCTACCTCCAGCACGCTGTGATGTCGCGGGCGCTGCGCACCGAGTTCGACGACCGTCCCGAGCCGGTGGTCGAGGTGGCAGGCGGCGACGGTGCTGCGGCGAGAGACGTCGGCCGCGACATCACCCTTCCCCCCACGTGAGCACCGCGAGCGGAGCCGCTCGGAGTCGGGCGGTGGAGCTCGTCGAGGTGTCACCGCGCGACGGGCTGCAGGATGAGCCAGTGCACCTCCCCACCGAGGCAAAGGTGTCCCTCATCGAGCGCGCCCTGGATGCCGGGGTGCGCAGGGTGGAGGCGGTCAGCTTCGCCCGACCCGACCTGGTCCCGACCCTGGGCGACGCCGAGGAGGTCATGGCCGGGGTCTCGCGTCGGCCCGACTCGCGCTTGGCTGGCCTGGTCCTCAACGAGCGAGGCCTCGAACGTGCCCTGCTCGCTGGCGTCGACGAGGTCAACGTGGTGGTGTTGGTGAGCGAAACCTTCTCCCGCCGCAACCAGGGAATGGGCGTCGAGGAGGCCCTTGCCATGTGGTCACGCGTGGCCTCAGAGGCGACCGCAGCCGGGGTCGGGGCGTCGGTCACGTTGTCGGCGGCATTTGGGTGTCCCTACGAGGGGGTGGTCGATCCCAACACGGTCCGGGAACTCGCCCGCCGGGTGACCGCGGCGGGGCCCTTTGAGGTCGGGCTGGCCGACACCATCGGCTGTGCGGTGCCTCCCGAGGTGGAGGACCTGGTGAGGGGCGTCGCTGCTGACACCGGGCTGCCGGTCAGGGTGCATCTGCACAACAGCCGCAATACCGGGTTCGCCAACGCGGTGGCTGCCGTGGGAGCAGGGGCGGCGGTGCTCGACGCCAGTATCGGCGGGATCGGTGGCTGCCCGTTCGCCCCGGGGGCAGCGGGCAACATCGCCACTGAAGATCTCGTCTACCTCCTTGACCGGATGGGCATTGCCACCGGAGTCCGGCTCGAGGAGTTGCTCGAAATTTCGCGCTGGCTGGCAGACGCACTGGGTCACCCTCTGCCCGGGCAAGTGGTCCGGTCGGGTGTATTCCCCTCATCGGTGGTCCCGGGTTGACCCGCCCGGTACGCCCTGACCCCTGGAAGCCCAGGTCGACGGGCCGTTGATCTCCAGGTTCGGGAAACGTAGGATACTGGGTATGGTACGAATCAGGTACTCGGGGGGAGCAGGATGAGCGTCCGCCATGCGTTACTCGCGCTCTTGAGCGAGGGCCCCAAGTACGGCTTGCAACTACGCCAGGAGTTCGAGGAGGGCACCGGGGAGGTCTGGCCCCTCAACGTCGGACAGGTCTACACGACCCTCCAGCGCCTCGAGCGCGACGAACTGATCGAGTCCGACGACCGCGGGGAGGAAGCCGGCTCTCAAAAGGTGTTCCACATCACCGCGGCCGGCCGCAAGGAACTCGACACCTGGTTGTGCACGCCACCGGACATGACCGAGCCGCCCCGTGACGAGCTCGTGATCAAGGTGCTGGCCGCCCTTCGCGTCCCTGGGGTCTCGGTCCACGACGTGATCCAGGTCCATCGGCGGTATCTCGTCGAGCTGATGCAGCAGTGGACGCGGCTCAAGGAGGACGAAGCGGACTTCGACCTCACGTTTGCCCTGGTCGTCGACGCCGAGCTGTTCCGGCTCGACTCCGTCGTCCGCTGGCTCGACACCGCCGACGGTCGGTTGAAGCGCGCCGCGCTCGAGCCTCCCTCGACAAAGCCCGGCCCGCTTATCCGGCGGAGGTTGGTCGCCCGGCGATGAGCTATCTCGAACTGCGTCGGGTCTCGAAGAGCTACGGGGCCGGCCCCACCGAGGTGCACGCGCTCTCCGACGTCGACCTCTCCATGGAGCGCGGCTCGCTCGTGGCGGTGATGGGGCCGTCGGGCTCGGGAAAGTCGACGTTGCTCACGATCGCCGGCAGCCTCGAAGAGCCGACCAGCGGTGAGGTCGTGATCGACGGTGCTGCGCTGTCCTCGATGTCGCGCAACGACAAGGCCCGGCTTCGCCGTCGGTCTGTCGGCTACGTGTTCCAGGACTTCAATCTCCTCGCCGGGCTCACCGCCGTGGAGAACGTCTCGTTGCCGCTTGAGCTCGACGGTCTCTCGGCCAAGAAAGCGCATCTCGCCGGCATCGCCGCGCTCGAGGAGCTCGCTCTCGCGGATCGCGCCGCCCACTACCCCGACGAGCTGTCCGGTGGGGAGCGCCAACGGGTTGCGATCGCGCGGGCCATCGTGGGCGATCGGTCGTTGCTGCTCGCCGATGAGCCCTCGGGCGCACTCGACTCGACGAACAGTGAGGTCGTGATGCGGATGATCCTCGCCGCCTGCCACCGCGGCGTGGCGGCGATGGTCGTCACCCACGACGCGCAGCTGGCGTCGTGGGCGGATCGAGTCGTCTTCATAAGGGACGGCCGGGTTGTGGACCAGACGGTCCCGCCGCCGACCCCTGAGTCGCTCGTCGCCCACCGTCCCGTGACGAGCCCACACCGGTAGCACGGTCGGTTTCGATCGCCACCTGACGGCGAACGTCGGGCTCTTGACAGGTCTGCGCAACAGTAGGATACTCAGTATGTATTCGGGTGACCTACCCAACCTCGAAGCCGGGCTTCCGGCAAAGGACGGTCGGCGCAGATGAGCCTCCTCGAGCTCCAAGAAATTTCGAAGTTCTACGGCGAGGGCGAGACCGCCGTGCGTGCCCTTTACGAGATCGACCTTTCGGTCGACGAGGGCCACCTCGTCGCGGTGATGGGTCCCTCCGGCTCGGGGAAGTCGACGTTGCTCACCATCGCCGGAAGCCTCGAGGAGCCGACGAGTGGCGAGGTGCGCATCGGCGGGGCGGCGCTGTCCAGGTTGTCGCGCAACGACAAGGCGCGGCTCAGGCGACGGAGCATCGGTTATGTCTTCCAGGACTTCAATCTCCTCCCCGGCCTCACCGCCGCCGAGAACGTCGCACTGCCCCTCGAGCTCGACGGTGTCTCGGCACGCAAGGCGCGTCAGGCGGGACTCGCCGCACTCGAGCAGCTCGGGCTGGCTGACGGAGCCGGGCATTACCCCGATCAGCTCTCCGGCGGCGAGCGCCAGCGGGTGGCGATCGCTCGGTCAGTGGTCGGTGAGCGCCGCCTCCTCCTCGCGGACGAGCCGTCGGGAGCCCTCGACTCGACCAACGGCGAGGCCGTGATGGGGATGATCCGTGATGCGTGTGAGCGCGGGGTCGCCGCGGTCGTCGTGACCCACGACGCGCACCTCGCGTCGTGGGCCGACCGGGTCATATTCCTTCGCGACGGCCATATGGTCGACCACGTCGTACCCGACGCTCCCGATTCGCTCAGCCCGTCGCCGGGCGGCAACGGGATGGCGCGGCACGAAGGCCTGAAGGAGTCACGATGAGCACTGCCGTCCTCGCACCGCCCGCCACTGCCTGGGGCGTCAACGGCGGCGCGCCGGCCCGTCGTGCCGTCGTCCGCTGGGCGTGGCGCCTTTTTCGGCGCGAGTGGCGTCAGCAGCTCCTGATCCTCGCCCTCATCACGGTCGCGGTCGGAGCGACGATCGTGGGCTCGGCCGTCGCGACCAACGACCCGCAACCGGCGAACTTCGGCTTCGGCACGGCGAAGGACTCCGTGTCCTTCACCACCTACGACGCACACGCGGCAAGCGTCACGGCGAGCCTCGAGCACCGGTTCGGCCGTGTCGAACTGATCCAGAACGAGACGCAGTCGATCCCGGGATCGATCAACACCTATCAGATACGTGGGCAAGACCCGCTCGGGTCCTTCAGCGGTCCGATGCTCTCACTCGTCTCGGGGCACTACCCGTCGGGTACCGGCCAGGTCGCGGTGACGAGCGGCGTCGCGTCGGCGTTCCACCTGGGGGTGGGGGACGCATGGCGAGTCGGTGGCGTCGAGCGCCAGGTTGTGGGAATCGTGGAGAACCCTCAAAGCCTCCTCGACGAGTTCGCGCTCGTCGCACCTGGGCAGGTGGCGCATCCCACGGGAGTCACGGCGTTGTTCGACGCGCCGGGCGTCGCGCTGAGCTCGATCGGCAACCACGCGCAGACCCCTGCATCGGTGGCGCGGTCGAACCCGTTCAACCCCGAGACGATCTCGCTCGCTGCCCTCGTCCTCGGCATGCTGCTCATCGCGCTCGTGTCGATCGGCGGTTTCACGGTGCTGGCACAGCGGCGCCTGCGGTCGATCGGGATGCTCGAATCGACGGGCGCGACCGACCGCCACGTCCGTCTTGTCATCAGCGCCAACGGCATGGTCGTCGGTGTCGTGGGTGCGATCCTCGGCTTCGTCCTCGGGTTCCTCGCCTGGCTCGCCTACCGTCCGAGTCTCGAGCAGAGCTCGCACCATGTCATCGGGGTGCTCGCCCTCTCGTGGACCGTGGTCGCGGCCGCCATGGTGCTTGCAGTCGTCGCGGCGTACTTCGCGGCGTCCCGGCCAGCGCGGGCCATCACCAAGGTGCCGATCGTCCAAGCGTTGTCGGGCCGACCGGCACCACCCCGCCAGATCCACCGTTCCGCGGTCCCTGGCATCGTCTTTCTCGTGCTCGCCTTCCTGTTGCTCGGATACTCCGGTGGCACGAATCACGGCAACGGGAGCGGTGGTGCACCCGAACTCCTCTTCGGGCTCGTCCTTCTCATCCCCGGCCTGATCCTGCTCGCGCCGTTCTTTCTGTCGTTGACGGCGCGCCTTGGCCATCGCACGCCGATAGCGACCCGACTGGCGCTACGCGATCTCGCCAGGTATCGGGCGCGCTCGGGCTCGGCACTGGCCGCGATCAGCCTCGGGGTGCTCATCGCAGTCATCGTGATGCTGGCCGCCGCGTCCCGGTACGGCAACGTCCTCGACTACGCGGGTCCGAACCTCGCTTCGAATCAGCTCGCCCTCCACTCCAGCTTCCCGCCGCAAGGCCAGCAGATTGTGGAGCGCAACGCCAGAGGTCAATTGGTTCCGGTCAAGAATGTTCCAGTCGAGACCGCAACTCCTGCTCAGCTCGGCTCCAGCGCCCAGCAGATCGCAAAGGGCCTCGGGGCCCAGCTCATCGCGCTCGAGTCGCCGAATGCAGGGCTGAACGGAACCCAGGGGGGACGCAGCTGGAACGGAATGATCTATGTGGCGACGCCGCAGCTGCTGCGGGCGTTCGGTATCACGACCGCAGAGATCGACCCGAATGCAGACATCTTGAGCTCACGTCCAGGGCTCTCGGGCGTCTCGGGCCTCGTCTTCAACTACACGATGGGTGGCAAGTCCGCGAGCGCTCCGGGCGCTCCCGGTGGTCCGGGTGGCCCGGGTGGCGGACCGTCCCCGAGCTGTACGGCCGCCGCGGGCTGTCTCGCGCACCCGGTGATCCAAGAGGTCGGGGAACTACCAAGCGGGACGTCGGCGCCGAATACGGTGATCACCGAGCACGCGATGAAGGAGTTCCATATCACGGCGAGCACGACGGACTGGTTGGTCCAGGGAACGCAGCCCTTCGCTGCGGCCCAGATCAGCAGCGCAGAGCTCACGGCGTCGACGTCCCAGCTCTCCGTCGAGGCGAAGAACGATCAGCCCTCCTCGTTCGCCGTGATCACTTGGGCCACGATTCTCGGGATCGTCATCGCCCTCGGCGTGCTCGGGATGTCGGTCGGCCTCGTGCGAAGCGAGACGGCCAGCGATCTCCGCACGCTGGCGGCGACCGGTGCGTCCAGTCACACACGGCGCACGCTGACTGCCGTCACGGCTGGCGCGCTCGGATTTCTCGGTGCACTCCTCGGGGTGGTGGGCGGTTACATCGGCATGATCGGGTGGCTGCGAAGCAACTCGTTGAACGGCGGGATCGCCGCGCTCGCAAACGTTCCCGTGGCGGATCTCCTCCTCCTCCTCTTCGCCATGCCGGCCTTCGCGGCGGTCGTCGGATGGCTCCTCGCTGGCCGCGAGCCCGCGGCGATGGCGCACCAAGCCATCGAGTGACGCAACACCGAGATGCCGCCCGATCTCTTCGTCATGAGTAACGAGATGGCCCAGGCGCAACATGGGCGCCTTCGGGTGTCAGATGGTTGACGCGCCGCTCAAGCCCCAGGCCGGGGCGTTGCTCGAACGGCCCGCTGACCGCCGGACCGCGTGGGGCGCCCGATCCCGATTCGCGGTCCATCTCGGTCTTCTGTTCTCGGCCGCCGCCGCGCTCGGCAGGCTGCAGCTACTACACGTGCGGGTCGCCCTCCACACCGACGTCGGCCTCGTGTTCGTCGGGATGGTGGTCGTACACCTGGCCCAGCGCCGCCGAACCCTCGTTCGTATGGGTAAGCAGATACTCCGGGCGCAGGCTTTCGCTGAACGGAGGATCCGCCTCGCTGTCTCGGACCTCCTGCTCCTCTTCATCACCCTGAACGTGCTCGCATCGGGGATCCTGGACTGGAGCCGCGGCGCACCTACACAGCTGCCGCTCCCCAAGCCCTTCTACAGGTGGCACCTCGACTCCGGGATCGTCCTGGTCGTCTACCTCGCAGTGCACGTCTGGCGCCGAAGGAAGCGCCTCCGGCGGTCCATGATCCGATAGCGGGCGGAGTCAGTTGGCCACGTATATACGCCTGCGAGTATTGGCGGCGGCTGTCGATCAGCTGTTCAAGGAACCAAGGGCGATGAGGGGTCCGGCGACCCCTCTGCGATGGAGTCAAGTTCCGCCTGAGCTTCTTCGCGCATCGAGCGTAACTCGCTGATAGCGCGTGACTTCGACGACCCCAGGATCTCCACATTGATCATCTTGATCTGCAACTGAAGCTCGGCAACTCTCCGAGTCTCTTGACGCGACAAGCGCCTGAGCACCATCTCATCACCTCTTCCCGCTCTGCCAGGTTGGTACATTGAAATCGCAATCGGGGTTCCGAGCGTCAGACATGTGCAAGTCCTCCGTGGTGCAGTCAGTGGACGGGGCCACAACCGCAGGTAGTGGTCGATATGTTCGAGCCCGGCTTGGCCCAGGCATACGGAGTCATTGCGCCTAGGGGATCGAGAACCCGGGAGTGGTCTGCAAATAGTTGGAGATTTGCCAGCTCGCCTGTTGGAACTCGCTTTGTAGCCGTTGGTCGAAGTTGAGATTGAAACTGGGATGGCCGTTGGCTGTGATGCCACCCAGGATGAGACCGCCGGTCCAAGTCAGGTTGCTGGAAGTGCCGTTGAGTGTGAGATTCATCCCGGGTCCCCAGAAGACCGCGTTCACCTGCGACGCCCCCAGTCCAGCGGTGCCACTTCCCCAGGCGTAGATCTCGAGGTCCGTTGGATCACCGACGAGCCCACCCTTGCACGTGCCTGAGCCGGATCCGAGTGGAGGTTCACAGGCGTTGACCGTCGAGCCGGCGAAATTGACGTTCGGCGACGTCATCGAGCCCACCGGCGGGAACACGTAAATCTCGACCCGTCCACCGTTCTGTTGCGGACTTTGGGCGTAGTCGATGTTGACGGTTCCGGTCATAGTCAATCCACCACGACAGACATAGTTGCCAGGTTCGAGGGTGGCCGGACCGGTCACAGTGTAGCCCGAAGCGTCGGAACCGGTCACCGCGGGACTCATGCTCGTACAGGCCGCGGCCGTCGACGGAAGACAAGGAGTGGGTGGGGCGCCGTAGGGGTTGGGTGGAGAAGGACATGCCTGTGACGGTTGTTGTGGTGCGTAGATGGGCCCAAGGTTCACATATGGGGTGCACTTCGAGATTGATCCGCCATAGTTGACATACGTGGCGTTGGGATCAGCGGGTCCGTTGCACGTGAGAGTTCCTCCGGGGCCGACGGCGATGGCGGCAGTGGCACCCGCGACCGCGTTCCCGTACGGATCAGTCACGGTCAAACTGGTCGTCGATTTTCCGTCGAAGGTCACGAAAGCCCCCCCGTAAACGGCGTTCAGCAGAATCGGAGTTTGCTTCACCGTCGTTTGCACCGCGTAGGAAATGTTGCGGACGGTACCTTGCGACAGCACCGTGTAGGCGCCTGAGGATGGGTCATATCGGGCCGTGTAGACGGTCCCCGGAGCGCTCGGGACGCTGCTCAAGCTGCATTTGCCACCGCTGTTGGGTTCGTTGCAGAACGAGGACGGCGACGCTCCCTGCTGGTCGATCTGGAACAATGCGTCGGCCACTCCCGACTGTGCGAGTGCACGCGCCTGCTGAATCTTGGCCTCAAGATTGGTATTGCTGAAGTCGCCGTTGATTCGCGTGAACAACGCCACACTCAGGAGCACGACGACGAGCACGATGGCCATGACGATGGGAAGGGTCTGACCTGCTTCGCCGGCTCCTCGCTGTCGGCAGGATGCCTCCGGTGACATTGTCAGCCACATCGGCTTGCTCCTGGCGGTTGGTTCATGAGGTTGACCCGGGTGGTCGTGCCGTATGGCGCAGAGTTGAGATTCGCCACCGATAGGGTGATCTGCACCACAGTGGTGGAAGCGCTGACACTGGCCGGCGTGGCTTGGGGCTCGGTGACTTGGTTGATGGCGCAGTGGTCGTAATAGCTGAAGACCGACAGACCGCCGTTCGATGGGTCGCCGTTTGTGACCGCGGTGAGCTCCGTCACAGGGGTGTTCGAACCGGCCTGGCGTGTCAGCGTCCCACACCAGGTCGACGAGGTTCCCGGGCAGTTGACGCTCGTATAGCTGTATTGCCACGTAATGAGTTGACCCGAGGGCTGGATGGTGAGCTGGAGCTTGTCGTTGTAGGCTGCCACCGTCGACAGCGTCCCCAACGGATTCGCCGACTGGATGTCGTGCTGAAGGGCCAGCAGGGCGAGCCGGACATTGGCGGCCGCGTTTGCGTTGTTGACGGTAGCGGTGTCCGCCTTGGCGTACACCGTCAGCATGGTGGTCAGCATCGTCATGATCACGAGGGAGAGCCCCGACGCCACCAAGAGCTCGACGAGGGTCATGCCCGCCTCGTTGCCATGGCAACGTCGAGCTCGGGCGAGGGAGCGACGTACGACGTTCAGCATGCCGGCGTCCCCTTCTTGTCCTGTGTGAACGACACCTGGGCGGTCAGGCTCGTGACCGAGCCGTTGTGCCAGACCGTGTAGGTGTGCGTGCCGGTGATGAAACCGGTCCCGACGGGACACAAGCCGGTGGGAAGGTTGTAGGTGTACTGGTTCGCTCCCCACGAGAGTGTGTAGGGGGAGCCCGGATCGGCGCCGCTCGATGTGGCTGCGACCGTCACCACGTCGGAACCTGCCGTGCAGGTACCGGAGTACGTCACCGTCATCGTGATCGGCTGCATCAGGTCACCACTGAACTTGGCCACAGTGGCCTGGCCGGAGGACTGTCCGGCTTGACTGACCGTCAGGGTGTTGAGCGTGCACGGCTGGGGTGGCGGGGTCAGGGTCGTGCCCGTGACCCAGGTCTGCGAAATGGCCCACTGATCCCCACCCGAGGAGAAAGCCACGATCTCGAACCAGTAAGCGGTGCTCGGTGCCAGGCCCGTCACGGTGAACGTCGTGGCCGTGGCGAGAATGGAGCCGCTCGTCGATGACCCCGTGGGTGCCCAGGCAGAAGAGCTCCCCGTGGTGTCGGGAAACGCCAAGTGGCCCTGGCCGCCGGGATCGGGCGCCCACTCGGCGACGAAATACCCGGGCGTGTCGAGGGGTGCCGTCCAGCTGAGATTGAGCTGGCTCTCACCGGCCGGATCAGCGGGAACGGTGACGGCCAGCCCCGTGACGTTGTCCGGGGTGGCGTCGGTGCCCGAGCTCCCCGCGCCGCACGTGAGTGTTGTGCTGCCCGTGCCGGTGGCAGCTTGGGAAAGAATCAGGTAGTTGCCCGACACCGACACCACCGTCGTGCCCGCCGCGATGTTCGTCCCCGACACGGCCATCCCGAAGACACAGCCGGGAAAACCACCTGAGGCCACAGAAGCCGATGTCGACCCCAGAGTCGTCGACACGAGAAAGTTCACGCAATGCGACCCCGTGTACGTGCCGAGGCCCCCTGGATACACGAGGCTCGATTGGCTGACCTGAGCCGTTTGACCACGCTCGTTCCACGACACCACGGCATACACTTCTTTGTAGGCGCAGCTGTCTCCGCCTGATCCGGCCACCCACACCACGTAGTTCTTCGCCGTGTACACGATGGACCCAACTTGCTGCGGGGTGCTTTTCAGCGGAATCTGGGGGGACTCTCCCGCCGGTGGGTCCGACCCGAGTATCACGGTGGGCTGCCCGTTGTACGACGATGGCGGGGACTGGGATACGAAGAAGCCTAGGTTCGCGTATGTCACGCCTCCGGCCTGGGCCAGCTGGCCGTTCGCGATGGCGATGGCGTCGCCGTACTCACGATTCGCCGAGTTCGCCGACTCGGCTCCGTAGAACACGCTCGCCAGAGGGAGGAGCGTGATGGCCAGAAGACCTAAGGATACGACTACTTCGATCAGCGTGTATCCGGCATCGTGTGATTGCCGACTCATCCGGATACGGACGGCCCCCGCCCATTTCCGGCCGAGGCCGGGCACCGGAGCGTGAGGTGTGCTCATGCCGATTCTTCGGTCCCGTTCGCGACCGAAGAGCCGGGTCGATGGGTCGCGGATTTCCCGCTGCTGTTGCCCTTCCCGTTCCCAACTCCCTTCCCATTGTTGTTCCCGTTCCCGTTGTTCCCACTGGTCGGGGACGTGGAGGTGGTGGTCGAAGTGATCGCCGTAGTGGGCGGACCATTGGGGGTACCAGCAGGTGGACCATGTGTGGTGTACTTGGGCGGCGATGTTGTCGTCGGAGAGGGTGCAACACCTCCGGCACCGTTCGAGTTGCCGTCCGGCGCAGAAGCATTCGATCCGGGAGTGCCCGCGGGCGTAGCAGGAATGCCGGCAGACGCCGCCGGGTTGCTACACGATGACGTCGACGACGGAGGCAGGGTGGTCGTGCCACCAACGCCCGTCGCAGTCGAGCCGGAGTTGATCGTGATCGCTGCGCAGTGCCCCCCGGTATTGGTGTTTGCTGCCGCATTGCCGGGCGTGCTCGTCGTCGTGAGGCTGGGACCGGAAGAAGGCGCGGGCGTGCCAGCGGGATTGCCGTTGTGCGAGGGGGTCAATCCCACGGCGGCGAGACCGGCAGAGATTGCAGACCGGACGTGGGCCGGTATCTCACCCGTGGCGGCGACCGCCACGCCACCGCCGAAGATGACAGTGGCGAGAACCGCCATCTTCACGGTGAGGATCTTCCCTAAGGTGTGCCTTCTCGGAATCGCCTTCAGGGGACGAGCGGCCCGAACTTGGGCGAGGAGGGCCGCCACGACCTGGTCCTCAGCGGCCAGCTCGCTCGTTGATGCCGGCGACCTGGCGGCGGAGATCAAATCGGCGGCGCGCTGATAACCGAGTGGGGCGTTGCGGGGGGCAATCTCCCCGGCCAGGAACGCATCAGCGGTTCTGTCGTCGAAGGGGTCAGGGCTCATCTCCCCCCTGACATCGTTCGGGCCCGCTACTGCGTTACAGCGTCCCTCGTCCAGCGGGTTTCTAGGTGCCGGAGGGCGCGGTGCTGGAGCACCCGGACCGATCCAGGGCTCCGCCCCATGATGTCGGCCACCTGGTCGACACTCAGATCGGCCACAACCCGGAGCAGGACGACTTCTGCCTGGTCAGGAGGGAGATCCCGTACCAGGGCCTCGATGGCACTCTGCGCTGACAGCGCATCGAGCGAGGACTCTTCTGGCCGGTCCCCGGCCGGTGGGAGGGTCTGCGCCTCGAGCTCTACCAAGCGCGGTCGGCGGTGCCGGCGACGATAGTGATCAGCAACGCGACGACGTGCCACGGTGAAGAGCCACGCCCGGAAGTCATCGGCGTCGCCCTGGAACTTCGGAAGCTGCCTCGCCGCCGCCAGCCAGGTCTCTGCCAAAAGGTCTTCTGCGACGTCGGGAGCGTGATGGCGAAGGAACCGAAGCAACGCCGGGTTTGACTCGCGAAAGAGACACGTGGTGGCCCACTCGTCCCCGGCCCGAGCCGCGTCCAGCGATTTTCCCGACGGCGCAGTCTCCATCACCTCCCTTATCGGCGGCGGGTGGCGACACCTGAAGGCCAACGATGGCGAGCGTTCACAGCCCGATGGCCCCTCCGGCGGGCCGGCGGGTGAGGGGGCCCAGGCGTCGCTCTACAAGTCTGTTCAAAGTGCCGATCCCACGGAGCCCACTCTCAAGACAAGGACCCCACGGCACGGCCCCACCTCTGGGGGGTCGTTACCTGCCTTCGTTCTCGCCGGCGGGGCGACGTCTGGATCTCGACGCACAACTGCCATGGACGCAGGCAAGCCCCGCAATTCCCAATGCGAAAAGTGAAACGGTCACTATCGGGTAGCTGCCTCCTCTGATCATGAGATCGGCCACCTCGCCCGATACGACTATGGGAATCCCGACCCTTGCGAAGTGCAAGGTGGCAGATCCACCTCCGGGCAAGCCATCTCGCGAAGCCAGTGGCCCTTCGATCGCGTCGGACTCGATCGTCTCCTCATGACCCATGACTGAGCTTGCAATTGCTAGGTCGAATTGTCACCCGCCACAAGGAAGGGACCACCCTTCCGCCACGAGCATGGGACCACCTCGTCCCCATTCGTGCCGGCCGACCGTGATGCTGGTTGACCGGCACGGCCCATGTCAACCGTTGGGCTTGCGCCGTGTCCGACGAGGC
>DATKQM010000067.1:0-8071 GCA_035532735.1 Acidimicrobiales bacterium | reverse complement strand
GTGGGACGACTTCCCGACCGGGGTGCTCAGCGGGTAACTGGCTGGAATTCGCCAGGTGGTCCAGCGAGCCGCCTCAGCGGCCAGCCACCTCCAGGGTCCCTAGTTGATATCCACTCAGTTGGACCACCTCCTTTCTCTGGTCCGCCCATGGTACCGAGCGGGGCGGGGATTGGGTGCCCATTTCGGGGTCGTTCACGCGTTTTTCACACCCCCGCTCCGCTACCGTCGGATCGGTGCCAGGCCCCCCCGATGTCGCCGAGGTGCTGACCTCGGTGACCGCCGCCCTCCCCGGTGGCGGAGAGGACCGGCCCGGCCAGCTGGCCATGGCCGAGGCGGTCGGACGCGCCATCGACGACCAGCGCCACCTGGTGGTGGGCGCGGGCACGGGTACGGGGAAGTCCCTCGCCTATCTCGTCCCGGCGGTGTTGTCGGGTCGCTCCGTCGTGGTGGCCACCGCCACCCGGGCCCTTCAGGATCAGCTCGCCACCAAGGACCTTCCGCTGCTGTCGGAGGCGCTGGCGGCCCGCAAGACGGTGCAGTTCGCGGTGTTGAAAGGCCGGTCGAACTACCTCTGTCGCCAGCGGGCCACCGAAGTCGGCGGCGCCGAGGAGGCCGGCGTGTCGAGCATGGCCCTGTTCCATGACGACGCGGCGGCGGACGGGGCCGGAGCGGGTCGCGCTCCGGAGACGATCGACATCAGTCGGCTCGGTGGCCAGCTCCGCCGGCTCATCGCCTGGGCCGAAACATCGGCCACCGGCGATCGCGCCGAGCTCGAGTTCGAGCCCAACCCTCGCGCCTGGGCGGCGGTGTCGGTCTCGGCGCGCGAGTGTCCAGGGGCCTACAAGTGTCCATCGGGGACGATCTGCTTCGCCGAGAAGGCCCGCGAGCGCGCCGCCGCGGCCGACATCGTCGTGGTGAACACCCACTTGTACGCCACCCACGTCGCCAGCGACGGCGCCGTCCTGCCCGCGCACGACATCGTCATCCTCGACGAAGCCCACGCCGTCGAGGACGTCATGACCGAGGCGCTCGGCGTCGAGATCACGCCCGGTCGCCTCCGGGCGGTGTCCCAGGCCACGCGCGGTCTCGTGAGCGCCGACGACGGGCGCGTCGTCGACGGCGTGGCGGAGGTGGCCGACCGACTGGAGGCGATGCTGAGCGCACTGGTGGGCCGGCGCGTCCTGACCGAGGGATCGACCGACCCCGCTCCGGAGTCCCAGGAGCTGGCGGCGGTGCTCGAACTGGCGGGGGGACGGCTCGGCGCCCTCAACGGGGCGCTGCGTCGGGCCAGCGCCGAGTCGTCGGGGCCCGGTGCCGCCCGTCTCGGAGGTGGCGGTGGCCCTGGCGCGAGAGACACCGGAGAGGACGACACCGCCAGGCGCAATCGCGCCCTGTTGAACGTCGGGCACCTCGGAGAAGAGTTGTCGAGGGTCATCGGCCTCGGTGCCGGCCAGGTGGCCTGGGTCGAGGCCGCCGGTCCCTCGGGTCGGACCCCCACCTTGCGGGTGGCCCCGATCGACATCGGCCCCCTGCTCGGCCAGCGGCTGTGGCCCAACGTCACAGCCGTGCTCACCTCGGCGACGGTGCCACCCCAGCTCGAGTCACGGCTCGGGCTCCCCACGAAGACCACCGACCATCTGGAGGTTGGCAGCCCCTTCCCGTTCGAGACCTGCGCCCTGCTCTACTGCGCCAAGCATCTCCCCGACCCCCGCCGGCCCGGCGCCCGCGAGGCACTCCATGTCGAGCTGGGCTCGCTCATCGCCGCCGCGGGTGGTCGCACCCTGGCGCTGTTCACGAGCTGGCGCGCCATGCACGACGCCGCCGACGCGCTGCGCCTCACCTTGCCGTTCGAGGTGCTCGCCCAGGGCGACAAGCCCAAGGCGAAGCTTCTCGACGCCTTCTCCTCGGACCACGCCTCGTGTCTGTTCGCCACCATGTCGTTCTGGCAGGGCGTCGACGTCCCGGGGCCAACCCTCTCGCTCGTGACCCTCGACCGCCTCCCCTTCTCCAGGCCCGACGACCCATTGCTCCAGGCCCGGCGCGACCGTGCCGGGGCGGCGGCGTTCCGCACCGTCGACATCCCCCGCGCCGCGACCTTGTTGGCCCAGGGGGCGGGACGGCTCATCCGGTCCTCCACCGACCAAGGGGTGGTGGCCGTCCTCGACTCGCGCCTCGCCACCGCCACCTACCGACACGACCTCCTGGCGGGCCTGCCGCCCATGCGACGCACCGTCGACCACGATGAAGTCGTCGCTTTTCTCGAGGGCATCGCCCGAGACGCCGGCGACGCCCCCGGCTCGCCGTCAGGCCGGGGCTCCTCTCCGGAGCTCTAACGAGGACAAGAGCAACGTCGAAGACCCGGAGCTCAGTACCCGAGGCGTTCGATCATGTCGGGGCGTTGCTGCCAGTGCTTCTCGACCCGTACCCGCAACTCGACGAAGGCACCCAGCGGCAATTGGGCGCGCACGGCGGTCCCGACATCTTTGAGCATGGCACCGCCTTTGCCGATCACCATGCCCTTCTGGGACTCGCGCTCGACGATGATCTCGATGCTCACACGCGGCCATTCCCACTCCGTGACCCGACACGCGATCGAATGGGGAAGCTCCTCGCGGACATGCGCCAGGAGCTGCTCACGTACGAGCTCGGCCACCCAGAAGGCTTCGGGCACATCGGTCACCATGCCCTCGGGGAAATAGGGCGGCCCCGGAGGCAGGCGTGCCATCACGGCGTCGACGAGAGCGTCGATGCCCTGGCCCGAGGTGGCGGAGACCGGGAAGTACTCGACCCCGCCATCGGCACCTTCGCCCTCGAGGACCCGATGGGCACCGTCGAGGCGTTCGAGGATCTGTGCCTTGGTGGCGCGATCGACCTTGTTGACCACGACGAGCACACGCGAGAGCGGCCCGGTCGCACCCGACGCGGCCTGTCCTTTGCACGTCGCCGCGGCTCGCTCGAGGACGAACCGGTCACCGGGCCCGATGGGGCCGGTGGCGTCGAGCACGGGGACGACCACGTCGATGTCGTCGAGTGCTTCGGTCACCTGCTCGTTGAGTCGTGTCCCGAGGGCGGTGCGGGGTCGATGCAGTCCCGGGGTGTCCACGAACACCGCCTGGAGCCCGGGTCGGTGCAACACACCGCGCACGGCCCGGCGCGTGGTGTTGGGCCGGGGTGAGGTGATCGTGACTTTCGTACCCAGGATGCGGTTGACGAGGGTCGACTTGCCGACATTGGGTCGGCCAACCACGGTCACGAATCCCGACCGGAGCCCGGCGGGGACGTCCTGTCCATTGACGGGCCCGGCTTGTCCACTGACGGGCTCGGCTTGTCCACTGACGGGCTCGGCGCCCTCGGTCACCGGGTTGCTCATTCCCTGTGCTGCGGTGCGGCGGGCTCGGTGCCATGCGGGCCCGGCGCCTGCAACGGCGAGATGCGAATCCGGCCGATGCGGTGTCCCTGGACCGTCTCGGCGACGAGCCGGACGCCGTCGACGTCGACGGACTCCCCCTCGACCGGGACCCGGCCCAGGACGTTGAACAACAAGCCGCCGACGGTGTCCCAGTCGCCTTCGGGTAGCTCGGAGTGGATGAGCTCGTTGAGCTCGTCCACGGGGAACCGGGCCGTCACCGACACCTCGCCCCCGGCCAGGGCCTGGACAGGTGGTTCTTCGACGTCATACTCGTCGACGATCTCACCGACCAACTCCTCGATGAGGTCCTCGAGGGTGACCAGTCCGGCCGTGCCGCCGTATTCGTCGACGGCGATGGTCAGGTGGAATTTCCGCTCTTGCATCTCGCGCATCAGTCGCGACACACGCTTGGTCTCGGGCACGAAGTGCGCGAGGCGCACGAAGTCACGCACGGACCGGCCGCCGTGCCCCTCGCGCTCGGCTCGGATGAGGTCCTTGGTGAAGGCGATCCCCACCACGTCGTCGAGGTTGCCGGCGTGGACCGGCAGGCGCGAGAAGCCCGCCTCGATGGCTATGTCGAGGGCCTTGGACACCGCCACGTCGGCCTCGACGGTACGCATGTCGGGGCGCGGCACCATGACCTCGCGGACGATGGTGTCGCCGAACCCGATGATGGAGTGGATGAGCTCACGCTCTTGGGTTTCGATGACCTCCTCTTCCATGGCCACGTCTGCCATGGCCAACAGCTCGGACTCGCGCATCCCCCGCGACTCCCGGTGGCGGGGGCGCATGAGGAGGTTGGCGAGGCCGTTGAGGCCCGTGGAGAGCATCCGCACCGGGGGGAATCCCACCAGGGCGGAGATGATCGGGGACACGAACAGCGCAGAGCGCTCGGGGTTGTAGACGGCCCAGTTCTTGGGCAGGGCCTCCGCCAGTACGAAGATCACCACGACCTCGAAGAAGGTGGCGACCAAGACCCCGAGCGCGCCGAAGAACCGCTCCGCCAAGATGCCCACGAGGGTTCCTGTGACCAGTTGGCAGATCAGCACCAGCAGCAGGATCGGGTTGAGAAACGCCTGGGGGCTCTCGATCAGGCGCACGAGCCGGCCCGACCCTCGACGGCGCTCGTCACGCAGTGACAGAGCCTTGGCCTTGCTGGTACGAGACAGCGCGGTCTCTGCCAGCGCGAGGAGGGCGGAGCCGACGAGCAGCACCACCACCACCCCCACCAGGATGAGGTCGGTGGTCCCGAAGTGCTCGGACGCGAACACAGCCGAGGACACGATGTCCCTACTACGACGCAGCCCGGTGGAAGCGGGCCAACAGCTCCCGCTCGCGGCGCTCCATGGTCTCTGCCTCTTCGTCTTCTCCGTGGTCCATCCCGAGGAGGTGCAACAAGCCGTGCACCACCAACAGGGCCACTTCGTCCTCGAGGCTCACGCCGTGCTCGATGGCGTTGCGCGCCGCCACCGACGGACAGACCAAGACGTCGCCGAGCAGTGTCGGCACGTCGAACTCGTCGCTCGGCAAGCCTCCGCCGGGCCCGGTACCGCCCTCATCGGGCGACCGCCCCCCGAGCTCGGGCTCCTCGTCGATGGGAAAGGCGAGCACGTCAGTGGGGCCGGGCTCGCCCAGGAACCTCTCGTGGAGATCGGCGATGGTGGGCTCGTCCACGAAGAGCAGCGACACCTCGACGTCCTCTTTGACACCCTGTGCGCCGAGCACGTCGCGTGCCAGCTTCACCCACCGCATGATGTCGATCTCGGTTTCGGACTGCTCGTCGGCGGCGAAGACGTCAACCGCCATGGGGGGGCGCGTCCTTCTCGGCTTGTGCGTCCTTCTCGGCTTGTGCGACCTTCTCGGCGCGCGTGGCGCGCTGCGCACCACCGCCACCGGAGCGATTGGTCCGACTGACCTCACCAGGCCCCGAACCGTTGGCCTCGTCGACACGCTCGTAGGCGGCGACGATGTCGGCCACGATGCGGGCCCGCACCACGTCGCGTTGGGTCAGGTGCACGAAGGCCAGTCCCGGCACCGATCCCAGCACTGCTTCGAGGCCGGGGAGCCCCGAGCGTCCCCCCGGCACGTCGATCTGCGTGACGTCACCGGTGACGACCACTTTCGATCCGAACCCGATGCGCGTCAAGAACATCTTCATCTGTTCGGGCGTAGTGTTCTGGGCTTCGTCGAGGATGATGAAGCTGCGGTTGAGCGTCCGGCCCCGCATGAACGCCAGAGGGGCGACCTCGATGGTGCCGCGCTCGAGAAGACGCTGCGCACCCTCGGGTCCGAGGAGGTCGTAGAGGGCGTCATAGAGCGGGCGAAGATAGGGGTCGACCTTCGCCATGATGTCGCCAGGCAGGAACCCGAGGCGCTCCCCCGCCTCGACGGCGGGTCGGGTGAGGATGATCCGGTCCGCGTCGCGCGCCTGGAGCGCTTGGACCGCAAGGGCCACGGCCAGATACGACTTCCCCGTGCCCGCCGGGCCGATGCCGAAGGTGACCACATGGGTGGCGATGGCGTCGGCGTAGCGCTTCTGGCCGGCGGTCTTGGGTCGGACGGTGCGACCCCGGGCCGAACGCAGCAGCTCGGTGGTGAGCACCTCGGCCGGGCTCACATCGTCCTTGACCATGGTGATGGTCCGGCCCACGTCAGCGGCGTCGAGACGCTGGCCCTGCTCGAGCAGCGTGACGAGCTCGTCGAACAGCCGACCCACCCGCTCGGCGCCCTCGCCGTCGATGGTGATCTCGTTGCCCTGCACCACGATGTGAGATCCCTCGAAGGACTCTTCGATCAGGCGCAGCAGTTCGTCTCTCTGTCCGAGGAGACCGACCATGAGGTGGTTTCCGGGGACGAGGATCTTGACCTGGGTCGACGACACTGGCTCTCGCTCCCGAGGCTACCAGTAGGTCGGCCCGCCGCCGCCGGGTGTCCCGGTCACGCCCGGGGCGACGAGATAGCGGTCCCCCAACCAATCACCCCGGGGGCCATGCCAGGCGACGGCCCCCGAGGACGTGGAGATGGAGATGGGGCACGGAATTCGAGGCGTCCTCACCCACATTGAACACGAGGCGATATCCGCGTTCGGCCAACCCTTGTTCCTCGGCCACCCGGCGGGCCGCCTCGAACACCCCGGCCAGCGCTTGGCGGTCGTCGGGCTCGAGGACACCCGCGTGGTCGATGTGCCGGCGGGGCACCACGAGCACGTGCACGGGGGCCTGAGGGTTGAGGTCGCGAAAGGCTACGGCAAGGTCGGAGCTGTGGACGATCTCGGCAGGGATCTCACCGGCGACGATCCGGCAGAACAGACAATCAGAGGTCCCGCTCACCGACCCTGCGCCCGTCTCCTACAGGGTCTCGGCACGGCCGGGCACTGCGCTCGAGCCCTTCACTTCGGGATAGAGGTGTTCGAGGCTGCCTGGAGCGATCCGACAATTCTCGATGAAGGCGTCGACATCATCGGCCTTGAGCCGGATGACCCGCCCGAACTTGAAAGCGGCCAGCCCTCCCTCGTCGATGAATCGGTAGAGGCTACGCAAGGTCACGCCGAGGTGCTCGGCCGCCTCTTTGGTGCTCATCCACCGGATCTGTTCGCTCACCGCATCTCCAGGGCCCGACGCTCCGTATCGCACCGTGCCTCGTCATGCTATCCGGTGCTCTTCGCGAATCGACCGCGGCGGCGTGTACGTCAGGCGGGGAAACGGGGCGTCAGGCGATGACGCGCAGGCCCAGTTCGTCGAGGCGCCGGCTCATGGCGTCGGGGGTGACCCCGAAGAGACAGGCGATCGCCCGCAGGTCTTCGGCTCGAATCGTGATCATCCGCCCGTTGAAGTCCTGGCGCTGGACCTGGATCATCGAGAGGAACCGGCGGAGCAGGTCGCGCTCGGGCCCACTCACCGAGTTCAGTTTCGTGAGATCGATCGTGACCTTGTCGTGGCCGTCCCAAGGTCGGAGCTGGCGTCGTGCCCGACCGGGGCTCTCACCACCGTTGCCGTTCCCCTCACCGTTGGGCCCCCAGCGCGTGGCGTCGTCGTCCTGAGGCAGGAGCTGGTCCACGGGAACGTCGTAGAGCTTGGCCAGACGCTGCAGCCTCGGCACCGAGATGGCGCGCTCGCCTCGTTCGTAGGCGCCCAACACCGACGCCTTGAACTCCTGGTCCGACATGGCCTCGACCGCCTGGAGCGAGAGCCGCATCTGCTTGCGGACGGCCCGCAGACGAGAACCGACGGCTCGGGCGTATGCCGCCCGCGCGGACTCTTCCTGCTCGTCCTCTTCGGGCAACACCGTGTTCACCATGACAATCCATATCCTCGCTGCGCTCGTCCCCGTGCCTGCCGACGGCCCCCGTGCGATCCCCCGCGAGAGCATGACAACCGTGCCTGATCCCACCGCCTGGGCACACGCGCGGATAATCCATGCCAGTCTCGCTCACTCAGCGTGGTGATTGCAAGAACCGGTTCCGTGTCGGCGCCTCGACACGACGATCGTCACGGCGCCGGGCCGGGCCCCAGCAAGCCCGCGCGGAGGGCGCAAAGGAGCAGGCCAGCGGCCACAGCCGCCGTCTCGGCCCGCAATACGTTGGGGCCCAGGCCCACCAGGGGCCACCCCGAGGCCGTTTCCGAGGAATCCCAGCCTCCCTCGGGGCCCACAGCCACGGCGGGC
>DATKQM010000066.1:0-165872 GCA_035532735.1 Acidimicrobiales bacterium | reverse complement strand
GTCGTCGCGCACCTCGCCATTTTGGGCGCGCGCCACCAAGGATGCATTGGTCATGGTCATTTGGTCTACGTGTTCCTGACTCGCCCTGGGTGGGATGGTGCGCTACAGCAGGTGTCTCACGTCAGCCTGACAGACAGGGCTCGGAGGCCCTCTCGGATCACGGGGGCTTTCGGAGCGCCGACCGGAACCCCTTGATCCCAGAACCGGCAAAGCGGTCGTTTGCCAAACGTTCACTATTCGTTCACGTTCCGATTACCTTCGGATGGTCCGTCAATTACCTCCTCCTGGAAGGATCCCCCTGAGGTCGAAGAAGCACCCTTAGGGAGAACGATGGAAAACCCCCAGGTGACCGGATCAATCCAGACTCCCTCAGGTGGGGCAGTGACGGGTGGTGTGGAAGTGCCCCCGACCGGGTTGGCGGCCACCGCGACCGTCAACGACCTCTTGAACAATGCGCCCAGGAGTCGGTTCCACCGACGGGCGGTGGTGATCTCGGGCATGGGCTTCTTCACCGACGCCTACGACCTCTTCGTGATCAGCACGGTCGCCGTCTTGGTCAAGGCCCAATGGCATCTCTCAACGACCCAGACGAGCTGGGTGGCGGGTTCGACGATCCTGGCCGCGTTCGTCGGGGCTCTCGTGTTCGGTCGGATCGCCGATGTGCTCGGACGCAAAAGCGTCTATGCGTTGGTTGCCGTCATCATGATCGTCGGAGCACTGACCTCTGCGTTCGCCACAGGATTTTGGTGGTTAGTCGTTGCTCGCTTCATCTTGGGCCTTGGTATCGGCGGTGACTATCCCGTATCGGCGGTGCTCATGAGCGAGTACGCCAATCGTGACGACCGCGGGCGTCTTGTGGGCCTCGTGTTCTCCATGCAGGCCCTGGGGCTCATCGTGGGACCTCTTGTCGGCTTGTTGCTGCTGGCATCGGGGATAAGCCACGACCTCACCTGGCGCCTGATGCTCGGCCTTGGCGCAGCGCCTGCCGCCGCCGTGGTCTACCTGAGGGCGAAGATGCCCGAATCGCCTCGCTTCCAAGCGCGAGTCCAAGGAGAGGTCAATCGCGCCGCCAGTCAGTTGGCAGCGTTCTCGGAGGGCGTTGTCCGGGCTCCTATGACGATCTCCCAGGGCGGACCGCAGCGGATCGGCCTCGGCCGATTCCTGACCGATCGCCGCACCCTCTTGCTCCTTCTCGGCACTGCCGGGTCATGGTTTCTCTTTGACTACGCCTATTACGGCAACACCCTGTCGTTGCCGGCAATTTTGAAAGAGGTGGCTCCTCATGCCACTTTGATCGCCAAGCTGGCATGGACGCTGGGCATGTTCATGGTCTTCGCCGTCCCAGGGTACCTACTTGCCTTCACCAAGATGGACAAGATCGGGCATCGACGCCTGCAGCTCCTCGGATTTGGTGTCATGGCCGGTGCATTTGCTGCCCTCGGTGCGATTCATGTTCTGACGACCGTCGTCGCGCCTTTCCTCTTGATCTTCGGACTGAGTTACTTCTTCATCGAGTTTGGACCCAACACCACCACGTTCGTGCTGCCGTCAGAGCTCTTCCCCGTGAGCATGCGGACCACGGGCCATGGCATCGCCGCCGGGATCGGCAAGCTCGGCGCGTTCATCGGAGTCTTCCTCGTTCCCCAGCTCCAGAAGCACATCGGGCTGCGCGGTATGTTGCTGGTGGCAGGGGGATCGTCGGTGGGGGGATACCTGTTGACCTTGTTGCTTCCCGAACCAGCCGGGCGAAACCTCGAAGAGGTGTCGGGCGAAGATCAAGGATTCCCGCTCGTCGTCGAACAGACTTCGGTGCCGGTCGGTGAGGTCGTCCAAGTAGCTGAATCCCGGACTTCACCGGCGGTTCAAGACGTTGTCCTGTAAGCAGGCACTCGTCCTCATTTCGGTCGACGTCGATTCCTGTTGGCCGCCCCCTGGTCGCCTTGGGGACCGCCGTCGGGATAGGCGTAGCCGACATCGCTGCCGCACGGGGCGTGGTCGATACGGCCTCGCCAGGTCTGGTGTCCAACGGCTATCACCCCGCCCGTCAGCTCGGCGGGTCGGCCCCGGTCACCGCCACAGCCGTGCTGGTGGCGCCGTCCAAGACGACTCGAACGCCAAGGGGGGCAGCAAGTCGTGTGGTCGCTTGCCGCACGGATGCAGGCTGGGCACACGGCACCTCACTGTCGTGCGCGTGCTCGTGCACGGTGACAGAGACGGTGGTCCTGGACTCGGTCACGCTCAGGTCGTAATCAGCGGTGCAGGGCCGTGTTCCCGCCGGCTCGCCGGCGAATTGCACCGTGAGCGTGCGACCGTCGGGTCCAAGCCGAGCATCGGCCACAGACGGGGGACGACCATCGAGGGTCGTCCGCGCCGTGAAGATACTCGTGGGTGATACTGCCAACACCTTCGCCGTATCACGAACGTTTTGGATGGCGAAGAGCCAAGCCGGTAGCCGATGCGGACCACGGTCTGTCTGGAACACCGCCGCGCCCAGCCGCACCGCAGTGACCTCGAGAGCGTCGCTTGGCGCCGGAGTCTTCTTCCTGAAGGTGAGCCTCTCGAAGGCCTCGGTGGCGCTGATGATCGGGTACCCGTCGACCTGTCCCGGACCCCGGGGAAACGTGCCTGGAGCTTTGATGGCTCCTTCGATGTAGGCGATCTTGTCGGCATCGTTGCGAAACCCGCTCGACGGATCCACCACGAGCGGTCCCACGAAGACCAGCGGCCGGCGTCTGGCGTTGACTGGGAAGGCCGACCAGGGCATGGGTGACGTGTGCGGTGACGGTCGGTCCTGGTGCGAAGCGGACGGCGACGCCGCCGCACCGCAGGCGGCGAGGAGCACCGTCGCAACCAGCGCCGGTAACCAATATCGGACGGCTACGAAGATGGAGTCCCTCGGCGATCTGGCCCGCGCTCCGCCCGAACCGAGCAGGTCGAGGGTCCTGGGAGCCGCGGAGGAGGGGACCCGGCGGTCACCGGGCTGACCATCGCATCCAGCCGGTGCCCAACGCGACCACCAGAGGCACAGGGGCTCGAGGGGTTCAAGGCGATAAGGCGTGTGCTGCACCGCTGCGAGGCGTGAGGTCGACTCTCTTGAGCCTGAGCGCGCGTTTCTCCACAAGCCACCAGCTTGCAATGGCGAACGGCGCAACCCCTGGCGCGGAGAAAAAGAGAAAGGCGGAATAGCTCCAGCGTTGCACATTCCAGGTCGCCAACAACTGCTGGACCGGATAGGCGTAGATATCGACGCCATAGGAATAGTCGTTCCGAGCGCCCATCTTCTGAAAGGGAAGGTGGATGCCCAACAACAGCGGAGGGTATGCCGGGAACGGGACCAGTAGATCGGGCCTGTCATCGAATTGACGTTGCCACCAATTGGTGCCCACAGGCTCAGGATGAATAGAGCCGTACACGTCAGGGTCAGGAGCCCTGAGTCAGGGACCTTGTCCCTAGAGAAAGATGAGTGTCCCGGTCTTGTCGTGACTCCAAATAGGACTGCTCGGGCGAGAGTCGGGTTGACGAATTGGGCCCCGACCCGCACGTGCCCGTCCTTCGTCGGAGCGGTATTGAGGATCAACCTGGAGATGCCCGCGACCAGGATTCGATGTCCCAGGGTCTCGAAAGGAGCGTCGACGTGCTCGAGTCCGGCTCCGGCCGAGAAAGTGTCGGTGACTCGGCAACTTCGCCAGGGGCCGTCCGGGTGGGAGTCGAACACGGACCGGCCGCTCCAATCCGCAAATTGGCGCGGAGCAAGCCTTCTGAGCTCTTGCACCGATACTCCGCTGGCTCACCGGCGCCTTCCTCCTGGCATTCGTGAACGAGACGGGTCGGCGGTGCTTCGCGCTGTCGCTAAGAGGAGATGGGCAGGGACAAGTCGCCGGGGGAGACCGAGATCATACGTAGGTGGTTTCACTGCTTGTCTTTGTGCTCGAACGGGTGTGGCCCTGAGACCTGCAATCCGGCGATCCGGGACACAAAGAGAGGGGCCCGAGGGAACGCTCCTTGTAGCGAGAGGCCGACGGTGTAGCAACGACACACCGATATCATCGAATCGTGGTCGACACCACGGTATGGGATGAGGTGGGCACTAACAATGTGCTCCGCGTGTTGGTTGTCGATGATCATGCCGTCGTGCGTACCGGGACTCGTCAGGTACTCGAGACGGCAAGGGACATCACTGTTGTCGGGGAGGCCGGGGACGGGATTGAGGCACTCGCCTTGACCGGACGACTGGAGCCTGACGTCTTGCTCGTCGATGTGGGGCTACGAGACGAAAGTGGGATCGATGTGGCGCGTCGGGTGATCACCACCCATCCCGATGTACGGGTGGTCATGTTGTCCGCCCATGATGAGGATGAGCTCGTGCGCGACGCCTGGGAAGCCGGAGTTGCCGGGTACTTGTTGAAGACCATGCCCCGAGACAAGCTCATCGGCGCCGTTCGAGCCGCAGGCAGAGGGTCCCGAGTCCTCGATCCCGTGTTGTCGGCTCGAGGGGCCAGGAACGAAGGACACGAGGAGCTGTTGAACGCTTCTCGCCTCACCTGGAGGGAGAGAGAGACCGCTGAGCTCGTCGCCGAGGGCCTGTCCAACCGGACCATCGCCCTACGGATGGGAGTCAGCGTGCGCACCATCGAGGGTCACTTGAATCATGTCTTCGCCAAGCTGGGCATCGAATCGCGAACGGAGCTGGTCCGTATGGTCCTCACGAGAGGCATCTCCTGACCGTCGGACGCGGGTCCGATCCCGGCACGAGTGAGCAGGCGGATCATGGCAATGGGCCGAACCCGAGGGCCAGGGAGAGCTCGTTCTCAAGGTAGCGGCTGTAGGTGGCGGTGATGTGGTCACTGTCTTTGTACACGACGATGTCGTCGATGATGTCTGTGCAGGTCGTCGAGCAGAACCATGGCATCACGTCGATGTAGCGGGCTCCCGAAGCGCTTGCTGCGGTCTTCTCGGCGTTGTTCATGGCTGTGTGGGAGAAGTTCGGGAGGCCCGAGCACGCCTGCACGTCGTGCTCATGTCGTGCGAGGCAGTTCGGGTTGATATGAGTTGTGATGGGAATGTTCCCGAGCACAACCTTTTGTGTTTTGGGTGATGTGATGGCATCGAGCGCCTTGACCAGGCCTTGCTCCCATAATCCGGGAGTGATCTTTCCTGTCGGGTACCGCTCGCCGCCGGGCTCCTCGGTGACGATCAAGAGGTCCGGGTTGACCTTGTTGATCCGCTGGATGGCGAATCGGTGCCAGGCGTCACATTGGGTGTAGCGACCCCCCGGGACTCCGAAGCCAGGGGGGTTGGTCCGCACCACGAGCGACACGTGACACCAGTCCTTCCCGAGCACGACAAGACGCCAATGTGCATGTTTGGCCACTGCGTCGAGAGCCTCGAACCACATGAGCGCATGCGAGTCGCCATAGAGCACCATGGTGTGGTGGCCCCGTGGGTCACCGAAGACACACGCCGGCACCGAGGTCGCCGCCAATTTGGCTTCGCATCCCTTGGCGTCAGCGGGCCGGCCCCCCCAGTCGTTGGGTGCCGACGCCAACGACGGCGTCACGTCCGCGGGGACGCTTGTGATCAGGCGGGCGTCGGACACGGCCTTCTGCACTGCGGCCTGTGACGCCGGGGCCAGGCCGGACCCGGGAATCGAACGCGCCGCCCCAACCGCCGTGGCGTTGGGCACGATCACCGTGATGATGCCGATGGACAAGGCGGTGAGGGTTGCCCCGAGCCCGAGGCTGGTCCAACGAATGCGCGTGAGCAATCGGGCGTGGCGGATCGGGTTTTCGACGAAGAAGTAGGTGAGGATCGACAAGCCCAAGGCGATCATCGCCAGGAAGAGGTTGTCGATCACCGGAAGGGTTCGACGACCTTCGTATTGGGCGGCGATGATCAGGATCGGCCAATGCCACAGATACAGGGAGTACGACCAGCGTCCCATCCAACGAAAGGGACTGAGCGACAACAACACTTCGACCCCCCGGCGCGGCGCGGCCGTTCCTCCCGCGATGACGAGTGCTGTGGCCACGACGGGTAGCGCCACCCACGATCCCGGGTAGGGCGTGGTGTTCGTAAATCCCACGGCGGCCCCCACGATGCCGGCCAGTCCGATCCAGGTCACGACGGCCGCAAGAGGGCCCGGCAGGCGACGGAGTTGCCCGGCTCCCACCGCCACCAGCGCCCCGAGTGCCAGCTCCCAGGCACGGGTGAAAGGCGAGAAGTACGCGACGGTCGGGTCGGAGGATGTCTGGACGATGGACCATGTCAGTGACGTCACCACGACCACGGCGAGGAACACGCCGAGCTTGGCTCGCAGCGACAGCCGTCGACCGAGGGTTGCGACGACGAGGAAGATGGTGGGATACACGACGTAGAACTGCTCTTCCACCGCCAGTGACCAAAAGCTCTGCAACGGTGAAGGTGGTCCCTGGGCCAGAAAGTAATTGGTACCGGTGGCCGTGAAATGGAAGTTGGCCAGGAAGATCGAGGCCCAGCGGGCGTCGCTCACGACCTGCTCACCGGTGATCACACCCAGCAGCAGTCGGCTGGCCACGACGGTGACCACGATGACCAACGCCGCGGCCGGGATGATCCTCCGGCATCGCCGTCCGTAGAACCCCAAGAGGCTGGTCTTGTGCGTCGAGGTCCGCTCCCGGAGCAGGAGGCCGGTGATGACGTAGCCCGAGATCACGAAGAAGACGTCGACGCCGACATATCCACCGAGGTGGGGGATTCCCACGTGATAGAGCACGACCAGAAGCACCGCCACCGCCCGCAGCCCTTCGACGTCGGGCCGAAACGAGCGGTCCTCGGGGCCGGTCCCGGCTTCGTCACCCGATGCCAGGAAACGGACAGGGGCCCGGTCGATGGGGCGCGACGGCTCTTCGACGGGCGCGTCAGTCTCTGTCATGCCTTGGCTGACTCCCACCGCCGAGAGTCAATGCTCGCGTCGCGACCCTCGATCATCGACTGCACCGGTCCCCTCACGGTTGGATCATGTAATCGCCGAAGCATGCGTAGGCGAGGAAGACGATGGGCATCAGGAATGCGAAAGCGATGGCGATCGGTTGCCAACCTCGCCGGTGGGTGAGAGCCGCGACGGCGATGAGGGTGGGAAATGCCCACGTGAGAAACCGAGGTTTGAATCCGAGACTGTTGCTCACGAACATGAGGGCAAATGTCGCCATGCAATAGAAGACGAGGGGTGAGGGGAGTTTGGACCGAACCAGGATTGCGATGGCGGCGACGACCACGATCACACCGACCCATTCCATCCACCCCTTGCCCTGATAGCCACCCGTCCACGGGTGGGCAAGGAGAACGAGCAGAGACTTGCCGAAGTCGACACGCGCCCCCCACGCCTGATGTTGCAGATGCCACCAGTACAACAGGTCGTGATAGCGAAGTCCGAGCGCGACGACATAGGTCAGGAATCCCATCGGGATGAGGACCACCGCGATGAGCGCACTAGGTGCCTGGCGTCGGCGTATCGCCTGGACCACGGCGACCAGTGCCGCCACCGCCAGAGGCAGGGCCATGGGGCTCGTTGTCGTCGCCAACGCACCGATCACGCCACCCCAGAACCATCGCTCCTTCACCATGAGGAGAAGAGAGCCCGCCACCAGCGCCAGCCCGATGCACTCGCTGTAGGTCATCCCCCAACTGATGGCCATGCCGGGAAACACGATGAAGAGAATGGCGGCGATCCTTCCCACCCGTTCGTCGAAGATCACCGTCGCTAGGCGCCACACGAGGATCACCGACACCGCCCCTGCCATGATCGACACGACCAGTGCCGCCTGTATGGCGGTCAACCCGGCCGCCTCCATCACCCTGATCAGAGCGGGGAACAGCGGTTCGAACCCGGCGGCACCGTAGGTCAGGTGCCCGCCGGCCCTCGGCGCCACGGCAGGGTACCCGTGGGCAGCCAACGACAGATACCAATTCCCGTCCCAGGCCGTCAGGGGTCCGTCGGGGTGGGTGCCGTAGGTGAGATGCGCGGCCAGCGCGTCGGCGACCAAGAGGCCGGCCCGGACCATGGCGTAGACCCCGAGGAGAGGCAGGACGGGGCGAAGCCGGCGGTAGCTAGGTTCGACCCACGGGGCGAATCCGAATTGCTGCCACCCAGAGTGCAGGTCGGAAGGAGACTCTGCAACCGGATCCGATCGCGTGACCGCCACCCATGTCCCCCGGGTCGTCGTTGCTGGCCGAAATGAAGCTGTCCGGCGAGTTTAGATTGCCCGGCGTGGCCCTTCGTTGGTCGGGTGCCGAGGTCCGGGCTGCTTGACCTCACGAGGGTTGAACGACGCCCGAGGTCGGGCAGATTGCCTTGAACCCACCCGACGCCTCGACTTCGCGGAGGTCAAGAGGCGAGCGCAGGAGTCAACGAGAAACCGTCGTGGACGACAGACCCGGGTATGAGTCGGACGACCTCGTAGCAGATGTTGCTCACCCCGAGGTCGGTGGTGGTGGCGATCTGTTGCTGGGTCAACTCAGAGTCGGCTTGGGTGTCCTCGAGACCCTGGCCACCCCACAGCGTGATGACGATGATCTGGTGCAGGACGCTGTCGTGCTGCAGGCAGACGAGCCCTTCAAAGTCAGGGTGCTGCCTGCAGCGATCGCTGACCGCGTCGAGAGCTTCGCTCATTTCGAGAAGCCGATGGCAGCCGACATGGAAGGTGAGAACTCTCGCTCGAGTCACACTGAGTCCATCGGGCGTTGCCGACTTCGGCAATAGGGCCTTAAACCTCTAAGTCGGCTCCGTGCCGGAGGACGAGGACTGGCGCCGGTCGGGGCCTATCGATCAGTGAAACGGGAATTGGCCGTACGTGCTGCACAGCCCGAAGGCCTCGATCAACAAGAAGGCCCCGATAACCGTCATGATTATCGCCTTTCGGCGCCGGCCGCTATGACGCGCCATGACCGGCGCCATGTACCACGCCGGGAGCGGGTCGAAGGCGCCGACGAGGTAGTCGGCGAGCGGAACGGCGTCGTCGGCGAGAGGCTGATCGGAATCGGCAGCCAGAGCGAGCGCCGTGAGCTCCTCGTCAGTGATCACGCCGGGGGCTCCGAGCTCGTCGGCCATGAGGGTCGAGGGGCTTTGGTTCATGGCACCTTCCAGTCAACCTTCGGTCGACAACCGCCCCTCAGTGTACCGGCGTCACAACGCACCGAGCCCCCAGAGACAGCCCATTACTTCAACGTCATGGTTCCCGAGGACACCTGGATCGATGTCAGCCCGGCAGTCGAACCACACGCCGCGAGCAGCTGTGTCCCGGTTTGGTCGGAGAGGGCGGTGGCGGTGGAGCCCGAACCGTGATCGGCACCTGAGAACGAGCCGGTGACCTTGGCATTGCCGCCCTTGTCAGGCAGGGCGAATCCGACGTCGCCGGCGCTACTCGAGGTCCCGGCGTACCCCGAGAAGGTAAGGACGCTCGGTCGGATCGTCGAGGGTTTCCAGCCGATATTGATCGTGAGGGCACGCGACGTGAGCAACCCGGTACAGGAGTTGGTGGCACTCGTGATCGTCGTCGATTCGGTTGCCCCCGTGACCGCGGTCACATTGGAGCCCGTCGTCGTGCAGCCCGAGGCTGTCAAGGTGATCGCGGTGGACTCGGCACTCCCGCCTTTGGTCGTGAGCGGGGGGGAGAACGTCAAGGCGCCAGTGATGTTGGTACAGGTGACTTCACCGTTGGCCAGGGTGAGGGTTGTGGTGGGCGGCGCCGCACTGGGGCTCGAGCTGCACGCCGTGGCCAGGACTGCCACGATCCCGAGCGGGACGAGCAGGGACAACCGAACTTTGCGTGTCATGGACATGGTCTGTTTTCCCCCTGGTCGTTTCCCATGGGCACGCGCCCGCCGCAGCCCGGTGTGACCGTAGCGGCAATTGTCTGGTTTCCCAAAGGGGAAATCGTGGGAAACCGGTCACGACAACGACGCCGCATCAAAGAGAACACCTCGATCGGCGCGTCGAAGCCCTTGAGCAGCCGGTGCCCGGCGGCCCGGAACACAAAGCCGTCTCGGGCTGCGGTGGTCGTGGCGGTGTCGACGAGCACGGTCATGTTGCGGTCAGCGCACCGTCCTCCTTGACCGACAGCAACGGCCACGCCTGGTTCCAAGTGACGACACGAGATTCGAGACGGTGACCCTTACAGCCCGCGACCGGTCCGATGCACTGTCGGTCTCTGGACATCCCTGTGTGACCTTCGGTGATCAACCGCCCGCGCAGACTCCCGAAGGTCCTGTCACGGTGGCGTTACCGCTGAACCGGGTGGGAATTCTGGGCACCTCGCGGCGCGGCCGCCGAAGCCGTTCGGCGAACGACGTCTGAGACGTCGGCCTCCGGGCTTCGATCCCTATTAGGTTTGCCGACGTGCATACGCGCCCGGTGAGCCCTGCCCTCGGGGCGGTCGTCGAAGACGTCGCGCTCACACCCGAGATGGACGACGCCACCGTCGGGGGTATCAGGGAGGCGCTTCTTCGACACAAGGTCGTGTGGTTCCGGGGCCAATCGCTCGATGGCGCCTCGCTCACGGCCCTAGCAACCCGTTTCGGGACCCCGACCGAGGCGCACCCCGTCGAGCCCAGTTTGGAGGGACACCCCCAAGTGCTCCCCCTCGATTCTGAAGAAGGGGCGCGCGCCGATGTCTGGCACAGCGATCTGACCTTCCAGGAGTGCCCGCCCCTGGGGGCGATCCTGCATGCGGTCGAGATCCCGCCCGTGGGTGGAGACACGATGTGGGCCGACATGGCCGATGCCTACCAGGCGTTGTCGTCGCCGCTGCGGATGTTCCTCGAGGGGCTCACGGCCACGCATTCGCCGACCAAGGCGGGAGGCTATTTCGCCGGTCGCGATCGCACCGGCGGTGAGGCTGCGGGGCGCACGGCGGGTACGGCCACCCGACACCCTGTGATCCGGGTCCATCCCGAGACCGGTGCGCGCAGCGTCTTCGTGAACCCGCTCTTCACCGACAAGATCGACGGGTTGCGCCGACGCGAGAGCGACACGTTGCTCAGGCTGCTCTTCGAGGCAGCCGTCGCCCCCGAACGACTCGTGCGCTGGCGTTGGGAAGCCGGGGACGTCGCCTTCTGGGACAACCGATGCACGATGCACTACGCGTTGTTGGATTTCGGAAACGATCGCAGGCGAATGTTGCGGGTGGCGCTCGAAGGGGAGAAGCCGGTGGGGGTGTCGAGCCCTTAAGTCGAAGTCCGGGTGGCGATGATGGTTCCCTGCTGCCCGTTGGCGTTGGTGAATGTCCCCTGGATCTTTGTCTTGGTCCCGGTCTTGGACACGCCGGCGGTGCCCTTCTGGGTGCTTGTCCCGAGGTTGATGGTGAACATCATGGTCGTGCCCAGGACCGTGCCACGTATCGTCTCGACACCGACCGGCGAAGTGATGGTGCCCGAGAACGCTCCGGTCGAGACATTCTCCGAGTTGATGTGCATCGTCGCTTGGTAGAGGACGCCTTCATAGGCGTTGAGGGTGTTCCAGACGCCACGGATGTTGGTGGAAGCGCCCGTGGACGAGGGAGGCGAAGGCGACGTGGGAGTGGCGGCGGCGGGCGGGGACGAATGGAAGGGACCGACATGTGTCACCGCCAGAAGACCTGCGATGAGTGCCGCCGCGACGACCACCGCACCGACGCGCGGAGCTACCCGCCCTCCACGGCGGGTGGAGGTGTCGTGAGGCTCTTTCTTCGGGTCATAGGGGGGGGAGGACGAATTGGAATCGGGGGCCCGGTCAGGGCGGAAGGTCCACTCCGGGTCGTCGGACTGGCCCGGGGTTCTCGGGTCCGACACAGCCCGTGGCCCCACCTGGCCGGGGTGGGGCCCCGGCTGGGGCTCTCCGACGATGTCGCGGTCGCGAATCCTGCCCAGGAGGAGATCCATGGGTTCGGGGGGGAGGGAAATCCCGGCGTGGGGAGGGCGGCGGGGGGGACGAGGAGCCCCGGGGCGTCGAGGAGCCCGGCCGGGAGATGACCCTGGACGCGACTCGTTCACTGGTGTGACATCGGCCGAGCCCGAATGTGCCTTGAGGAGCATCGGGCACCGGGCGGTCGGCGGGTCGCGACGGGGGGAGAAGATCCCTACCTTGCCAGGGTTTACCCTGAATATTAGGTTAGCCTTCCCTAACGGGCACCGGGACCTGTCGATTCGGTCCGAAGCGACAGGGGGAGCCTTCGAATGCACGTGGTCCCACGTCGTCCCGGGCGCGCGGCACGGGCCGAGTCCTTGCTGGACGTGGTCGGCCTCGTGGCCGCCGCCTGTGGCAGCGGGCCGATTCGTGGGTCGAACGGATCTGGATGGACCTCGGTGCACTCCGGCCCACTCCGGAGAAGATCGCGTTCGGTCAAGGTTCCCGTTGCGTTGGTCTGCGTCGGCGTCATCGCCGTGCTGGTCGCCGTGTTCCTCATCCGGGGCGAAGACGGATCGACGGCGGTGGGTCCCGTCGTCTTCCACGCCACCATCACCATCACCGGCGAGACCCGCGCCAAGGAGAGTTTCGTCGACGCGACGACGGCAAGGAGGGCAGCATCGTGTGCCCGGGCCGCCGCGCACGGCAACCGACCTCAGATGGGGCCCAACACGTGGCTCGTACCCACACCGCCGCTCGACAATCCCGTCGAGATCGAGATCGGCACGAAGTCGCGGGGCTATCACGGACCCGGGGACTACCCCCAGAGCGCCCTCGCGCAGGGCAACGGCGCCATGGACGTCGGCCCGGGGTCATATGACTTGTCGAGCGTCGATGCGACGGCGTCGATGACGGTGAACCCCGATGGATCGGGGGACGTGACCTTCACCCACGCGCCCGGTGACGACGACAGTCCTCATCCGGGGTGGCACGGGGGGATCACGGGGACCATCGCCTGGACCTGTACCAGCTGACGCCCCGGCAGCGGATCGTGCCATCCGCGCCGGCGGATACCTGCACGTGAGGCCGCAATGGGTCGCACCTCGCGCCTCGTGGGCCCCTGCCTTCAGGGCCCGAGGCTCTGGACCATGAGCTGCACGGTGTGACGCCCGCCGGCGGGCGACCGGAGTCCGGGCGCCGAGGTCGGTCTGCCCTGGCGGTGAAAGCCCATCGACTCGAAGAAGGCGATGGCGCCGTGGTTCTCACCGAGGGTCTCGAGATAACAGCCCGGCACGCCCGTCATCTTGAGCTCGTCGGTCCATCTCCGCACCAAGGTGGCACCGACACCGCGCCCTCGGATCTGAGGCAGCAGATCGATGTGAAGGTGGGCGGGCCAGGCGGGGTCGTAGAGCGACACCGGTGGGAGTCGTCTGCGGAGCGCGCCGACCGCGACGTCGCCGAACGAGCGCCACACCACGCCGGCCGTGCCGGGCCGCAAGCCGATGCCGCGTCGAAGGAAATGCCGTCCGAAGATGGTTGCCGGGTTCCACGCCCGGCGGGAGTCGACACATCCCAGCAAGTAGCCGGCCACGACGCCGTCGAGCTCAGCCACCAAGGCTGATTGGGGTTCGGCGTCGGTGTAGTACGAGGTGAACAGATCGGCGAAGCTCTCGAGGTCCCGCCACATCCAGTCGACCGGTTCGCCCATGTAGCCGGTCACGTGGCAGATGTGTCGCACCCGGGCCCGGTCACCCGGCTCGTATCGCCTCACCACGATCGACGACACCACGAGCCTCGGTTACGTCGAGGGTCGCTCGGAGGAGGGTGGAAAGTTCCCGATCTCGGCTCCGAACTTGAGGCCGATGTTGGCGACGTGGAGGTGGATCTCGTCGAGGAGGCCGGTGTTGGTCTTGATCGCCGCCTTCAGAGCAGTGTTGTCGGCGATCAACTGCTTGATCTCATCGGTGTTCCTCTCGGTGTGAATGGCGAGCTCCGAGGAGATGGCGTCGGATCGCACGTCGGCATGCTTGTGCCAAAAGGCTTTGACGCCGAGGTTCGCCACGGGCCCGATGGTCGCGCACATCGAGGTTCCGGGGTGGGATCGAGACGGCACTGAGGGCCCGGATCGGGTCAGCGGCCGCGCCACGAGCTGGGACGGTCCTCGCAGGTCAGTGCGGCCAGATAGGCGTTGTAGGCCGCCAATTCGGGATCCTCGGCTTCGGCTCGGGCCAATTCGATGGCACGGTCATCGGGCGTGTCGCCGTCGGGTCCCGGGGCACCGGTGGCGGAGGCCTGTTGGAGGCGACGCAGACCGCGCCGTCCGATCGTGTCGGGGTCGTCGTGGACGAAGTGCCACCAGAACACCGTCCCGAACAACGCGAAGCAGGGCCACATGACCGAATAGACCCAGCCCAGAGAATCTCCGGACAGGCCGATCCCCACCTGCCACCAACATGCCAGGATGCATCCCGGCACCCAGAGAGCGAGAGCGACGTGGGCGACCACGGCTCGGGTCGTGAACCACCGTCTTCGGTCGAAGGCGGTGCCCGGTGGCGAGGAGTCCGACACGTGCGGATCAAACCTCCTGGGGTGGCGTCCCCGCATTCCCCTTGGCGGCGCGACGGACCTGTCGTGCGTACACCGAGGTCAGCCTCCGCTCCGCGATGATGGCGCCGAAGGGGACCGTCCCGGCGATGAGGACGAGGATCGTCCGGAATACCGGGATGTGCAGCGTCCGGGTGAGTTGGAACGCCACGAAGAGATAGACGATGTAGAGGAACCCGTGGAGGGTGCCGACCACGGTGGCGACGCCAGGGTGGCCGGCTACCTGGAGCGGGACGCCCACGAAGACGAGCACGATGAGCAGGACCGCGGTCGTGTAGGCCATCACCCGGTATCGCGTCAGCACAGCGTGTTCCACGGCCGAGATCCTACGGGGACCGGCGCCGGCCCTCCCATCGGGCCCGCGGCGGCGGTCGGCGGTGTCTGAGTGCGTCGGTACGATCCATCGGTTCATGGACAGCTCGGCCTTCGGACAGCAGACCACGGTGGAACCCGATCCGCTCGTCCCCGGCCGCTACGGCACCGTGGTGAGCGACCAGTGGAACGCCCCATTGCTGCCCCACGGCGGGGTCGTCACCGCGCTGGCCCTGCGTGCCATGGCCGCGGAGCTCGCCACTCCCGAGCAGTCGTTGCGTTCGGTCACGACGGTGTTCGCCGCCCAGGTGCCCCCCGGGCCGGTGGACGTCGACGTGGTGGTGCTGCGCCGGGGGCGGACGATGTCCCAGGCCACCGCCACGGTCCGGCCGGTTGGTGCGTCGACCGGGCACGTCGCCACCGCCGTCTTCGGCACGTCGCGACGGGGTTTCGAGTTCACCGATGTGACCTGCCCGACGGCACGTCCCCCCGAACAGTGCCCGTCGTTTCGCGACCCGCTCCCCGAAGGAGTGACGGGGTTCCCGCCCGCGTCGTTCTGGGAGCGCGTCGAATCACGGGTGGCCATGGGTCATGCCCCTTGGCACCGGTGGGAGCCGACCTCGTCCGAGCGCATCTACTGGTACCGGTTCGACGATCCGCCCGTGGACGACGAAGGCCAGTGGGACCCGCTGGCCCTGGTGGCGTTGTGCGACACCATGCCCGGTGCGGTGGGAGAGCGGATGGGCCCGGACATGCCGGCCTGGTTCGGGCCCAGTGCGGACCTCACCGTGCACGTGCTCGGCCGAGCGACTTCGCCGTGGTTGCTCAGCCACAACCGTGCCCGGTTCGCCGGTGACGGTTACGCGTCGGTCGAGATGGAACTGTGGGACCCCGAGCGCGGCCTTGTCGCCTTTGCCACCCAGGTCATGTTCTTCAGCTTCCCCGACGGCATTCCGCCTGGTAGAAGGCTTACGCCGCCGTCACTGTGACGAGACAAGACGCAGAGTCCTGGGCGACTGGGACCGAGGCGGTGCTTCGTTAATTCCACGTCGGTGTTCGTCGTGCCCCTGGTCGGCGATTTCTGCGGCCGAACCACGGCGAGCAGTACCAGAGGGCGAAGAGCCCCAGGCCCACGATGCCGACGATGCCGGCGATGAACACCATCAGGGCCAGGGGATGGAGCGAGATACCCGGGCCCCCCGTTCCCACGATCGTGCGACCCAGCGGACCCGGCAGTACGACGCGTCCCGGGCCTGGTGCGAAGAGATGGATCCTTCCGGGAACGGCCGCGATCCGGCGGGTGGCGAAGGCAATGGAGCTGCTGCTGCGACCGACCAAGAGGGCGAAGCTGGCGAGAATGGTGAGCACGCCCAGGAACACTGCGAGCGCGATGGCGACGGGTGGTCGCCATCGCGGCTGAGGGTCGGGTGCGGGGATGTTCGTCACACCTCTGGCCGCGGCCCATGCCGCCGCGAAGCGTCTGGGGTCGAATGCACTGTTGCCCAGGACGTCTTCGGGCGAACCACCTTCGGCTTCGGCCTCTTCAAGATCGGCGGTGAGGTCGGCGGCCATTTCGTTGGCGACAGGATTCGGGACCCCGAGCCGCCGCCACTCCCGACGACACTCCTCGACGAACTCGATCACGGCATTACCTCCGCTTTGACCAGACCCAGTGCACCGTCAACGGCGTCACGCGCGGCCTGCCATTCGTTGATACCACCCTGCAGTGCCCGCTCACCGTCGGGCGAGAGGTTGTAGTACTTCCGGGGAGGGCCCCCATTGCTCGCGGCCCGATGGGTCTCCACGAGGCCGTCGCGCTCCAACCGGCCGAGCAGGGGGTAGATCGACCCTTCTCCGACGATGGAGAGGCCGCGCGCCCGGAGCCGCTTGGTCATCTCGTAGCCGTAGGCGGGTCCTTCTCCCATCACCGCCAGGAGGCAGAGGTCCAAGACGCCACGCAGGAGTTGGCTTCTCCGTCCTTCGGCATTACCCATGCACCACAAGCTACCGTCGGCTACCGTGCATCGCAAGGCACCCGCTCGGCCGATCAGCGAGGAGAACGACCCGCACATGACCACCACCACGTTGTCCGCCTCCTCGACACCGTCCAACGGGAGCCAGTGGGCCGTCGAGACACACGGACTGACCAAGCGGTTCGGTGACAACGTGGCCGTGAACGGCGTCGAGCTCCTCGTCCCCCGGGGATGCGCCTTCGGGTACCTCGGCCCCAACGGCGCCGGCAAGACCACACTGATCCGCGTCCTCCTGGGATTGACGCACGCCGATGCGGGGTCGATGTCGCTGCTCGGGTACCCCGTCCCCAAACATCGGGACGCGGCGCTGGCACGTGTGGGAGCAATCGTCGACGAGCCCCGCTTCCACGGTCACCTGACGGGAAGGCAGAACCTCCGAATTCTCGCCGCCGCCCGTGAACCGGCGGCGAGGGCCCGGATCGAGCCGTCGCTCGAACGGGTGGGCATCCTTCACCGGGCTGATGACCGGGTGTCGAAGTACTCGATGGGCATGCGCCAACGCCTCGGCGTCGCCGCCTGCCTTATTGGTGACCCCCAACTCCTGATCCTCGATGAACCGATGAACGGGCTCGACCCCGCCGGCATGCACGAAATGCGCGACATGATCCTCTCCCTCGTGGCCGAGGGGCGCACCGTCGTGCTGTCGTCTCATCTTCTCGACGAGGTCGAGCGGACCTGTGATGCGGTGGCCATCGTGGACCGGGGAAAAATCATCCGACAGGGACCGATTTCCGAACTGCTGGCGGGTGCATCGCTCGCACTCCATGTTGAGTGCTCCGAGCCGGATCGAGCCCGTGCCCTTCTCGACGCCACCACCATCGGAGGTGCCATCGAGGTGGGGCAACTGGGTCTGGGCATCACGCTTCCGGCGGGGACGGCACGCGACGTCATCGCCGAGATCAACCGTGTTCTCGTCGAAGGGGGCATCGCGGTGTACCGGCTCCAGCAGATCCAAGCCTCCCTCGAATCGTGGTTCTTGCAGGTCACGAGCCGACTGGGGGCCTCAGAATGACGACGACCTCCGACGACGACGCCGCCGCCGGCTCGGCTCCGGTGGCGGCACGACGAGTTGGCGCGTCGCGTGACCGGCGGGGATCGGGGGTCCCCACCTGGTCCATGATCACCACCCGATTCATGGAGTTGCGCAAGCGGCGTGGGCTCATGGTTGCCCTCATGCTCGTGACCATCGGCATCCCCACCGTCTTCCTCGTCATCAGGCTCTTGCTCCATGGCTTCGCGCCTCACTCCTACGGTCCGGCCGGCGGATATTCCATCTTCACGGGCCTGGTGTCGGGGGTGTTGTACGTCTTCGGGTTCATCGTCGCCGCCACCCTCGGGGCCACAGCGGGTTCGATCGACCTCACCGAAGGGATGTTCCGGCACCTGGTCGTGACCGGCCGGTCGCGTCTGGCGATCTACGTGGCGAGGATCCCGGCGGGGCTCGCCATCATCGTGCCCCTGGTGGCGGTGGGATTCACCATCGTGTGCGCGGTGTGTGTCTTCGCGGCGCCGACCCGGCTCAACTTCGACGGTGTGAACGTGCCCGTCAACCTGTCGCGCGCCGGTCTTGCCACTTGGGCCGCGGACCACCCCGACGAGGTCATCTGTGACTTCAGCTTCAGGATCGGACCGTCATCGCCGATCGCACCGGCGGCCAACAGCGTCCCCTGTGGCAATGGACCCAACAATGGACCTCGCATCGTCAAGGGGGGCCCGGGGCCACAGGCGCAGCCGCAAGCCACCCCGGCACAGATTCGGGAAGCGGCCCGGCTGATCGCCGACCAGGACTACTCCGACTACGCCCGGCAGTTCCTGTATCCGTCGACCTCGCTGATGGTCCGGAGCGGGTTGTGGCTCGAGCTCGAAGCGGTCATCGGGTTCGTCGTCGGGTTGGGACTGGGTTCGCTGATCGGGCAGCGAACCGTGGCGGTGATCATCATGATCGTCCTCGAGGTCATCTTGACGCCGATCCTCTCGCGGGCACGGATCCCGCATCTGTCGAACCTGCAACGCGCCGTGGTCGGCCTGGCCACGGCCCACCTGACCCCGGGCGGGCTCCCCGTGATCGGCGGGGGAGGTGGCGGCCCCGGGGGCAATGGTGGCAATCACGCGCTCTTGCCCGAGTCGACGACCGTGGCGGTGTGCGTGATCCTCGCTTGGCTGATTGGTTGGACCATCCTCGGTGCCTGGCGAATGATGACCAGAGATACCTGAGATCAGGCTCGGGTTACACCTCCACGCGGGCCGTCTGGGACAGTCGCTCGACGGATTCGGCGTATTCCTCGACCAGGTCGAAGATCACGTCCCGGGTCTTTCGGACTCGGGTGGCACGTCCGATGACCTGTCCGCAGGGGTTGAAGGCGACGTCCTTGGCCTCTTCGGGGAAGCGGTGGGTGGCTCCCACGGCCTCGATCGCCACCATCATCTGCAGCGGCATCGGGAGCGGATCGGGTGTGTCGGGTTGGTCCCAGGCTTCGGTCCAGTCGTTCTTGAGCATGCGACAGGGCTTGCCCGTAAAGGACTTGGACCGCACCGTGTCCCGGCTCGTGGCGGCCAGGTAGGCCTTCATCTGGCCGGGGGACGTGTTGGCCTCTTCTACTGTCAGCCACAGCGTCCCGCCCCAGACACCTTGGGCCCCCATGGCCAGCGCCGCGGCGATCTGGCGACCACTGCCCACGCCGCCCGCGGCGAGCACCGGTAGCGGCGCCACCGCGTCGATCACTTCGGGCCACAACACGAGCGATCCCACATCACCGGTGTGACCACCACCTTCTGTCCCCTGGCACACGATGAAGTCGAGGCCCGCCGTCTTGTGGGCGAGCGCATGCTTCACCGATCCGGCCAGGGCCCCGATCATCCGCCCCGAGGCCTGGACCTCGGCGATGACGTCGGCCGGGGGAGTGCCGAGCGCGTTGGCGATGAGCTTCACCTTGTCGTGGCGGAGCGCGGCGGCCAGCAACGGCTTGCCAGTGGCTTCGGTCCAGCCCATCATCCCGCTGCGACGCTGGTCCTCGGCGGGCTCGGGCACACCGTGCTCGGCCAGGAGCCGGCGCGCGAAGCGTCGGTGGTCGTCGGGCACCATTCCCTGCAGCTGGGCCTCGAGCTTCACCGGGTCCATCTCGCCCATGCCCTCGTACTTGCCGGGGATGACGATGTCGACGCCATAGGGATTGTCACCAACGTGCTCATCCAGCCAGGCGAGCTCGATCTCGAGCTCCTCCGGAGAGAACCCGATGGCGCCGAGGACGCCGATCCCACCGGCGTTCGACACCGCCGCCACCACGTCGCGGCAGTGGGTGAAGGCGAAGATTGGGAACTCGATGCCGAGTCGATCGCAGATCTCGGTGTGCACGGCTGTCTCCTTGTCTCGGTGTTCTCGGTTCAGAAACCCGGTCGGGGTGTTGCCGTCACGGGCGGCGCGAGGAGGTCATCGAAGTGCCCCGGTTCGTGACCGGCCCGGCGCCGGTCACGAGCGCCAGGGCGGAAGCCACGACGGTGGTGTCGAGGCTGTCGGGGTCGATGCGATGTTGTGTCTCGAATCCGATCACCAGGGCCCGAAACACCGTGGCGAGGACGTCGGGTGGGGCGATGGGCGCCACCCGACCTTCCTCGATCCAGGTCGCGAAGCCCTTGGTGAGCCAGTCATGCGCCTGGCGCGACCGGGCCCGCATGGTCTCGGCCACCTCGGGGTCACGGGTGGCACGCAGCCAGAGCTCGCGCTCGAGGAGCAGGAGTCGACGGGTCTGGTCGCTCGGGTTCGTGACCACGTTGGCGGCCACGGCCCGGAGGCGGTCCTCGACGGTGGAGGCCAGTTCGAACTCGGCCGCGATCACCGTGAGGAGGGAGTGGGCCCACTCGTCGAGCAGCGCCAGAAGGAGGCCCTGCTTGGAGCCGAAATGGGCGTAGACCGCCCCCGAGGTCCGTCCGGCCGCGTCGGCCACGGTGTCGACCGAGACGGCGTCGATGCCCCGTTCGGCGAAGAGGCCGGCAGCCGCGTCAAGAAGGCGGGCCCTGGTGTCGGCCTTGCGCTCTTGTTGGGTCCGCGACAACCTGCTCCTCCCTGACTCCCGGCCTACCCGCACTTAGATAGCCGATCCTATCTAAGTGGTGGACAAAGCCGACATCCGGCCAGTCGGAGCGGGCGGACGGCTTGTCCCCGGCGAGGTCACCCATGCGATACTCACGCGCCGCGGAACACGGCACCGGCGGAGTCGACGTGCCGGATGCCCCATGATCGGAGTGCGCATGTTCAGGACCTCTCCCGTCGTCGCCGAAGACGAGTGGCATCTCGATCTCGAGGTCGAAGGCCACGTGGCCGTGCTCAGCCTCAACCGGCCCGACAAGCTCAACGCCTGGAGCTGGGAGTCCACCCGACAGCTCGGGGCGCGCGCCGATCAGATCCGCTTCGACGAGCGGGTGCGGGTGGTGGTGTTGCGCGGCGAGGGCCGGGCGTTTTGTGCCGGCATCGACCTGGGCATGCCCGAGGACCGTGTGACGGGCCGTTCCCCGGCGGAGAAGGCGCGCAATTACTACGAGGGAATCCGTTGGGCCCATGAGCGGTTCAAGGTCTTCGCCGAGCTTCCCCAGCCCATCGTGGCCGCCGTCCAGGGGTACTGCTTGGGCTTCGGATTCGAGCTCGTCCTCATGTCCGACATCCGCGTAGCCGCCGAGGACGCCGTCTTCGCACTGCCCGAGGCCCAGGTGGGCGTGGGCATCGACGCCGGCGGCGACCTGCGTCTGGCGCACGAGGCCGGGGCGGGATGGGCCAAGCTGCTGGCATTCACGGGCCGGCGCCTCGACGCCCGCACCGCCGAGAGGATCGGCGTCGTCCAGCAGGTGACGACGACCGAGGACCTGCTCCCCACCGCCATGGGCATCGCCGAGGAGATCGCCGCGAACGCCCCGTTGGCGGTCCAGAGCATCAAGCGAACCGTCGACGGTTTCACCTACCGCGGCTTCACCGAGGCCATGCGATTCGGCGCCATGAGCTCGTCGATCGAGTTCGTCTCCGACGACATGCCCGCCGGGTACGCGGCGAAGGCCAAGAAGCAGCCCATCGTCTTCGAGGGCAAGTAGGCGTGGCCCTTCCCGAGCCACCTGCTGCGGGGCAGAGGATGCTCCCGCCGGGGACCTTCGACGGGACCACCGTGATCGTGACCGGCGGCGGGACCGGTCTGGGCAAGGCGATCGCCATCGAGTTCGCCCGCCTCGGCGCGGCGGTGGGGATCTTGTCGCGCGACGAAGGTCACCGCCTGGCCGGCGCGGCCGCCGTCGAAGCCGTCGGGGGTCGAGCTGCGCACGCCGGCGCCGATATCCGCCGTTCCGAGGATGTCGCCTCGGCCTTCGAGGCGCTCGAAGACGCGCTCGGCCCGGCGCGCGTCCTCGTCAACAACGCGGCGGCCAACTTCCCCGTTCCCGCCGATGACCTGAGCCCCAACGGCTGGCGGGCCGTGACCCAGATCGTGCTCGACGGCACCTTCTTCTGCTCCCAGGAGCTGTTCCGCCGGGCCAGCCGGGCGGGTGAACCCGCCGCCATCTGCAACATCCTCGCCACCCAGTCCTTCACCGGGGGCCCGGGGATGGCCCACACCGCCGCCGCCAAGGCCGGGGTGGGCAACCTCACCAAGACCCTGGCGGTGGAATGGGCTCCTTCCGGTGTCAGGGTCAACGCGCTGGCCCCGGGCCTGTTCCCCCACGAGGACATGCGCGCTGATCTCCAGGCGCTTCGGACCGAGGGTGCAGACGTCGACGCCCGGCGGTCTCCGGCCGGCCGCCTGGGTCGGCTCCACGAGCTGGGCTGGGCGGCCACCTGGCTGTGCTCGCCCTACGCCTCGTTCGTCTCGGGCCACACGTTGGTGGTCGACGGCGCCAACTGGCTCCGGCGCGACTTCGTGATGCCCGAATTCGTCCCCATCCGGGACCAGATCGCAGCGGTGATCCCCGAGCGACGGGCCTGAACGGGGCCCTCGGGGACCGCCCCAGGTGTGCCCTGGCGAGCCCCGATGACCAGGGCCCTCCCGTAGGCTGGCAGGGATGAATGGTCCCGATGCGGCCGGATCGGGCGATCGTTCGCTCGTGTCAGGGCCCGGGACTGCCGATGGCTCTCCGATGACCGATGTCGTCCCCGAAGCCGGGACACTCGACGATGGCGTTCGGGGCGCGGGCCCAGCCTCGGAGGCGGGCTCGGGCATCGACGGGTTGCGGTTGCGGAGCTTCATCGGCCTGACCTTGGGCCTGGTGGGGCCCCGAGCCAACCTGGCGGTGTCGGGGGTCCTGCTGACCCTGCTCGTCTCGGCCCGGGTGTCGAGTGCGCTCGCCATCACCTTCGCCCTCACCGCCAACCGCCTGATCGGCTGGTTGGCCTACCCCTTGCTCGGCCGTGCCAGCGACCGCACCAAGTCCGCGGCGGGACGCCGGGCGCCGTACATGGCGGCGGGGTTGTTGATCATGGGTGTCTGTACGTGGTCGTACACCCTCGTGGGCGGGTTCTGGCCCCTCGTGCTGTTGATCGTGTGCGTGAAGACCGCCAGTGTCATGTTCGGGCTCACCAACGTGGCGGTCATCCCCGAGACCTTCGGCAAGAGCCGTTCGGTGAAGGCCGGTGCGCTCATTGGCGTCCTCGGTGTCGTCGTCAGCCTCGTCATCAAGGGCACGGTCATCGCCACGTGGAAGTCGAACGACCCCGCCACTTGGAACCTGGCCTTCCGGATGGCGGGAGGGTTCATGGTGGGGGTGGCCTTCATCGTCCTCGTCCTCGTGCGCGAGTCCGCTGCCGCCCGCGAAGTCGCCGATCGCGAACGCCACACGCGCGCCCGACCGTGGCGCGAGGAGCTCGGTGAGATCCTGCGGGTGCCCAACGCCAAGGTGTTGATCACCGGGATCATGGTGTTCTGGGCGGGGCTGAGCGCCACCGGGTACCTGGCCATCGTCTACTTCCAGCAGGTGCAGCACGCCGGCGCCAACTCCCAGACCATCGCCGGCTGGGTGAGCGGCGTGCCGGTGGTCATGCTCGGCCTCGCTCTCGGCTACGGCTTGAGCCGGGTGTTCACCCGCAAACAGATCGCCGTGTTCACGCCGGTGGCGGGGACGGTGGTGTCGCTCGTGCAGTTCACCACCACCCACATCTGGCAGTCGGTGGTGCTGGCCTTCGTCGGAGGCCCGTTCTTCGCCGCCTTCGTGATCGCCCTGGCGCCCATGCTCCTCCAGCTCCTGCCCCGCTCGGGGGGTATGGCCGAGCTCCTCGGCAAGTTGGTGGCGCCGTTCAGCTTGTTCGCGGTGGTCTTCTCCTTTCTCGCCGCCTGGGTCGTCGACCTCACCGGCGACTACCGCACCATCTGGCTGTGGCCCGCCGCTGCGGGTGTGGTCCAGGCCGTGGTCATGTGCTGGTTGCGCATCCCCAAGGGCCAGGAACGGGCCCAGATGGGCGACCTCGTGCAGCGGATGGGGGACTCGATCATGGAGCAGGTGACGGGTCGTGACCGCCCCTTGCTCGGCGGTGTCGTGACCGCAGCCGACGCCGACTCGGCTTCGGTCTTCGACATGGCCCGTCACATCCTGGGTAACCCCTACGAACAACGATCCGACGAGGGCGTGGTCGAACCGCCCTCCGAGGAGGGACCCGAGTCCGCAGGGACGGGGACAGCTTTCCCGGCCTAGCATCAGTGGCGTCCGAGTGCGTCTGCCGCACCGGCCCGGGACCGGTCGCACCGGCCCGGGAGCCAGCCAGGAGGGTGGGTCATGAAGGTACGCGACAAGCTCTACATCGGTGGCGCCTGGGTGCCCTCGACGAGCAAGGACGTCCTCGAGGTCGTCAACTCGACGACCGAGGAGGTCATCGGGACGATTCCGGCGGGCACCCCCGAGGATGTCGACCGTGCCGCGCGCTGCGCAGCCGATGCGTTCGGGGAATGGTCATCGACCTCGAGAGAGGAGCGGTCCAAGACTCTCGAGCGGGTCCAGGAGGCTTTGACGGCCCGGACCACCGAGATCGCCACGTTGATCTCCCAGGAAGTCGGGATGCCCTTCACGCTGTCCAACCTCATCCAGGTCGGGCTGCCCGTCATGAGCTTCTCCGCCGCCGCGCAGCTCGCCACGGAATTCCCCTTCGAAGAAGAGGTGGGGAACTCGCTCATCGTCAGAGAGCCCGTCGGCGTGGTGGGGGCCATCACCCCGTGGAACTATCCGCTGCACCAGATCGCGGCCAAGGTGGCCCCGGCACTGGCTGCTGGTTGCACCGTCGTGTTGAAGCCGAGCGAGGTGGCTCCGCTCAACGCCTTCATCCTGGCCGAGATCCTCGACGACATCGGCCTTCCGCCGGGCGTCTTCAACCTCGTGACCGGGGTTGGTCCGGTGGTGGGCGAGGCCCTTGCGTCGCACCCGCTCGTCGACATGGTGTCGTTCACGGGATCGACGCGTGCAGGAAAGCGCGTCATGCAACTGGCTTCCGACGGAGTCAAGCGAGTGGCTCTCGAGCTCGGTGGCAAGTCGCCCAACGTCATCCTCGAGGACGCCGATCTGTCTGCGGCCGTGCCCGCCGGTGTGGCCGCCTGTTACCTCAACTCGGGCCAGACCTGCTCGGCGCTCACGCGCATGCTGGTGCACCGGTCGCGCCTGGCCGAGGTCGAGGCCCTGGCCGTGGAGACGGCGGAGACCTACAAGCCCGGCGATCCCTTCGAGGGTGACACCCGGCTGGGGCCGCTCGTGTCCGCCACGCAACTCGAGCGTGTGCGCGGCTACATCAAGAAGGGTGTCGACGAAGGTGCGACGCTGCTCACCGGCGGCGCGGAGCTTCCCGAAGGTCTCGACAAGGGGTACTTCGTGCGACCGACGGTCTTCACCAACGTGACGCGCGACATGACCATCGCCCAGGAGGAGATCTTCGGGCCCGTGCTCTCGATCATCCCCTTCGACACCGAGGAAGAAGCGATCGAGATCGCCAACGACACCGTTTACGGCCTCGCCGGCGGCGTGTGGGCCGGCGACAAGGAACACGCCGAGCGCGTGGCCCGCAGGCTCCGGAGTGGTCAGGTCGAGGTCAACGGGGGAGGGTTCAACCCCCTTGCTCCCTTCGGCGGCTACAAGCAGTCCGGCATCGGCCGCGAGCTGGGCAAGTACGGCCTCGAGGAGTTCCTGGAGGTCAAAGCGCTGCAGCGCTGAGCCCTGGGGCATCTTGCTGGCCCAGGGCGATCTGTTGAACCTGTCGCGCCGCTGTCGGCGCAACATCTGAGCCGTCGCATGCTGTCGGCGCCCTGGGGAGACCCGGCAGAGTCCCACCATGCGCGTGCGAATGTGCCGACGACCACAGGTGTGGTCACCCTGGTCGCTTCCATCGATAGCCCGGGAGTTCATCAATTCCGGTGATTGATCGGAGAGGTGACCCCACTCAACCCGCTCCGCCTCGGCCCCCCCACCGTACCGATCGTCATTGCTTTGCGATAGCTAACGATATATCATAGTACTACGAGAACAGTCCGGACAGCGGGTCCGGGCCCGAAAAAGGACAACGGAGATTCACCATGCATGGACATATGAGGATGGGAGGACGCCACGGCCGCCCCCCCTGGGCCGGCGGCGAGTGGGGAGCCGACCGGGGCAATTGGCGCGGGGGAGGCCGGCGGATGCGTCGCGGCGACATCCGCACCGCCCTGTTGAACGGGCTCACCGACGGCCCGGCGCATGGCTATGAGCTGATCGGGCGTCTCGAGGAGAAGAGCGGCGGCACGTGGCGGCCGAGCCCCGGTTCGGTGTACCCGACGCTGCAGCTCTTCGAAGACGAAGGCCTGGTCCGCTCGGAGGAGCGAGACGGCAAGCGTGTCTACGAGCTCACCGAGGCGGGCCGGACCGAAGCGGCCGAGCGCACCGAGCGCGACGGCAACACCCCGTGGGACAACGACGGTGACTTCGTCACCGAGTTCCAAGGCCTCATGCGCTCAGCCGCGCACCTGATGGGCGCGGCCAAGCAGATCGCCCGCACGGGAGATCCGGCCCAGATGGAGCGAGCCACGGCCGCCATCCGCGCCACGGGCAAGGAGCTGTACAAGATCCTGGCCGAGGACTAACAACGGATGGCGAAGAGCGCGACGGGCTCCTCGAGCCCCCGCAGCCGCCGGGCCGAGAGGTCGACGATCTCGAAATCGTCGTCGGGTGCGGGGGAGTGGTCGAGGTCGGCGCGCACCGGTTCGGTCACTACCACCGATCCGGGCTCGCCCACCTTGACCGCTCGCGCCACGAGGTTCACGAGGGGCCCGAAGTAGTCGCCGTCGCGTGCCGCGACGGTGCCGTACCCCGCCGCAGCGCGCGCCGCAGGCAGTGCGTCGTCTTCGTCGACGGCCCGGCACACCGCCAGCGCGATGCGAGCCGCGGCGGCGCCCGATGGCGCTAGGAACATGGCTTCGTCACCGATGAGCTTGACGACGCGCCCGCCGTAGGCCGACGCGATCTCCCAGGCCGCGGTCTCGAACCTCGCCAGAGCCAGGGCGTGGGCCTTCAATGTGAGCCCACTCGCCCAGGCCGTCGATCCCACCAGGTCGACAAAGCCAAGCCCGACGGTCACGGCGCGCTCGTCGATCTCGAGCGTGCGCTCGGCGATCGATCGTCTGATGGCGAGAACCATGTGCTCGCGCAGGAAATTGGCCATGAGCTGCGGGGCCACCGCGATGAAGGTGGCCGTGCCGTCCTCGCCGGCGCGGGCTCGGGCCAACTCGCTGACGTCGGAGCTCAGGTCCGGCATGCGCTCGGTGAGGAAGAGTCCTACTGCGGCCTCGGCCACCCTGGCCATCGCTGCGCCCACCACGCGCGTGAACGACAAGGTCGGTGTCTCGCCGAACAGGGCCGCTCCCGCCTCGAACGACACCATGTCGTCCACCACTGTCGACGGCAGTCCGAGATGGCCCGGGTCGTCGAGATCGGCCGGTAGCCCTGCCGCCAGTCGGACACGGTGGACCCGGTCGACCGTCGTGGCGGCGAGTGCCGCCACCTCCTCGACACTGAGGCGGGCACCCGGCGCCGCCAGGGGGAGCTCCGAGGCCAGCGCGGCCAGCCCGCCGACCCGGTCGGCCTCGACCATGATGGCCAGGGTCACCCCCTGTCGGTCGAGGTACTCCAGGAGCTCGAGCCGTTGGCCACTTTCGGGTGCGTGGGGGTCAAAGATCCCCGCCGCCCGGTATTCCTCGGCGCCGAGTGTCGCCACGGGGACCGGCCCGTGGTTCAGGCGCCCATGGCGTGGACGCCGCCGTCCACGTGCACCATTTCGCCCGTGGTCATGGGGAACCAGTCCGACAACAACGCCACGCAAGCCCGGGCGACGGGCTCGGAGTCGTTCACGTTCCAGCCGAGCGGGGCCCGTGTCCCCCAGGTCTCTTCGAAGCCCTTGAAGCTCGGTATCGACTTGGCGGCCATGGTGCGCACGGGCCCGGCCGCCACGAGGTTGACCCTGATCCCGACGGGCCCGAGGTCCCGAGCCAGGTACCGGGCCAGGGACTCGAGCGCGGCCTTGGCCACGCCCATCCAGTCGTAGGCCGGCCATGCCACCGTGGCGTCGAAGTCGAGGGCCACCACCGACGAGCTCCCCGCCGCCACGAGCAGAGGGCGCAGTGCGCCGACGAGAGCCTTCAAGGAGTACGCCGAGACCTGGAGGGCGACGGCCACCGATTCCCACTCGGCGCGCAGGATGTCGCCACCCAGGCATTCCGGGGGCGCGAAGCCGATGGCGTGGAGGATGCCGTCGAGACGACCCCACCGCGCCTCGAGGTCGGCAGCGGCGGCTCGGAGGTGGACGGGGTCGGTGACGTCGATCTCGATCACGTCGGCGGGTACTTCGAGCTTGCGCGCCGTTCGCTTGGTCAGTGAGAGTCCCCGTCCCGCTCCCGAGAGCACCACTTCGGCGCCTTGGGCCTGGGCCAGGCGGGCCACGCCGAACGCCAGCGATGCGTCGGTGAGCACGCCGGTGACGAGGATGCGCTTTCCCGACAGGAGCCCGTTGGTCGGTGACACTGCGGCGACCCTACCCGAGCGGCACCGTCGGCCGGCCGGGTGGGCGACACTGGTCGGGCTGAACCAAGGCCCGGGGCCGTTGTGCCAGTGTGTTCCGATGGATGTCGGGATCCTCGGGGGGACCGGGCCGCTCGGTCGGGGGCTCGGCCTACGACTGGCCGCGGCGGGGTCGTCGGTGACGATCGGGTCACGAGACGCGGCTCGCGCCGGCGAAGTGGCGGCCTCCTTGCACGACGCCTGGCCACGCCAGCTCGCCGTGATGGGCGCCGCCAACGAGGTCGCGGCGGCACGAGACATCGTCGTCGTGGCCACGCCGTGGGACGCCGTGGTCCCCACCGTCCGGGGGCTCAGAGCACAGCTCGAGGGCAAGGTCGTGGTCTCGGTGGCGAACGCCCTCGTGAAGCAAGGTCGCGAGATGCACGCGTTGGTCCCGCCCCGGGGGTCGATGGCCGGTGCCATCCAGGCCGAGCTGCCCACCGCCTTGGTCGCGGCGGCCGGTCATCATCTCCCCGCCTCGGCACTCGAGGACCTCGACCAGGTCCTCGGCTCCGATGTCCTTGTGTGTTCGGATCATCCCGATGCCAAAGAAGCGGCCATGGCGCTCATGGCCTCGATCGACGGGCTGCGTCCTCTCGATGCCGGGAGCCTGGCCCAGGCGGCGGCCATCGAAGCATTTACGGCGGTGCTCATCACCGTGAACATCCGCTACAAGGCCCACAGCTCGTTGGGGCTCACCGGCCTGGGGCACGTCTGAGCCGATGATGCGGCTCTACGACACCACCCGTGACGAGATCGTCGCGTTCGATCCCGGCCCCGTGGTCTCGATGTACTCGTGCGGTATCACGCCCTATGACGCCGCCCATGTGGGCCACGCCCAGGTGTATCTGACGTTCGACATCTTGCAGCGACGGCTCATCGACCTCGGCCATGAGCCGAAGCTGGTCCGTAACGTCACCGACGTCGACGACGACATCCTCCGCAAGGCACGCGAGATCGGTGTCCACTACCTCGATCTCGCCGCCGAGGAGATGGCGCGCTTCGACGCCAACATGGCGGCGCTCGATCTCCTTCCTGTCTACAGCGAGCCCCGGGCCACCTCGGCCATCCCCGAGATCCTGTCGCTCATCGGCGCCGTGCTCGACGCCGGCCACGCCTACAGCGCGGGTGGGTCGGTGTACTTCGACGTGTCGTCGTTCTCACGCTTCGGCGAGGTGAGCCATCTGTCGCGGTCCGAGATGCTGGTGTTGTCGGCCGAGCGGGGGGGCCATCCCGAGGACCCCAACAAGCGCGACCCCCTCGACTTCGTCCTATGGCAGCCATCGGCGCCCGACGAGCCCTCATGGGAGTCGCGTTGGGGCAAGGGGCGACCCGGGTGGCACATCGAATGCTCGGCGCTCGCCATGCGCGAGCTCGGGGAGACCGTCGACCTCCATGGCGGAGGGACCGACCTGATCTTCCCCCACCACGAGTGCGAGACGGCACAGTCCGAGTCGGTGACCGGGACCACGTTCTCGCGCCACTGGCTCCATGTGGGAATGGTGGGGCTCGACGGAACCAAAATGTCGAAGTCCCTCGGCAACCTCGTCTTCGTCGGAGACCTCTTGAAGGAGTGGGACCCCGCCGTGGTGCGCCTGGCGCTGCTCGAGCACCACTACCGCAGCAACTGGGACTGGAGTGACGATGATCTCGAGCGGGCCGGACAGCGACTGGAGCGCTGGCGCGGCGCCGGTGCGCAGGGTGTCATGACGGCGGGGGCACTCGACGCCGTGCGTGGGCACATCGACGACGATCTCACCGTGGCCGACGCCCTGGGCGTGCTCGACGACGAAGCGGCCGCGGGCCGGGGCGCCGGTCCCGGTGCCGCGCTGGTGGGGGTGGAGCTGTGATCAGGGTCCGGTTGCCCGACGGTTCGGCCAAGGACCTCGAGGACGGGGCGACCGCCCTCGACCTGGCGGGCTCGATCGGCCGGCGCCTAGCCAAGGCGGCGGTGGCGGCCACCGTCGACGGCGCCACCGTGGATCTCGGGAGCGCGCTCGCCGACGGCGCCGTGGTGGCAGTGATCACCGAGGACAGCGACCCGGGCCGGGCGGTGTTGCGCCATTCCACCGCGCACGTCCTCGCCCAGGCCGTCGTCGACCTGTGGCCCGGCGCCCACTACGCCATCGGCCCGTCGATCGCGGACGGCTTCTACTACGACTTCGAGCTGCCCGGCGGGGCGACGTTCAGTGACGACGACCTCGGACGCATCGAGGAGAAGATGCGCGCCATCATGGCCGCGGACCAGAGATTCGTGCGCGAGGAGCACTCGATCGACGAGGGCCTGGCGCTGTTCTCCGACCAACCCTTCAAGCGCGAGATCATCGAAGGGGTCGCCAACGCCACCCCTGACGCCGAGCTCACCGCCGAGGCCGCCGCCGACATCGCGCCGGACGCCTCGGCAGTGAGCGCGTACCGGAACGACGGATTCGTCGACCTGTGTCGAGGTCCGCACGTGGCCTCGACGGGTCGGCTCGGGCACTTCAAGCTCCTCCGGGTGGCCGGTGCCTACTGGCGTGGCGACGAGCACCGCCCCCAGCTCCAACGGATCTACGGGACGGCGTGGGAATCCGACAAGGCGCTGGCGGAACATCTGCATCGACTCGAGGAGGCCCAGCGACGCGACCACCGCCGCATCGGGGCGGAGCTCGACCTCTTCTCGTTCCCCACCGAGATCGGCTCGGGGCTGGCGGTCTTCCACCCCAAAGGGGCCACCATCCGGATGTTGATGGAGGAGTACTCACGGCAACGTCACATCGACGGTGGCTACGACTTCGTGTACACCCCGCACATCACGAAGTCCGAGCTCTTCGAGATCTCGGGGCATCTCGACTGGTTCGCGGACGGCATGTATCCCCCCATGGAGCTCGACGAGGGTCAGCGGTACTACCTCAAGCCCATGAACTGCCCGTTCCACATTCTCGTGTTCCGGAGCTCGCAGCGGTCCTACCGCGAGCTGCCCATGCGATTGTTCGAATTCGGCACCGTCTACCGCTACGAGAAGTCCGGCGTCGTGCACGGGCTCACCCGGGTTCGGGGCATGACCCAGGACGACGCCCACATCTTCTGCACGCGCGAGCAGATGGGTGAGGAGCTCGGGGCGTTGCTCACCTTCGTGCTCGACCTGCTTCGTGACTTCGGCCTCGCCGATTTCTACCTCGAGCTCTCCACCCGGCCCCCCGGCAAGGCGGCGGGCACCGAAGGAGAGTGGGACGAAGCCACCGAGGCGCTGCGCACCGTGGCCGAAGGACGCGGGCTCGAGCTCGTCATGGACGAGGGCGGGGGGGCCTTCTACGGGCCCAAGATCTCGGTCCAGGCTCGCGACGCCATCGGCCGACACTGGCAGGTCTCGACCATCCAGCTCGACTTTCAGCTGCCCCAGCGATTCGGCCTCGAGTACGTCGGTGCCGACAATGCCCGGCACCGACCCGTCATGATCCACCGCGCCCTGTTCGGGTCGGTGGAGCGATTCTTCGCCATCCTCCTCGAGCACTACGCAGGAGCGCTGCCGACGTGGCTGATGCCGGTCCAGGTCGTCGTCCTCCCGGTGCGCGACGACCACGACGACTACGCGCGCGCCGCCGCGGCGCGCTTGTCGGGCGCGGGGGTGCGTGTCGAGGTCGACGTCGCCGACGAGCCGCTCAAGGCGCGTATCCGCCGCTGGAAGCTCCAGAAGGTCCCCTACATCCTCGTCGTGGGCGACGACGACGTAGCGGCGGGGACCGTGGGGGTGAACGCCCGATCATCGGAGCGGGCCGTGCGGAACGTGGCGCTCGACGACTTCCTCAGTTCGCTCACTGCCGAGATCGACACCAAGGGCTCGCCCGAAACCCGTGAGTGAGACCGGCCTCGAGCAGCTGTGGGCCGGATGGCGTCGGGACTACGTCGTCTCCACCACCGACGCGGAGCGACGCGGTGCGGACCAGGGCTGTGTGTTCTGTGCCATCGCGTCCTCGGGCCCTCCCAGTGCGGCGAACCTGGTGGTGTGGCGCAGCGAGCTCAGCTACGCGGTGATGAACGCCTATCCCTACGCGAGCGGTCATCTCCTGGTCATGCCGACGCGCCATGTGGGCGGGCTCGACGAGCTCAGCCCCGAGGAGTCCGACGACCTCTGGGTCGGCACCAGGCAGGCCGTCACCGCCATCGGGGCCGCCTATGACCCCGACGGCATCAACATGGGAGCCAACCTGGGCCGCGCCGCGGGGGCGGGGATCCCCTCGCACCTGCACATGCACGTGCTGCCGAGGTGGTCGGGGGACACGAACTTCATGACCGCGGTGGCCGGGGTGCGGGTCATGCCCGAGTCACTCGAGGCGGGTTGGGAGCGTCTTTTCGGGGCCTGGCCCCCCCACTAGCTCCCGTTTGCTTTGGCCTTGGCCATGCGTTCGACGAGGTTCGAGGGCATGGCGTCGTAGTGGTCGTGGTCGGCCACGAAGCGGCCCCGGCCACCGGTGAGCGAGCGGAGGTCGACCGCATAGCGCTGGATCTCGGCGGTGGGGACGAGGGCGGAGATCTTCTGAAGCCCTCCATCGACCGAATCGGTCCCCTGGACGCGGCCCCGGCGGGAGTTGAGGTCGCCCAGGATGTCGCCTTGCATGGTGGCCGGCACCGTCACTTCCAGTCGTGACACGGGCTCGAGCAACACCGGCCCTGCCTTTGCCATGGCTTCTCGGAAGGCCAGTGCTCCTGCCATCTTGAAGCTCATCTCCGACGAGTCGACGGAGTGGAACTTGCCGTCGAAGCACGACACCTGGACGTCGACGACGGGGTAGCCGTGGACCCCACCCTGGCTCATGGCCTCGAGCACACCCTTCTCGACAGCAGGGATGTACTGCTTGGGGATGGCCCCGCCCACCACCTGGTCGACGAAGTGGAACCCCTCGCCGCGCTCGAGGGGCTCGATGCGGATCGACGCCACGCCGTACTGTCCGTGGCCGCCGGTCTGCTTCTTGTACTTGCCTTCGGCTTCGGCTTGTTGGCTGATCGTCTCGCGAAATGGCACCAGCACGTCCTCGGTCGCCACTTCGACCCCGAACTTGCGGGCCAGGCGTTCCGCCGCCACAGCCAGATGGGTCTCGCCGGTGCCGCGCAAGATGGTCTGATGGGTCTCGTCGACACGCTCGACCACAAGGGCGCGGTCTTCTTCTTGCAACCGGTGAAGCCCGGTCATGAGCTTGTCCTCGTCCCCTTTGGACTTGGGGCGGATGGCGACCGACAGCACCACCGGCTCGGGTGGCGCCGTGGGCACGACGACGGGCGTGCCCTTGGGGGCCAGGGTGTCGCCGGTGGCGGTGTCAGAGAGCTTGGGCACCGCCACGATGTCGCCGGCTTGGGCTTCTTCGACGGGCTGGGCCTCTTTGCCTCGCAGCAGCTGGAGGATGTGGAGGCGCTGATCGGCGTGGGTCCGGGGGTCGGTGAGGACCGTGTCGGGACGGATCGTCCCCGACAGCACGCGCAAGAGCGAGATCTTGCCGACGTAGGGGTCGGAGATGGTCTTGAACACCTGAGCCAGGGGTTGGCCCGCCGGGTTGCAGGCCACCTCGGTGACCGAGTCGCCGGCGCGGACCTCGATGGGTGGGCGCGAGTCGGGGGTGGGGGCGATCTCTGCCAGCAAGGTGGCGAGGCGGTCGATGCCGACACCGGTCACCGCCGACCCGCACACCACAGGAAACACAAGACCCTGGGCGACGCCGGTGGCGAGGGTCGCCTCGAGCTCGGCCCCCGACAGGACCTCGCCTTCGAGGTAGCGCTCCATCAGCCCGTCGTCACCCACGACGATGCCCTCCACGAGCTGCTCGCGTATCTCGTGCTCCACTGCGGCCAGGTCGTCGGGGATCGGTCCGGACTGCGGCTTCCCGTTCTCGTAGATGATGGCCGTGTCGGTGAGGAGGTCCGCAATGCCCCGGAACCCCGCCTCCTCGCCCACGGGCAGCTCGAGCGGGGCGATCCCGGCGCCGAAGCGCTCTTGGAGCTCCGCCAGGGTCCGGTCGAAGCTGGCGCGCTCACGATCGAGTTTGTTGATGAAGACCAGTCGCGGCACGCCGAGCTCGGCGGCGAGGTTCCAGGCGGCTTCGGTCTGGGCCTCGATCCCCTCCACCGCGCCCACCACGATCACGGCCAGGTCGACGACCGCCAGGGCCGCCCGGACTTCACCGAAGAAATCCGCATAGCCGGGGGTGTCGAGGATGTTGAGCTTGACGTCGCCGAGGACGCAGGGCGCCATGGACAGAGAGAGGGACATGTGGCGCTTGATCTCTTCGGGCTCGAAGTCGCACACGGTGGACCCGTCGTCGACCTTTCCCTGCCGGGTGACCGCACCGGTGGCAAAGAGCAGAGCCTCCGCCAGGGTGGTCTTCCCCGAGCCGTTGTGTCCGACCAGGGCGACGTTACGGATACGGGACGGCGGGTAATTCGGCACCCGCGCACCTCCCTCCCTCGAGATCCTTCCGGCGTGCGACCGCGTGCGACCGCTGTGGGGCCGAGCCTATCGGCGACGGCTGCACTGAGCCTGGGCGAAGAGGGGCCGGGGCCGGGGCGAAGAGGGGCCGGGGCCCCGGGTCAGTCCGAGGCCTATCGAAGGGGCCCGGGAGAGCCGATGGTACGATGGAAGGCGAAACCGCCCGGAGGAAACCTACGCATGTTCGATGGTCGTTGGCGCCACGCGGTGGACCGTACGACCAAGCCTGTCGGCACCGCCCTGGTGCGTGCGGGGATCACCGCCGACGTCCTGACCATCTTCGGTCTGGCCATGTCCGTCGTCACGGCCTTCGCCGTCGGATCGGGGCATCTCGTGGCCGGGATCTTCCTGCTCTTTCCCACAGGTCTGCCCGACCTCTTCGACGGGCCGGTGGCCAAGGCCTCGGGCCGAGCCTCGGTGCGCGGTGCGTTCTTCGATTCGGTGGCCGATCGCATTTCCGACGCCTTTCTCTTCGGCGGGGTGGCCTGGTACCTCGCCGCGTACCATCACGGCGAGATGGTCCTGCTTCCCTTCGCCATCTTGGCAGTGACGTCGCTCATCTCCTATCAGCGGGCCAAGGCGGAGTTGCTCGGTCTGTCGGCCAAGGGTGGGCTCATGGAGCGGGCCGAGCGGTTCATCTTGCTGGGATTGTGTTTCATCGCGGCGGCCATCTCCGCCGACGCGCTGGTGCCCGCCCTGTGGGTGTTCTTCGGGCTCCTGTGCGCGACGGCGATCGGACGGTTCGTCAACGTCTGGAGGGAGGCCGAAGGCCCTCCGCCGCTGGTGTCGACCCGAGTACTTCTGGCCGATGCCGATATGGACGTGACTCGTCGGGCGTTGGCCCGTTGGCGCGAGGGTCGGGTGGACTCGCGTTGGCGGACGTGGCGAGAGGCCCGGACCCATCGCGACGCGCTGGGAGCACACGCTGCCGTGCCGCGCCGGGCCGGCCAGCCGTCGGGTCGATGGCGGGCCCGTCGCGCCGGGGTGCCGTCGAGTCGATCGGGTCGTATCTGGCGGGCACGTCGCGAGGCTCGCCCCGCCACCCGCACCGGCCGCCGACCCGCGTCACGCGGCTTTTGACCGCCGACGCCCTGATCTGATCTGCCGACGCGGTCCGAGACGTGTCCGACGCGTCCGAAGTCCCCGACACCGACTCCGGCACCGAGCCCACCGAGGGTTACTCTCCACCTGATGGCGGGGGTCAACCCGATGGTCCCCTCGGGCCCGGCAACGACGGCGCCGAGGTGGGCGCGTGGCTGGCCTATTTCATGTATCGGGCGCTCGGGACGGCCATGCAGAAGCTTCCCGAAGTCGTGGCGGCCGCGGCAGCCTCGGTGGTCGCCTCGGTGTTGTCGGTCTTCAGCGCCAAGGCGCGGGCGATGTACGGCCGTCATCTGCGCCGTGTCCTCGGCCCCGACCTGAGCGACGCCGAGCTCCGGGCCACCACACGACGGGCCTTTTTGAATTACGGGCGGTACTGGTTCGAAGGGGCCCGGCTCCCGGCCCTCGGACGCGACGTGATCGAGGACCGCTTCATGGTCGAGAGCGGGTGGGAACACCTCGTGAGCGGGATGGAGGCAGGCAACGGCGTCATCATGGCCCTGCCCCACATCGGCAGCTGGGAGTGGGGCGGCGCCTGGCTGGCGCTGCAGGGCTACCCCATGACGAGCGTGGCCGAGCCCTTGAAGCCGCCCGCCATGTACGACTGGTTCGTCTCCCAGCGTGAGGCCATGGGGCTGAGCATCGTGCCTCTGGGCGCGGACGCCAGCCGGGTCCTCTTGCGGACCCTGCGGGCCGGGAAACTGGTCGGGCTCCTCTGTGATCGCGACATCGTCGGCAACGGCATCGACGTCGAGTTCTTCGGTGAGCGCACCACCATGCCGGCCGGGCCCGCCATGCTGGCGCTGCGGACCGGCGCGTTGGTCCTCCCCACGGCGGTCTACAGCGGGCCGGGCCTCCTCCACAGCGCGGTGATCATGGCTCCGGTGGACGCGCAGCGACGAGGGGGGTTGCGCCAGGACGTGGCGCGCGTCACGCAGCTGATCGCGGATGACCTCGAGCTCCTCATCCGCCGGGCCCCAGAGCAGTGGCACCTCTTCCAGCCCAATTGGCCGAGTGACGCCGCGCCGGGCTCCTCGGGCTGAACCGGAGCGTTCCCGATGCGCGTGGCGTTGCTGTGTCCCTACAGCCTCAGCCGTCCCGGCGGCGTCCAGGGCCAGGTCGTCGGATTGGCTGTCGCGCTCAATGCGGCGGGACACGACGCCGTGGTACTCGCCCCGGCCGACGATGACATCGCCGTGCCCGGTCTGACGGCCCGAAGCCTGGTCCGGCTGGGACATTCGATGTCGCTCCCTGCCAACGGGTCGGTGGCTCCGGTGGCGCTCGGCCCCGGCGCCGCGCTCCGGGCCGTGCGGGCCGTGCGCGAGGGTGGGTTCGACGTCGTGCACATCCACGAGCCGTTGGCTCCCGGGCCCAATTTCGCGTGTCTGGTGGCCTGTGCTGTGCCCAAGGTCGGGACGTTTCACCGGGCCGGCAAGAGCATCGCCTACACATTGCTCAGCCCGCTGGCTCGCGCCCTGGCGCGACGTTTGGCGGCGCGCTGTGCGGTGTCGTCCGAGGCGCGCGCCACCGCCCAGCACGCGCTCGGCGGGAGGTACGACATCATCGGCAACGGCATCGATCTCGAGCGTTTCGCCTCTGCTCCTGGCTCTGCGACGTCGGGGCCGACGGTGATGTTCGTGGGGCGACATGAGGAGCGCAAGGGACTGGGAGTGCTGCTCGACGCGGTCGGCCGCCTCGAGCCCGCTGTGTCGCTCACCGTATGGGTGGCGGGACAGGGGCCCGATACCGAGTGGCTGCGCCGACGGCACCCGCCGAGCGACCGGATCGTGTGGTTGGGCCGGCTCGACGACCTCGAGCTGGCGGCGCGTCTCGCCGGTGCCCACGCGCTGTGCGCGCCGGCGCTTCGAGGCGAGTCATTCGGCGTGGTGCTCCTCGAAGCGATGGCGGCGCGTGCCGCGGTGGTGGCGAGCGATCTTCCGGGGTACAGGGCTGTGGTGGAGGGCCACGGTCTCCTCTTCCCTCCGGGCGACGTCGGCGCATTGGCATCGGCCCTCGAGTCGGTGGTAGGGGATGCAGCCTCCGGCACGGGCCTGTGTGCCCCGGCTGCCCTTGACGCCGCGTTTCGGCATGCCTCGCAATGGTCCATGCCCGAGGTGGCGCAGCGTTACGTGGCTGTCTACGAGCGGGTCCTGGCCGAGAGCCGGCTGGCGCGCTGAGCCCCAGGGGCCCAAGAGGGTCGGCCCCCGGCCGTACACTTCGAGGCCTATGGCCGACACACCTCCCTCGTCAGGCTCCCCGGGGTCTGGCTCCTCGGGGTCTGGCTCTTCGGGGTCTGGCTCTTCGGGAGGTCGGCGCCGTTCCCGGTCGCGTCGCCCGTCGCAGGGTGGGTCGGGCAACGGGTCGGGTTCCGGAGGCGGGACCGGAGCGGGGCGCAGCGCCAACGGTGGTCCGGGCGTAGGTCGGAACTCCGGCGGGAACCGCGCCGGGGGTTCGGGGTCCAACGCCGCCGGCGGTCGCTCCGGTTCGGGTCGGGCCGGTTCAAGCGGTGGTGGTTCAGGAGCCGGTGGCTCAGGAGCCGGTGGTTCAGGAGCCGGTGGTTCAGGAGCCGGTGGCTCGGGTGGCGGACGCCTGCGGGGCGGCTCGGGGAGAGGCCCGGGTGGAGGCAGCGGTCAAGCGGGTCGTAGCGGCAGCGGGGGGGGCACCCGCTCCGGTTCGCACAACCGCGAGGGGAACCGCTCGGGTGCCGGACATTCCCGCAGCTCGGCCCCTCGGGACCGGAACCGACAGGTCGCCGTCGTCGCGCCGGAGACCGAGGCCGTCGTGGTGCCGACACCAGCGGGCACCCGGGGAGACAGTGGCGAGTTCCACCACAATCGTCGCCGTGCCCTGTTGATTGCAGCCACACCGGGGATCGTCGTGTTCGTCATCGTGGCGGCGGTGTGTGTCGGGCTGGGTCTCGACATCGTGGGCCTCGTCGCCGGAGCGGTCGCGGGGCTCGTGGTGTGGTTGACGGCGTGGCGCGGCGCCACGCGGTTCGTGTTGCGCGCCTTGGGGGCGCGCCCGGGTGGCGAAGAGGAATTGGCGCGTGCCGAGAACCTCGTCGACGGATTGTGCGCCACCATGGGGGTCGAGCCGCCTGAGATCTACATCATCGACGAATGGTCCCGCCAGGCGTTGGCGCTCGGTCGTAAGAGCGGGGCGGCGGTGATCGTCGTGACCTCGGGCCTGTTGAACTCGCTGGACCCCGTGTGTCTCGAAGGGGTGCTTGCGCACGAGCTCGTGCACGTGAAGCGAGCTGACATCGCCCCGGCCACCATGGCCGCCGCCATGGTGCTCCCCGTGGCCAGCCTCCTTCCGGTGTCGGGGCTCGTGCATGCCCTCGCAGGGCGAGGTCGTGAGTTCCGGACCGACCGCCTGGCGGTCGCCGTGACTCGGTTCCCCCCAGGGCTCCGTGACGCGCTCGTGGTGATGGCCGAAGGTCCCGCGCCTCGGGTGCCCTCCGCGCTGGCGCGGCGGGGGGTATCGCGCACCACCCGTTGGTTGTGGACCGTGGCCCTGCCCGAGACGCCCGGCGGCGACGTCATGCGCCGGGAGCTCGTCGACGAGCTCGACGCACCGGCGGTGCGGGTGGCCACGCTGGCCGAGTGGTGAGGGCGAACGGGGCTCGGTAGGGCCCGGCGGGGCGGTCGATGCCCGGGAGTAGACTCGGTCTCATGCAAGAGGCGCCGATCGCATCGTCCGCGTCGGGACTGAATCCGGAAGGCTCCGTTTCGGAGACACCGGCCGGGACCAGGCACACCGGAACATTCCTGGTAAAGCGCGGGCTCGCCGACATGCTGCGCGGCGGCGTGATCATGGACGTGGTCACTGCCGAGCACGCTCGGATCGCCGAGGACGCCGGTGCGGTTTCGGTGATGGCACTCGAGCGGGTGCCGTCGGACATCCGTGCCCAAGGTGGCGTAGCGCGCATGAGTGACCCGGCCTTGATCGAAGCGATCCAACGCGTCGTGACGATCCCGGTCATGGCCAAGGCGCGGATAGGACATTTTGCCGAGGCCCAGATTCTCGAGGCCCTGGACGTCGACTACATCGACGAGAGCGAAGTCTTGACGCCGGCTGACGAGGCCCACCACATCGACAAGCGGGCCTTTCGGGTCCCCTTCGTGTGTGGTGCCACCAACCTGGGCGAAGCACTTCGACGGATCTCCGAGGGTGCAGCGCTGATCCGCTCCAAAGGTGAGGCCGGCACGGGCAACATCGTCGAGGCTGTGCGTCACCTGCGGTCGATCCTGGGAGACATCGGCAAGCTCACCCAAGCAGATGCCGCCGAGCGCTACGCGTGGGCCAAGCAGCTCAGCGCTCCGATCGATCTCGTCAACGAGGTGGCCGACACCGGAAAGCTTCCCGTGCCGTTGTTCTGCGCGGGGGGCATCGCCACGCCGGCCGACTCGGCACTCGTGATGCAGCTGGGCGCACAGGCCGTCTTCGTGGGCTCGGGGATCTTCAAGAGCGAGGACCCGGCCCGCCGGGCCCGGGCCATCGTGGAGGCCACGACGCATTTCGACGACGCCCAGATCGTGGCCAAGGTGAGTCGGGGCCTCGGTGCGTCGATGCCGGGCCTGGAAATGGCCGGGCTCGAACAGCGCCTGGCCGACCGCGGCTGGTGATCCCGGTGTCGCATCACACCGCCGAGGTGCCTCCAGGTGGACATCGGCATCCTGGCTCTACAAGGCGACGTCGCTGAGCACAGCGCGGCACTGAGCGAGATCGGGGTCGCGCCCCGGCGGGTGCGCCGACCCGAGGATCTCTCCGGGCTCGACGGCATCATCCTCCCCGGGGGTGAGTCGACGACGATGTCGATGCTCCTCGAGTCTTCGGGGTTGGCCGACCCGCTCGGGAAGGAGCTCGCGGCAGGGCTCCCGGCCATGGGGACGTGCGCGGGGATGATCCTCCTCGGCACCCACGCCGTCGACGGGCGTTCCGACCAACGTTGTTTCGGCGCCATCGACATCACCGTGCGTCGGAACGGCTTCGGCCGTCAGCTCGAATCCTTCGAGTGTGATCTCGATGTCAGCGCCCTGCCCGGTGGCCCGTTGCGGGCGGTGTTCATCCGTGCCCCCCTGGTCGAGACGAGCGGCCCGGCCGTGGAGGTGCTCGCCACCGTGGAACAGCCCGGCGGGGCCCAGGCTGGCGTTGGTGACACCTCGTTGGGCGCGGGCCGGATGGTTCCGGTGCTGTGTCGGAAGGGAGCGGTGCTTGTAGCGGCGTTTCATCCCGAGCTCACGGCCGACCGACGCCTCCACCGGTTGTTCGCGTCGATGGTCGAAGACGACCGAATGAAGAGAACCGAATTACCCAGAACCGAATCGAGCAGAACCGAAGAAGGACGGTAGGAGATGTCAGGGCACTCGAAATGGGCGACGACCAAGCATCGCAAGGCGGCGGTCGACAAGGTCCGGGCCAAGGTGTTCGCCAAACTGATCCGGCAGCTCGAGGTGGCAGCACGCGAGGGTGGCGGGGACGTCACCACCAACGCCACCTTGCGCACCATGTTCGAGAAGGCGCGCGCCGCCTCGCTGCCGATGGACAAGATCGAGCGCGCCATCAAGCGGGGGACCGGTGAGCTCGAGGGCGTGCACTACGAGGAGGTGTCCTACGAGGGGTATGCGCCGAGCGGCGTGGCCATCATCGTCGACTGCCTCACCGACAACCGGAACCGGACCGGGGCTGAGATCCGGAACGTCTTCACCCGCAACGGAGGCTCGATGGCCGAGCCGGGCGCGGTGGGATGGCAATTCGCGCGCAAGGGCGTGATCGTGCTCCCCGCCTCGTTCGACGAGGACGAGATCATGGAGGTGGCGGTCGAGGCCGGCGCCGAGGACCTGGCCGGTGAGGGGGACCAGTTCGTTGTCACCTGCGCCCCCCAGGATCTGGGGGCGGTGCGCGATGCGCTCGCCTCGGCGGGGATGGAGCCCGAGTCTGCCGAGATGGCCATGGTGCCTTCGACCACGGTGCCGGTGACCGAGGAAGGTCAGGTCCGCCGGGTCCTGGCACTCCTCGAGGCCCTCGACGACGACGACGACGTCCAAAACGTGTGGTCCAACTTCGACACGCCCGACGACGTGCTGGCGGCGGCCGCCGCGGAGTGAGGTCACATCCACCTCCGTCGGACGCGCCCTGGCTAGAGTCGAACGCGTGTTCGTCCTGGGTATTGACCCCGGGCTGTCCCGGTGCGGGTACGGGGTGGTGCGGCAGTACGGCAGCGACCTGACCGCCATGGCCGGCGGGGTCGTTACCACCGAGCCCGACCTCCCGCTCCAGGAACGGCTCCGGGTGCTGTTCACCGAGCTCCGGGCCCTCGTGGTCGAGACGCGGCCCGACGCCGTGGTCGTCGAGCGTGTGTTCTTCCAGACCAACGTTCGCACCGCCATGGCGACGGGCCAGGCGGGCGGTGTGGCTCTCCTCGTGGCGGCCCAGGCCGGGTGTGAGGTGGCCCAGTACAGCGCCAACGAGGTCAAGCAGGCGGTCGTCGGATTCGGCGGTGCCACCAAGGACCAGGTCCAGCGGATGGTCGCCGCCCTGCTCGGATTGGCCGAGCCGCCCAAGCCTCCTGATGTGGCCGACGCGCTGGCCTTGGCGGTCTGTCACCTCACCGCGCAACCACTGCGACGTGCCATCGAAGCCGCCGGAACCGGGAGGCGGTCGTGATCGGCTGGCTGCGCGGCGAGCTCGTGGCCCGCAGCGCCGAAGGAGAGCTCATCGTCGACGTGGGCGGTGTCGGGTATCGCCTCACGGTGTCGCCCACGCTGCTCGCTGCGGTGGGCGATCGGGGCAAGCCCGTCGAACTGCACGTCCACACCCATGTCCGAGAGGACGCCATCGTCCTGTACGGGTTCGCCACCACCGAGGAACGACGGTGCTTCGAAGCGTTGCTCGGGGCCCACGGGGTGGGCCCGGCACTGGCCCTGGCCGTGCTCAGCGCCCTTCGTCCGGCCGACCTGATCCGGGCCGTGCTGGACGAGGATCTCGGCGCGCTGTGCACGGTCCCGGGCGTCGGTCGCAAGACCGCGGCGCGTCTCGTCTTGGACCTGCGATCGCGCCTCGAGCTGCCCGCCTTTGCCGGTGACGGTGTCCCGGGTGGTCAGGGGTCTCCCTCTGAAGCGCGCGGCGAGGTACGAGCGGCGCTGGCCGAGCTCGGCTACGGGCCCGACGAGATCCGGCGGGCCCTCGAAGCAGGCCAGGACGACGCCAGCGTCGAAGAGCTGCTGCGACAAGCGCTCCGGGAGTTGGCGGGGGCACGGTGAACGGTCGACGCGAAGTGCTGTCGGCACCTTCGCAAGAACCAGGCGCACCGACGGTGGGCGGTTCGGCGGCGACCGGTCCGGCGGCGGCGGGGACAGACGAAGTCTTGGCCCGGCCGGTCAATCCTCTGCCCGATCCGTCCGAGCTCGCCGACGAGGCCCGGCTCCGGCCTCGGCACCTCGAGGAGTTCCACGGACAACCCCAGCTGACCGAACACCTCGAGATCGTTCTCGAAGCAGCCCGGCGTCGCCAGCAGCCCGTCGACCATCTGTTGTTCGCGGGGCCTCCCGGTCTCGGCAAGACGTCGCTGGCGGGCATCGTGGCGGCGGAGATGGGCGTCGGACTGCGGATCACGTCGGGGCCCGCCCTCGTGCGCGCCGGCGACCTCGCCGCGTTGCTCACCGATCTCCAACACGGTGACGTCTTGTTCATCGACGAGATCCACCGTCTGCCGCGCCCCGTCGAAGAGGTCCTGTACCCGGCCATGGAGGACTTCCAACTCGACATCCTGATCGGCAAGGGGCCCACGGCGCGCTCGATCCGGTTGGACCTGCCGCGCTTCACTCTCGTGGGTGCGACCACGCGGACAGGGCTGCTCACGAGCCCGCTGCGAGACCGGTTCGGCTTCGTGGGGCGGTTGGACCTCTATGCGGCGGAGGACCTCGAGGGCATCGTGGTGCGCTCGGCGGGCATCCTCGGCGTCGAGGTGGAGCTCGAAGGGGCCCGCCACATCGCCTCGCGGGCCCGAGGCACCCCGCGCATCGCCAACCGGCTCCTGCGCCGGGTGCGCGACTTCGTCGAGGTGCGGGCGCAGGGCGCCATCACGGCCGCACTGGCTCTCGAGGGCCTCGAGCTCTTCGGGGTGGACGAGCTCGGCCTCGACAAGGTGGACCGGGCCATCCTCGATGCGCTGTGTCGTCGCTTCGACGGTCGCCCCGTCGGCCTCGTGACCCTCGCGCACTGCGTGGGGGAGGAGCCCGATACCGTCGAAGACGCCTACGAGCCCTACCTCCTCCAACAAGGGCTCCTCCAGCGCACCCCCCGGGGGCGGATGGCCACACCTCGGGCCTTCGCCCACCTCGGCGAGGTCGCCCCCAGCGCCGAGCTCCAAGGAGCGGCCCCGACATTGTGGTGAGGCCAGGCGCGGGCCGCCCCGGTCGCCGGGGACCCCTGGAGTAACATCAGCCGTTCTCTAAGCCGGAGCCCGCCATTCCACTCTCCAGTCTCAGCCTCCACGCCGCCCTGACCGTCCTGGCTGCATCGTCGGGCTCGAAGGCCACCCCGACCAGCGGGAGCTCTGCGTTCTCGCTGATCTTCTTGGTGGTCATCTTCGGCGTCGGGTACATGTTCTTCATCCGTCCCCGGTCCCAGGCGGCGCGCCGCCAGCGCGACACGCTCATGGAGCTCTCGGCGGGGGACGAGGTCCTCACCGGCGCGGGGATCTTCGGCACCGTGCTCGACGTCGAGTCCGACCGCGTCACCCTCGAGACCGCTCCGGGAACCCGGATCACCGTGCTGCGTTCGACCATCGCCCGGCGCATCCCCGAGGCCACCGCGGACAGGCCGAGCTGGGACGAGCACGACGACGACGAGGCCCATGGGGCGTACCAGGAGTACGAACACGGCCACGATGACGACGCCGCCGGGCACGACGACGCCGGGCACGACGACGCGGAAGATGCCGGCGCGGCCGAGCACGATGAAGCCCCTGGCGCCGCCGAGCACGCGGAGACGGCAGAGACCGACGTCGACGATGAGGACGGCGACGCCCACACCGACGGCGCCGACGACAAAAAGAAGTCATGAAGCGGTCGCTCGTCGTCAGCTTGGCGGTCACCGTCGCCCTCACGATCATCGTGTTCGCGGCCACGCTCGGGGCGGGGTGGGCCCCCAAGCTGGGTCTGGACCTGGCCGGCGGGTCAGAGGTCGTCTACAAGCCCGCGCACGCCATCTCGAGCGCCGAGATGGACACCACGGTCAATGTCATCCGGAACCGGATCGACGGCGCCGGGGTGTCGGGTGCCACCGTGGACTCCCAGGGCGGCAACGTTGTGGTGCAGTTCCCCGGCGTGAAGAACCCGCAAGCGCTGATCAAGCTCATCGGCACCACAGCCCAGCTCTACTTCAGGCCCGTGTTGTGCGGGGCGCCCGCCTATACGAAGCCCGCCAAGGGCAAGTCCCCGCCCACGGGAGCATTGCCCTCGTGCGGCCAGTACGCCACCACGGCGGCGAGCCTGAACGTGAACACGACCTCGGGACTGCCGGGGAACAACATCCCCGCCAACCCCGCTTTCGCGCCCTACCCCGACACCAAGAACGACGATCCCACCAAGACGGTCCTGCTCCCCTCTGATCCTCAGAGTGGCGTGCAGCAGTACCCCCGTTTCGTCTTGGGTCCGTCGCAGCTCAAGGGTACGGCCATCGCGTCGTCGGTGGCTCAGTTCGACACCCAAAACAGCCAGTGGGTGGTGAGCTACACCCTCAAGCAGGTGACCCCGTGGGACAACGTGGCCTCGGCGAACTTCCACCAGTACGTGGCCATCGACCTCGACGGGTTCGTGGAGTCGGCACCGCTCATCCAACCCAACGACTCCACGTTCAGCTCCTTCGGGGGCAAGGGGCAGATCAGCGGGAGCTTCACCCAGGCATCGGCCAAGACCCTCGCCCTGCAGCTCAACTACGGCTCGCTGCCGGTGAAGTTGACTGTCCTCACCCAACAGACGGTGTCACCGACATTGGGCAAGTCGTCGCTCAAGGCCGGGCTCCTGGCGGGCATCGGGGGGCTGCTCCTGGTGCTCGTCTACACCATCCTCTACTACAGGGTCCTCGGGGTGGTGGTGGTGACCGGGCTGCTGACCACCGCGGCGTTGTTGTGGGCCATTGTCTCGGCCCTCGGCCACTCGTCGATGAACCTGACCTTGGACTTATCGGGCGTCACGGGCGTCATCGTGTCAGTGGGGATCACCGTCGACTCCTACATCGTCTATTTCGAGAGACTCAAAGACGAGGCACGCTCGGGCCGGTCCGTGCGCACCAGCGTGGACCGGAGCTTCCGGGGAGCGTTCCGCACCGTCCTGGCCGCCGACTTGGTGTCGCTGGCCGCAGCCGTGGTCCTCTACATCCTGGCCGTGGGCACGGTGCGAGGCTTCGCCTTCTTCCTGGGGCTGTCGACCCTCCTCGACGTGTTCACGACCTTCTTCTTCACCCGGCCTCTGGTCATCCTCCTCGGTCGTAGTACCCGCATCACCGAGGCCCGATTCATCGGGGTGGCTCGGGGCCTTGCGCTGGGAAGCGAGACCCAAGCATGACCACGACCACCCTGGCCCCCGAGGAGCATTCCGCCGAGCACCGTCCCAACCCCTTTGTCCGGGTCTACCGGGGCGAGACCAAGTTCGACTTCGTGGGCAGACGCCGGTGGTGGTTCGCGGTGTCGGGTCTCATCATCGTCCTGGGCCTGGTGTCGTTCGGGGTCAGGGGCTTCAACTGGGGCATCGACTTCAAAGGTGGGACCTCGTGGGAGGTCCCCGCTCACGGGGCCAGTGTGAGCGACATCCAGAACGCGGTCCAGAACGCCGGTGTGTCGGGCGCCACGGTGCAGATCCTCGGCCACGGCTCCTCCGCCACCGTCCAGGTCCAGGCCGACCTGACCAAGGAGTCGAGCGCCCAGCAGGTGGCCAACAAGACGGCGGTCACCAACGCCTTGGCCCGCACGAGCCACATCTCGGCGAACCGGGTGTCTCTCACCGATGTCGGGCCCACCTGGGGGAGCCAGATCAGCGAGAAGGCCATCATCGCGGTGTTCGTCTTCTTCATCGTGGTCGTGGTCTACATCTCGTTCCGATTCGAGTGGAAGATGGCCATGGCGGCGTTGATCGCCGTGATCCACGACCTGCTCATTACGGCCGGGATCTATTCATTGGCCGGATTCCAGGTGACCCCGGACACGGTGATCGCCTTGCTCACCATCCTCGGGTATTCGCTCTATGACACCGTGGTGGTGTTCGACCGCGTGAAGGAGAACAGCCGAGGCCAGTTCGGCGCGGGCCGGATGACCTACGAGGACATCGTCAACCTGTCGATGAACCAGACCCTGGCCCGGTCCATCAACACCTCGCTGGTCGCCATCCTGCCCGTGCTGGCCGTGCTCGTCATCGGGGCGCAACTGCTCGGGGCGACCACCTTGCAGTACTTCGGCTTGGCGCTGGTGATCGGGCTGACCTCCGGGGCGTACTCCTCGATCTTCATCGCCGCTCCGGTGTTGTCGGCCTTCAAAGAGCGCGAGGCGCGCTACATCAACATCCGACGCAAGCTCGAGAGTCGCCCCGAAGGTGCGGGCCTGCTGACGCCTCGACAGGCCGCCATGCTGTCCCAGGCATCGTCGCCCGGCGGGACCCGAGGCGGGTCGAGCAGTTCCGGCCGCCCGGTGGGGCGACGCCAGTCCGGGGTCCTGCGCCCCGGCGCGGCCACGCGTCCGGCGGTGACGGTCGACGACGACGCCATCGACGACGACGACGGCGAGGCCGAGACCAGGCCCGCCGCCAAGGCCAAGAGTGGGTCGAGTCGGTCCAACGGGGCCGGGCGCGCGCCGTCGTCCTCGGCGTCGAGCCCGCGTCGCCCGCCGCCTCGGCCCCGCAAGGGCAAGGGTGCGAAGAAGGGCGGCAAGCGCCGCTGAGTGTCGCTCGGGGCCCGTCCTAGGCGTTGTTGGGTGCCCTGTGGGTCGGTCGGCCAGGTACGGTGAGTAGGTGGTCACCGTCGAGCGTCTGGCTGCTCCGTTCCGCCGGCCGGCGATGCTCGACGACCTGGTGGGGGGTGTCCTGGCGGCCTACGACGCCCGTCGGCCCCGGTCCACCGCAGCCGACCGCAAACTGATCGTCCGGGCCGGCAAGGTCGCCGAGCAGTCCCACGAGGGTCAGCTTCGCCAGACCGGCGAGCCCTACATCACCCACCCTGTGGCCGTGGCCACCATCGTGGCCGAGCTGGGCCTCGACGCCCGGTCGGTCGCCTCGGCCCTGCTCCACGATGCGGTGGAGGACACCGGGCTCACCCTCGAGCTCGTCACCGAGGAGTTCGGCCCCGAGGTGGGCGCCATCGTCGACGGGGTCACCAAGCTCGACCGACTCCAGTTCGACTCCAAAGAGGCCCAGCAGGCCGCCACGGTGCGCAAGATGCTCGTGGCCATGGCCACGGACTGGCGGGTGCTCGTCATCAAGCTCGCCGACCGGCTCCACAACATGCGGACCGTGGCGGTGATGCCGGAGTGGAAGCAGCGCCGCACCGCCCAGGAGACCCTCGACATCTACGCGCCGCTGGCGCACCGGCTCGGCATCCAGGAGCTCAAGTGGCAGCTCGAGGACCTGGCCTTCGCCACGCTTCACCCCAAACGCTACGCCGAGATCGAGCAGATGGTCGCCACGCGCGCTCCCGAGCGCGACGAGTACCTGGCCCGGGTCCTCGTGGCGGTGCGCGACCGGCTGGGGGCCTCAGGGGTGAAGGCCGACGTCACGGGTCGTCCCAAGCACCTCTGGAGCATCTACGAGAAAATGGTAGTGCGCGGCAAGGAGTTCGCCGAGATCCACGACCTCGTCGGCCTGCGCGTCATCGTCGAGTCCGAAAAGGACTGTTGGGCCGCACTGGGGTCGATCCACGCCATCTGGAGCCCCGTTCAGGGCCGGTTCAAGGACTACATCAACAGCCCGAAGTTCAACCTGTACCAGTCGCTGCACACCACCGTGATCGGCCTCGATGGCAAGCCCATCGAGGTCCAGATCCGGACCAACGAGATGCACCGGCGGGCCGAGTACGGCATCGCCGCGCACTGGGGATACAAGGAGCAGTCCAAGGACGGGGCGGCCACCACCACCGCCGAGATGGCCTGGCTCCAGCGCATCGTGGACTGGCAGCAGGAGACCATCGACCCTCTGGAGTTCCTCGAGGGCCTGAAGCTCGACCTCGAACAGGACGAGGTCTATGTCTTCACACCCAAGGGCAAGGTCATCGCCCTGGCGGCGGGCGCGACGCCCATCGACTTCGCCTACTCCATCCACACCGAGGTGGGCCACCGTTGCATCGGCGCCAAGGTGAACGGGCGCCTCATCCCCCTCGACACGCCGCTGCAGTCGGCGGACACCGTCGAGATCATCACGTCCAAGGTCCCCTCCGCCGGCCCTTCGCGCGACTGGCTCCAGATCGTGGCGTCGCCCCGGGCCCGCAACAAGATCCGGCAGTGGTTCAGCCGCGAGCGTCGGGAAGACGCCATGGAGACCGGGCGCGAGGAGCTCATGAAGGCGCTTCGGCGCGAAGGCCTGCCCGTGCAGAAGCTGGCCGCGTCGAACTCGCTCGAGCGTCTCGCCGCGGCCATGAACTACGTGGACCTCGACTCCCTGCACGCCTCGATCGGCGACGGCCATGTCTCGGCCCGATCGGTGGCCCAGCGCCTGGCCCGCGACCTGCGGGGCGGAGGCGGCGAGGAGCAGCTCCCGACGACCGTCGGGCCCGGTCTGCGGACCCGGACCCGGCGTGGTTCGCCGGTGGGCGTCTATGTCGAAGGCCTCGACGACGTCATGGTGCGGCTGTCGCGTTGTTGCACCCCGGTGCCCGGCGACCAGATCGTGGGGTTCGTCACCCGCGGGCGCGGCGTGAGCGTGCACCGGGCCGACTGCGCCAACGCCACCGCATTGGCGGCGGGGGGAGAAGAACGGCTCATCGAGGTGGAGTGGGACCGTGAAGGCACCACCGTGTTCGTGGCCTCGGTGGAGGTGCTCGCCTTCGACCGCTCGCGGCTGCTGTCGGATGTGACCCGGGTGGTATCGGAGCACCACCTCAACATCGTGTCGTCGTCGTCGCAGACCTCGCCCGATCGCGTCAGCCGGATGAACTTCGACGTGGAGCTGGCCGACCCCGGACACCTGGAGTCGCTCATCAGCTCGCTCAAACACCTCGACGGCGTGTTCGACGCCTTCCGCACCCTGCCCGGCCGGAAGGGCTGAGCACAGCGTGGGCGATCACACGGCGCCGCTGCGCGCCCCCGCGGGCACCCATGACGTGCTGTGGCCCGAGTCGGCCCGGTGGGAGCGGCTGGTGGCGGAGTTCGCCCGTCGGGCCCGGTTGGCCGGCTTCGGGCTCGTGCTCAACCCCATGTTCGAAGACGCCCAACTCTTCCGGCGCGGTATCGGGGACGAGAGCGACGTGGTGCGCAAGGAGATGTACGAGTTCACCGACAGGGGTGGACGCGACGTGGCGCTTCGGCCCGAGGGCACCGCCTCGGTGGTGCGGGCCTTCGTCCAGCACCACCCGCCGGTGCCGTGGAAGGCGTGGTACCTCACCCCCGCCTTCCGCTACGAACGCCCTCAGGCCGGGCGGTACAAGCAGCACCACCAGCTCGGCGTGGAGGTACTCGGCACCGACGATCCCGACGTCGACGTCGAAGTGGTGACCCTGGCCGCGGATCTCTACGGCTGGTTGGGGCTCCGCCAGGTCGACTTGGCGCTCAATTCCATGGGATGCGGGGAGTGCCGGTCGGTGTACGTCGCCGCCTTGGTCACCTATCTCGAGGACCACGCCTCGGAGCTCTGTGACGAGCACCGGGACCGATTCAGGGTCAATCCCTTACGGGTGCTCGACTGCAAGCGACCCGAGTGCCGGGCCGTGACCGAGCATGCGCCGCGCATCACCGACTACCTCGACGAGGCCTGTGCCGCCCACCTGGACCGGGTCCGCGCCGGACTGGAGGAGTTGGGTGTGGCGTACCGGCTCGAGCCCCGACTCGTGCGTGGCCTCGACTACTACACCCGGACCACCTTCGAGTTCGCGGCCACGTCGCTCTCCTCGGCCCAGAACGCCATCGGCGGGGGCGGACGCTACGACGGGCTGGCCGAGGCCATCGGGGGGTCGTCGAGCCCGGGCATCGGATTCGGCATCGGCATCGAGCGGCTCCTGTTGGCGTGTGATGCCGAGGGAGTCTTCGCCCTCGACCCCCCGCTCCCTGACGCTTTCGTGGTCGACGTGACTGACGGGACCGCAGCGCGCGCCTTGTGCGGCGAGTTGCGACGGGCCGGGCTGGGGGCGGTGCGCGCCTACGATGGTCGTTCGCTCAAGTCCCAGCTCAAGCAGGCGGACCGCTCCGGGGCACGGTATGCCCTCATCGTCGGCGCCGAAGAGCTGGCGACACAGATCGTGACGGCCAGGCCGCTTCGTCACGAGGGACCCCAAGAGGCGGTACCCCGGGCATCGGTGGTCGATTGGTTGGCGCAGCGTTCGACGGCCCAGACGAAAGAAGGCCAGTGAGCTCCACCACGGGGATGCGGACCCATCTGTGCGGCGAGCTCCGACCCGACCACGTCGAGACCCGGGTGGCGTTGTGCGGCTGGGTCGGCCATCGTCGGGAACACGGAGAGCACCTGTCGTTCCTGGACCTGCGCGACTTCAGCGGCACCGTCCAGTGCGTGGTCGACGGGTCTGTGGATGTTCGCAGTGAATGGGTGGTGCGCGTCGAGGGGACGGTGCGGCTGCGACCCGAGGGGACGATCAATCCCGAGCTGCCCACCGGTGAGGTCGAGCTCGCCGACTGTGTCGTCGAGGTTCTATCCGAGGCCGAACCGCCCCCGTTCCCCGTCGACGACCGGGCCGAGGTCGACGAGTCGGTGCGACTCCGGTACCGGTTCGTGGACCTGCGTCGTCCCCGGATGCAACGGAACCTGCGCCTGCGCTCCCGGGTCCTCGGCGCCATGCGGGCCGCCATGGTCCGCCAAGGCTTCTGCGAGGTGGAGACGCCGTTGTTGTGGACGCCGACCCCCGAAGGAGCGCGCGAGTTCGCGGTGCCGTCACGGTTGAACCGGGGCAAGTTCTACGTGTTGCCCCAGAGCCCGCAGATCGCCAAGCAGCTGCTCATGGTGGCGGGCATGGACCGCTACTTCCAGATGGCGCGGTGCCTCCGGGACGAGGACCTGCGCGCCGATCGCCAGTTCGAGTTCACCCAACTCGACATCGAGGCGTCGTTTGTGACCGAGCGCGACATCCAAGACGTCATTACCGCGGCCGTCGTGGAAGCCACCGAGGCCGCGGTGGGCGAAGCGCCGTCGGTCATGGAAACGATGACGTGGCACGAGGCCATGGACAGCTTCGGCGTCGACAAGCCTGATCTGCGCTTCGGGATGGAGCTCGTCGACCTCGGCGAGGTGTTCGCCGGTACCGAAGTGCGTGCCTTCGTTGCCCCGTGTGTGAAGGCGGTGCGCGTGCCCGACGGTGGCGCGCTCGGTCGGAACCGGCTCGACAGCCTCGTCGATCGGGCCAAGGAGCTCGGCGCCAAGGGTCTGGCCTGGTTCAAGGTGACGTCGGACGCGCCACCGGCCCTCACCTCCCCGCTCGACAAGGTGCTCTCGGATGCCGAGCGCGCCGGCATCGTCTCTGCCACCGGCGCGGTGTCGGGGGATCTCGTCCTCGTGGTCGCCGACGAGTGGCGCACGGCGTGCGAGGTTCTCGGCCAGGTGCGGCTCGACCTCGGTCGCCCTCCGGTGGGCCAGGGTGAGAGACGTTTCTTGTGGGTCACGGAGTTCCCCCTCTTCGACGGCACCGACGAGGACGGCAACCCCCAAGCCGCCCACCACCCGTTCACGATGCCGCATCCCGATGACCTGGACCTGCTCGACTCTGATCCGGCCCGGGTCCGCTCCCAGGCCTATGACCTGGTCCTCAACGGCTGGGAGCTCGGGTCGGGTTCGATCCGTATCCACCGCGAGGACATCCAACGACAGGTCTTCGCCGCGCTCGGCATTCCGCCCGAGGAGGCCGAGGCCCGTTTCGGCTTCTTGTTGGGGGCTTTCCGATACGGCGCCCCCCCCCACGGTGGGTTCGCGGTGGGGGTCGACCGGTTCGTGGCGGTGTTGGCGGGGGAGGACAACCTGCGCGAGGTCATCGCCTATCCGAAGACCCAGTCCGGGACCGACCCCATGACGGGCGCGCCCAAGGCGTTGGCCGAGCGCGCCCTTCGCGACCTGGGCCTGCGCGTCATGCCCCCGGGCGACTGAGCCCGGCGCCCGGCGACAGGGAGCAGCGAGACATGGCGGGCCGTTCCCCGCGCCGTCCGGCCATGGGTGGGGCCGATCTCTTCGCCCAGGCGGCCGAGGACCGACTCCGCCAACGCGCCCCCTTGGCGGCGCGTCTGCGACCTCGCACGCTCGACGACATCGTGGGCCAGCGCCATCTGGTGGCTCGCGACGCGCCCCTCCGGGTTCTCATCGAGCAGGACCGTCTGACCTCGGCGATCCTGTGGGGGCCGGCGGGAACGGGCAAGACCACCCTGGCCCAGGTGGTAGCTGCGACCACGGCCAAGACCTTCGTCCCCCTCTCGGCGGTCAATGCCGGGGTGGGCGACGTCCGGGGTGCCATCGACGAGGCACGGCGGCGACTCGGTGAGCAGGGTCGGGGGACCATCCTCTTCATCGACGAGGTCCACCGGTTCAACAAGTCCCAACAAGACGCCCTCCTGCCCGCGGTAGAAGAAGGGTTGGTGGTCCTCATCGGCGCCACCACGGAGAACCCCTTCTTCGCGGTGAACTCGCCCTTGCTCAGTCGGGCCACGTTGTGGCGCTTGGAGCCCCTCGGCGACGACGACATCACCGAAGTGCTCCGGCGAGGGCTCGATGCGGAGGATGCCCAGGCCGATGACGCCGCGGTGGTAGCCATGGTGTCGGTGGCCGACGGGGACGCCCGGGCTGCCCTCGGGACCTTGGAGGTGGCAGTTGCTCTGGCCGGGGATGGGCCGATCACCACCGACGTCGTCGAGCGGGCTCGGGCGGGACGGCTCCTGCACCAGGGGCCCGATGCCCACTACGACCAGGTGAGCGCCCTCATCAAGTCGTTGCGAGGGTCGGACCCCGACGCCGCGCTCTACTGGTTCGCCCGCATGCTCGAAGGGGGAGAGGACGCCCGGTTCATCGCCCGACGACTCGTGATCCTGGCCAGTGAGGACATCGGGCTCGCCGACCCCATGGCTCTGGTCGTGGCCGACGCCGCGGCCCGGGCCGTGGAATTCGTCGGCCTCCCCGAAGCCCAGCTCAACCTGGCCCAGGCCGTCGTCTACCTGGCCTGCGCGCCCAAGTCGAACCGGGTCACCACAGCTCTCGGTCGAGCCCGAGACGACGCTCGGGCCGGCCCCCGGGCCGATGTCCCGGTCCACCTGCGGGACGCCCATTACCGGGGAGCCAGTGAGCTCGGTCACGGCGAGGGGTACCGATACCCCCACGACGACCCCCGCGGGTGGGTGGAACAGGACTACCGTCCTCCCCAGGTGGCCGGTCGGGTCTACTACGAGCCGAGCGATCACGGCGCCGAGGCGGCGCTCGCACATCGTCTGCATCGGCGCCGTCGCGCCACTGCGGATCCGGAAGACGGAGACGGCTGACCCATTGATCCTCATTCGAGCCGGACATCGGCGGAGGATCGCGGCGGTGATCGCCTGCCTGGCCGTGTCGGGCTCCGTTGTCGCAGCCTCCGCGGAGCAGGCGCGCGCCGCACCGGCGCTGTCGTCGGCACGTCACAGCTGGGCACGTCACAGCTGGGTGCGTAACACCAGGAGCGTTCCCACTCTGCCCCGGGGCACCCGGGCCTTGCGCGCCGTGGCCCCGACGACGGTGGTCCACGGTGATGTCGTGCTCAAGGCGCGTGACCCGGGTGCCCTCGAGTCGTTCGACACGTCGGTGTCGACCCCGGGATCACCGAACTTTCGCCACTACCTGGCCCCCGGAGCCTTTGCGGCGGTGTTCGGACCGAGTCCGACCACCCTGGCGTCGGTCCGGGCCTGGCTCTCGGGCCGGGGCCTCGATGTGGGCGCGACGTCAGGCGACGGCCTGATCGTCGCCTTTTCGGGCACCGCGGAGCAGATCGACCAGGCTTTCGCCGTCGGGCTCGAGCAGTACCGGTTGCCGTCGGGGCGGGTCGTGCGCGTCCCCGACGCCGAGCCCCTCGTGCCGAGCGCCTTGGCGGGTGCCCTGGACGGGGTGACGGGTCTCGACGACCTCAGCCGGCCCGGGCCACAACTGGTCCGACCGGCCAACGCCACGCCCGCCACGCGCAGTGCGGCGGGCGGCCCTGCGCCTCGCGTCTCGGGACCGAGCCCCACAGCAGGCTGTTCCAACACGATCCAGTCCAACCCCGCGAGCGCCGGTGCTCTCACCGTGACTGATCTGGCTTCGACCTACTCGTTCTCGAACATCTACGCCGGTGGCAACGAGGCGTCGGGGGTGACGGTGGGCATCTACGAGCTCGAGCCCTTCCTCCAGTCCGACATCAACGCGTTCAAGAACTGTTATTCACCGGCCATCACGGCGTCGGTGAGCTCGGTGAGCGTGGACCATGCCAGCCCCAACTCCGGCCCCGGAGCCGGCGAAGCGGCGCTCGACATCGAGATGGTCATCGGCATGGCGCCGAACGTGAATGTCAAGGTCTACGTGGGGCCCAACGGCGGCAGTGGTCCTCTCGACACCTATCTCGCCATGGTCGACGGTCCTTCGCCACCGGCGGTGATCTCCACGAGCTGGGGCCAGTGCGAGGCGCAGCTGCCTGCGGCCTACCTCCAAGCAGAGTCGTCGATCTTCGAACAGGCCGTGGCCCAGGGCGAGACCGTCGCCGCCGCCGCCGGTGACGAAGGATCCGAGGACTGCTACCTGTTCCCGAGCTCCAACGACACCCGTCTCCAGGTCGACGACCCGGCCAGTCAACCCTGGGTCACCGGTGTGGGCGGGACCACCATCAATGCGGCGGGCCCGCCGCCGACCGAGTCGGTGTGGAACCTCGGTCTCTCGAGCGGGACGGGCGGAGGTGGGAACTCGACGACGTGGACCATGCCGGCCTGGCAACGGGGCCCCGGCGTCCAGAGCACCGCCACCAAGGCCCAAGACACCTTCACCGGTGCCCAGCCGTGCCCGACGAGCTCGGGGGCGGGCACGTTGTCGTGTCGGGAGGTGCCCGACGTGGCCGCCGACGCCGATCCCCGCAATGGCCTCGCCATCTTCTGCTCGTGTGCCAGTGGGGGGTGGGCCAAGATCGGCGGGACGAGCATGGCTGCTCCGCTGTGGGCCGCCCTGGCCGCCCTCGCCGATCAGGGCCAGGTGTCGCCGGTGGGGTTCGCCAACCCCACGCTCTACCAAGCACAGTGTGGCGGGAGCCCGGTGTTCAACGACGTGACCGTCGGGAACAACCAACCGGCGGGCTCCTCGCCCAGCAACCCCCCCCGCCTCCCGCCCGGCCCCTACTACCAGGCAACCCCGGGGTTCGACATGGCGACAGGACTCGGCACCCCTGTCGCCAGCGCGCTTGTCAGTCGCCTGCGCTCCCCGGGGCCGAGCACATGTCCGGTTGTGACGGGGATCTCCGCGTCGTCGGGCCCGGCCGGGGGCGGTACCACGGTGACGGTGTCAGGATCGAATCTGAGCGGGGTGAGCGAAGTCGACTTCGGCAACGGCAATCCCGCCACGATCAGGTCGGTCACGTCGTCATCGGTCACCGTGAGCTCGCCGGTCTCCACGACGCGGGGTTGGGACGTGTCCGCGGTGATCGTGAAGACGGGTGATGACGCGCTCGGATTCGACGGCAGCTTGCCCTTCACTTACCTCGGGCCGCGCGGATACTGGATGGTGGCCTCCGACGGCGGCATTTTCTCGTTTGGACAGATGGGTTTCTACGGCTCGATGGGGGGCAAGCCCCTCGACCAACCGATCGTGGGCATGGCATCGACCCCGTCCTCCCAGGGCTACTGGCTGGTGGCGTCGGACGGCGGGATCTTCTCCTTCGGCGACGCCGGGTTCTACGGGTCGACCGGCAACATCAAATTGAACAAGCCCATGGTCGGGATGGCCTCGACGCCCGACGGCGGTGGGTATTGGCTGGTGGCGTCGGACGGCGGCATCTTCGCCTACGGCGACGCCGGGTTCTACGGGTCGACCGGCAACATCAAATTGAACAAGCCCATCGTCGGGATGGCCTCGACGCCCGACGGCGGTGGGTACTGGCTGGTGGCGTCGGACGGCGGCATCTTCTCCTTCGGTGACGCCGCCTTCCACGGGTCGATGGGAGCCGTGGCCCTGACCAAGCCCGTGGTGGGAATGGCGACCACCCCCGACGGGAACGGCTACTGGCTGGTGGCGTCGGACGGCGGGATCTTCTCCTTCGGCGGCACCTATGGCGGCTTCTACGGGTCCACAGGCGACATCCGGCTCACCAAGCCGATGGTCGGGATCGGCGCCCCCTAGCCCCGGCGCCGTAGGATGAGGCGGCCATGTCCGCCGACAACGTCGCCGCGCTGGTCGCCGCCATCACGTCGGGGACGGCCTCACTCGTCCTCGTGGGAGTCGTGGTCGTGCTGGGCCGGCGGGTACGCGAGCTCGGCAAGACCGTCGACGAGTTACGCCACGAGACCGTGCCCCTGGTGCACGACGCCCGGGTCGTCGTCGATCAGGCGGCCACCGAGATGGTGCGCGTGGGCGACGTCCTCGACTCGGCCGAGGCGGTGTCGTCGACGGTGGACTCGGCGTCACGTCTGGCCTACCGAGCCTTTTCGAACCCGGTGGTGAAGATCCTCGCCTACAGCACGGGAGTAGGAAGCGCCCTGCGGCGCTTCTTCGGTCGCCCCCTCAAGATCGACGCCCCGAGCGCGGTGGCGCGCCACGGACGGGCCCGCCCGGTTGCCGCCAGGCTCGCAGACGGAGCAACGGAGAAGACGACCGAAAAGCAGCGCGACGAGGGGCACGGCCGCTCCAATCGGGGACGACGCCGTCGTCGACACGTGGAGGTGCCTCGGTGATCCGCCGTCCCATGTGGCTGGCGGCCGGCGCGGCGATCGGGGTCGGCGGCACCATGTGGACGCGTCGACGCCTCGAACGGCTGTCGCGGCGGGTCCGTCCCACCGCGGTGGCGACCGAGATCGCCTCCATCGCAGGCCGCACCAAGCGCGGTGCGCTTCACAAGGTGCGCGATGCACTCGACACGGGGCGGACCGAAGCCCAGCGTCGGCAGGACGACCTGTGGCACGACCTGTCGGCCCGTGACCCTTCGCAGCGCTGAAGGGGCGCCGCGCTGAACGGGCGCTGAATTCGCAGGCCGCAGGCCTGATCGGGTTGCCTGGGCGCCCCGAGCGGGCATGGACGGCCGGTAGGATCGACCGATGATGGACGCCAACCAGCTTCGCTCGACGTTCACCGGGTTCTACGCGGAGCGGGGCCACACCGTCGTCCCGTCCGCCAGTCTGATCCCACATGATCCCACCGTGCTCTTCACCATTGCGGGGATGGTGCCGTTCAAGCCGTACTTCACCGGTGAGGAGACTCCGCCCTGGCCGCGCGCCACGTCGGTGCAGAAGTGCTTTCGGACCGTCGACATCGACATCATCGGGACCACCGAGCGGCACTGCACCTTCTTCGAGATGCTCGGGAACTTCAGCTTCGGCGACTACTTCAAGTCCGACGCCATCCCTCTCGCCTGGGAATTGTGGACCGAGGTCCTCGGGATCGACCCCGACCGGCTGTGGGTGACGGTGCACGAGTCCGACGACGAAGCCAAAGAGATCTGGCTGGACGCGGCGCGACTGTCCGAAGCGCGCATCCAGGCTCTCGGGGAGGACAACTTCTGGCAGATGGGCGACGGTGGCACCGGGCCGTGCGGTCCGTCCTCGGAGCTCTTCTTCGATCGGGGGCCCGCCTACGGGGACGACGGCGGCCCTGCCCATGGCGGTGCCGAGCGGTTCGTGGAGATCTACAACCTCGTCTTCATGCAGTACAACAGGTTGTCCGACGGCACCCTCGAGGACCTTCCGGGCAAGAGCATCGACACCGGGGCCGGACTCGAGCGCAACCTGCCCATGCTCCAAGGGGTCGGGTCACTCTTCGAGACCGATGTCTTTCGGCCCATCCTGGCCGTGGCAGAAGACATCACCGAGGTCCGCTACGGCGCCGACCCGCACTCCGACGTGTCCCTGCGCATCCTGGCCGACCATGCCCGGGCCATGGCCATGGTGGTGGCCGACGGTGTGATGCCCTCGAACGAGGGCCGGGGCTATGTGTTGCGCCGGGTCATCCGCCGGGCGGTGCGGCGAGGGTTCCAGCTGGGCGTCATCGAAGGTCTCACCCCGCGTCTCGTGCGTGCTGTCGCCGACGTGCTCGGTGGCACCTATTCCGTGCTCGTCACCGAGCTCGACCGAATCTCCGAGACCGTCGAGCGCGAGGAGGGAGCGTTCCGGCGCACCCTCGACTCGGGTTCGCAGATCCTCGAGGAGGCCCTGCGCGACGGGACGGGTCGGGTCTCGGGTGAAGCGGCATTCCGTCTCCATGACACCCACGGCTTTCCCATCGAGCTCACCATGGAGATGGCGGCCGAGGCCGGCGTCGAGGTCGATACCGTTGGCTTCGAGCGCGAGATGGCGGCCCAGCGCGACATGGCCCGGGCCGATGCGCGGCGTCGGCGCCAGGCCCTCGGCGACGAGAACGCCTACCGGGAGCTGCTCGGTCAGTCGGGCCCGACGCGCTTCACCGGCTACGAGCACGACGAAGAGCCGGCTCGGGTGGTGGCGGTCCTCGCCGGGGCGGAGCCCGGAACGGCGGAGATCGTCTTGGACCAGACCCCGTTCTACGCCGAGTCCGGCGGCCAGGTGGGCGACACCGGCGTGATCACCACCGAATCCGGGCGGGCCCGGGTCCTCGACACCCAGAGCGTGCTCCCGGGGCTCATCGTGCATCGGGCCGTGGTCGAAGAAGGCGAGCTCTTCCCCCTCCAAGACGCCTTGGCGGTCATCGACGTGGGACGGCGCAACGCCACGCGCCGGCACCACACCGGGACGCACCTCTTACACAGCGCGCTGCGCGCCGTGCTCGGTGACCATGTCCGCCAGCAGGGCTCACTGGTGGCGCCGGACCGGCTCCGCTTCGACTTCTCGCATCCCAAGGCCCTGCGTCCCGAGGAGTTGTCGGAGGTGACCGAGGCGGCCAACGCCGATGTCCTGACCGACGCGTCGGTCGAGGTGACCGAGACCTCGAAGGCCGAAGCCGAGGCCCTCGGGGCGTTGGCGTTCTTCGACGACAAGTACGGCGAGCGCGTGCGGGTGGTGCGGGCCGGGGCGCATTCTCTGGAGTTCTGTGGCGGGACCCATGTCGACGCGTTGGGAAAGATCGGGCCCATCACCGTCGTCTCCGAAGGGTCGATCGGGTCGAACGTCCGGCGCATCGAGGCCGTGACGGGGCCGAGCTCCCTGGCCCTGTTGGGCGAGAGCCGGCGCATGGTCGACGAAGCGGCGCGGCTGCTCAAGGTGGAGCCCGGTGGGGTGCTCGACGCCTTGCAGAAGGTCCTCGACCGGCAACGACAGGCCGAGAAGGAATTGCAACGCATGCACGGGGCCCGCCTCCAAGAAGACGCGGCCCGTCTCGCCCAGCTGGCCGAGAACGGCGTGGTCGTCCATCGCCAGGACGGCGTGAACCCCGATCAGCTGCGTGACCTCGCCCAAGCCATCCGGCGCCAGGGCGCGCGCGTGGTCGTGGTGGCGGGGTCGCCGGGCGGGCCCAAGGTGGGCGTGGCCGTGGCATCAGGTGACGGGTCGATCGACGCCGGCGCCACGGTCAAGGCACTGGCCCAGCTCGTCGGAGGCGGCGGTGGGGGCTCGGCCGAATTGGCGGTGGCGGGTGGGTCCGACCCGACCAAGATCGACGCCCTGCTCAGCGAAGCGCGCCGCCGGCTCGGTGCCTGAGCACAATGCGGGTGGCCTGAGCGCAGTGCGGGTGGTGGGGGTCGACCTCGGCGAGCGTCGCATCGGGGTGGCCGTGTCCGACGGCACCGGGACCTTGGCCTCACCGCGCGCCACCATCGAGCGAAGCGTTGACGACGCCACGCATTGGCGCGCGCTGGCGGCGCTGGTCGAGGAGCTGGGGGCGCGCCGGGTGGTGGTGGGCCTGCCCCTGAGCATGAATGGCCGCCGTGGCCCGGCCGCGCGTGCCGCGCAGGCCGATGCCGACGAGTTGGCCCGCCTTCTTGCTCCCCACGGCATCCCCGTGGAGACCTTCGACGAGCGGTTCACCACGGTGAGCGCAGCCCGATCGTTGCGAGAGGCCGGCCGCAAGAGCCGAGACCAACGTGCCCACATCGACCAGAGCGCCGCCGCGGTCCTTCTCCAGGCCTGGCTCGACACCGGACGCGGACGCCACGATGGCTGACGTCGAAGGAGGGCCGGGGTGGACGGGCGCGTCCGTGGCGGATTCCGCTCCCACCCCGGGACCGGGCCGCGGTGACGGCTCGGGTGACGGCTCGGGTGACGGCCCGGGTGACGGCCCGGTGTCATCGAGACCGCGCGGGCACAAGCGGGCCAAGCAACAGGTGTATCGGCGCCGCCGGTTGTTCGTGGCCGTGGCGGCGGCCGTGGTCCTGGCCCTCTTCGTCAGTGCGGTGGCGTGGTACCAGAGCCAGATGGGCGGGAACGGGGGGGCCACCGTCGTCATCACCGTGACGCCGGGCTCGTCGATGGAGAAGATCACCTCGACATTGGTGCGCCGACACGTCGTCGACAATTCGCTTGCCTTCCGTGTCTATTTGACTCTGCACGGCACCCCTGTGGTGCAACCGGGGTCCTACCTGTTGCACAGAGACGAGTCCTTCGCGACGCTCCGGGCCACGCTGGCGGGAGGACCCGACGTCTCGTCGGTCACGGTGCTGCCCGGCTTCACCATCAACGAGGTAGCGACCCAGGTCGGAGAGATCGCGGGTCACGACCCCGCCCATTTCCTCTCCCTGGCCAACTCCGGCACCATGCGTTCGCCGTACGAGCCGGTCGGATCGACCAACCTCGACGGGTTGGTCGGGACCGGCACCTATCTGGTGCTGCCCGGAGAGTCCGACGAGACCCTCCTCGGGGACATGATGGACCGGTTCAACACCCTGGCGGACTCGGTGGGGCTCACGAGTGGGGCCACCGCGCTCGGGGTGACGCCGTACCAGGCCATCACGGTGGCATCGATCGTGCAGAAAGAAGGTGTCTACCAGAAGAACCTGGGCAAGGTGGCACGGGTGATCTACAACCGTCTGGCCCGCGGCACGCCGCTGCAGATGGATTCCACCGTGCTCTATTCCGAGCATCGTGACGGTGGTCGTGTGACATCGGCGGATCTCGCTCTCAACACGCCTTACAACACCTACCTCCACACCGGGCTCACCCCCACGCCCATCTGCTTCCCGAACCAGGCCTCGCTCCAAGCCGCCCTGGCCCCGCCGCCGGGGCCCTGGCTCTACTTCGTGGTGGTGTCGAAGGACGGTACCGAGGCCTTCTCGAGCACCTTCGCCGGCCAACAGGCCAACGAGCGCCTGGCCCAGACCCGGGGCGTCGGGTAGCCCACCATGCCCGAGGACCAGAAGCCGACCAGATCTTCACCGACCTGGCCCACCGCGGCCTCGACGGTGGTGGGGGTGATGGGTGATCCCGTCGCCCACTCGTTGTCGCCCCTGCTCCACAACGCCGCCTTCGACGCGCTCGGGCTCGACTGGGTGTCGGTCGCCTTTCCGGTCGCAGCCGGGCACAGCGCGGCGGCCCTCGAAGGGATCCGGGTGCTCAAGATCGCCGGGCTGTCGGTCACCATGCCGCACAAAGAAGACGCCTACGCTCTGGTGGACGAGACGACCCCGGTGGCGCGTCGGCTCGGAGCGGTCAACTGCGTCACCTGGCGCGACGGTTCGCTCGTGGGTGACAGCACCGATGGCGAGGGTTTTCTCGCCGCCCTGCGGCGCGACGCGGGGTTCGACCCCGACGCCAAGCGCTGCGCGGTGATCGGCGCCGGGGGAGCGGCGCGCGCCGTCATCCTGGCCCTGGCCGGGGCCGGTGCCGCCGAGGTGGTGGTGCTGAACCGGACGCCGGCTCGTGCCGAGGTGGCCGCCGCCCTGGCCGGGCCGGTCGGGCGGGTGGGGTCAGCCGCCGATGTCGTCGACGCCGAGCTCGTCGTGCAGGCCACGCCGCTGGGCATGGCGCGCCGCGAGGGGTCGGGCTCTGGCCAGCTCCCCTTCGACGCGCAGTCCCTTCACCTGGGGCAGGTGGTGGCCGATCTCGTCTACCACCCGCGCCAGACCCCGTTGCTGGAGGCAGCGCGGGCCCGAGGTGCCGTGGCGGTGGGAGGTCTGGGCATGTTGGTCCACCAAGCCGCGCTGGCCCTCGAGCGATGGACCGGGCGGGCCGTCCCCGTCGAGGCCTTGTGGGCTGCGGTGGAGGCGCGATCGTCGGGTTGACCCGGCCTCAGCGATCCCAGAGCCTCCGGCCCACCAACTCGAAGAGGTCTTCGTTGTAAGGAGCAAAGTGCCGGCGCAGGTCGTCGATGACTGCCTCCTCTTCGGGTCGGGCCCGGGGCGCGTCGTTGGTGGAGGGAAAGGTCGCGTCGAGGCCCGCCAACCCCAGCCACTCCAAGACACGGGCCGGCCCGGTCGGCCCGCTCCAGAGCTCTTCGCTCTCCATCACGAGGATCCGCTCGCGTTCGATGACGTCGAACCACCGACGGAGTTGCTCGGCGTAGTGACCCCGGGCCTTGTAGGAGAAATTGCGATGAGCGAAGCTCTCACCCCCGGCGAGGACGACCTCGTCCTGGCCCGCCAGGCGTTGGTCCTCGAGCGAGAGGGCCGCCGCGAGCGGCTGGTCCTCGGCCTCCAACCGCACCGAGTGCCAGTACTGCGAGATGGCGCGCTGGACCGGGTCGCGCAACAGCACGATGAACCGGGTCGACGCCGGGAGATCAGCGGCCACGCGCTGGGGGGCGAGGGGATGGAAGAGAAGATACGGCGTCGCTTCCATGGCCAGGCGCGACCCACCCTTCAGAGGGAAGTGGGCCCGGTACCAGCGCTCGCCGTTGGCATAGAAGCGGTCGAAGTAGTGCACCTCCTTCGTCGTCGACGCGGCGACGGACCCGTGCAGGGCCAGCCAGTCGAACAGCGAGGTGGTCCCGCCTCGTTGGGTGCCGAGGATCACGACGTCGGGAAGGGTCCGCAGTGACGCCGTGGTCGTCCGCCATCGACGCCTCGAGCCCGCTCGAGCCCGCTCGAGCCCGCTCAACCGCATCAGGCCCCCATCAGGTGCCGCCCGGCTCGAGGTCGCGGCTCGGGGCACCGGGGCCGGGGCCGGGTGGCGCGGTGCCGGTGGTGGCGAAGGCTCCGGCGGCCTGGAGTCGCAGCGCGATCTCGTGGCGCAGGATCCGGGCCACCCGCTCGCGATCGGTTGTCGATGTCCGCACCGAGACCCGACAGGTGAAGGTGTCGGCCGCGGTGGCGACCACGCCCCACACCCGCGGGGGCTCGACACACATGGCTGCATAGCGTGGGTCACCCGATACCGCGTCGGCTGCGGTCTGGATGGCGTCGAGCACGGTGTCGACGCCCGCGGCGATGGGAACGGGCACCTCCACCGTCGCCTGGGCCCAACCCCGCGACGAGTTCGCCAGCTTGCGGATCTCACCGTTGGGCACGTACCAGACGGTGCCGTCGTCGGAACGCAGACGGGTGACGCGCAAGGTCACGTCCTCGACGGTCCCCGACGTGTCGCCCACCGCGATGGTGTCACCGATGTCGAATTGGCCCTCGACGGTGAGCAACACGCCCGCCAACAAGTCGCGGACCATGCTCTGGGCACCGAAGCCGAGCGTGGCACCGATGACCGTGGCCCCGGCCAACAACGGCGTGAGGTTGAGGCCGACGGTGCCGAGAATGACGAAGAAGGCGATGGCGCTGACGACGCCGCGCCACACGTTGGCGAGGAGGCTCGTCAAGGTGAGAGCCCGGGCCGCAGCCCGTGGTGAGTCGGCCCGGGCCACGGCTTTGTGTGCGGCGGCGCCGACCCAGCGCCGGATGATCCGACTGCCGAGCCATCCGATCACGATGGCCACCCAGATCACCACCAGGACCGTGACGGGCTTGATCACGACTCCCTGCCAGTGCTCGGCCGTGGGCTGGCTCACTCCGGCCCAGCGCAGGACGTCGTAGAGCCAACCCTGGTCGACCACGAGGGTTGAGGTGGCGGCGAGGGGCACGACCGGTATTCTGGTCCGCCGGAGCACACCGGTTGAGCACCTCTCTCGCACACCGCCCGGCTGCGGGCCGGCCCCTAGCCCTCCGGGTGGATATCACTCTCATTTTGAGCACGGTCATCGTGGCCGGCCTCGGCGTCGTGCTCGTCTACTCGGCGACTCGTTCCAAGCTGGCCGCGGCGGGAATCAACCCCCACTATTTCCTCACCCGCCAAGCGGCCTATGTGGCGGTGGGCGGCGTCTTCATGATCGTCTTGGCCGCCCTCGACTACCGCTGGCTCGAGCACGCCAGCGCGGCGTTGTACGTGGCGATGATCTTGGCCCTGCTGGCCATGTTCACCGGCATCGGGTCGAGCGCGCTGGGTGCGACGAGGTGGGTCCAGCTCGGTCCCGTCCAGGTCCAGCCCTCCGCGTTCGCCACGCTCGTCCTGATCGTGACCGTCGCCACCTTCTGTGCGAGACGACCCGAAGGCCTCGCTCGCAATGACGTCCTCAAGGTCCTCGGACTGGCGGCGGTGCCGATCCTGCTCGTGGTCAAGCAACCCGACCTCGGTAGCGGCATCGTGATGGCCGTGGTGCTCTTCGTGATGCTCGTCATCGCGGGCGTTCCCAACCGCTACCTGTTGCTGCTGGTCCTGCTGACTGTCACCGGCGCCTTCGCCGTCGTCCACTTCAAGCTCTTGAAGGACTACCAGTTGAACCGCATCACGGCGGTGTTCCACGTCGGGAAGAACCTCCAGAGCTCCGGGTACAACGTGGGCCAGTCGGTGGCCGCCATCGGATCGGGAGGTTCGTGGGGTGCGGGGCTCTTCCACGGCTCGCAGACGAACCTGGCCTACGTGCCCGAACAGCAGACCGACTTCATCTTCTCGGCCCTGGGCGAACAGCTCGGCTTCGTCGGAGCAGCCGGTGTCCTCGCCCTCCTCGGCATCCTGTCGTGGCGGCTGCTTCGAAGCGCTCAGCTGGCGCGCGACGCCTTCGGGCGTCTCCTGGCGGCGGGATGTTTCACGTTGGTGGCCTTCAGCGTCTTCGAGAACGCGGGAATGGCCATGGGGATCATGCCGGTGGCGGGGATCCCCCTTCCCTTCCTGTCCTACGGGGGATCGGCGACGGTGGCCTTCTTCTCGGCGATCGGCATCGCCATCTCGGTGCAGCTGCGCGCCCAGCGATGACCGACGGCGACGCCGGGGCGGACGCGGTGCAACCGACCGAGGGTGAGCCTGTGGCACCGACCGGGCTGCCGCCCACCCCGCTCGAGGTGCTCGAGCTCTCCCCCGAGGAGTGGAGGATCGTGGCCGTGGCGGCCGTCGAGATGGATCTTCCCAGTGCGAATCCCGAGATCGTGCTCCACGAAGCCCAGGACCCTTGGCGAGAGCTCCGCATCCCCGTGGGCCTGGCCGAAGGCACCGCCATCGCCTACGCCTTCCGAGCGATCGACACGCCGCGACCGCTCACCCACGAGCTCGTGACCGACATCCTCGACGGCCACGACGTGAGCATCGCCGCGGTCCGTATCACGGTGCGACGAGGCCGGGTGTTCTTCGCCGAGATCGACACCACCGGACCGCGCGGACGGCGCGTGCTGCCGTGCCGCCCCTCTGATGCCATCGCGCTGGCGCTGCGCCAGCGGCTTCCCACGCCCATTCTCGTCGCCGAGTGGGTGTTCAGGGACCCAGACGGCGCCGAGCCGTCGGTGCAGTCGACCTGAACCTCAGTCGACCTGAACCTCAGTCGACGTTCTGTGGCACCAGGCGCTGCGCCGTGGCCTGGTCGGCCACGATGGCACGCTCACCTTCGTCGGAGATGCGCATCAGGAGCGCGATGAGCACGTAGTTGGCCACGAGCGACGACCCTCCGTAGGCCATGAAGGGGAGTGTGATGCCGGTGAGCGGAAGTAGCCGGACGATGCCGGCCATGATGAACAGGGCCTGAAAACCGATGATCACGGTCAGGCCGGCCGCCACCATCTGGGCGAATTCCGACCGGGCGGTCTGGGCGGTGCGTAGTCCCGCCCCGACGAGCAGGACGAAGGCGAAGACGATGGCGGTGGTGCCGAGCAGCCCCATCTCGGTCCCGAAGGCCGCGAAGATGTAGTCGCTCTGGACCAAGGGGATCGGATTGGCACACGTCGCGCAGGCCGCCACGATGCGACCGAACCCGAGCCCGGTGCCCAGGAGGCCTCCTGAGCCCATGCCATAGAGCCCCAGATTGACCTGACCCGTCGCCACGGGATGGAGCCATTCCGAGACGCGCACGTTCACTTGAGGGAAGAGCCGGTCGGCGGCAAAGGCACCCGCCACGAAAAGGACGAGCCCGAGGGCGAGATAGTTCCATCGTCCCGAGGTGAGCCACAGCATGGCCATGAACTGGACGAAGATGAGGAGCGCGAACCCGATGTCGTCCTCACCTCCGAGGACGAGCATGGTGAAGGCCCAGGCCACGAAGATGGGGACGAGCGGACGGGGGTCGAGCATGAGTCGGTTGCCGAGACGCAACGTGGGCACCGAGAGCAGTTCGCGCTTCTCTACGAAGTACGAGGCGAAGAAGATGCACAGGGCCAGCTTGGCGAGCTCGATGGGCTGGCCGTTGACGGGACCGATCCCGATCCACAGGCGCGCCCCGTGGTGACTCTGCCCCAGGTGCGGAATGAGCGGGGACAGCATGAGGATGACAGCCCCAAGGAGCAACAGGTAGCGGTAGCGGTCGAGATCGCGCGAGCGACGCACCAGCGCCAGGGTCAGGATGTAGGCGCCGACGCCGACCGCCGTCCACCCTGCTTGTGCCTGGGCCCAGTGCTGGGCGATGCGCGCCAGCATCACGTAGCCGAGGCCGTTGAGCAAGGTGGCGATGGGGAGCAGGACGGCGCTGGCGTCGGGGGCGTAGATGCGGTTGGCGATGTGCGCGGCGAGGCCCAGGGCGAGCACGACACCGAGGAAGGGCCCCAGGTTGGGCGGGATCTTCGACGTCGTCCCGACCGAGGCCAGGATGTAGGCAGCGAGGACGATGAACGAGCCGAACAGGAGCAGACCGAGCTCGGTTCGCCTCTTGGGCTTGGATCGACGGACCCGCATTCCCTCGGTGGGCGCGAGACGACTGAGGACTCGGGGCACCGGGTCGAGCCTACTGGGGAGTCTCGGTCCGACCCCGGCACCTGGAACCCAGTGGGGCGGTCACCGGCGGTACCCTGGATGTTTGATGCGGGCCTCCGAATCGGCGCGTGGCGCCAGCATGGCCGCTCCCTCCGGGCTCACGGTGGGTGAAGCGACGACGACTCTCTCCCCGGTCGGGGAGGAGGACGCCGTCACGGCGCGGGGCCCGGAGCGCTTCTCCAATCGGGAGCTTTCGTGGCTCGAATTCGGGGCCAGGCTGCTCGAGCTCGCCGACGACGAACGGGTCCCGCTGCTCGAGAGGGTGAAGTTCCTCGCCATCTTCTCCGAAGGCCTCGATGAGTTCTTCCAGGTCCGGGTAGCCGGACTGAAGGACCAGGTGGACGCCGGGTTGCGGACCCGATCGGCCGACGGTCTGCGTCCGAGCGAGGCACTGCGCGCCATCGGCGAGCGGGTGACCGAGCTCGTCGACCGGCAATCGCGGATCTTCCTCGACTCCGTCGTGCCCGCGTTGGCCGAAGTCGGGGTCCGGGTGGCGGACTGGTCCTCGCTCGACGATGCTGATCGCGAGCACCTCACCGAGGTTTTCAGTCACCAGATCTTCCCGGTGCTCACTCCGTTGTCGGTGGACCCCGGCCACCCCTTCCCCTACATCTCCAACTTGTCGCTCAACCTGATCGTGCGGGTGGGTGATCCCATCACCGGAGTCGAACGGGTGGCCCGGGTGAAGGTCCCGCCCCTCCTGCCGCGTTTCGTGGTCATGCCCGACGGCGAGCGGTTCGTGGCCCTCGAGCAGATCATCGCAGCGCAACTGGCGAGGTTGTTCCCTGACATGGTGATCGGGGAGCACTACGCGTTCCGGGTGACCCGCAACGCCGATCTCGTCCTCGACGAGGACGAGGCCGACGACCTGTTGGCCGCCGTCGAGATGGAGCTGCGCCGGCGCCGTTTCGGGCGGGCCGTGCGTCTCGAGGTGGCGGCGGAGATCTCCGACGACATGCGCGACATGCTGGTCCACGAGCTCGACCTCGGGCCCGGCGACCGCTACGCCATCGAGGCGCCGCTGGACCTCGGGACGCTGTGGGGTGTCTACGAGCTCGACCGACCTGACCTCCACGAGCAGGCGTGGGCCCCCATGACCCCGCCGCGACTCGCCAACGCAGGGAACGAGCCCGCCGATCTCTTCGCGGTGCTGCGCGAGCGCGACGTCCTCGTCCATCACCCCTACGACTCCTTCGCCACGTCGGTCGAGCTCTTCATCGCCCAGGCCGCGGCGGACCCCGACGTGCTCGCCATCAAGCAGACGCTGTACCGGACTTCTGGAGACAGCCCCATCGCCGCCTCGCTGATCCAGGCCGCCGAGGCGGGCAAGCAGGTTGCCGCCGTGGTGGAGCTCAAGGCGCGCTTCGACGAGCAGGCCAACATCTCCTGGGCCCGGGCCCTCGAGGAAGCGGGCGTCCATGTGGTGTATGGCCTCGTGGGCCTGAAGACGCACTCCAAGGCTGCGTTGGTGGTGCGCCGCGAGGAGGACGGGATCCGGCGCTACTGCCACATCGGCACCGGGAACTACAACCCCCGCACGGCCCGGCAGTACGAGGACCTCGGTCTGCTCTCGGCTGACGCCGATCTCGGCGCCGATGTCGGCGACCTCTTCAACTTCCTCACCGGCTACAGCCGGTACGCGCGCTACCGCAAGCTCGTGGTCGCCCCCATGGCGCTGCGCCAGCGCATCACCGAGTTCATCGAGGAAGAGGGGCGCGCCGGTCCCGACGGCCGGATCGCCATCAAGGTGAACGGGTTGACCGACCCCGACGTCATCGACTCGCTCTATCGAGCCTCGGTGGCGGGAGTCCCCATCGATCTCGTGGTGCGCGGCGTCTGCAACCTCCGTCCCGGTGTGCCGGGGTTGTCGGACACGATCCGGGTGCGGTCCATCGTGGGCCGCTTCCTCGAGCATTCGCGCATCTACCGATTCGGTGGCACCGGCACCCGGCCCCTCACGGTGCTCATGGGGTCCGCCGATCTCATGGAGCGCAACCTCGATCGCCGCATCGAGGTCCTGGCACCGGTGCTCGACCCCGAGCTCCAGGCCCGGCTGCTCGAGGTGCTCGACCTCAACCTGGTCGACGACACCAATTCCTGGGTGCTCGGCTCCAATGGTGTTTGGACCAGGGTGCCCACGGTGGAGGGCACGAGTGCGCAACGCCGGCTCCAGGAGCTGGCCCGGGACCGGGCCCGGCGCCGCCGCGAAGCCGACACCCTCGGCGCGGCCGGCTAGCGCTTCGCCGCGCCTTGTCGAGGTGCTGCGCTCTCAGCACTCCGGGGAGAGCGTGTCAGGGGCGCGTCGTACCGCGTCCTCCTCGAGCGAGACGACTTCGTCGCGCGCGTGGCGCAGGCGTTGGCGCCAACCCTCGCCCGAGAACCGCAGCGACAGATAGGCGATGCCCCCGACCGGGATGGGCAGCCAGAAGTTGACGAGGCGGTAGCCGAGGACACCGAGCAGGGCGGCTTCTTGGGGCACGCCGAAGCCGGTCAAGGTGGGAATGAGGACGCCTTCGACCACGCCGAGGCCCGAGGGCGTGATCGGGATGACCGCCAGGACCTGGGCCAGGCCATACGCCACGAGCAGGTCGATGGGCGAGACGATGGTCCCGAGCGCGGCGATGAAGACGAACAGCGAGGCGGCGTCGAGCAACCAGAATGCCGCTGCCCACCCGATGGCGCGGCGGAGGACCTGCGGCTCGGCGAGGAAATGGCCGAGCCGATCGGCGACGCGCTGGGTCTGGATGGCGAGCTTGTCGCCGTCGAGGAACGGGATGTGTGTCGCCCAACGTCGGCAGATCTCGATCGACCGGTGGCGTCCCCGGGTGAGGGCCAGCACCACTCCCGCCACGAGGCCCATGAGCACGACTCCGGCTCCGGCCGCTACGGCGTAGAGCGGGTTGTAGCCATGCGCGAAGACCGACACGAGCAGTGCCAGCCACAAGATCGAGTTCAGCACGAGAGCGGACCCCACACCCTGCATGCCCAGCGCGAAGCCGGCGTCGGCTCCCGACACGCCTGACTGGGTGAGGAGGCGGAAGGCCACGGCGGTGCCCGGAGCGGTGCCCCCCGGCATGATGTGGCTCACCGACAAGCTCGAGAGGTTGATCCGCAACAGCCGCGACCGATGCGGGCCCCCGTGGTGCAACACGGTGTGGGTGAGCTGGCTGTAGGACACGAGCGACGCCGCTTCGAGCACGACGCCGGCGATCACGTAGGCGAAGTTGATCTTGCCCAGCTGGTTCAAGGACTTGCGGGCACCGGCGATCTGGGGGAGGACCAGGTACTCGAGGATGAGGAACAGCCCGACCGCGTAGAGCCCCCACTTGACCTGTCTGTGCACCCGCCTCCGCCGAGGGGCGACCTCGGTTCCCGCCTCCATCGGAGCCATGCTTCCACGTCAGAGGCCCCGAGACGGGCCAATCCGGGGCGCTCCGGCGCCGTCGCCGTTGCCGCGGTCGGCAAGAGTCGGGCTGCCATGCTGGAGGGGATGTCGGATATCCCTTCACCCCCTGTGACCCGGCGCGGCCGGCTTTGGGAGTGGTCCGACGAACGCCACGTCCCTCTCCAGGCCATCTTGATCGCCGTCGGCGTGGTGGTGACCACGATCCTCGCCGGGAAGGTCATCTACAAACTTCGCGAGATCCTCCTGCTCATCGCGGTGGCGGGGTTCATCGCCCTGCTCCTGAACCCCTTGGTGGTGCTCCTGCAACGGGTGGGGGTGCGCCGACGGGGTTACGCCGTGAGCATCGTGACGGTGTTCGCCGTGCTCGTGTTCTCGGGTCTCGCCTATTCGTTCGGGTACCCACTCGCCAATGGGCTCACCCATCTGATCTCGAAACTCCCGAGCTACGTGAAGAGCGCCGAGCACGGCAAGGGCTATATCGGGCATTTGGTGCGGCAGTACCACGTCCAGCACTGGGTCCAGCAGAACCTCCCCAAGTTGCAGAGTTACGCCAAGAACCTGTCCAAGCCAGCACTGAAGGTCGGGGCCGGCGCGCTCACGGTCGGCTTCGACCTCTTCGTCGTGTTCATCCTCGTCCTTCTCCTCCTCCTCGAGGGGCCCAAGCTGCGTGTGGGCGTCATGCGGTTCATGGCCCCCGAGCGCGCCGGGCGGGTCACCAGGATCGCGGGAGAAGTCACCCGGTCGGTCACCGGGTTCATGCTCGGCAACTTCATCACCTCGATCATCGCCGGGGTCGTGGTCTTCGTGACCCTGGTGTCGCTGGGTGTTCCCTACGCCCTGCTGTGGGCGTTGTGGGTGGCGCTCTTCGACTTCCTGCCTCTGGTCGGTGGGGCGGTGGCGGGCATTCCCACCGGCATCTTCGTGCTGTTCCACTCGGTTAACGCCGCCATCATCTTCGCCGTCATCTTCCTTGCCTACACCCAGATCGAGAACCACGTCCTGAACCCGATCGTGATGAGCAGGACGGTGCGGATCAACCCCCTCCTGGTGCTCATCGCCATCTTGGTCGGGGCCAACATCGGCGACCTGGTCGGTGGGTTCTTCGGAGGGTTCGTGGGCACACTCCTCGCCATCCCCGTCGCCGGGTCGATCCAGGTGATCGTCCGGGAGCTGTGGCGATCGAGCGCGCCCGAGGCGCAGTTGGAGGTCGTGGGGGGCACCGGCGGCCCCACGGCGGTCCCCTAGGCTGCCGTCGTGCGCGTCCTGGTCGTCCTGCCGACCTACAACGAAGCGGAGAACATCGACCACGTCCTGCGGCGCATCCGGGCAGCCATGCCCGAGGCCGGTGTGCTGGTGGTCGATGACGGGAGCCCCGACGGCACCGCCGACCTGGCCGAGAAGTTGGGCGAGGTGGTCGGCAACATCGACGTCCTGCGGCGTACCGCCAAGGCCGGCCTGGGCAGCGCCTATCGCGCCGGCTTCGCGTGGGGCCTCGACCGGGGTTGGGAGGCGTTCGTGGAGATGGACGCAGACCTTTCCCATGAGCCCGAAGCGCTTCCGAGCCTCATCGCCCCGCTCCTCGAGGGCGTGGATCTCGTCGTGGGATCGCGCTACATCCCGGGCGGGTCGATCCCGAATTGGCGCTGGCACCGGAGACTTCTTTCGCAAGGCGGCAACGTCTACGCCGCGCTGCTGCTGCGTCTCCATGTCTCTGACTCCACATCGGGGTTCCGGGCTTATCGGGCCGAAGCACTGCGTCGCATCGATCTCAAGGCGGTGCGAGCCGAGGGGTACGGCTTTCAGATCGAGATGCTCGATCAGGTCCTCCAGCACGGTGGACAAGTGGTCGAGGTGCCTATCCGGTTCGTGGACCGGGTGGAGGGAAAGTCCAAGATGTCGATGCACATCGTGGTCGAAGCTCTGCTCCTCGTGACCTGGTGGGCGGCCAAGCGGGCCGGGCGAGCCCTGGTGCGGGGCGGTGCCAACCGTGCCCGGACGGGGGTCGTGGCCTGAGCAGGCCCCTGGCCGCCGGGCCGGCCCCTTCATCTGAGAACATGGAGGGGTGAGCATGTTGACAAAGATCCTGGTGGTCGATGACGAGCCCTATATCACCGACCTTCTGGGCGCGGCGCTGCGGTTCGAGGGGTTCTCCGTCGAGACTGCCGCCACCGGCGGCGACGCCATGACCCTGGCCGAGCGGGGCCACCACGACCTGGTCCTGTTGGACGTGATGCTCCCCGACGTGGAGGGCACCGAGGTGTGCCGGCGGATGCGGGCCCAGGGGAATCGGACGCCGGTGCTCTTCCTCACGGCGCGCGACGCCACCGAGGACAAGGTCGGGGGGCTCACCCTCGGCGGCGACGACTATGTGACCAAGCCCTTCAGCCTCGACGAGCTGGTGGCGCGCATTCACGCCGTGCTGCGCAGGACCACGCCGACGAGGAAGAGCGACCGACTGCAGTTCTCTGACCTCGAGATGGACGACGAGACCCACGAGGTGTGGCGACACGACACCCTGGTCGAATTGACCGCCACGGAATTCAACCTGTTGCGGTACATGCTCGAGAACGCCCGCCGAGTGCTGTCGAAGAGCGAGATCCTCGATCACGTCTGGAATTGCGACTTCGACGGTGACCCCAACATCGTCGAGACCTACATCAGCTACCTCCGCAAGAAGATCGACCAGGTCGACCCGCCGTTGATTCACACCATCCGCGGGGTGGGTTACAGCCTCAGGCTCCCGCGCGACAGGGAGTAGCCGCCGTGTCGCTGCGGCGCCGGCTCGTGGTGGGCATGCTGCTGCTGCTCGTGGCGGGGTTCATCACGATCGATCTGGTCACGTCGTCGTCGCTGCGGTCGTTTCTCATCGGGAGGCTCGACGAACAGATCGACGCCTCCCAGAACCAGACCTACAGCTACATCAGCCAGGTCTACCAACGCGACCTGAAGGCCGGGGACCGGACACCGGTCACCCACCCCGGGAAGTGGCTCACCGAACTGAACACGAAGGCTCCTGTGAGATTCACGGGAGTCCCGGCCCCGGACCCGCGTCTCAACGGCTCGGTCCTGGCCGCCCGGCTGAGCTCTGACGCCTACGTGGAGGTCCTCTCGTCGTCGGGAGCGGTGATCGCCCGGGTCCCTTCGGGCCTGGCCGGGAACCCCGACCCGGCTCCGGTGCTGCCCCGGGTGCTGCCCGTCCAGCGCGTCACCGCACCCCATGTCTTCGGCACGAACCATGGGCCCTATTCGCCCGAGAGCCGGTCCATCGACGTTGCCGCCGTGGGGTCACAGGGCTTGCAGTACCGGCTGCAGGCGGTGGCTGTGCCCGGCGGCACCCTCGTGACCGCCATCTCCCTCGATCCCACCGACAAGACGTTGGCGTCGCTGACCCACGTGGAGCTGTTCGTGTCGATCGTGGTGATCATCGCCTTGTTGCTGCTGGCCCTGTGGATCGTCCGGTTGGGACTGAGGCCCCTCGACGACATGACCGAGACCGCCGGCGCCATCGCCGGCGGTGACCTCACCCGCCGCATCCGGCGCGCTGATGATCGCAGCGAGGTGGGCCGCCTCGGGAGCGCCCTCAACGGCATGTTGAGCCAGATCGAAGCCGCCTTTCGCGAGCGGACATCGTCCGAGGACCGTTTGCGGAGATTCGTCGCCGACGCCTCGCACGAGCTCCGGACTCCTCTGACATCGGTCCGGGGATATGCCGAGCTGCTGCGGAAAGGTGCCTTCGACACCGAGGACGAGCGACGCCGCGCCGCCGAGCGCATCGAGGGTGAAGCGGCGCGGATGAGCCTGTTGGTCGAGGACCTTCTCCTCTTGGCGCGCCTCGATCAAGGGCGACCGCTCACGCGCGAGCCTGTCGATCTGTGCCAGGTGGTCGCCCATGCCGTCGACTCCATCCGGATCAACAACACCGGGAGACCGATCACCCTCGACCAGGATGGCTCAATCGTGGTCCAAGGCGACGCCGCTCGCCTACGTCAGATCGTGGACAACCTCCTGCAGAATGCGGTGGTCCACACGCCGCCGGCCACGCCCGTCCACGTGAAGGTGGGCCGGGACGGGCCCAACGCCGTCGTGCAGGTGGCCGACGAAGGGCCCGGGCTCGAAGCCGAGCAGGCCGTCCATGTCTTTGACCGCTTCTACCGGGGCAACGAGTCCCGGACCGGTGAAGGCACGGGGCTCGGCCTTTCGATCGTGGCCGCCCTGGCCGCGGCCCATGGGGGGAGTGCCCGGGTCGACACGGCGCCAAGGGCAGGATCGGTGTTCCTCGTCGAGATCCCGCTCACCGACGCCGTCTCTGAGACCGCCACCGTCTCTGAGACCGACGTGCCCGACAGTTCCGGTGGTGCGGATGACGAGCACCTTGCGCCCTCCGTTCGTCGTTGACCGGGGCCGGGGCGCCCCGGTCCTCTTCGTCCATGGACAACCTGGTCTCGGAAGTGACTGGGACCAGGTGGCGGCCAAACTGACGGACCATCGCGTGCTCATCGTGGACCGCCCTGGTTATGGACGCAGTGGCGAGGAGACCCTCAGCATCGAAGGCAACGCCGAGATCTTGGCCACCCTGGTGATCCAGCGCGACGCCGGCCCGGTCACCGTTGTCGGGCACAGCTACGGCGGTGGGGTGGCCATCGAGCTCGCGGCGCGTCGCCCCGACCTCGTGGCCGGGCTGGTCCTGGTGGGTTCGATCGGAAGGGCCGAGAGCCTGAACATGCTCGATCGCCTCCTGGCCGCGCCGGTGATGGGCGAAGTCCTGAGCGCGGCGGGGCTGTTCACCTTGGGACAGGTGCTGCCCCGCGTGCGTCACCTGGTCGGAGCCCAACGGCACGGTGCGCTCGCATGGCTGCGGGCCACATTGCCCGACGAGCGCTATGACCGGGTGTCCTCGGCGCGCGGCCGGCAGGTGTGGAGGAGCTTCGTGGCCGAGCAACGCACCTTGGTCCGAGAGATCGGGGCGGTCGAGTCCGCCCTCGCCTCGGTGCGCGCCCCGACGGTAGTGGTATCGGGTACATGGGACGTCGTGGTCCTGCCGTCGGTATCGGTCAGCATCGCGTCGTCGATCGCCGGAAGCGAGCTCGTGACCGTGGCTCGCACCGGGCACTTCGTCCCCCGCGACGCGCCCGACGTGGTGGCAACCGCCGTGCGCGACGTCGAGTCCCGAGCCAAGGACAAACAGGCCCAGCAGTCGGAGTACGACACGCCGACCTGACCCTTCGGGTCGGCGGGGCTCGAGGTGGAAGACTGCGGCCATGGCCATCGACTTCACCTTCGAACCAGAGGTCGAGGAGGCCCGCGCGCGGATGCGGGCCTTCGTCGACGAGGACGTGCGTCCGACCGAGGAGCGCCTGGCGGCAGAGGGCTCGGGACGCGGCGACTGGCGAGGTGAGCTCGACCGCCTGCGGGGCCGGGCGCGCGACCTCGACCTGTGGATGCCGCACATGCCCGAAGAATGGGGTGGGGTGGGTCTCGGTCCCACGGCGCTGGCTGCGGTGTCGGCCGAGTCGTCCAAGGCGCGCTGGGCGTCGTATGTCGTGAACTGTTACGCCCCCGACGAGGGGAACATGCATACGTTGTTGCACTGGGGGACCGACGACCAGAAAGAGCGCTACCTCACTCCCATGTGTGAAGGGACGATGCGGTCGTGTTTCGCCATGACCGAGCCCGAGGTGGCGGGCTCGGATCCCACCCTCATGCGCACCCGGGCCGTTCCCGACGGTGACGAGTGGGTGATCAACGGGCACAAGTGGTTCATCAGTGGGGCGCGCGGCGCTCGCTTTGCCATCTTGCTGGCCCGAACCGAGGACGACCCCGAGGTGCCCCAGGCCGCCACCACCGCATTCATCGTGGACGTTCCCTCCCCGGGCTGGGAGGTCGTGCGCGACGTCGAGACCATGGCCGGGAGCCACAACCACTGTGAGATCCGGATCAGCGATCTCCGTGTGCCCGACGCCAACAGACTCGGAGAACGGGGTCAGGGACATCGTCTCGGCCAGTATCGTCTCGGCCCGGCGCGCTTGGCGCACTGCATGCGTTGGCTGGGCCAGATCGAGACCGCGCTGGACCTGATGGTGGCGAGGGCCACCCAGCGCTACTCCCATGGGTCGCTGTTGTCGGAGAAACAAGGGATCCAGTGGCTGGTGAGTGAATCGGCGATCGAGCTGTACCAGGCCAAGCTCATGGTGCTCCACGCCGCTTACCGGATCGAGCACAAGCTCCCCTTCACCACCGAGGTCTCGATGGCCAAGCACCACGTGGCCAACACCTTGTGGCGGGTGGTCGACCGGGCCGTGCAGGTGCATGGGGCACTCGGGTACTCGAAGGACTCGCCTCTGTCAGACATGCTCCTCCAAGCCCGGTGGAGCCGGTTCGCGGACGGTGCCGACGAGATCCACAAATGGCGCGTGGCCGAAGCGGTCATCGCCGCCTACAACGAACACGGGACCACGCGCCTCGCCACCGGAGATCTCCCGTTGTAGCGCAGTAGCGCAGTAGCGCCGTGGGGGGCGGCGCAGGCGAGTTCGCCGTGCGCTACCAGGAGTAGCGGTAGACGACCTGGGCCACGCACGAGGGTTTGTCCGAGCCCTCGGTCTCGATGGCGATGTCCAAGACGGCTTGGGCGGCATCGGGGCCGACGCTCTCCACCGACGCCACGGCCGCGCCCAGGCGCAGCTTCGACCCCACCTTCACCGGCGAGGGGAAGCGGACCTTGTTGCAGCCGTAGTTGACCCCGAACTTGAAGCCCTCGACCCGGATCACCTCGTGGAGGATCGACGGGATGATCGACAGGGTCAGATATCCATGGGCGATGGCGGCACCGAAAGGTCCCGACGCGGCCCGCTCGGGGTCGACGTGGATCCACTGGTGGTCGCCCGTGGCGTCGGCGAACAGGTTGACCTGGGCCTGGTCGATCACATGCCAATCCGAGAAGCCGAGGTGCTGGCCCGTGAGCTTGGTGAGCTCTTCGATGCTCGAAACGGTCGTCGTCATGCCCTGAGACTAGGCGCGGCCCGGGGCGCTTGGCGGCGGGTCTGCGGTCAGGCCCGGGTGGTCACTTGAACCAGACGCGTTGGTACTCGCGGCTCTGGGGATGGAGGTACAGGGCAAGGAGGACGGCCGTGAAAGCGAGGTTGAGAACGACCCCGATGGACCCGGTGGCGAAGAGGATGCCGAGGTAGAGCAGCGCACTGAGTCCGGCCAGCACGATCCCGAGCCAGTACCCCCACCGCTTCTCATTGGCGACGCCGTAGGCGGCGGCTCCGAGACCGAGAGAGATCACGAGGGGGTACGTCCCGAACAAGACGAAGAGGAGGCTGATGGCGGCGGTCGCATAGCTGAGCATCACCGCACCCTGCAGCGTCTGGGGCTGCGACGGGTCGAACCAGCGTCGAGGTTCGGCCATGGGGCCATTCTTGCAGGTCCCGGTGGCGGCTTGACTCCGGGCCGATCGGTAGTCTCGGGGTGGTGAAGGCAACTGGCGAGCTCGGGACCCGGGGCCGGGCGGCCCGGCTCTTCGGTCGCCGAGCGTCTGACGCCCATCCCAGTCGGCGGGGCACGGGTGAGGCGCATCTGTGGGACCACCACCACCGCAATGTCCAAGGTGGCGGCGCGCGCGCCGCGATGTTCGGGGTCGCCGACGGGCTCGTCACCAACGTGTCGTTGATCCTTGGCTTCGCCGGTGCCAATGCAGGGCCGAGTGTCGTGCGTCTCGCCGGGATCGCCCTGCTGATCGCGGGCGCGTTCTCCATGGCGTCGGGTGAGTGGACGTCGATGTCCGGGCAACGAGAGCTCCTCGAACGCGAGTTGGCCATGGAGGAGCACGAGATCAGCCATCGGCCCGAAGGAGAGCGACGAGAGCTCGTCGGCATCTACGAGAAGCGTGGGGTCGACCCCACCGTCGCCCGGACGCTCGCCGAGGAGATGATGCGGACGCCCGAGCTCGCACTCGAGACGCACGCCCGCGAGGAGCTCGGCATCGACCCCAGTGCGCTCGGCCGACCCCTCCAGGCCGCGGTGTCGTCGTTCGCCACCTTCGCGCTCGGTGCGTTGATCCCGCTCGTCCCGTGGTTCTTCGCCCGGGGGACAGGCGCGGTGGTGGCGTCGGTCGCGGTGAGCGTCGCGGCGGCGATCGGGGTGGGCGCCGCCTTGGCGGCCTTCACCCTCCGGACCTGGTGGCGGTCATCGTTGCGTCAACTCGTGATGACGGCTCTGCCTGCTGCGGTTACCTACGGCGTTGGTGCCGCCGTAGGCATCAGCGGCATTCACTGACGACCACGACGACCCAGGCCAGGGGTCGGGCTACCCGAACCGTGGACCCGTGGGGCTGTGTCGGGCCAGTCGGTAGATGAGCCGGCGTGGGGTGTCGGCCATGACCAGCAGGACGAAGCCGAGAATGATGAGCACACCGCCTGCAACCGCCAGCCACTGGGCGATCACCCCGACACCGGTGAAGGCCAGAGATCCGGAGCTCGCCTCGACCACCGGATCGGGCGCCGTCGTCGGGTCACCGCTGCTCGAATGCGACGAGCCGGCGCCGGTGGCTCCACCCATCGTCGTCGACCCCGGCGGATTGGCCGCAATGGTCGTCGGGTCGGGGCTCGACTCGCTTGCGTTGCCCGGCACGCTGTCGGTCGTGCCCGAGCCCACCTCCGCCGTCGTGGTGGGCGGGATAGTCGTCGGGGCGGGGCACCCCGGAGGAAGGCCGGGACTCCCCGCCGTCCGCCAGAAGAGATCGAGCAAGTTGCAGGCTGTGGCGGTGGAGACGAGCCACGTCCCGTTCACCGATACTGCGTACCCGATGTTGTCAGGCAGAAGTGTCGTCCCGCTGGCACCGAGGATGTCGTAGAGCACCTTGGCGCACGGGCTGTCGACGCCCGCGTCGGCGCAACCCGAGTCATCGGGGAACGTGACGTCATCGACCTTGACCCCGGTCGAATTCGAAGCGAACGACGAATCGGCGGCGTCGGTGAGCGCGGTCTGGATCGAGGAGCCGTTCTCGATGACCCCGACCTTCTCGGCGATCGAGGAGCCCGGATCGAACAGGGTGTTGAACGCCTGGGCGATGGCACTCACATCGGGCGTGGGCGGCACCGTCGTCGAGCTGGGTGCCGGCTCGCTCGGGAGAGTCGTCGTCGTGGCCGTCACCGCGCAGCCGGCACCAGGCGGGCAGCCGGAGGTCGACGTGGAGCCGGTGGCGATCACCGGGGAGGCCTGGGCGGCACCGGGCGCCCTGGCGGTGATGCCCGTGGGTGCGGAGTCGTTGGGGTACGGGCTGCACGCCAGGCTGAGATCGCTCCCCGATATCACGAGGGTCAGGCTGATGGTCGGGTCGATCGTGAGGGTGACGTCGCCACCGGTCGGGGTGAAGGGGCCGATGGTCCCGGCCGTTGTGGGCAGGTCGAAGGTCAGGCCTGTGGCGGGCACCGGGCTCGGGATGGTGACGTTGATGTTGATGTCGCCTGACGACACCGTGGTCGGCGTGGCACCGACCGCGTCCACATTGATGACCGCATGACCTTGGATGGAGGAGTTGCCCAGCGCCGCGGCCGCGGAGGCGATCGACGAGGGCAAGTTGAGCTGGGTCTGGAAGTTGGTGGCTTCGAACGACTGTCCCACAGCCAGCGCGCTCGGGATCGAGGCGGTGGTCGTCACATCGTTGAGGACGATGTTGCCGACCGGAGTTCCCGGGCAATACAGCTCGTATGCGCCGGTGACCTGCCCGGGCGGGATCGTCGTGGGCGGCGGCGGTGTCGTGATCGGTCCCGTGGAGACGATCACCGGCGAGATGGGTGCACCGTCAGGGGGAACGTCGACGATGCCCGTCGGCCCGCTGTTGTTGGCGTAGGTGGTGCACGTCAGGTTGAAGGGAATGTTGACGTCGGATCCCGAGGCCACCAGCGTCAGCGCGATCTGGTCTCCCTCGGCGATGGTGATCGTGCCTCCTGACGCCGTGAACGGCCCGATGGTGACCGGCGAGGTCGGCACCGCCAGGGCCAGACCTGTCGGAGGGACCGGGGTCGGAATGGGCACGCTGAAGGTCAACAAGCCGGAACTGCTCGTGGTCGTCGTCGCACCGGTGGCGGTGATCTGTGCGGTGGCTGACCCGCTGATCATGGTGTTCCCGAGCGCGGCGGCCGCGGCCACGATGGGGGCGGGGATGGTCAAGTTGTTCTGATAGCCCGTCACATCGAACTGGTCACCCGCCGAGGGACTGGCCGGGGAGAGTGTGCCGGAGGTGGTGACGTCATTGATGACGAAGCTCCCGACGGGACTGTTCGGGCAGTACAGCTCGTAGGGGCCCTCGGTCGGGACCGGCGGTGTGATCGTGGCCTCGCCGGTGGCGACGACCGGCGAGAGGGGCCCTGGGGAAGGGACCGTGGTCGTGAGCCCGGTGGGTTCGCTGTTGTTGGGGAACGGAGTACAGAAGAGCCCGAAATTGTCCCCGAATTCGGTCACGTTCAGATCGACCTGGTTGATGTCGAACGAGATGGGCCCGCCGAGCGCGGTGAAGCCCGCCACGACGTCTGCAGGAGCGACGGCATCGAACTGGACCCCGGTGGGCGGCACCGGGTTGGGGAGGGTCACGTTGAAGGGCATGTCGAAGAACGCCGGGAATCCCCCCGGGAATGGCCCGGGGATGATCGGGCCACCGGGGTTCGGGCTCGCCAAGTTCTCCGTCGTCGTCGTGGTGGGCGGCAGCGCCGTGGGTGACGTCCCCGGGGACCCCACGATCGTCACCGGCCCGGGCTCCCCGAAGTCCGACACGCCGGTGGTGTCCATGAACATGGAGGCGTCCCCCGTGATCTGGGTGAGGCCGAGACCCTCGGCCTGTTCGACGACGCTCTGGGGGATCGAGAACTGAGTCTGGAGCCCGGCCAGCTGGAACTGCTGACCCTGGGCCAGCGTCGACGGGGTGATCGTGGCGGTGGTGGTCGTGTCGTTGAGCACGAGGTCACCGACAGGGCTGCCCGGGCAGTACAGCTCGTAGGGGCCGGTGGGCGAGGTCGGAGGGACCGTGGTCGGTGGTGCCGTGGTGGGAGGCGAGGTCGACCCCGATGCCGAGGCCGTGGCGATGATGGGACGCAGCGGCATGGCGGTGGGCGCTGTGCCCGTCGACCCCGACGTCGCCACGCTGTCGTTGGGATATGCCGTGCACGACATCTTGAAGGCCTTGCTCGACAAGGCGGCCACGACGAGCGTGGACTGGTCCCCGGCGATGGTGACAGGCCCGCCCGAGGCCGTGAAGGGGCCGACGGTCGTCGGAGCCGACGGGAAGTCGACTCCGAGGCCCGAGCTCGGCACCGAGGCCGGGATGGGGACGTCGAAGCTCATCGAACCCGTCGAGGCGCGATCGGGTGTGGCGCCATAGGCATCGACCGCACCGGCGGCGAGGCCGTCGAAGTTGCTGTTGCCGAGCCCCGCGGCCGCCGAGACCAGCCCGGCGGGGAGTGGGATGTGGGTCTGATAGCCCGTCACGGAGAATTGCTCACCGGCGGACAGGTTGCTGGGCGAGACGGTGGCGGTGGTGACGACGTCGTTGAGCACCAGGTCCCCGACCGGGGTGTGCGGACAGTACAGCTCATAGGGACCGGTCAAGCTCGCCGTCGGAGGTGGCGTCGTGGCCTGCCCGGCGGTGGCGATCACCGGTGATGCCGGCAGACCAGGCGGGAAGGTGACGTTGTCGGTCAAGCCCGAGGGCAGGATGTCGTTGGGGTACGAAGAGCAATGAAGGTCGATGGTGCCGATGCCCGCACCATCGTTGAACGTGACGTCGATCTCGGTACCGACCGAGAGAGTGATGTTGTTGCTCGTCGCCGTGAACGGTCCGACCGTGAGTGCCGGTGAAGGGACATCGATCGTCACGCCCGACGATGTGACGGGATCGGGGATCGGCACATCGAAGGCCGAGGCCCCGGTGGGGATCGACGAAGGTGTCGCGCCGGCGGCATCGACTGTGCTCGAAATGGTGCCGTCGAGTGACGTCAGGCCGATAGCGCTGGCCGATTGCACGACCGAAGCAGGCAGCTGCGCTTGGATCTGCGTGCCGGTCAGGGTGAACTGCTGTCCTTGTGTCGGGCTGGCCGGAGACATCGCACCGGTCACGGTGACGTCGTTGAGGACGAGATTTCCGACCGGCGTTCCGGGACAGAAGATCTCGAAAGGAGACGTGTCGGCAAATGCCGAGCTGGTAAGCGCTTGTGTTATGACGCCCGCAACTAATGAGGATCCGATCACGAGCGCGACCGCGCCGATCACGCTGAGCCGGTTTGCGAGGTGTTGAAAGCGTCCCACGGTGACCCCCTCTGCCCGCCGGCTGGGAGATCAGGCCCCTCAGTCGGCGACGGGCGAGTGTGTGCCTGCAATGGCACCAGGTGGGTCTGGTCCGCGCCTCCCCAAGATTGATGAACCGCGCAGAGTGACGGGTCGAGACAGTGGCGTCACGTAGCCGGCATTGAGCAATACCGATTTCCGAGCCAGCGACCTAGAGGCCAGCCAATTAGCCAGCCAATTAGCAATTAGCCAGCCAATTAGGAGGAGGGCGCGACGTCGGTCACGTAGGCACGGTCGGTGTGGTCCACGTCGAAGCCGAGCTGGCGATAGAGGTGGACGGCGGCGACGTTGTCGGCGTCGACGTAGAGCATTCCCACCGTGATGCCGCGTGACGACAAGTGGTCGAGGCCGGCCAGGACCAGGGCCCGACCCAGGCCGAGGCTCTGGAGGTCGGGGTCCACCGAGATCACGTAGATCTCGCCCAGGGGCGGCTCGGTGTCGTGGTGGACCTTGGTCCAACACGAGGCGGCCAGGCGACCGTCCCGCTCGTGGAGGAGAAAGCCCTCGGGGTCGAACCACGCCTCGGCCTCGCGTTCGCGGATGGTGTCGAGGCTCCATCCCCCCTGTTCGGGATGTGAGGCGAAAGCCCGATTGTTGACCTCGAGCCACGCCATCTCGTCCATCCCGGGCACGAAGGGTCGAGTGTCGATCCGGTCGTGGTCGTCGTCGACGGGGAGCGGTCGGCGCATCTGGTAGAGATCCCGGCCGCGTCGCAGTCCGCATGTCTCGGCCATGGCGTCGGTGTCCGGTGTGGGCTTCGGGACCCAGAGATGCACGTGGCCGCCACCCTCGCGCCCCACTTCGAGGAGCGCCGCGGAGAGGAGGCTGATGCCCACGTCGGCGCCGGGCTTCCGGTGGTCGGGGCGGATCACCACCTCGACACCCCAGGTGTCGTGACCCCGACTCAGCTGCGCGTAGCCGACGAGGGGGCCGTTGGTCGGCTCCCGGGCGACGAACCCGGCGAAACCGGTCCGGCCGCCGTGGACGAGGTCCAACCACTTGTGCTCGCCGAGGGGATAGTGGCCATCGGCGACGAGGGCCTGCTGGAGGAGCTGTGACACCTCGGCGATGTCGGACTCGCCCATCCGGCGTTTGACCTCGACGGGGTGCACGCCGCCAAGCTACCGCCCGGCGTTCGGGCGCCTCGACCAATGCCGGGCTCTCGGAGCGACTCGGTACTGTGCGGTGCGTGGCCCGACCCCGCTCCCTGCGCGCCCGGGCGGCCGAGGTCGTCACCCGTCTGGCCCGCCAATTCCCAGGCACCGCCGAGCAGCTGTGCGCACTCGAGCACGACGGGTCGTTTCAACTGCTGGTGGCGACGATCCTCTCGGCGCAGTGCACCGACGAACGGGTGAACATGGTGACGCCGGGCCTGTTCGCGGCGTACCCCACACCCCAGTCCCTGGCCGAAGCTCCGGTCGAGGACCTCGAGGAGCGGATCCGGTCCACGGGGTTCTTCCGGTCCAAGACCAAGAACCTGCTGGGTATGGCCCAGGGGGTGACCGAGCGCTTCGGCGGGGAGGTGCCGACGTCGATGGAGGACCTCACCAGCCTGCCCGGGGTGGGACGCAAGACGGCGAACGTGGTGCGCAGCGTGGCCATGGGCCTCCCCGGTCTGCCTGTCGACACCCACGTGGGGCGCCTGACCCGACGGCTCGGCCTCACCACCGCCACCGACCCCGTGAAGGTCGAGAGCGAGATCGATGCTCTCATCCCGCCCGAGGAATGGGGGACCCTCAGCCTGCGACTGATCCTCCACGGTCGCAAGACCTGTCGGGCTCGGTTACCGCGATGTGGCGAGTGTGTCCTCGCCGACATCTGTCCGTCTTCGCTGGTCCCCCTGCAATCGGTCTCACGTCGAGCGGCGTCTGGCGTCGATCGCCCGCCTCGATGACCGAGGAGTTGGGCTGAAGTTTTTGTCCTGTCCCTGGAAGGCGCGGGCGGGGCGTGGTGTTGTAAAGGTGACGGAACCGGTTCCCGCCACCTGGTTCCGATGAGTGCGGCCGGGATCCGCCATCTGGCCCACTCGCGCGACGGCGCCCGCAAGGGCGCCGTCGGCGCTTTACCGGCGTCGGCCGGGGGCCGACGTGATCCGACCGAGGCGCCGATGGGCGCCGGTCAGGGCCCGTTCCACGGCGAAGAGCTCGGAGGCGGTGTCGTCGTCCTGCTCCGACGCGGCCTGATCGGCGATGGTGGCCACACGCTGGCGCAGTTCCTCGAGAGCCGTCGCCAGCGACGACAGTTCGGCGAGGGGGGCGGACACGCCCTGATGATGACCGATAGCAACTGGGGATGCGAAGCCACCACGCCGACCGTCGCCACCCGAGGGGTCCCCCTGCACGAGTTGCGACGCTCTCACCAGGGCCGGAGGCCCGAGGTGCCCGGAGTACGATCGGGTCTCGGTGCCCCTCACCCGTCTGGACCTGCGTGGTGTTCCCGCCCACCAGTTGGCGGCGGCGTTGCCGCGTCCAAAGGTCGAACAGGCCTTCCCCAGTGACGCCGTGCGCGCCGTGCTCGACGAAGTACGCGCCGGTGGTGACGATGCCGTCCGGGCCCTCACCCGGAGATTCGACAAGGTCGAGATCGACACCCTCCTGGTGCCCCAGAAGGAACTCCACGAAGCGCTCGAGCGTCTCGATCCGGGCCTCCGGGCCGCCTTGGAGCTCGCCTACACCCGGATCCTCGCCTACCACGCCCACGAGCCGGGGCCGGTCTCCGACTTCGAGAACGACGGGGTCGTCGTCCGCCATGTCGTCCGACCGGTCACCCGGGCCGGGCTCTACGCCCCGGGAGGACGGGCCCGGTATCCCTCGACCGTGCTCATGTGCGCGGCTCCTGCCCGGGTGGCGGGCGTGGCCGAGCTGGTGCTGTGCGTTCCCCCCGGACCCGACGGGACCATCGCCACCGAGACCTTGGCGGCCGCAGCCATCGCCGGCATCGACGAGGTCTACCGCGTGGGCGGTGCCCAGGCGATCGCGGCGATGGCGTTCGGCACGGAGTCGATTCGGCCCGTGGACGTCATTGCCGGTCCGGGCAACCGGTACGTGGCCGAGGCCAAGCGTCAGGTCTCTGGGATCGTGGGGGTCCCATCCGCGTTCGCGGGGCCGTCGGAGGTGGTGGTGGTCGCCGATGACGCCACGCCGGTGGCGTGGGCCGCCATCGATGTCGTGGTCCAAGCCGAGCACGGCCCCGACGGCCTCGCCTGGCTGGTGACCTGGTCGCCACAGGCGGCCGACGCCGTGGATGCCGAGGTGGACCGGCTGGTGGCGAGCTCGGCTCGCCGGGCCGACCTCGAGGCCACGTTGGGCAGCGGCGGATACATCGCGTTGGTGGACGGGCCGGCCCAGGCCCTGGACGTCGCCAATGTGGTGGCGCCCGAGCATCTGGAGCTGCTCGTCGAGAATGCCCTCGAGCTGCTCCCGCTGGTGCGATCAGCCGGTGCGGTGTTCCTCGGCCCGTATGCCCCGGCCAGTGTGGGTGACTACCTGGCCGGGCCCAACCATGTCCTACCGACCGCCCGCACGGCGCGGTTCGCCTCGGCGCTTCGTGTCGACGACTTCCGCACCCACATCCACGCCGTGTCGATGGACGCCGCCACGCTGGCTCGGCTCGCCCCGCACGTTGCCGTCATCGCCCAGGCCGAGGGGCTTCCTGCGCACGCCCAGTCCGTCGTCGTGCGGGGCGAGGCGTGATGGGGGCCCCCGTCCCGCTTCGACAGGACCTGACGGTGCTGTCGGGGTACCACTCGCCGCAGGTCGAGGTCGACGTGCGGCTCAACACCAACGAGTCGCCGCTCCCGCCGCCGCCGGAGTGGCTCGACGAGCTGCGCGACGAGCTGGGTGGGATCGACTTCAATCGCTATCCGGACCGTGATGCCACCGCCCTACGAGGCGCCCTGGCCGAGTTCCACGGGACCGACCCGACCCGGGTCTTCTGCGCCAACGGGTCCAATGAAGTCCTCCAATGCCTGCTGCTCGCCTACGGGGGCCCAGGGCGGGTGGCCGCGCTGTTCGAGCCGACCTACGCGCTGCACAGCCACATCGCCTCGGTCACCGCCACCACCGTGGTGCGGGGCTGGCGGGGCCCGGACCACCGCGTCGACCTCGAGGTCCTCGACCGGGTCATCGACGAGGCCCAGCCGGTGATCACGTTCTTGTGCTCACCCAACAATCCCACCGGACGAGCCGAGCCACCCGAGGTCGTGGCCCATGTCCTCGAGCGGGCCCCGGGGCTCGTCGTCATCGACGAGGCCTACGGCCAGTTCTCGCCGTGGAGCGCGCTCGACCTCGTGCGCGGTGGCGTCAGTGGGGTCGAGCGACTGGTCGTGGTGCGTACCTTCTCCAAGACGTGGTCGATGGCGGCGTGTCGTCTCGGGTACCTCGTCGCCGATCCCGCCGTGGTAGGTGGGTGTGAGGCTGTGGTCTTGCCATACCACCTCGATGCCATGACCCAGGCGGCGGGGCGACTGGCCTTGCGCTACGTCGACGCCATGGAGGCGCGCGTGGCGCTCATCACCGAGGAGCGGGGCCGCATCGCCTCTGCCCTGGCGGAACTGCCGCTGGAGTCGTGGCCCTCGGACGCCAACTTCATCCTCTTCCGCCCCAGTGCCCGGGCCGCCACCGATGTCTGGCAGGACCTGCTTCGTGCGTCGGTCTTGGTGCGCGACTGCTCGAGTTGGCCGGGGCTCGACAACTGCCTTCGGGTCACGGTGGGGACACCACAGGAGAACGACCGGTTCCTGGCCGCCCTGCGAGCCAGCCTGGACCCGTCAAGCGCATAGCCTGGTCGGTTCCATGACACCTCTCGAGAACGACCGCACCTTGCTCGCTCCCGACCGGCTGAGTCGATGAGCCCGGCTCCTCGCGCCGCGGCGCGCCAGCGCCGGACCAAGGAGACCGCCATCGACGTGGCGATGTCCCTCGACGGGACGGGGTCGGTGGAGGTCGAGACCGGGATTCCCTTCTTCGACCACATGCTGTCCCAACTCGGACGTCACGGAGGGCTCGATCTCACCGTGAAGGCGACGGGTGACCTCCATGTCGACGCGCACCACACCGTGGAGGACGTCGGCATCGTGCTCGGCGAGGCGCTGGACGAAGCACTGGGGGACAAGGCCGGCATCCGCCGGTTCGCATCGATCGCCCTGCCCCTGGATGAGGCGCTCGTGGAAGTGGCGCTCGACATCTCCGGCCGGCCCTATCTCGCCTACGACGTGGCGTTCGGCCCGGACGTGGCGCCACTCGGCGCGCCACCCTTCGACCCGCAACTGGCCGAGGAGTTCTGGCGCGCCTTTGTCACCGCGTCGGGGATCACGATGCACCTCCGCCTCGTCACCGGGAAGAACACCCACCACGTCCTCGAGGCCTCGTTCAAGGCAACGGCCCGGGCACTGCGCGACGCGCTTCGCATCGAAGGTGGGGGTGTGCCCTCGACCAAAGGCACGTTGGGCACCACCGACGGGGTGTGAGGATGGACGGAGGCATCGCCGTCCTCGACTACGGCATCGGCAACCTCGGCTCCGCGCACAAGGCCTTCGTCCACCTCGGAGCTGATGCCCGGCTCGTCACCGATCCCGACGACGCCGCCGGTGCGACGGGGGTGGTCCTGCCCGGGGTGGGCGCGTTCGGTCGGTGCGCGCAGGCGCTGCGCGCCACGGGGCTCCACCGTGCCGTCGACGACGCCCTGGCCCGCGGGGTGCCGTTCCTGGGCATCTGCGTGGGACTCCAGTTGCTCTACGAGGGATCCGAGGAGTCGCCCACCGTGGCGGGACTCGGGGTCCTCCCCGGCACGGTGCGGTCCTTGCCCGCTGGGGTGAAGAGGCCCCAGATGCAGTGGAACCAACTGGTGCGACGCCCGGGCACCGACGGCGGCCTCCTGGAGGGGATCGCACCGGGATCGTGGGTGTACTTCGTTCACTCCTATGCGCCCGAGGTGACCGACGACGCCGTGGCCGTGTGTGACTACGGCGGCGAGGTGGTCGCCGTGGCGGAACGGGGGCCGGTGTGGGGAGCGCAATTCCACCCCGAGAAGTCCGGTTCGGTCGGGCTCGGCATCCTCGCCAACTTCGTGGCCGCGTGCGGCAACGTGCCTGGGCGCGGCTGAACGAAGCCATGGAGCTTTTTCCCGCCATCGACCTCCACGACCGGGGCGCGGTCCGCCTCGTCCAGGGCGACTTCGGCCGGGTGCGCGGTTACGGCGACCCGGTGGCCCTGGCCCGCTCCTATGTGGCAGGAGGCGCGGCCTGGATCCACGTGGTGGACCTCGACGCGGCGCGCACCGGGGAGCCGGTCAACCGGGACGTCGTGCTGGAGATTGCCGCCGCGGTCGAGGTCAAGGTGCAAGCGGGCGGGGGAGTGCGCGGTCCCGCCGACGCCGCCGCGCTGCTGGACCACGGGATCGAACGGGTCGTCCTCGGCACGGCCGCGCTCGAGACGCCCGAGCTCGTCGAAGCCCTGGCGGAGCAGTATCCGGGACGGGTGGCGGTGGGTCTCGACCACAGAGGCGCGGGCGCGGAGTTGGCCGTTCGGGGCTGGGAGCAATCAGGGGGGACCACACTGGGCTCGGCTCTCGATCGACTGGCGGACGTGGACATCGGGGCCGTGGTCGTCACCGCCATCGACCGCGACGGCATGCTCGGAGGTCCGGACCTGGTGGGGTTACGCGCCACCCTGGAGCTGACCGCGCATGAAGTGGTGGCGTCGGGCGGTGTCCGGTCGCCCCAGGACCTTTCGATGTTGGCCGACCTCGAGGCCCAGGGGGCTCCCGGTGGCGGGGGTCGACGACTGGCGGGTGCGATCGTCGGGACCGCGTTGGTCCAAGGGGCCATGACCGTCGAGGAGGCGATCGCCGCGTGCGTGCCGTCCGTGTGATCCCGTGCCTCGACGTCGATGCCGGTCGGGTCGTGAAGGGGGTGCGCTTCGTGGACCTCGTCGACGCCGGCGATCCCGTGGAATTGGCGGCGCGCTATGACGCCGAGGGTGCCGACGAGCTCGTCTTTCTCGACATCACGGCCTCGGCGCACGAGCGCGACACGATGGTGGACGTGGTGTCGCGCACCGCGGAGAAGGTATTCATCCCCTTCACCGTGGGCGGAGGGGTCCGGGCCCCCGACGATGCCCGACGGCTGTTGCGCGCCGGTGCCGACAAGGTTGCGTTGAACACCGCTGCGATCCTCGATCCCACCCTGATCAGCCGGCTGGCAGACGAGTTCGGTTCGCAGTGCGTCGTGGTCGCCATCGACGCAAGACGACGGACCTCCGGCGCGCACTGGGAGGTCTATACCCACGGCGGCCGACACGAGACGGGCCGGGACGCCGTGGCGTGGGCCGATGAGTGCGCGGCGACGGGCGCGGGCGAGATCCTCGTGACGTCGATGGACCGCGACGGGACGCGCCACGGGTTCGACGTCGAGCTCACCCGTGCCATCGTCGATGCCGTCAGTGTCCCCGTCGTGGCGTCGGGTGGGGTGGGGAACCTCGAGCACCTCGTCGAGGGAGCGACGCTCGGACGTGCCGACGCCGTCTTGGCGGCGTCGATCTTCCACCGACAGGAGTACACCGTGGCCCAGGCGAAGAACTATCTCGCCGCGCACGGCGTCGTGGTGCGCCCTCCGGCCCCTGCCTAGGGATTGGAGCGCGCGGGGGATCGGCTACGGTGCGCCCGTGGCTCCTGAGAGGAAGGCAGCTCGATCGACCTCGCCCTCCCCGTCGCCCAAGCAGCCCATCATCATGCTGGCGGACCGGGTGCTGGCCCAGACCCCGGTGGCCGAGGGCGAGCGGCGATCACGCTCGGGCATCCTCATTCCCGCCACCGCGCAGGTGTCGCGCCGACTCTTGTGGGCCGAGGTCGTGGCGGTCGGACCGCACGTCCGGTCCATCAAGGTGGGTGACAAGGTCCTGTTCAACCCCGAGGACCGCTTCGAGGTGGAAGTCCAAGGCGACGAGTACGTGATCCTGCGCGAACGCGACATCCATGCCGTGGCGTCCGAGCGCATCGACAGCGGGACCGGCCTCTACCTGTAGCAAAGGCTGCTCCTTCAAAGACGGACTGGTCCCTGGAGACGGACTCGTTTCTTGGAGACGGACTGGTTCAAAAACGGCGGGGGATCAGCCGTTGTCGAATTGCGGCAGCCACAGAGCGGAGGGAGCCTTCGTCGGCGGGACGTGCAATCCCGGTGCCACCGGCTGGGGCTGAGGTTGCGGCGCTTGTGGCTGGGGCACCGGCGGGGCGGGACGACCGTTGCCGACAGTGCCGTTGGGCTCGGCGTGGCCGTCCACACTGCCGTTGCTGGTGACGAGCTCGGGGTAGCGCTCGTCGACCGTCTCGAAGAGCGGTGGTGGCTTCTTGATGAGCCCGCGCGAGACCCAGTTGCGCTGGTCGGCCCAGACCAAGATGGGCGGGAGCACGATCAGGGCGCTCAGCAGAGCGACGGTGATGTTGATGGCGACGATGATGCCGAAGTCGCTCAACAGAGGCATCGACGAGACGCCGAGGACCGCCACACCGGCGATGGCGGTCATGCCCGAGACCATGAACGCCCTACCGGTACGCCGGGCCGTGGCGTCCATCGCTTGGCGCGGGGTCAGGCCCCGGGCCCGCTCCTCGACGAACCGCAACAGGATGAGGGACGTGAACTCGGTACAGACAGCCACCACCAGGGGCCCCGCCACCGCCGTGACCGGGCTCAGCTTGAGGTGGAAGGCCACACCGATGAGCGACACCGCCCCCACGGCCACGAGCACGGGAACGAGCGACAACAGCGCCCTGACCAGGCTCCGCAACCGGAAGGTGAGGAAGAGGCCCACGAAGAGGATGGCCAGATAGGTGAGCTGGACTCGGGACTTCTCGAGGTTCTGGATCAGACCCACGCCCACCGTGGCGATGCCACCGGGTGCCACGGAGATCCCCGCCGGCGGGTTGATCCCACCTTCGAGGTCCTTCACCACCGGTTGGAGCTGGTCGAGGGTGTCGGTCCTCCCCAGGAAGATCACGTTCAACGCCGCGCCGTTGTGGGCCACCGTCGTCTTTATGATGCCGGGGGGCGCGATGAGGTAAATGCCCTGCATCTCCGCCCCGGTGGGCGGAACCTCCTTCATGCCCTTGACCGTGACGAATTGATCGATCGTGTTCACGAGGCCAGCGGCGGGGAAGAGAGCGTCGGGGTACTTCTTCTCGAGCTGGTGTGAGAAGTTGACCACGTAGTCGATGGTCTGGTTGCTCCATGGATGGGTGGTCGAGATCCGCATGGCGATTTCGTTGTCGGACCCGGTGGCGGCTTTGAGCTGCTTGATGTCCTTGATGGCCTGCGAGTGCGGGTTGACCCACGAGATGGGGTCGGTCTGCAGCGCCAGCTTCCCTTCGACGGCGATCCCCGACAGCAAGATGACCACGCTGATGATGGCCAGCGGTACGGCGGTGCGTTGGGGGAGGCTGCCCAAGAAGACCGCCACCCGGCTGAGCCGACCCTGGCTGAAATCCTTACCCTTGGTGGGTGACTTGTACTCGCGGATGCCGAGCACGGCCAGAGTGGCGATGATGCTGCACACACAGACCGCGATGATCCCGATCACCAGGAGTGAGCCGAATTCGCGAATGGCGGGGGTCTTGGCGAACCACAACGCCATGAACGCGAAGACGGCGTCGAACGTGACGACCAACAGTGCAGGCCCGAGGCCACGCGCCGCGGCCTGGATGGGGTGGGAGGCGCGGTCGAGGAGGACCTCTTCCTCGATGCGCGAATGCATCTGGATCGCATAGTCCATCCCCACGCCGAGCAAGACCGGTAGCGCGGCGATGGTGGCCAAGGTGAGTGGGACCCCGAAATAGCCCACGAGCCCGAAGCCCCAGATGAGGCCGACCGCCACGATGGCGAAGGCCAGAAGTCTCCACCGCACCGTGAAGGACAAGAGCAGGATCGTCATCATGATGACGCCGGCCGCCAGAGCGAGGACGATGATGCCGTGCTTCAGGTAGTCGTTGATGACCTTGAGCAGTGCCGGCACGCCGGTGGTGATGGTGGTGACGTTCTGGAAGTGCGCAGCGTCGATGATCTTGGTCACCGAAGCCGCTGCGGTGGTCTCCTGATTGATGTCGAGGTCACCCTTGAGGTACACCGCCAGCAGGGCGTGGTGGTTGTCGTGGACGAAGGTCCGCAGCGATTGCCGGACGGTCCCGTCTTGCTCGTGGATGACGAAGTCCATCCACTTGGCATTGGAGAGGACCTGGTCCGCGGGTGGGGTCTTGGAGAGCTGGATCCCCTCCTGGGTCAGGTAGTGGGCGCGGATCTGCTTGTCGGCGGGGTCGGTGTCTCGGGAGATGGCCCCCTGCAGGAGATGGAAGGCGGGGCTGTCGAGAGGGCTCCCGGTGGGACTGCTCAGAAGCTTTTGACCGAACTGCAGGGCGTCCATCGGGGTGACCGCACTGAACACCCACGGGTCGGCTGCCAGGCGCCTGGCGATCGTGGTGAACTGTCTCTGGTTCGTCTTGGTCAGGAGGTTGTCGACCGTCGTCCCCGGCTTCATGGTGAAGAGGACGGCCATGGGGTCGCCGCCGAAGACCTTCTCGTAATTGACGTTGTTGATCCAGGCCGGGTCGTTCGTGTTTAGGTAGTCGGAGTTGCTGGTGGTGAAGCGCAAGGTGGTGATGCCGAAGCCCAGAGCGAGGGTGATGAGCAGGCCGCAGATGGCCACCGTCCCGGCGCGCTTGCCCAGGTTGAGGCCGAGCCACTCCCACGTCCGTCTCATGGCGCCCCCCGGCGGGCCCCGCACCGGATGTGGGCGGAGTTACTGAATAGTAGGCGGCCCCGGCCGAGATGTCTCGGTCGACTTTCCCCAGGTCGTCGGGGCCCAGACCGTCTCCTCGCCCCGGGGCCCGTCTCGCAGGCGCCTCCAGGGCGACCGGTATCCTGAGGGGACCATGGAACGGGTCGCATCCCCTGTCGATTTCACCCAAGACGAACTCGCCGTCGTGGCCTTCGGAGCCGACGGCCTCGTCCCCGCCATCATCCAGGACGCCGCCGACGGGACCGTCCTCATGCTGGGCTACATGGACGGCGAGGCGCTGCGCCGGACCCTGCAGACCGGGAGGTCGTGGTTCTGGAGCCGCAGCCGGGGCGAATACTGGTGCAAGGGGGAGACCTCCGGAGACCGCCAGTGGGTACGGGCCGTCCGCTACGACTGTGACGGTGACGCCTTGTTGGTGGTCGTGGACCAAGACGGCAACGGGGCCTGCCACACCGGGGCGAGGTCGTGCTTCTACCGCTCCTTCGGCACCGACGACCCGAGCACTGCAGCCGGGGGCCCCAAGGCCCAGGGGTGAGCGCCGCCGGATCACCTCCTGACCGTCCCGGGCGGGAGGTCTTCTGCGAGCTGAGTCGTCACCACCGCATCGTCCCGGTGTGGCGCGAGGTCGTGGCCGACACCCTCACACCCGTGAGCGCCTTCCTCCTCGTCGTCGGTGACGGCAACGGATTCCTTCTCGAGTCCGTCGAGGGCGGAGCACGCTGGGGGCGGTATTCCTTCGTCGGTCGCCGTCCCCTCACCACACTCGTGGGGCGGGGCCGAGCCGTAGGCGCCGAGGGGACCCTCGAGCTTCCCGCCGAGGTGAAGGCGCGCGCCGGGGACGGGATCCTCGCCACCCTCGACGCCATGCTCAGCGCCTACCGTTCTCCGGCCCTCGCCGATCTGCCCCCGCTGCACGGGGGGCTCGTGGGGTATCTCGGGTACGACGTGGTGCGCGAAGTCGAGCACCTTCCCGACGTGCCGCGCGACGACGCCGGGCTCCCCGATGCCATCCTCCATGTGATCGGGCAGCTCTGTGCCTTCGACCATTGGCGCCAACGTGTGGTGTTGGTCGAGAACGTCGTGATCGACGAGGGCTGGAGCGACACCGAGGCCTCCGCCGCCTTCGACGCCGCCGGGGTGCGCCTCGACGACCTTGCCGCCGACCTGGCCCGTCCGCTGACCGGGCCGCCACTGGAGGCGCCGCGACCCGACGACGTCGTCCCCGAGGTCACCGCCACCATGTCGTCGGAGGCGTTCCAGGGCGCGGTCGTGGCCGCCAAGGAACACATCCGGGCCGGGGACATCTTCCAAGTGGTGTTGTCCCAGCGATTCGACCTCGACCTCGAGGCCGATCCTTTCGACCTGTACAGGGTCCTGCGCCTCGTGAACCCGAGCCCGTACCTCTACTTCTTGCGGACCGACCACTGCACGGTGGTGGGCGCCACGCCTGAGCCGCTCGTCCGGCTGCGCGAGGGTGTGGTGGTGTCACGTCCGATCGCAGGGACGCGTCGGCGGGGGCAGACCGATGCCGAGGACGACCGCCTGGCCGGTGAGCTCGCCGAGCACCCCAAGGAGGTTGCCGAGCACATCATGCTGGTGGACCTGGCCCGCAACGACGTGGGACGGGTGGTGACCTTCGGGACCGAGCACGTCGACGAGTTCAAGACGGTGGAGCGCTACAGCCACGTCATGCACCTGACCTCCCAGGTCTCGGGACGCCTCGCCCCGGGCAAAGGCCCCATCGATGTCCTACGGGCCACGATCCCGGCGGGGACCCTGTCGGGGGCTCCCAAAGTGCGGGCCATGCAGATCATCGACGACCTCGAGCCGACCAAGCGCGGGGTCTACGGCGGGGTGGTGGGGTACGTCGACTTCTCGGGCAACCTCGATACCGCCATCGCCATCCGGACGATGGTGGTCACCCCTGACGGGCGCGCCTCGGTCCAGGCCGGCGCGGGGATCGTGGCCGACAGCGATCCGGTCGAAGAGGACGTGGAGTGCCATAACAAAGCAGCCGCACTCCTCGCCGCGGTGCCTGCCGCCCGGCGCGCCACCGCGGCACGGCAATGACAGCCGAGGACTACCGAGAGCTCCGCACCGGCTGTGGAGCGGTCGCACTCGACCGTGACGTGCTCCTCGTGTCTGGCGCCGACGCCGTGGAGTACCTCCAGGGCCAGCTGTCCCAGGACGTCGCCACCCTCGAGGTGGGCGACTGCGCCGACTCGCTGATCCTCACACCCCAGGGCAAGCTCGACGCGTTCGTCCGGGTGACCCGCATCGGAGCGGAGGAGCTCATCGTCGATGTCGACGCCGGCTTCGGCGCCGCGGTCGCCACGCGCCTCAATCGCTTCAAGCTGCGGGTCAAGGTCGAGCTCGAACCACTCGACTGGCGTTGTCTGGCGCTGCGCGGCCCGGACTCGCCCGAGGTGTCCAGCCGGGCGTCGACCGGGGCTCGCCCCGGCACTGCACTGAGCGCAGCCTTCTCGTGGAACGGGGTGTCGGGGGTCGACCTCTTGGGTGAGGCCCCGGAGATCCCCGACGGGGTCCGGCTGTGCTCGGTCGAGGCCTGGGAGTCGGTGCGCGTCGAGGCGGGGATACCGGTCATGGGCGCCGAGCTCGACGAGCGCACCATCGCGGCCGAGGCCGATCTCCTGGACCGGTCGGTGAGCTTCACCAAGGGCTGCTACACGGGCCAGGAGCTCGTCGCCCGACTCGATGCCCGGGGCAACCGGGTGGCTCGGCACCTGCGGGGGTTGGTCGTGACCGGGATCGAACCCGACCCACGACGTTTCGCCCCGGGGTCCGAGATCATCCTCGATGCCAAGGTCGTCGGCACCGTGACATCCTCGGCCTGGTCGCCGGCGTTGGGATGTCCTGTCGCGCTCGGCTACGTCCACAGGACGGTGACGCCACCGGCCACCGTCGGGCTCCGGGACGTGGGCGAGGATGGAGACGACACCGACACGGCTTCGATGTCGTCCGCCGAGGTGCGGACACTGCCGTTGGCCTGACGGACCTACGGGACCAGGGCGTCGAGGATGTCGCCCGACAACTCGGGGCGACACACCAACAGATCGGGAAGCCAGGGGTCGGGTTGGTTGTAGAGGAGCACCGACCCGTCGAGGCGGGTGGCGAAGGCACCGTAGGCGTGGGCCACCGCCACCGGCGCGGCGGAGTCCCACTCGTACTGCCCACCCGAATGGACATAGGCGTCGACCGAGCCCCGTAACACCGCGGCTGTCTTCGCACCGGCCGACCCCATGGGCACGAGCTCGGCACCCAGGCGCGCCGCCACCCGTTCGGCCTCGACGGGGGGCCGGGTGCGGCTCACGACGATGCGCATGGGCCCGTCCGGGCGGGGCGCCAGGGATCTTTCTCGAGAGCGCCGGGCCCCGGTGACGAGGACGAGGTCCTCTCCCGGCAGTGCCACGGCCCCCACCATGGGCCGGCCGTCGACGGCGAGGCCGACATGGACGGCGAAGTCGTCTCGGCCCTCGGAGTACTCCCGGGTCCCGTCGAGAGGATCGATGATCCACACCCGGGCCGCACCGGCTCGCTCCGGACGCCCGGAGCCGTCGTCTCCTTCCTCAGAAAGCACGGCATCGTCGGGACGGGCCTCACCGAGGACGGCCATGATGACCTCGTTCGAGCGCCGGTCGCCTTCGGCGCCGAGGGCCTTGGGATCGTCGAGCCCCATGGTGTAGCGCAGCTCGAGAAGGGCGCGACCCGCCTTCTCGGCGATGTGGGCGGCCAGCTCGTCGTCGTGGATCGTGGCCAAATTCGTCCCTGGATTGTGGTTGGGCCCGGGAAGTCGAGGTCGGGACCGTATCGGAAACGGACCTGGCCAAGCTATTCTCCTTCTTCTATGGGGGGACATACGGGGGTCGGGCAGTACCAGCTTTCTCATCTCGAGGCGCTCGAGGCGCAATCGGTCCACATCATGCGCGAGGTCGTGGCCGAGTTCGAACGTCCCGTGCTGTTGTTCTCGGGCGGGAAGGACTCGGTCGTCATGCTCCGGCTGGCCGAGAAGGCGTTCTGGCCTGCCCGGCTGCCCTTCCCGGTCATGCACATCGACACCGGGCACAACTTTCCCGAGGTCCTCGAGTTCCGGGACCGCCGGGTGGCCGAGCTCGACGCCCAGCTCAAGATCGCCTCGGTCCAGGACTCCATCGACAGCGGGCGGGTCGTCGAGGACCCGGGCCCCAATCCCTCTCGGAACCGGCTCCAGACGAGGACCCTTCTCGACGCCATCACCGAACACCGCTTCGACGCCGTGTTCGGAGGGGCGCGCCGGGACGAGGAAAAAGCACGGGCCAAGGAGCGGGTCTACTCCTTTCGTGACGAGTTCGGGCAGTGGGACCCGAAGAACCAACGCCCGGAGTTATGGGGACTGTTCAACGGTCGGCATCGCAGTGGCGAGCACATCCGGGTCTTTCCCTTGTCGGACTGGACCGAGCTCGACATCTGGCAGTACATCGCCCACGAGGCCATCGAGGTCCCGTCGATCTACTTCTCGCACCGCCGGACGGTGTTCCGCCGCGACGGCATGCTCCTCGCCATCAATCAGTTCGTGACGGTCCTCGACGACGAGGAGCCCTTCGAGACCAACGTCCGTTACCGGACCGTGGGCGACATGACCTGTACCGGAGCGGTGGAGTCGATCGCGGTCACCGTCGACGAGATCATCGCCGAGACGGCGGTGTCACGCCTCACCGAGCGCGGCGCCACGCGCGCCGATGACCGGACCAGTGAGGCGTCGATGGAGGATCGCAAGCGCGAGGGGTACTTCTAGGCATGGAACTTCTCCGTTTCGCCACTGCCGGTTCCGTCGACGACGGCAAGAGCACGCTCATCGGGCGGCTCCTCTATGACTCCAAGGCCATCTTCGAGGACCAGCTCGAAGCGGTGGAGCGCCTGAGCCGACAGCGCGGCGACGAGTACACCGACCTCGCTCTTCTCACCGACGGCCTGCGGGCCGAGCGCGAGCAGGGCATCACCATCGACGTGGCCTATCGCTACTTCGCCACGCCGCTTCGGAAGTTCATCATCGCGGATACCCCCGGGCACATCCAGTACACGCGGAACATGGTGACCGGGAACTCGACCGCGGACCTGACGATCGTCCTCGTCGACGCCCGCAAGGGCATCGTCGAGCAGTCCCGGCGCCATGCCTTCCTGGCGTCGCTGTTACGGGTCCCGCACCTCCTGGTGTGCGTCAACAAGATGGACCTTGTCGACTACGACGAATCGGTCTTCACCCGCATCCGCGAGGAATTCAAGGCCTTCGCCACACGCCTCGAGGTGTCGGACCTCGCCTTCATCCCGATCTCGGCGCTCCACGGGGACAATGTCGTGCAACGGTCGCTCAACATGAGCTGGTACGAGGGACCGTCGCTCCTGCACCATCTCGAGCAGGTCTACATCGCCTCGGACCGAAACCTCATCGACCCTCGGCTTCCCGTGCAATGGGTGGTCCGGCCCACCGCTTCGACGTTGCCGGACTTCCGGGGCTACGCCGGGCGCGTGGCGGGCGGCGTCTTCCGGCCCGGTGACGAGGTCATGGTGCTGCCCTCGGGACTCACCACGACCATCGCGGCGATCGACACCTTCGACGGCCCCGTGGAAGAGGCCTTCGCCCCCATGTCGGTGATGGTCCGACTGGCCCAAGACCTCGACGTGTCGCGCGGTGACCTCATCTGCCGTCCCCACAACCAGCCCACCGTGGGCCAGGACATCGACGCCATGATGTGTTGGATGGCCGACCGCCCGTTGGCCGAGGGCGACGTGGTGGCCCTCAAGCACACCACCCGTTGGGTACGCGCCCAGGTGCGCCACGTCCACTACGGCCTCGACGTGAACACGCTGCACCGAGACGACTCGGTCAGCGTCTTGGGACTCAACGACGTCGGCCGGGTGAGCCTGCGCGTCACCCAACCTCTCTTCTACGACAGCTACCGCCGGAACCGCTTCACGGGATCATTCGTCGTCGCGGCCGAAGACACCAACGCCACGGTGGGCGCGGGCATGATCCTCGGGGCCGACTGACCATGGCCCCGGTCTCGGACGTGGTGTGGTCGGTGGGCCGTCTCACCCGCCACGACCGGTGGGAGACCCTCGGCACCCGGGGTGCCACGGTCTGGTTCACGGGGCTGTCGGGATCGGGGAAGTCCACCTTGGCCGCCGCGGTGGAAGAGCGGCTGGTGGCCGGTGGCCGTCCCGCCTACCGGCTCGACGGCGACAACATTCGCAACGGCCTCAACATCGACCTCGGCTTCAGTCCCGAGGGTCGTGAGGAGAACGTCCGGCGCGTCGCCGAGGTGGCCTTGCTCTTCGCCGACGCCGGGCTCATCGCACTGGCTGCGCTCATCAGCCCCTACGCCAAGGGACGGAGCCGGGCCCGGGCCCTCCACGAGGACGCCGGGATCCGGTTCGTCGAGGTCTATGTGGCCACGCCCATCTCGGTGTGTGCCCAGCGCGACCCCAAGGGCCTCTACGCCCGGGCCTCGGCGGGGGAGATCTCGTCGTTCACGGGACTCGACCACCCCTACGAGCCGCCCACCGATCCGGACCTCGTCGTGGAACATCACCTGCCCTTGGACGAGGCCGTGGAACGGGTCGTGGAGACGTTGGGCGGGTCCGAGTCTCCATAAACGCACGGGTGGTGAGAAATCCATCACAGAGTGTGGTGACTATGCTGGGTAAATCGCACCATTCTCGGCCCGACTGACGTGCCGACGTTGACTTCGCGCGAGGAGTGGTGAGATGCTTGGATGTCACCGGATACCAGGCAGCGGCCGACCTGGCGGCGGGGATCGCTGAAGAGATAGGCCGTGGGTGCATCATCACTGAGAGGCGTGCTCGGTCGGCGGAACCCGCCGGCCAAGTCGACCTGGAGCTTGTAGGGGGGCCATCCGTTGTCTGCGTTCCAACCCAGCGTGCTAGAGGACTCGGTCCTTGTCGTCGACGACGACCAAGCCACCAGAGACAGTCTGGCGTCGGTGCTCAAAGGAGCGGGCATCGAGGTGTTCGTGGCATCGGACCCCACCGAAGCCCTCACGCTGCACGGACTGCAGCGTCCCGCCGCGGTGGTGGTTGACCACCAGCTCGCTGATCACACCGGCGTGGACCTCGCCCGTCGGCTCAAGGAGGAGGACCCCGACACACCGGTCCTGTTGCTCACCGGCCTGGGGTCGCTCGACAGCGCGTTGGCCGCGTCGGCCCATCTCGACGGGCTTCTGGTCAAGCCGCTCGTTCCCCAGGCCTTCGTCCAGACCGTTCGCAACGCCCTGACACAGCGGGCCCTCGCGGTCGAGAACCACCGGTTGGGCCGGGTCATCGAAGAGATGGCGTCACAAGCCCAGGCTGCGCCGCCCCTGGAAACCACGGTGCTGTCGGCGCCCACCATGGCTCCCGAGCCCGTCGAAGAGGTCTTCGCCGAGCCCCCGAACCGTGCTCTGCTCGAGGACCAGTTGGACAAGGCCCTGGCGGGCGCGCAGCGCTCCGGGAGCGCGCTGGCCGTGCTGTTGGTGGAGCTCGACGGGTGGCAGGAAGTGAACCAGCAGTTCGGTGCGGGCGCGGCCGAGCAGGTGGCCCGTGAGGTCGCCAGCCGCCTGTCGGTGGCGCGGCGCAAGACCGACATCGTCTCGAGGGTGGCCAACGACAAGTTCGTCGTGGTGTGCGCGGACGTGCATTCCGACACCGATGCCCTGCGCATCGCCAGCCTCATCCTCGACGGAGCGGCCCGGCCGGTCATCGTCCACGGCGTGGAGCACCGGGTGCGTCCCACCGTCGGCGTCGTGCTCACCGACCCGGGGCTGGCCGGCGAGACCGCCGACAACGTCCTCGAGAACGCCGAGCTGGCCATGTACTGGGCCCGCGACGAGGGTCGGGCCTCGCGGATGTTCGACCCGTCGATGCGCGACCGGGTCGTCTCTCGCTACGAGATCGAGCACGGACTCCAAAACGCCATGGACAACGGCGAGTTGGCGCTCTTCTACCAGCCCGTGGTGGACCTCCACAGCGGCCAGGTCGTCGGTGCCGAGGCGCTGTTGCGGTGGCAGCGGCCCGAGCAGGGCCTGCTCCTGCCCGGCGAGTTCCTCGACGTGGCGGGTGAGGTCGGGATGGCCGAGGCGCTGGGCCGTTGGACCCTCGACCGGGCCCTCACCGAGCTCGTCTTGTGGCGCGACTCGGAGAACCTTCCCGACCACTTCCGCCTGACGCTCAACGTGTCGGGTCGGGAGCTGAGCGACCCCCAGTTCGCCCAGACCTTCGAGGAGCTCACCCGCAAGCACGGCGTGGCTCCCACCATGCTCAGCATCGACCTGTCCGAGGACGCGGCCCGAGTGGCGGCGGCTTCGCCGGCCGCGGTGGTCGCCCTCAGCCAGATGGGCGTCCGGTTCAGCCTCGACGACTTCGGGTCCAGGGAGTGCAATTTGTCCTGGCTCCAGGACCTTCCGATCTCGTCGTTGAAGATCGCCCCGGAGTACGTGGCCGCGCTCGACTCGACCAGCAACCCTCACGGGGCGGTAATGGTCCGGGCCCTCATCGCCCTCGGCCACGAGCTCCGGCTGTCGCTGGTGGCGGAAGGGGTCGAGACCCCGGCCCAGGCGGCGGCCCTCCGGGTCATCGGCTGCGAATTCGCCCAGGGGTACCACCTCGGCCACCCCGGTCCGCGCGAGCAGGTCTGGGCGGCACCCGAGGCATAGGCGACCCGGGTCCTCCGACCCGGCACGAGCTCCCTTCGAGAGGCTTGTTCTTGCGCGTTTGCGTACATTCTCCCAGGTCAGAGTATCCAAAGACTCCCCCGGGAAATCGTCAATCGTGATGATGCCGACTGGGCCCGGACTCCGTAACGTGCGTAGGAGGTGTTGCGGGCGAACGCCCTGGCGCGGCATGGTGCCCACACGGGGACCAACTCGAGCGGGGGTTTGCAACCGGCTCGGGCGACCGAGGAGGACGTGACGCTCGTGGATGTGAAGGTGCCGCCGAATAGGGGGGGAACAATGGCAAGGTCGAGCCGCAGGGGACGCGCCGTGGCGGCCGTCATCGTTGGACTGGTCGGCGGGAGCGGCGGCATGTTCGCGCTGTTCGCCGCGTCGGCGACACCGGCCTTCGCCGACTCGTCTCCGTACGAGGTCTACTGCCCGGGCACGCCCGTGGGCAACATCGCCCTGAACGGGGCGGTCACCACCGGGACCATCACCCCGGCATCCCCGGCGTCGGGATCGCAGTTCAACCTCACCAACAGCGCCACCACGGTGGTGCTCCCGAGCGCCATCGTGGGGGCGGCCGCGGCCTTGGGGAACTCGTCGATCACCGGGAGCGCGACCTTGAAGGTCGACGCCACCGGCGCCACCCCGGCATCGTTGGCGGCGCCTCCTATCACCATCAGTGCACCCATCCCGAGCCCGGTGCCTCCCGCGGGACTCACCTTGAACCTGCCGGCCACGCCGGGGACGGTCGGTCCCTTCACCGCCACCGGTGGTGCCATCAGCCTCACCGTCGACCCGGCCATCAGCCTCACGCTGGTGGTCTCGGGCAGCAATCTCGTCCTGACCTGCACGCCCTATCCCGACAACAGCGCCGTCACCGGCATAGTGAAAAGCGCGCCCACGGCGGCCAAGGCCTCGCCGGTCATCGCCACGGGGACCTCGGGCGGAGGCTCAGTGCCGCCCACCACGGCGGCCACGACCCCCACCACGGCGGCCACGACCCCCGCACCCGCCACGCAGCCGTCGTCGCTGGCCAGCACCGGCCCCGGACCGCACCTGTGGCTCGTGGCCGTGGTCGGGTTCATCGTGCTGTACCTCGGCTCGGTCGTCCTCGCCCTGGTGGAGCGGCCCCGGAGCTTGCTCCGACGGGTCCTTCGCCTGTCGCCCCGGGCCCTGCCGGCGACAGCCACGGTGGTCGACGCCGGCCACCAGAGCCCGACGACCGACGCCCACGTCTGGTCCGCGCCGCCGAGCGCCAAGCCGGCCTATCCGAAAGCCGGAGGATCTCCGGGATTGTGGTTCGACGGTTGGGAGCCTCAGGGCCGCGACCGGGACTGACGCACCAGGCGCTCCCCCTACACAGGGGGGTGGAGGGGGAGCGCCTGCGTCAGGATCACCGACGGCATCGAGTCGTCGGGGTCGTCGCCCCCATCGGGTGAGCGACGACGCCTGAGCCACAAGACCATGCGCGCCCCGCGCCCGTCGCCGAGCGGTGATTGCGCGTCGACCTTCCCTTCCATGGCCGAGGCCAGCTCGGCCACGATGGCGAGGCCCAATCCCACGCCCAACTTGCGACCCGGGACGCGGTCCGAGGAGTAGTGGCGCTCGAAGATGTGGGGGAGATCCGCGGCGCTGATCCCGGGACCGTCGTCGGAGACCCACACCGCCACCCACCCCGCCACGTGCTGTGCGCCCACCTCGACCCGGGTGGTGGCGAACTTCAAGGCGTTCTCGATGAGGTTGGCGACGACCTGGCCCACCCGGTCCGGATCGGCGTCGGCCCACAGCGAGGCACCGGCCGGATCGACGGTGACGAGCTCGACTCCGATGCCGTCGGCTTCGGGTGCAAAGCCCTCGGTCACGGTCCGGGCCAGCGCGGCGCAATCGACGGGTTGGGTGTGGAGTGAGAATGGCCGCGCTTGGAGCCGGGCCAGGTCGAGCAGGTCCTGGACGAGCCGTTCGAGACGGCGGGCCTCGCTGTTGATGATGGTGATCGCTCCGGGGACGTCGTCGGTGGCGCCATCGGCGATGGCATCGGCGTAGCCCCGGATCGACGTCAGCGGGGTCCGCAGCTCGTGGGAGACAGACAGCAAGAACTCTCGTTCGAGCCCCCGGGCGCGCCCGAGGTTCTCGCCCAGGGTGTTGATGGCGTCGGCCAGCTCCTTGAGCTCGGGGTACTCGCCCGGGCGCACCGGGATCGTGGCGTCGAGATTGCCACCTGCCATCTCACGCGTGGCGTCCACGGCCCGCACGATCGGGGCGCTGATGCGCCGGGCCAAGAATGCGGCCACGACCACGCCGGCGAGGAGGACGACGCCTGCCACCAAGACGAAGTACGCCACGCCGTTGACCGGGTTGGCCACGTGGCGGGTGACGACGAGGACCCGCACGTCGGACACGGCCAGCCCGTCGCCGAGCGCGTGTCGTTGGGCCAGAGACAGGTCGAGGGGTTGCGCCACGAAGACGACGTGGCCGACGTTGCCCGCCACCGTCTCGCCGGCGCGCAGAGCGTCGACGCTCATCAACCGGGCCACCAAGGGCGACGGGATGTCCTGCAAGGAGCCCGACGGCGCCAGTCCCACCAGTGTCAGCCGATCGAAGGCGCCCACCCGGCGCAGGGCGTCGAGGTCGGCGGCGTGGGTGAAGGCGGGATGGGCGGACATGAGCCGGCCGATGGCCTGGGCCTCGGAGGTGATCTCGTTCTCGGCGGTGGAGAGGGCGGCCCGTCGCACCAGGAGGAGGCCGCCGACGACGGTCAGGACCAGGGTCCCGATGACCACACCGAGGATGGCGATGGTGATGCGACGGTGCACGGGCGGGTCAGCCCAGCCGGTAGCCGACCCCCCACACCGTGGTGAGGGGGAGGCCGTCGCCGAGCTTCTTGCGCAGCTGCCGGACATGGACGTCGACCGTCCGCTCGTCCCCGTACCAGCCTTCCCCCCAGACCCCGTCGAGCAATTGGCGCCGAGAGAGCGCCAACCCCGTGTTGAGTGCCAGATAGGTGAGCAGGTCGAACTCACGACTGGTGAGTGCCACCACCGATTCCCCCTGCCGGACCTCGCGCCGGCCCGTGTCGATGACCACGTCGCCGGTCTCGAGCACCGTGGGCTCGAGGTGCGTCGCGGCGCCGGCCCGGCGCAGGATGGCGCGCACCCGGGCCACGAGCTCGCGTGGTGAGAACGGTTTGGTGACGTAGTCGTCGGCACCGAACTCGAGGCCGACCACGCGGTCGACCTCGTCGTCGCGGGCCGTGAGCATCACGATGGGGACATCCCCCGCGGCGCGCAGCCGACGGCAGACGGCGAAGCCGTCGAGCTCACCGGGAAGACCGACATCCACCACGACGAGCTTGGGTCGGTCCCGCTCGACGTAGTCGATGCCCTGCTCGCCGTCGCGGGCCTGGAGCACCCGGAAGCCCTCTCGTCGAAGGTACAACGCCACCAGGTCGGAGATGTTCTGGTCGTCCTCGATGACGACGATGGTGTCCCCGGTTCCTGCCACCGGCACCAGCTTGGCACCGGGGGAGTGCGGCCCACGGGGACCCTGGCGCTTCACCGGCATCACCACCATCACACAACGAGCCCGTCAAGAGGTGATGAAGAGACCGTGAGAGAAGTGTGATGTCGCCCGTCGTTGGGCCCGTGGGGGAAGGATCCGACCTCGACCCGGAGAGCGCTAAGTGCCGGGCACCGCCCATTAGGCTCGCGCCGGTGCCGCCCGACACCTATCTCAGCGGGATCCTGGCCGCGCACCGAGCCCGGGCCGGCGCTGATCGCCGAGACCTCGGCGACCTCGTCGCCCGGGCCCAGGCCTGTCCGACCACGCGCCCGTTCGCCCGAAGCCTGGCCATCGCCACCGGCGGGGAACTGGCTGTGATCGCCGAGGTCAAACGGCGCTCGCCGTCCAAAGGGCCCCTCGACACCGGTCTCGACCCCGCCGCCTTGGCCCAGGACTACGAGGCGGGGGGGGCGACGTGCGTCTCGGTCCTGACCGACGAGGCGTTCTTCTCCGGCTCTCGCACTGACCTGGCGGCGGCTCGATCGGCCTGCGGTCTGCCTGTCTTGCGCAAGGACTTCACGGTGTCCGCGGCCGATGTCTGTGACGCCCGGCTCATGGGCGCCGACGCCGTGCTCCTGATCGTCGCCGCCCTGTCCGACCGGGACCTCTCGGAATTCTTGAGCCTGGCTCGGGAGCTCACCCTCGACGCCTTGGTCGAGGTCCACGACGAAGCCGAGCTCGAACGGGCCCTCGACGTCGGTGCGGAACTGGTCGGGGTCAACCAGCGCGACCTCGCCACCTTCTCGGTGGACCAAGGTCGGGCCCTGCGCATGGTCCGGGCGATCCCGCCCGAGGTCGTGGCGGTGGCCGAGTCAGGGATCCGCGACGGCTCCGACGCTGCGGTCCTGGCCGACGCGGGTTACCAGGCGGTACTCGTGGGGGAGTCGCTCATCTGCGCCCCGGACCGGCGCGCCGCACTCGGTGCGCTGACGGGACACCGCGTGGGAGAGCGGGCCCGCACGTCTGAGGTTGAGACGCGCGGCGCGGCGGCGGGAGAGAGGTGAGACCGTGCTGGTGAAGATCTGTGGGATCACCTCGGAGCCCGACGCCCTGTTGGCCGTCGGGCTCGGCGCCGATGCCATCGGCTTCGTCTTCGCCCCCTCGCCGCGCCAGGTCGCGCCCCAAGCGGTCCGACGGATCATCGAGCGCATCCCTCCGGAGATCCTGACCGTGGGGGTCTTTCGCAACGAGGCCCCGTCCCGCGTGGTGGACATCGTCAACGGGATCGGCTTGCGGGGCGCGCAGCTTCACGGTGACGAAACGGCCGAGGACACCCAGTGGGTCGCGGCGCGCGTCCCGTTCACGATCAAGGCCTTCCCCGCCGGACACCGCAACATCGCTCGCATCGACGACTACGGCGTGGAGACCGTGCTCGTCGACGCACCGTCGCCGGGGTCGGGCGAGGTCTTTGACTGGCGCCTGGCCGAAGGAGTCGTCGATCCGGCCCGTCTGATCGTGTCGGGCGGGCTCCACGCCGGCAACGTGGCCGACGCCATCGCCCATCTCCACCCCTTCGGTGTGGACGTGTCGTCGGGTGTCGAGGCCGAGCCCGGTCGCAAGGACCCCCGCAAGGTGCGGGCGTTCGTCATGGCGGCCCGTGCCGCCGCGGGTGAGCGGGTCGACGACGAGGCGACGGTCGGTGCGCTCGACGACGGCGAGGAGCCGGGCGGCCCCTTCGACTGGAGGGAGGACGGGTGAGCAGCCTGATGGGCGAGCCCTCGGCGTCGGGTCGCTTCGGGGAGTTCGGAGGGCGCTTCGTCCCCGAGTCCCTCATGCCGGCGTGTCTGGAGCTCGAAGCCGCCTTCCGCGCCGCCTGGGCGGACCCTGGCTTCCACGGCGAGTTCGCGGCCATCCTGCGCGACTACGGCGGACGGCCCACACCGGTGACCGAGTGCCACCGCCTGTCCGAGCGCCTGGGCGTCCGGGTCCTGCTCAAACGCGAAGACCTCGCCCATACGGGTTCGCACAAGCTCAACAACGTGATCGGCCAAGCCTTGTTGGCGAGGCGGATGGGCAAGCCGCGTCTCATCGCCGAGACCGGTGCCGGTCAGCACGGCGTGGCGGCCGCCACCGCGGCGGCGTTGTTCGGCATGGCCTGCGTCGTCTACATGGGCGAAGTCGATACCGAGCGCCAGGAATTGAACGTCTTTCGCATGGAGCTGCTCGGTGCCGAGGTCCGCCCCGTGCGCAGCGGGAGTCGTACCCTCAAAGACGCCGTGAACGAGGCCCTGCGGGACTGGGTGGCGAATGTGGCCGACACCCATTACTGCCTCGGCTCGGTGATGGGCCCTCATCCGTATCCCTGGATGGTGCGCGAGCTCCAGCGTGTGGTCGGCGACGAAGCTCGTGAGCAGTGCCGGACCTTGCTCGACGGCCATGACCCGGACTGGGTGGTGGCGTGCATCGGAGGCGGATCCAACGCGGCGGGGACCTTCGCCGGATTCGTCGACACCGACGCTGTCCTCGTCGGGGTCGAAGCCGCCGGAGGCGCGGCCGTGGGCCGGGGCGTCCCCGGCGTGGTCCACGGCATGAAGTCCTTGGTCCTCCAAGACGAGGTGGGTCAGATCGCGGAGGCCTTCTCGATCTCGGCGGGCCTCGACTATCCGGGCATCGGGCCCGAACACGCCCATCTGTCGTCGATCGGGCGGACCCGCTACGAGCAGGCCGCCGACGAGGAGGTCCTCGTCGCATTCCGGCTGTTGTCGGAGACCGAGGGCATCATCCCCGCGTTGGAGCCCGCCCACGCCCTGGCTTGGCTAGCGCGAGAGGCGGGACGATCCGTGCCGAGGGGTGCCACCGTGCTCGTCACCTTGTCGGGGCGAGGCGACAAGGACGTGGCCCAGGTCCGCGACATGTTGCGGTGACCAGAGACACGGCGTCGCTCGAGTCGCATCTCCGGGACAGGCGCGACGCGGGTCGCAAGCTGCTCGTGCCCTACGTCACCGGGGGGATGGGACCGGACTGGATCGAGGCGGTCCACGCCGTCGCCGACGCGGGGGCCGACGCGGTGGAGATCGGCATCCCGTTCTCGGACCCGATGATCGACGGACCCACCATCCAAGAGGCCTCGCTTCGGGCCCTCCAGCTCGGCACGACCCCGACGTCGGTGCTCGATGCCCTGGGTCGTTCGGATCTGGCCGTGCCGCTGTGCGTCATGACGTACTACAACATCGTCTTTCGGGCCGGCTTGCGCCGCTTCGCCCGGTCACTGGCCGAGGCCGGGGTGACTGGTGCGATCATTCCCGACCTCCCTCTGGAAGAGGGCGAGGAATGGTGCGTCGAAGCTGACGCGGCTGGAATCGCCACGGTCCTGCTCGTCGCCCCGTCTACACCCTTGGCACGCGCCGGTGCCATCTGCGAGCGCTCGCGGGGATTCGTCTACGGCGTGGGCGTCATGGGCGTGACCGGCGAGCGCGCCGCACTGTCGAGCAGCGCCGGCGACGTGGCCAAGATGGTTCGCACCGTGACCGACCGCCCCGTGTGCATCGGCATCGGGGTGTCGACACCCGAGCAGGCTGCGGAGGCCTGTGTCGAGGCGGACGGGGTCGTGGTCGGATCGGCGATCGTACGCAGACTCCTCGACGGTCAGGGCCCCGAGGGAGCCGGCCAGTTCGTGGCGTCACTCCGGGCCGGTATCGACGCAACGACGCCCTGAGCGCGCTCAACCGGGCAAATACACAGTTTCGACACAGGGACGCGGCGTACCGTCGCTCTGAGAACGGCCCCCTACCGACGAGACGGAGAGGCTGAGCCATGCACGACACGCCCCTGACATCAGGATCGGACCCCGGTTCCCCGTGGGGTCCCGCGCCACCCGCCGCCACTCCTCGGCCCCGACAACGGCTGTTGAAGTTGGCGGTCGGCGTGGGCGCGGCGGCGGGTGTGGCGGTGGGGGCCACCGCCTTGGCTCAGGCCGCCACGTCTTCAGCCCCGTCCGGAGCCAGCCCGGCGACGGTCACGGCCTCGGACGGTGCGTCGACCACGACGACGGCGCCGGGTCGGCCGCACGGCTTCGGTGGACCGGGTCGGATGCGCGGTGGCTTCGGGGCCGGAGGCGGTTTCGGGGGGCCGGGCATCGGTGGTGGTCCCTTCATCTACGGCGAGTTCACGATCAAGGGCCCGAACGGCTACGAGACCCTGTCGGAGCGCACCGGGACGGTCTCCGACGTGACCGACACGGCGGGTAGCACGTGGTCGCTCAGCGTGAAGAGCGCAGACGGCACGTCGGGGACGTTCACCGTTGACTCGGGCACGAGCGTGAACGGCGGCGAGTTGGGCATCGGGAGCGTCAAGACCGGAGACACCGTGCGGGTCACCGCGGTGGTGTCGGGAGGGACCTCGACGGCCAAGCAGGTCACCGACCAAACCGTGTTGCAGGCCAACGGTGGGTCGTGGCAGCCCATGGGTCCCCCCGGAGCCTCGAGCGCCAACCCGGGCTCGGGCGCCAACCCGGGCTCACCATCGTCTGCAAGCGGGACGGCGCCGGCCTAACGGCTCCGGCGTCTGAAGCGCCGGCCTGACTGGTGGTGCTCGAGGCGACGACGGATGAGCTCGCGCCGCTCTTGGAGCTCGCGGTAGGTGAGGGCGTCGACGGTCTCGTCGACGCCCAGCGAGGCGCGGATACCGGCGACGTCGAGAGCGGGGATGGCGCCGGGCTCGACACCCATCTCCCTGGCGATGCGGTCGCCGTGGCGTTCGTGGAAATACAGCACCACCTTGACGATCTCACCGATCACGTCCACGTTGGGAGCCATCACCGCCAGGGCACCGTCGAGGAAGAGCATGTCCTTCACGTAGAGCATGAGCTCCTTGGGCATGCGGGCGCCGTAGCCCAGTAGCCCTTTGGTGAGGTTGCGGATCTCGGCGGTGAGCTCCTCGGCGGTGAGGGTGGTGGGGTCGATCGGGGGGCGGTCGAGACCGAGGTCCCGGATCACGGCGTCGATGTCCACGTCCACGGGGAGCGCCCCGAGGTCGCGCATCGCCGCGATCTGGCCGGGGATGTCGTTGGCGGATGCGGCCATGACCAGACGGAGAAAAGCCAGCCGCCTGGGCTCGTCGAACCGGCCCGTGATGCCGAAGTCGAGCAGGGCCACACGTCCGTCGGCCTGCACGAGCAGATTGCCGCCATGGAGATCGCCGTGGAACACCCCGTACAGGAGGGCTCCTTCGAGGAATGCGATCAGCGCGGCGTGGAGCACCGCTTCGGTGTCAATCCCCGCCGCTCGCATGGCGTCGGAGTCCCCCCACGCGAACCCGTCGAGACGTTCCATCACGAGGACCCGACGCGTCACGAGCGAAGGGTGTGGCCTGGGCACGACGATGGCGTGCTGATCGATCTCGGCGAGGACGCGCGCCACGTCGAGCATGTTCTGGGCCTCGAGTCGGAAGTCGAGCTCCTCGACGATGGTCTCCCCGAACAGCTCCACCAAGGCGGGCGGGTTGGCGAGCGCGGCAACCGGGATCCGGCCGACCAGAAGCGGAGCGATCCAACTCATCGCGGCGAGGTCCCGTCGCACCAAGGTGGCCACGTCGGGACGCTGCACCTTGACGACGACGGCCTCTCCGGTCTTGAGCCGTGCCGCGTGGACCTGGGCGACGGACGCCGCCGCGATCGGCGTCCGCTCGAACTCGCTGAATTGCGCCTCGAGCGATATGCCCAGGTCGGCTTCGACGATGCGGCGGACCACGGCGAAGGGCTCGGCGGGGACCCGGTCGCGACACAGCCGGAACTCCGCCACCAGCTCCTCGGGGAACAGGCCCTCGCCCGAGGACAGGATCTGTCCCAGCTTGATATAGGTGGGTCCGAGGCGCTCGAAAGCGCGCCGGAGACGACGTGACAACCCGGCCCGAGACCTGTGTTGGCCGCGTCGACGGTCACCGACGTACCAACCGGCCAGGGCCCAACCGAGAACGACACCGACGCGCACGACCCTGGACCCGGGCGGGAGCCGGCGGCGACGGGTGAGCCGGGGGGCTTCGGCCCTCGTCCGCGACCGGAGCCCGTCGATCCCCGGGCTCCACGAGAGCTGGGCCAGGTCGAGGACCCAGGGAGGGTGTGAGGAGAACGCACCGAAGGCGTGGTCCGCGGGCTCAGGCCCCGCCGTCGGCCCGGCCCCGGGAATCGTCATCGTGCCGACCGTACCGTGCGGCGTCGGGCTCCCGGTGCGGTCTGTGGGGAGTTGTGCGGCCCGAGAGCGATCAGGCGGGGGGTGGGCCGATGACGAGGCACCCGTTGTGGCCGCCGAATCCGAAGGAGTTCGACAAGGCCGGACCCGGGTCCCAGGCGCGGGACCGGCCGTGGACGACGTCGAGATGGATCTCGGGGTCGGGCTGCTCGTACCCGGCGGTGGGGGGGATGAGGCGGCGGTCGATGGTGAGGGTCGTGGCCACGGCCTCGATGGCCCCGGCTCCACCCAGGGCGTGCCCGGTCACGCCCTTGATGGACGTGACCGGCGGCGAGGGTGAGCCGAAGACCTTCTCGATGGCCTGGGACTCGGCGAGGTCGTTGAGCGGGGTGGAGGTGCCATGGGCGTTGATGTGGCCGATGTCGGTGGGCGAGACGCCGGCGTCGGCAAGGGCGAGCTCCATGCACGCCGCGGCTCCGTTGCCACCCGGAGCAGGAGCGGTGATGTGATGGGCGTCGGCGGTCGACGCCGAGCCGAGGAGCTCGGCGTAGATGCGAGCGCCGCGGTGCCGGGCGTGGTCGAGGTCCTCGAGCACGAGGGCGGCGCCCCCTTCGGCGCAGACGAATCCGTCGCGCCGGACGTCGAAGGGTCGGGACTTCCCTTCACTCGACAATGCGGTCATGTTGCCGAAGGCGGCCATCCCGATGCCCACCATGGCGGCCTCGGCTCCACCGCCGATGGTCACGTCGCAGCGACCCGAGGCCACCAGTCGCGCCGCGGCGGCGATGGCGTGGGTCCCAGCCGCGCAGGCGGTGGCGATGGTCTCGCACGGGCCGTGCCAACCGGCGTGCATCGAGACACGGGCCGCGCCTGCGTTCACCATCATCATGGGGATGAGGAAGGGCGACACCCGCCGGGGGCCTTTCTCGTGGAACACGCCGATCTGTTCCTGGAGCGTCTCGAGGCCCCCGACACCGGTGGCGAAGACGACGCCGGAGCGATCCGGGTCGGCACCGATCTCGCCCGCGTCGATGAGGGCCATGTCAGCAGCGGCCACCGAGAACTGCGCGAAGCGGTCGACGCGCCGTACTTCCTTCGGGCCGAACCACGCCGAGGGGTCGAAGCCGACCACGCGGCGCTCCCCGTCGGGGGCCGGCGCCTGCAGGCCGTCCCAAAAGGCATCGAGGCCGATCCCACAACACGACACGACGCCCATGCCCGTGACGACGACGCGCCGTCCCCGGACAGGCCCGTCGGGCCCGACGCCGAGAAGCATCAGAGCTTGGCGGAGATCAGCTCGTAGGCCTGGCCGACGGTTTCGATGCCCTCGAGCTCGGACTCGTCGACGGTGACGTCGAAGGCCTCTTCGAGGGCCATGACGAGCTCGACGAGGTCGAGGCTGTCGGCATCGAGGTCGTCGCCGAAGCGGGCCTCGGGCACGACCTTGTCGGCCGGCACTTGCAACACGTCGATCGCGCAGGCCTTGAACTTGTCGAAGCTGGCGTCGGGCACTGCTTCCTCCTCAGTCGCGTCGTGTCCCGGTGGCCCGGGACTTGTCGGACGGTCTCATGTCACAACCCCATGGCCAGGCCGCCGTCCACCGGAAGCACGGCACCGGTGATGTAGGCCGCGTCGTCGGAGGCCAGAAAGGCCACCGCCCCCGCAACATCAGCGGGGCTCGCCCTGCGGCCCAACGGCACCAACGCCAGGAGTTGCTCCACGCGCTGTTCTCCCAGGCTGGCGATCATATCCGTGTCCACCACACCCGGCGCGACAACGTTCACCGTGATGCCCCGGCTCCCGACCTCGCGAGCCAGGGACCGGGCCAGTCCCACCAGACCGGCTTTGGCGGCGCCGTAATTCACCTGGCCCGGCGACCCGAAGAAGGCGACGACCGACGACACCAGCACGATCCGTCCCCGATGGGCCCGCACCATGGGCCCCACGGCGCGCCGCACGACCCGGTAGACGCCGGTGAGGTTGGTGTCGAGGACCTCGTGCCAGGCGTCTTCACCCATGCGCAGGAGCAGGGTGTCCTTGGTCACCCCGGCGTTGGCGACGAGGACTTCGACGGGGCCGAACGCCTCCTCCACGGCCGCGAACGCCGCCTCGACCTGGGCGGGATCCCGGACGTCACACGACACCGGGAGCAGGGCCACGGTGTCCGATCCCGGTCCGGCCAGGTCCGCAGGAGGTGCGGTGCGGTAGGTGATCGCCACCCTGTCTCTCAGTGCTTGGAAATGCCTGGCGCACCCGAGGCCGATCCCACGCGAGCCACCGGTGACCAACACCACCCGTCCCCCCGGTCGTTTCTCGACCGCATCCGGCACGCTCACGTCGTTACCCCGCCGGTGTCGACGTTCCAGCGGACCACGGTGCTCGCCCACGTCATGCCGGCACCGAACCCCGACATGAGGACGTGGTCCCCCGGTGCCAGCCGTCCGGCGTCCGAGGCATCGGCGAGCGCCAGGGGAACCGAGGCGCTCGAGGTGTTCCCGGTGCGGTCGACGACGACCGCCACCCGCTCCATCGACATGCCGAGGCGGGACGCGGCTGCCTCGATGATGCGGAGGTTGGCCTGATGGGGGACGAACAGGGCGATGTCATCGGGGGTGAGCTTGGCCCGCTCGAGCGCTCGAGTGGCCGACTCGACCGTGTTGCGGACGGCGCGGCGGAACACCTCTTTGCCCTCCATCTCCATGTAGCCGCCGTGGGCGCACGTGAGCAGGTCGTGTGCGCTGCCGTCGACGCCGAAGTCGACCGCCAGCAGGCCGTCGTCGTGACTGGGCTCGAGGACGACCGCACCCGCCCCGTCGGCGAAGAGCACGGCGGTGGCGCGGTCGTCGGGGTCGGTGATGAGCGACACGCAGTCGGCGCCGATGACCAACACCCGGTGCGCGGCGCCGCAGCTGACCGCACCGTGCGCCGCCACCAGCGCGTACACGAACCCGGCGCACGCCGCGTTGACGTCGAAGGCACCGCCGGAGAGGCCGAGGGCGTAGTGCACCGCTGCGGATGTGGCCGGCACGGCCAGGTCCGGAGTGCACGTGGCGAGCACGAGCAGGTCGACCTGTTCCGGGGCCAACCGGGCCCGCTCGAGGGCCCGACGACCGGCGTCGGTGGCGAGCGTCGACACCGTGCCCCCGATGTGTCGCTCCCGGATACCCGAACGCGTGACGATCCACTCGTCGGTCGTATCGAGGCGGGCCTCGAGCTGGGCGTTGGTGACCACGGTCTCGGGCAGGGCGGTGCCCCACCCGGTGATGACCGCTCCGGGGAGGGTCACGCGCCGTCGGCGGTCACGCGCAACCACGCGATGGGCTCGCCTGCCGCCACGCGCTCGCCGGGATGGGCCAGGAATCCCACCACCATTCCGGCAAAAGGTGTCCGGACCTCCGCGGACCCCACCGTCCCGAGCAGATCGCCCACCGCCACCGGGGCACCGTCGGTGCCCGAGGCATCGGTCCCGTCGGCGGAGAGCCTGCCCGGCCCCGGCGCAGCCAAGCCCGCGAGAGGCTCGAACACGCCCGCCGCCGGCGATATCACGACCCGCTCCGAGGTGTAAAGGTGCTCGCCCTGATGCGCAGCCGCATAGGTGTTCCAGGTCTCGCTCCCCGCAATGGCGTTCACGAGAGTGTCGAGGTCGTCAGGAGTGGCGACCGCACTCGCCACGGCGTCGGGCAGGGTCCGTCGGGCGAGCCCGGTGAGCACGCCGCCCGTTCCGACCTCGACGAACCGGGTGGCGCCCATGGCGGCGAGGGTCTCGAGGCTCTGGCGCCAGCGCACGGGACTGCACAGCTGCGCGGAGAGCAACCCGGGCCAGTCCTCCGCGGTGGTGTGGGCCCGCGCGTCGACGTTGGCGATCACGGGCACCTCGGGGACGCTGAAGGCAGTGCTCGCCAAGGATTTGCGGAGCCACGATCGCGCCGGTGCCATGAGCATGGTGTGGAAGGCCCCGGCCACGGGGATGGGGAGGACCTTGCGGGCGCCGAGCTCCTTGGCGATCACACCGGCGCGTGCCACGGCCTCAGCCGTGCCGGCGATGACGACCTGCCCCGGTGCGTTGTAGTTGGCGACCCACACCTCGCCTTCGGCACGTTGGCACGCCGCGTCCACGGCGTCGTCGTCCGCGCCCATCACCGCCGCCATCGTGCCGGGATGCTCTTCGGCCGCGGTGTGCATGGCTTCGCCCCGTTCGACGACGAGACGGACGCCTTCTTCGAAGCCCAGGGCGCCGCTGGCGGCGAGGGCGGTGTACTCGCCCAGGCTGTGCCCCGCGCACAAGGTGGGCTCGATGCCCACGCGTTCGATGCCGTCGAGGACGACCAGGCTGTGGACGAACGTGGCGAGCTGTGCATTGGCGCTGAGGGTGAGCTCGTCCTGATCGACGTCGAGGAGCAACCGGGCGACGTCGCGGCCTGCCACCGACGAGGCCTCTTCGACCACTTCCCAGGAGGGGTGTTCCAGCCAGGCGCGACCCATGCCGGGTCGTTGAGATCCCTGACCCGGGAAGGTGAACGCCAGCACTCGGACTCCTCTTCTTTGCTCGACCGTCGAATCGGGGTGGCCCCAGGGTGACACGATCGGAGTGCCCGGGTCACGTTACCGACAGGTCATGAGAGAACTGCTCGCGCCCAGCTAACGCTCGGAGCCGATGAATTCAATCGAGCCGTTGCACGCTCGTTCACTGGTGCCACTGCGTGGAGCCGTTCGTCACTCCGGGCACGTTGCGCAACGTGATCGACGTGGAGCACCCGGGAATCTCGAAGGACACGCGGCAATCTCGAAGGAATTGTCATCGGAGGCGACAAGGGCGAGAACAGCTGAAACTCGGCCGGGTGGATCCACGGCGACACTACGTCGGTTCCCTGCTTCCCAGTAGCATCGGCGGCGCGCCCGAGTGGGGGAATAGGCAGACCCGAAGGCCTCAAAAGCCTTTGTTCGAAAGGACGTGCGGGTTCGAGTCCCGCCTCGGGCACGATCGGCGGGGCTCCGCCCAGCGTAGCGAACAGGTGTTTGCCGGCCGGCTGTGCTCGATGGGGCAGTGGGTCACCTAGAATTCGGGTTGCTATGCGCCGCTCGATGGTCGAACGATCTCTCCGGGATGTCCACGGACGCCTGGTGAGGGTCCGCGAGGAGCTGGCGGTCCTCGACGAACAGCTGGCCGTGCTCAATGACGCCGCCGATGACGCCCGGATCCGGTCCCTCGTGTCAGAGACGCCCCTGGCCGAACACGACTACGCCGACGCCCAGCGCTCGGCGGACGCCGCCAACCGGGGCCGGGCCGCCCTGCTGACGATGATCAACGAGTTGGAGCGTCGCCAGGACGAGCTGCTCGGCAAACTGGTCGTCGAGCCCCGGTAGCCGGGCCCCGCACCCGAAGCCACAAGAGCGAACAAGGAGAGAGACCCGCCGCATGGGTAAACGCGTCGTCATCGCCGAAGATGAGGCCATCATCCGTCTCGACTTGAAGGAGATCCTCGAGGCCGAGGGTTACTCGGTCGTGGGGGAGACCGGTCGCGGCGACGAGGCGGTGGAGCTGGTGGCGACTCACCAACCCGACATCGCCATCCTCGACATCAAGATGCCCGGCATCGACGGGATCGAGGCGGCCCGTCGGATCTCGGCGAACCACCGTGTGGCGGTTTTGATCCTTACGGCCTTCAGCCAACGGAACCTCATCGAGGAGGCCCGGGACGCCGGTGTCGCCGCCTATCTCGTCAAGCCCTTCCAGCGCGGTGAGCTGGTGCCGGCCATCGCCGTGGCCACGGCGCGCTTCGAGGAGTACCGGGCCATCGAGGACGAGCACACCCGGCTGTCCGAGGACGTCCCCACCCACGAGGACAAGTTGCGGACCCGTCAGATGGTGGACCGGGCCAAGGCGGTTCTCATGGACGGACACGGCATGGCCGAAGAAGTGGCCTTCGCCTTCATCCAGCGCACGGCCATGGACCGTCGCGTCCGGATGGAGCGGGTGGCCCAGGAGATCATCGACGGGGCGCTCACCCCCTGACGCCGGGGTCGACGCCACGGCCGCCACATAGGATCCGAGGCAGTGGCAACCTCGAAGGCCGGCGACGGCGACCTGTATCTCCTCGACGGCAATTCCCTCGTCTTCCGGGCCTTCTTCGCCCTACCCATCGACCTCGCCACCAAGGCGGGCCAGGTCACCAACGCCGTCCACGGGTTCACGTCGATGCTGGTGATGCTCCTGCGTGAGAGCGAGCCGGGCGGGATGGCCGTGGCCTTCGACCGGCCCGAGCCGACCTTCAGAGACGACATCGTCGAGGAGTACAAAGGCAATCGGCCCGACACCCCTGACCTCTTGATCCCCCAGTTTGCACTGGTGCGCGACGTCCTGCGGGCCCTGGGCATCGTGATGGTGGAGAAGGTGGGGTACGAGGCCGATGACATCTTGGCCACCCTCGCCACCCGAGGACGCGACGCCGGACGCAACGTCGTGGTGGTGAGTGGGGACCGCGACACCTTCCAACTGGTGGAGGACCCGCTCGTCAAGGTGATGTACACGCGCCGGGGGCTGTCGGACACCGTCGTCTACGACGAGGCCGGCATCATCGAACGCCACGGCGTGTCTCCGAGCGCCTATCCGACGCTGGCCGCTTTGCGCGGTGACACCTCGGACAACCTGCCCGGGGTGCCCGGCGTCGGGGAGAAGACCGCCGCCAAGCTCGTGAGCACCTACGGCACCCTGGACGCCATCTTCGACCACGTGGCCGAGCAGACGCCGAAGCTCCGCCACAACCTGACCGAGCACGAGGCCCAGGTACGACGAAACGCCGAGGTGATCCCCCTGGTGCGCGACGTGGAGCTCGACCTGACCCTCGAGGACCTGGCGCTGGGCAAGTGGGATGCCAACGAGGTGAAGCGGGTCTTCGGCGAGTTGGAGCTGCGATCCGCCTGGCAGCGCGTCGCTCCCATCCTCGGCGGCGATTCCGACGAGGCGCTACCGCGCCCGGCGGGGTCCCATGCCCCCCCGGCGGTCGATCTCAGCGCCGTGGTGGCGTCGGTCCCGGCCGATGCCAAGGAAGCGACCGCATCTCTCGATGCCGCTTCCAAGGCCAAGGCGCCTCTGGCCCTGGCACCGGTGTGGTCCGGTGACGCCGGGCGCAGTCCCTTGGTGGGGGTGGCCGTCACCGCCGCGCCGATCGGTGCACCCGACAGCGCAGACGGGCCGGCGGCGCCGGCGTCACCGATGTGGCTCGACGAGAAGATCCTGGCCGACAGCGCCGTGCTCGGCGCCCTCGCCACCTTGGTGGGGCCAGGCGGGGCCCCCCTCGTCTCGCATGGCTCGAAGGAGCTCATGCGGAGCCTCTTGCCGGTCGGGATCGACATCACCTCGTTGGCCCTCGACACCGCCGTGGTCGCCTATCTGCTCGACCCGTCGTCGGGCCGGTACCGCCTCGAGGACGTGGTCGAGGTCCAGCTCGGTCTGGCCCTCGACGCCGAGGTGGAAGCGGGCGCAGTCGGCCAGCTCGCCTTGGAAGGTCCCGCCGAGGTCGAGGTGTCCACCTTGGCGGCGCGCCATGCCGTGGCTCTCGGGCTCTTGTTCGTGCCGATGCGCGATGCGCTCGTGCGGGCCGGGCTCGAGCGGTTGCACGACGAGGTCGAGCGACCGCTCGTGCGCGTCCTGGCCCGCATGGAGGTGGCCGGAGTCCGTGTCGACACGGCCGAGCTGCGCCGGATCGCGGACGGGCTAGTCGCCGAGTGCGGCCGGCTCGAGGCCGAGATTCACGAGCTCGCCGGGGAGACCTTCAACGTGAACTCCACGCCCCAGCTTCGGGCCGTCCTCTATGACCGGCTCGGGCTCACGCCCGGTCGCAAGACCAAGACGGGGTTCTCCACCGACGCGTCGACTCTCGAGAAGCTGCGCGGGCAGCATCCCATCATCGACACCTTGCTCAGCTACCGCGAGGTCGAGAAGCTGCGCTCCACCTATGGCGAGACGCTGCTCGCCGAGGTGGCCGCCGACGGTCGCATCCACGCCACCTTCGGCCAGACCGTGGCGCGGACCGGGCGTCTGTCGTCGGACCGGCCCAACCTCCACAACATCCCGGTGCGCAGTGAGGAAGGAAGACGTCTGCGTCGGGCGTTCATCCCCGCCGAGGGTTGCCGTCTGTTAGTGGCGGACTACGACCAGATCGAACTGCGGGTCATCGCGCACCTTTCGCACGACCCCGGGCTCGTGGCTGCGTTCGCGGAAGGACGCGACATCCATCGGACCACGGCCGCCAGTGTGTTCGGTGTCGCGCCCGAGGACGTGACCACCGCACAGCGCAATCGGGCCAAGATGGTCTCCTACGGCCTCGCCTACGGCATGGAGGCCTACGGCCTGGCCCAGCGGTTGTCGATCGAGCCGTCCGAGGCCGGACAGATTCTCGACGCCTACTTCGCCGCCTTCCCGGCCGTCCGGGCCTACATGGACCAGACCGTCGTCGAGGCCCGTTCGCGGGGATACACCGAGACGCTCTTCGGTCGCCGCCGACCGCTCCCCGACCTCCACTCGCCCAACCGCAACCTGCGCATGGCGGCGGAGCGTCAAGCCATGAATGCCGGCATCCAGGGGCTCGCTGCCGACCTCTTCAAGGTGGCCCTGGTCCGCCTCGACGCCGCGCTCGAAGAGAAGCAGCTGGCGTCCCGGGTTGTCCTCCAGGTCCATGACGAGGTCCTCGTCGAGGTGCCCAGCGACGAAGAGGCCATCACGGGGGACCTCGTAACGACGGTGATGGGCAGTGTGGCCGACGCCGTGCACTTGGCGGTGCCCCTCGAAGTGTCCGCGGCATGGGGCGACACATGGGCTGACGCCAAGGGCTGAGGAGCCCGCCAGGGCTGGTCAGGGCGTCCCTTTGCTAGCATTGTCGACTGGCCGTCACCGGCGGCCGGCCCTTCGTGCTCTCGACACGTGGGGTGCCCCAATCCCGAAAGCGAGTTCTGAAGTTCATGCCCGACGAAGCAGCCGGTTCTTCCGGCGTAGCTGACCCGGCGGCAAGTCCCGCCGCGCCAGCCGGTGAAGTCCCCGGCGCCATCGCCCTTCTGTCCAATGCCCCCATGGGCTCGTTCGACGAGACGGGGAAGTACGTCCCCCGTGCCATCGTCGAAGACGACCTCGGTGGTGCGTCACTCGAAGAAGCCATCGACGCCACGATCGTCGAGTTCGACGACGGTGACATCGTCGAAGGCACGGTCGTCAAGATCGACAAGGACGAGGTCCTGCTCGATATCGGTTTCAAGTCCGAAGGTGTCATCCCTTCGCGCGAGCTCTCCATCCGCAACGACATCGACCCCTCGGAGATCGTCAGCCTCGGGGACCAGATCGAAGCCCTCGTCCTCCAGAAGGAGGACAAAGAGGGTCGGTTGGTCCTGTCGAAGAAGCGGGCACAATACGAGCGAGCCTGGGGAACGATCGAGAAGATCAAGGACTCCGACGGCATCGTCAAGGGGCCGGTCATCGAAGTGGTCAAGGGCGGTCTGATCGTCGACATCGGATTGCGCGGGTTCCTCCCCGCGTCGCTGGTGGAGCTGCGCCGGGTGCGCGAGCTCCAGCCCTATGTCGGTCGGAGCATCGAGGCCAAGATCATCGAGCTCGACCGCAACCGCAACAACGTCGTCCTGTCTCGCCGGGCGTGGCTCGAAGAGACCCAGAAGGAACAACGCGGAGAATTCCTCGTCAACCTGAAGCCCGGCGAGCGCCGTCGTGGCGTGGTGTCCTCCGTCGTGAACTTCGGGGCCTTCGTCGACCTGGGCGGCATGGACGGGCTCATCCACGTGTCCGAGCTGTCGTGGAAGCACGTCGACCATCCCTCGTCGGTGGTGTCGGTGGGTGACGAGGTGGATGTCGAGGTGCTCGACGTCGACCTCGACAAGGAGCGGATCTCGCTGTCGCTCAAAGCGACCCAGACCGACCCCTGGCAGGAGTTCGCCAACACCCACCAGGTGGGCGAGCTCGTCTACGGACGCATCACCAAGCTCGTGCCCTTCGGCTCCTTCGTGCAGGTGGGCGACGGCATCGAGGGCCTGGTCCACATCTCGGAGATGGCCGGCCACCACGTGGACCTCCCCGAGCAGGTCGTGACCCCGGGCGAAGAGCTGTGGGTCAAGATCATCGACATCGACCTCCAGCGCCGGCGCATCAGCTTGTCGATCAAGCAGGCGGCCGAAGGTGGCGAGGTGTCCGAGGAGTACCGCGAGGCCTTCGGCGAGCACGCCTATGACGAGCAGGGCAACTACATCGGGTACGACTACGGCGGCACCGAATTCACCCCCGAGACCGAAGCCCAGGCGGCTTGGGCCGAGTACGTGGCCGAGCACGGCACCCCCCCCGAAGGAGCCGAAGGCGGTCCCCCGCCCGCCCCTCCGGCGGGAGAGGGCAACAGGGCCGACCCCGAGGCGTCAGCTGCGCCCGAGGCGCCGGCGGCGAGTGTGCCCGTTGTCGATGCGGCCGGCGAGCCCTCCGCCCCGCCCGAGCCGACCCCAGAGCCCACCGAGGCGCCCCCAGAGCCCACCGAGGGCTGACCGCAAGCTTGTCCTCGAGACGACGCCGGTGTCAGAGGCGTCGGGTCAGCGTCAGGGATCGACCCACAGTGGCGACCGCTCATCGGGCGGCGTGACGTAGTCAGGTGTCTGGACGCTCCACGACGGTGCCTCGGGCGACGGCGGCGGTGGCGGTGAGGGTGGCGGGGCGACGGGAGGCTCGACCGACGCAGCCGTGGCGAACGACGTGACGGGGTGGGTGCCGAGCGGGAAGTGACACGCCACGAAGTGGTCGGGGCCGATGGCACGCATCTGGGGCTCTTCGTCTGTGCATTTCTGTTGGGCGAAGGGACAGCGGGTGCGGAACCGACACCCCGACGGGGGATTGATGGGCGAGGGCAGGTCCCCGGCCAGCGCCGCCTTGCCGTTGCGCGTCGCACCGGGGTCGGGCTCGGGGATCGAGGTGAGCAGCGCCTCGGTGTAGGGGTGCTCGGGTCGCTGGTAGAGGTCGTCGGGGCGGGCCACCTCGCAGAGCTTCCCGAGGTACATCACCGCCACCCGGTCACTCACGTTCTTCACCACGGCGAGGTCGTGCGCGATGAAGACCATGGTGAGGCTCCGGTCGCGCTTCAAGTCGTCGAGCAGGTTGAGGATCTGGGCCTGGATCGACACGTCGAGGGCCGAGACGGGCTCGTCGCAGACGAGCACGGTCGGCTCGAGCATCAACGCCCGGGCGATGCTCACCCGTTGGCACTGACCGCCCGACAGCTCAGTCGGTCTACGGCCACCCGAGTCGCCAGGGTCGATCCCGACCGATTCCAGGGTGGCCCGAGCCTTGGCCTTGCGCTCCTCTTTGGATCCGATGCCCCACACCGACAGGGGCTCGACCACCGCGTCCAGCACCCGGCGGCGGGGGTTGAGCGACGAGATGGGGTCTTGGAAGACCATCTGGATCTTGGTGCGCGCCTGGCGCGTCTCGGCGCGCGACATCGAGGTCAGCTCGGTGCCGTCGAACTTCACAGACCCGGAGTTGGGCTTGCTGATGAGGGCCACGGCCCGGCCCGTCGTCGACTTCCCGCATCCCGACTCTCCGACGAGCCCGAGGGTCTCGCCCTTGGCCACGTCGAAGCTCACGTCGGACACCGCCCGCACCCGGTGCTTGCCCGAGCCGAACTCGACGACGAGATGCTCGACGCGCAGGAGGACGTCGTCGCCGCGCAGATGGGCGGTGCCGCTGCCGGCCATCAGGCGCTTGCGCCCGGGTTGGGCGCCAACAGGGCCGCGTCGCGCACGGGGGTGCCGGTGAAAGCCAGCGCGGCGGGGACCCGGGCGGCCACGTTGTAGGCCAGCGCGGCGTCACCCTCGGCCGAGCCGACCGGGTACCAGCACCGGAAGAGGTGTCCTTGACCTGCGGTCCGCAGGGGAGGCTCTTCTTTGCGACAGTGGTCCTGGGCGTAGGGACAACGCGGTGCGAAGCGACATCCCTTTAGCTCGGTGGCGAGGTCCGGAGGCCGGCCCGGGATGGCCCGGAGGCGGGTGTGGGAGGACTCCGCCAGGCGTGGGATCGAGCGCAGCATCGCCTCGGTGTAGGGCATCCGGGTGTGGGCGAAGAGCTCCGCGGTCGGGGCTTGCTCCACGACACGCCCCGCGTACATCACCACGATGTCATCGGTGCGGTTGGCGACCACGCCGAGGTCGTGGGTCACGAGGATCATGCCCATGTGGCGGTCGCGCTGTTGGGTGGCCAACAGGTCGAGGATCTGGGCCTGGACGGTGACGTCGAGTCCGGTGGTGGGCTCGTCGGCGAGGAGGAGCTTGGGCCCACAGGCCAGCGCGATGGCGATCATGACCCGCTGGCGCATGCCACCGGATAGCTCATGGGGGTAATTCCGCAGGCGCTGTTCGGGGGCGGGGATGCCCACCGATCGGAGCAGGGCCACCGATGTCTCGTAGGCGGCCTTGCGGTCGAGGCCGGCCCGCAACCGCAGTGACTCGGTGATCTGACGCCCGATCCTGACGACCGGGTTGAGCGCTGTCATCGGGTCTTGGAAGACGAGGGCGATCTGCATCCCCCACACTTCACGCAGCTCGTCCAGCGACATGGCGGTGATGTCGTGGCCCGAGAAGCGCACCGTCCCCGACCGCTCCACGTTCGTTCCCGGGACGAGGCCCATGATGGACCGGCTGAGGACGGTCTTGCCCGAGCCCGACTCGCCCACCACGCCGAGGGTGCGGCCCCGGGACAAGGTGAACGAGACACCGTCGACGGCGCGCACGAGTCCCCGTCCGGTCCGGAACGATGTGTGGAGGTCGTCAACCTCGAGGAGCGGTCCCTCGATGGACCCCACGTCGGGGAAGCTGAGTTGCGGGCGGCGCCCGAAGCGGCTCACAGACTCACCTCGCGGAGGTCGAAGTACGACCGCAGCCGGTCGGCCATGAGGTTGAGGGCGGTGAGGAGCAAGAAGATGTAGAGCGAGGGCCACAACGCGATGTACGGGTTGAGGCTCAGGTTGTTGCTGTTCACGCCGTCGTTGATGATGTTGCCGAGCGACGACGTGGGGAGCCCGATGGACAACCCCAGGTAAGCGAGGGAGCCCTCGAGCACGATGGCGATGGCCACGCCGATGAGCGCGAAGGACACCGCCGCGGGTAGCACGTTGGGGAGGAGCTCGCGCAGCAGCAGTCGCGACGTCTTGGCGCCGGTGGCGCGCGCCGCCACCACGAATTCACGGCTGGAGAAGGACAACGTCGTGGCCCGGATGACGCGGAACAGCAGCGGGGCCGAGACGAAGGCGAACATGATCGTGAGCTTCAACAAGGTTACCGGCTTCCAGAACGTCTCGATCACCATGATGGCGAGCAGCGCCGGGAATGCCAGAAGGACGAAGGAGACGGCGTTGAGCACGGTGTCGGCGGGGCCACTGCGGTAGCCGGCCAACAGCCCGGCCATGCCGCCGATCACGAGACCGATGAGCACAGGGGCGAACCCGATCACGAGCGAGACCCGTGAGCCGAAGATCACGCGCGCCAACAGATCGCGACCCAGGTCGTCGGTGCCGAGGAGGTGCCGGGCACTGGGGCCGATGTTCACCGACGAGTAGTCCTGGAAGTTCGGCGCCTTGAGTGGCAGGACCGAGGCCAGCAAGGCCAACAGGATCATGAACAGCACCCACCCGGCACAGATCCAGAAGGTGATGCCGATCCCCTTGCCCTTCTTCGGGAGGAACCCGGTGGGAGCGAGAGTGGCGACCACACCCTCGGGCCCGAGCATCCCGGTGGCGACCGTGCCGTGGGAGACGAACGCCCCGGAAGGCTCGGCCGCCTCGGACATGGTCGAGGACCCGTCAGGCACGACGCACCCGGGGGTCGAGGACGGTGAGGAGGAAGTCCACGCCGAAGTTCACGACCACGAAGGCCACCGCCGCTACCAGGGCCATGCCCTGGACCACCAGGTAGTCGCGTCCGTAGATGGCGTTGACCAGCTGGAATCCGATACCGGGCAGTTGGAAGAGGACTTCGACCACGAAGGCTCCGGTGAACAGCGTGCCGATGCTGATGCCGGCTCCGGCCAGAAGCGAGAACGACGACGGCCGCATGACGTGGCGCATGAGGATGTAGCGCGTCGAGAGGCCCTTGGAACGGGCCATGGTCACGAAGTCCTCTTGCAAGGTGGCGATGAGGTCTGCGCGCAGGAGCCGGTAGTAGACGGTGATCGACCCGATGGCGAGCGCCACCGAGGGCAGGATGACCGACTTGAGGTTGGGACCGAAGCCTTGGGAGAGCCGGTTGAACCCCGTGGCGGGGACCCACTTGAGCGTGACCGCGAACACGAGCACCAGGAGCGGTCCGGCCACGAAGGTGGGGAGCGACAACATGGCGAACGTCGAGGTGGTAGCCACGCGGTCGAAGATGCGGTTGGGACGAAGGGCGGCGACGAGCGCCATGGGAATGGCGACGAGCAGGGCGAGGACCTGCGACACGATGACGAGCTCGAGGTCGATCGGCACCGCCACCCCCAGCGCGTTGGACACCGTCTGCTTGGTCAGGAACGACGCGCCCAGGTTGCCGTGGAGGATGTTGATGATCCAGGTGCCGTACTGCGACAGGAGGCCCTTGTTCAGCCCCAGCTGGTGGAGGAGCACGGCGCGGGCCGCGGGGGTGTCGTTGGGCCCGAGGATGGCCAGGGTGGGGTCGCCGGGCAGGAGGTGGACGAGGAGGAAGGCGAAGACCGAGATGAGGAAGCAGATGACGACGAGCTGCACGAGCCGGGTTGCGATGAACCGGAGCATGGGGGACGTGGTGCTCAGTCCTTGCGCCACGCGGGCGTCGGATCGAAGGTGCCGCTGGCGAAGCCGAGAGCCGCTGACCCGTCAGGGAGGGTGAGGTTGTTGAAGTTCTCCACGGAATTGCTCCCCATCAGAGACCACGTCGCTTGCGACGCCCACAGGTACGGCAGGTCGGCCGAGAGGCGCTTGTCCACCTCTTGGTAGGCCTTGATCCGAACCGCGGGGTCCGACGAGGTGCGGCCCTGTTGGAGGGCCGCCTCCAGCGCATCGTCTTTGTTGCGGGAGAAGTTGAGCGCGATGGGGGGGTTGGCCGTGGTGGGGCTCATCCAGACGTAGTTGAGATCGGGGTCGGTGGCGGCGAACATCTCGTCGGTGTAGGCCTGGAAATGCCCCGTGACCAGGTTGTCGATGAACGTGACCTGCTCCACCTCACTGATCGTGGTGGTGATCCCGGCCAGCTCCCACATGCTGGCGATGGCCTGGATCTCGTTGAGGAGCCGGGGGTCGGTGATCGTGGCCAGAGAGATCTTGATCGACCCGCCGTGGTTGGGTGCCGCCTGGGCCACGAGCGCCTTGGCCTTGGCCAGGTCGTACTTGGGGTAGCCGTTGTCGGCGGTGCGGTACGGGGAACCGGGCGCGAAGAGGCTGAGGTTGGGCTTGGCGATGCCGGCGCCGAAGAGCTTCACGAGCTGGTCCACGTCGATGGCATGGGCGAGGGCCTGGCGCACGACCAGGTCGTTGGTGGGGTCCACCGAGGTGTTGAGGATGACGAAGTCCATGTCGTTCTGTCCGACCGACGGGTTCCGCACCACCTGGTAACCGGAATCGTGCTGGAGGTCCCGGATGGCGTTGGGGTCGCGCGTCACCATCAGGTCGATGGTCCCCGACTTCAGCGAGTTCTCCCGAGACTGGTCCTCGGCGATGGGCCGGTAGGTCACACCGTCGAGGTAGGGGAGCCCGGCCCGCCAGTAGTGGGGGTTGCGCTGCACCGTCATGTGGTCGTTGGGCACCCATTCCACCAACGAGAACGGACCCGTGCCGATGGGCTTGGTCGAGCTCTGGCTCTCGAGCTGAGCCATCCCCACCACGTAGCCGACCTGGGTGGCCAGGTAATGGGGGAACGCCACGATGGGCTCCGAGCACGTGATCGCCACAGACATGTCGCTGACCTTGACCATGGTGCTGACCACGCCTTTCAGTGCTTGGCCGGTGAGCGCTGAGGCCTGGAGCGACTGGATGTTGGCCAGCACGACATCGGCGTTCAACGGGGAGCCGTCGTGGAACGTGACCCCGGGACGCAACGTGATCGTCCACACCGTCAGGTCGGGGTTGGGGGTCACCGACGTGGCGAGGTACGGCTTGGCCGAGCCGTCGGCCGCGATCATCGTCAGGGTGTCGTAGACGGAGTTGGCATAGGTCAGCCCCGAGTTGTCGAAATGGTTCGTCGACGGCAGGAAACCGTCGATCTCGGAGTTGAGGCCCACGGTGATGGTCCCGCCTCGCTTGGGCTTCCCGGTGCCGATGCCCGGGGCCGACAGACGTGGCGTGGCCTTGTTGTTGGTGGTGCTGCTGCAGGAGGACAACAAGGTGGGTAGTCCCACACCCGCCAGACCGAGGGCGGCGGCGGTGGTCGCCCCCCGGGCGAGAAATGCCCGCCGGTCGTATCGGTCCGCGGAATCAGCCACCGGTCCCCCTCGCCCTCGCCCTGGTTGGACGCGCAGCCCCCTGGCGCCGCTGGCGCGCCATGGTAGACGGCATGCCGCCGAACGACCGGGCACATCTTGGCCGAGGCGACGCCAGGGTGGTGCCGTCGGGGCCGTGCCAGCTGCGGTCGTCACGGGCCCAGAGCGGACGCGTCGTTAGCATGCGGTCATGCGGACCGGGTTGCGGCGCCGAGCCAGGGCCGCACCGACCTCCGCCTCCCCGGTCCGATCTGCCCGCCTTCGACCGAGCCCACGACTATGACAAACGTCACGGGAGGCCGCCCCGCCCCGGGTGACCCCTCCGGGCTGGGCGCGGCGACGCCACGCGCCGTGCGGGCCCTGCGGGCCGCGTCGGGCCAGGGCGACTTGTCGTGGGGGATTCGGAGCGCGGTGGTGCCGTGGGTGGTAGCGCGCCTCGTCGTGGCAGCAGCGCTGGTGGCCGCGCACGAATTCGTGAACCAGGCCAGGCCCTCGGTGGCCGTGGCCACGCGTGTCCACGAGGGGTTACTGGGCTGGGACGCGGGGTGGTACGAGTCCATCGCCCGCCACGGATATGCCGGGGCGGGGCATCTGTCGTTGCGGTTCTTCCCCCTCGTGCCCTTGCTCACGCGTGCGGTGTCGTATGTCCCGGGCGTGGGGTTCGGTGTGGCGGTGGTGGTGGTGGCCAACGTGTCGGCCTTCGTCGGGGTGGCGCTGTTGGCCGTGGTGGCCAGACGGGAGACAGCCGACGACGCGCTGGCGCGGCGGGCCGCTTGGTTGGTCTGTCTGGCACCCCCGGCGTTCACACAGGTGATGGGGTACGCCGAGGGGACGCTGTTGGCCTTGAGCGTCGGGACGTTCCTCGCCCTCAGGGCCCGGTCGTGGTGGTGGGCGGCCGCGCTCGGGTTGGCGGCGGGCGCCACTCGACCTCTGGGCGTGATGTTGGTGGTGCCGGCCGCCATCGAAGCGATGGGGGGATGGCGGATCTCCTCGCCGCGTCGCCACCTGGCTCGAGTAGCTGCGGTCGTCGGTCCCGCCGCCGGCCTCGGCGCGTTCCTCGGTTGGGTCCGTTGGCGCTACGGCGACGCTCTGGCTCCGTTCCGGGTCCAACAAGGACCGACGTTGCGAGGTGGCTTCGCCGATCCGCTGCGGACCTTGGCGCACGACGCGTCGCTCCTGGCGCACGGCCGACACCTCGGTTCGGCGCTGCATCTGCCCTGGGCCTTGCTGGCTGTCGCCCTGGCGGTCGTGGTGCTGCGCCGTTGGCCCCTGTCCTATGGGGCCTTCGCGCTGTGCATCCTGGCGGTGGCGCTCACGGCTTCGAACCTCGACGGGTTCGAGCGCTACGCGTTGTCGGCCTTTCCCTTGGTGTTGGCCGGTGCGAGCCTCACCGCCGGGCCGCGCCTGGAGCGGGTCGTCCTCACCCTGGCCGCGGCCGGGCTCGGTCTCTACGCCTTGCTTGCCTTCACCAATCTCTCTGTGCCCTGACCTGGTCGTCGGGTGATCGAAGCTGCCTGCTTGGCTGGGGTCGGGGTGTTCCCAGCCGGTAGCCTTGACCGGGGCCGGAAGCCGATCGGGGGATACGAGGCGAGGTGACGCAGACGGCGACGGCATGGCGGGACGATCGTCCCGTGGTGGTGATCGGGGCCGGGCCGGCGGGTCTGACAGCCGCCTATCAACTCTCGAAGGCGGGCCGGGCCACGATCGTGCTCGAGGCCGATGACGTGGTGGGGGGCATCAGCCGGACCGTGGCGCGCGACGGTTGGCGATTCGACATCGGTGGACATCGGTTCTTCACCAAGGTCCAGCCCGTCGAGGACCTCTGGCACGAGATCCTCGCACCGGGGGACTTCCTCCTGCGTCCCCGCATGAGCCGGATCTACTACGAGGGAAAGTTCTACGACTACCCCATCAACATCCTCAACGCCCTGCGGAATCTGGGTGTGGTCGAGGCCACCCGGTGTGGGTTGTCCTATCTCAAGGTGCGGGTGTCGCCTCCGGAGGACCAGAGCTCGCTCGAGGGCTACGTCGTGGCCAACTACGGGTGGAGGCTCTACGAGCACTTCTTCAAGACCTACAGCGAGAAGGTGTGGGGCGTCCCGCCTTCTGAGGTCTCCGCCGACTGGGGCGCGCAGCGGATCAAGGGGATGTCGTTGTTCAAGGCGGTGTGGGAGCCCCTGCGTGCGCGCCTGGCCGGTGGCCGTCGCAATCGGGCCAAGCAGGTCACGAGCCTCATCGAGGAGTTCCAGTACCCCAAGCTCGGCCCCGGGATGATGTGGGAGACGTGCCGGGACATCGTCGAGAAGGCGGGTGTCGAAGTCCTCGTGGAGAGCCCGGTGGTCGGTGTGGAACGGGGCCCGGAAGGTGCTGGTGCGGTGGTCTTCGAACACGAAGGCCGGCGGTATCGGGTCGAGACCGACCACGTCATCAGCTCCATGCCCTTCTCCGCTCTGGTGCGGGCGATGGACCCACCCCCTCCTGGCGATGTCCGGGCCGCGGCCGACGCCCTGCAGTACCGCGACTTCCTCACGGTGTCGTTGGTCGTGCCCGCGTCGGGGGGGTTCCCCGACAATTGGATCTACATCCACTCCCCCAAGGTGAAGGTGGGACGGATCCAGAATTTCGGCGCCTGGTCCCCGTTCATGGTGCGCGAGGGCACGACCTGTCTCGGGATGGAGTACTTCGTCTTCGAAGGCGACGAGCTGTGGGACGCCGACGACGACGACCTGGTGGCCCTGGCCACCAGGGAGCTCGCCGCCATCGGCCTCGTGGAGCCGACCCAGGTGCAGCGGGGGTACGTGGTGCGGATGCCCAAGGCCTATCCCGTCTACGACGACACCTACCGGGCCGCGGTGGACACCATGCGCCACTGGCTCGCCGCCGAGGTGACCAACGTGCATCCCGTTGGACGCAACGGGATGCACAAGTACAACAACCAGGACCACTCGATGTACACGGCCATGCTGACCGTCGAGAACATCGTGGCCGGCGCAGGCCACGACATCTGGTCGGTGAACGTCGACGAGGAGTACCACGAGGAGAAAGCCGGACGCGGCGACGAGACCGCCACGGGTCGCGACGCACCGATCGTCCCCCGGCGGGTGGCCGCTGTCACCGGCGGCGGCGCGCCGTAGTGGTCCCAGCCACCACGGACGGTTCCGCCGGAGGCGCCGGGGAGCTCTCCCCTCCGGCCCGGGGCCCCGAGGAGGGTTCGGAGATCCGTCATGCCATCCCGCTGGCCATCGCCGCCGCCCTCGTCGGCGTCGTCAGCCTCCTGACGACGGTCTTCGTGGCCCATGTCCTCAGCACCGAGGGCTACGGCACGCTGATCGTGTTGCTCGGCCTGTTCCTGGTGGTCTCGATGCCGGGCACGGCTCTGCTCGTCGGGGTGGTGCGGCGCGTGTCGGCCTGGCAGACGGGGGGGCTCGGCGACCGGGTCCGGCCGTGGGTGGCGCGGGTGCACCGCGTCGGCGAGGTCTCGATCGTGGTCGTGGCCCTCGTGATGTGGCTCATCCGGGGCCCTGTCTCGCATGCCCTGTCGCTCCCGTCGCCGAGCGGTGTGGCGGAGATCATGACGGCGGGCGGTATCTGGATCCTGGTGTCGGTCGACCGGGGCCTGTTGCAGGTGGGCCGGGACTACAAGGACCTCTCGATCAACCTCGTCATCGAGGCGGCGACACGTTGCGCGCTCACCGTCGGCCTCGCCGCCGAGCTCGGGGTGGAGGGAGCGGCCCTGGGATTGTTGTTCGCCGAGCTCCTCACCGCCACCCACGCCCGCTTCACCGCCACGCGTGCCGTCGTACGCGGCACGGCTCTGGCCCGGCTCGTCGACGAGCCCCCGGGGCCGGAGGTGGCCATCGAAGAGACCGGGGGAGCGGTCGCCATGACGGTGCATGGCGGGCGGGTGCTCCTCGTCGATGTGCTGGCCGCCTTGGGCAGCCTCTTGTTCCTGGCCATCTTGCAGAACGCGGACGTGATTCTCCTCGGGAGAGAGATGCACAAGCACTCCGGGGCTTACGCGGCCATCTCGGTCCCGGCCAAGGCCCTGGTGTTCGTGGCCCTGGTCCTCGTGAACTACCTGCTGCCCGAAGCCGCCATCCGCCATCAGCGCGGCTCACACGCGCTGCGCCAGCTCGCCCACACTTTCGGCGTCATCGCCATCCCCTGCGGTGTCCTCCTGGCCATGGCGGTGTTCGCCTCGCACCGGGTCCTGAGCCTCGTCTTCGGCGAGAAGCTCACCGCGGCCGGACCGGCCTTCTCGACGCTCGTGCTCGCCATGGTGTTCATGTGCGTGAGCGTCGCGCTGGCCATCTATCTCCTGGGCATCGGATGGCGCTGGGTCGTGGTCGTCCTGGCGGTGGGTGCGGGCGCACTGGCGGGGGCCACGGCCGCCGCCCACGGGCAGTACCTCGCCACCGCCCGCGCCGACCTCTCCGTGCAGGTCGGGTTGAGCGCGGTCATGACGGTGTGTTTCGTCGCCGTCCACCGCAGCAGCGTCAAACGTCGGGCGCAGGGTGCCGATGCGTTGTCGCAGGCGTCGTCGCCGGCGACCGCCAGGAAGCGCCCCGGCAGGTAGTGCGGTGCTGGCCGTCGGGCTGACCGGAGGGATCGGCTCAGGGAAGTCGACGGTGGGCGACCTCCTCGTCGAGCGAGGGGCGGTCCTGATCGACGCCGACCGCATCGCCCGGGAGGTCGTCGTGCCGGGGGGACCGGCGTATCAGCCCCTGGTGGAACGGTTCGGGCCCGGCATCGTCGCTCCCGATCTGACCATCGACAGAGCCGCGCTGGCCGCGCTCGCCTTCGCCGACGCCGAATCGGTGGCCGCGCTCAACGCCATCACCCACCCCGCCATCAGCACGGTCATGGCGCAGCGACGCGCCGCCGAGGAGGAGAGCGACCATGTGGTGGTGTTCGACGTGCCCCTGCTCAAGCCCGCCCATCGCGACATCTTGAAGTTGGACGTCGTGGTCGTGGTCGACTGCCCCGTCGAGACCACCGTCGACCGACTGGTCGGCCAGCGGGGTTTCTCGACACGAGACGCCCGGGCCCGGATCGCCGCCCAGGTCACCCGCGAAGAGCGGTTGGAAGGCGCTGACCTCGTCATCGACAACTCGAAGGGCCGGGCCCAGCTGGTCAATGAGGTCGACCGGGTGTGGGCCGCGCTCGACGCCTGGCCCCGAGGTTCCGGTTCCCCTCTCGGTCGGGGCTGACACACCCCCCCGGTACCATCGCAAGGTGGCCCGTTTCGAGGTTGTGACCCCGCTACGCCCCGCGGGCGACCAGCCGCGGGCCATTGAATTGCTGACCGAGGGCATCGGGCGCGGCGACCGGTACCAGACCCTGCTCGGCATCACCGGGAGCGGGAAGACCGCCACCATGGCCTGGACCATCGAGCAGGCCCAGCGTCCCACTCTCATCATCGAGCCCAACAAGTCCCTGGCCGCCCAGTTGGCCGCCGAGCTCCACGAGCTGTTCCCGAAGAACCGGGTCGAGTACTTCGTGTCGTACTACGACTACTACCAACCCGAGGCGTACCTGCCGACCTCCGACACCTATATCGAGAAGGACTCGTCGATCAACGACGAGATCGACCGGTTGCGCCACGCCACGACCTCGAGCCTGCTCCTGCGCCGTGACGTCATCGTGGTGGCGTCGGTGTCGTGCATCTACGGCCTGGGGTCGCCCGACGAGTACCGGCAACGGATCATGGCGGTTCGCCCCGGTGACACCGTCAACCAACGAGACCTCCTGCGGAAGTTGGTCGACCTCCACTACGACCGCAACGACGCCGTGCTCACCCGGGGCCACTTCCGGGTGCGGGGCGACACGGTGGAGCTGCATCCGGTCTACGAGCAACAGGCGGTGCGGATCGAGCTCTTCGGCGACCAGGTGGAGCGGATCCGGCGCTTCGACGCCCTCACCGGTGACACCGGCGGCGACATCGACGAGCTGGTCGTCTTCTCGGCCACGCACTACGGGGCCGGCGAAGAGACCATGCGGCGGGCCATCGCCTCGATCGAGGCCGAGCTCGGCTCGCGACTGGCCGAGCTGGCGGCGGCGGGCAAGCTCCTCGAGGCCCAGCGGCTGCGGCTGCGGACCGAGCACGACCTCGAGATGCTGGCCGAGGTCGGGGTGTGCAACGGCATCGAGAACTACAGCCGGCACCTCGACGGCCGCAGCGCGGGGGAGCCCAGCCACACCCTGCTGGATTTCTTCCCGGCCGACTTCCTGACGGTGATCGACGAGAGCCACGTGGCGGTGCCCCAGATCCACGGCCAGTACGAGGGTGACCGGTCGCGCAAGGACACCCTCGTCGAACACGGGTTCCGTCTCCCCTCCGCGCTCGACAACCGGCCCCTGACCTTCGACGAGTTCACCGAGCGGGTGGGCCAGGTCGTGTTCTTGTCCGCCACGCCGGGGATCTATGAGCTCGGCGTGTCGAGCCAGGTCGTGGACCAGGTCATCCGGCCCACGGGCCTCGTCGACCCCGAGGTTGTCCTCCAACCCACCACGGGCCAGATCGACGACCTCATGGAGCGGATCCACAAGGCGTCGGAGGCGGGGGGACGTTCACTGGTCACCACCCTCACCAAGAAGATGGCCGAGGACCTCACCGACTATCTCGTCGAGCTCGGGGTGCGGGTGCGGTACCTGCACTCCGATATCGACACCATCACCCGGATCGAGCTTCTGCGGGACCTGCGGCTCGGCGAGTACGACGTGCTCGTGGGGATCAACCTCCTGCGCGAGGGCCTGGACCTGCCCGAGGTGCAGCTCGTCGCCATCCTCGATGCCGACAAGACCGGGTTCTTGCGTTCGGCCTCGTCGTTGATCCAGACCATGGGGCGCGCGGCGCGCAACGTCGACGGCCTGGTCGTGCTCTACGCCGACACCATCACCGACGCCATGCGAGCCGCCATCGGTGAGACCCAACGCCGTCGAGCCCTGCAGCAGGCCTACAACACCGAACACGCCATCGACCCCACCACCATCCGCAAGGCCGTGACCGACATCCTGGCCAGCATCCGGCCCGCCGGGTCGGGGGACTCCGGGTCGCGTCCGGGTCGGGGGAGCCGAGGGGGCCGGGTCCGGCCCGGACACGCGCCGGTCCGGGCTCCGCGCCTACCCCGGCGCGACGGCGTGGGGGGTCGGCGCCTGGCCGGCGCGGGCAGCTCCGGCTACGTCGACGACACCTCGGCGGTGGACGAGATGGCCGAGCTCAGCGCCCTCCCCATCGACGAGCTGCAGCGGTTGGTGGTGCGCCTCGAACAGGAGATGCGCCTGGCCGCCACCGAGCTGCGCTACGAGGAGGCGGCGCTGTTGCGCGACGACATCGCCGAGCTCCGCCTGGCCCTGGCCGAGGCCGGGGAGGCTCCGGGTGCGCCGGGCCGATCGGGGTCGGCGGGAATCAACGTCGCAGTGCCCACGGCGTGACGGCGCGCACTGCGGCGACCCCGGCAACGGCCCCTCGCCCCGCCGGTAGCCTCGCAGCGATGTCCGACCGACTGGTGATCCGCGGGGCACGAGAGCACAACTTGCGTGACGTCTCGCTCGAGCTGCCGCGTGACCGTCTCATCGTGTTCACGGGTTTGTCGGGCTCGGGCAAGTCGTCACTCGCCTTCGACACCATCTATGCCGAGGGTCAGCGACGCTACGTGGAGTCGCTGTCGTCGTATGCCCGACAGTTTCTCGGACAGATGGACAAGCCCGATGTCGATTTCATCGAGGGGTTGTCGCCGGCCATCTCCATCGACCAGAAGTCGGCCAGTCGGAACCCCCGTTCGACGGTGGGCACGGTCACCGAGATCTATGACTACCTGCGGCTGCTCTACGCGCGGGTGGGGCGGCCCCATTGCCCCAATTGCGGCCGGCCCGTGGCACGCCAGACCCCGCAGCAGATCGTGGACCGGATCCTGGACCTGCCCGAGGGGACGCGCTTCCAGGTCCTCGCACCGGTGGTGCGGGGTCGCAAGGGGGAGTACGAGGCGTTCCTCGACGACCTCGCCAAGCAGGGATTTGCCCGGGCCAGGGTCGACGGGGAGACCGTCGAGCTCTCCGAGCGGGCCGCGCTCAGCCTGGCCCGCTACGAGCAGCACACCATCGAGGTCGTGGTGGACCGGCTGGTGCGACGGGACGACATCCGCCAACGACTCACCGAGTCGATGGAGACGGCGCTGCGCCTCACCGACGGCATCGCCGAGATCGGCATCATCGGGGAGGACGGGAGCGAGGAGCTCATCACCTTCTCCGAGCACCTGGCGTGCACGTTCTGCGGCTTGTCCTTCGAGGAGCCCGCCCCCCGGAATTTCTCGTTCAACTCGCCCTACGGGGCGTGCACCGCCTGTGACGGGCTCGGGACCCAGTTCGAGGTGGATCCCGACCTGGTCGTGCCCGACCCCACCCGGTCGCTCGACGAGGGGGCCATCTCGCCGTGGACCGGTGGCCACAGCCGTTGGTTCGACCGGATCGTCGAAGCCGTGGCCACGGAATTCGGCTTCAGCACCGACACCCGTTGGGAGAAGCTCCGGGCCAAGGACAAGAAGGTGCTCCTGTACGGCTCGGGCACCAAGCAGGTCCACGTCCGCTACCGGAACCGGTACGGCCGGCAGCGGTCCTTCACATCGCAGTTCGAGGGGATCGTGCCGTGGCTCAAGCGCCGGCACCGTGATTCGGACTCCGACTCGGTCCGGCAGTGGACCGAGACCTTCATGCGCGAGGTCCCGTGCCCGACGTGTAAAGGGGCACGGCTCAAGCCCGAGTCCCTGGCCGTCACCGTGGGAGGGCGCAACATCTTCGAGTTGTGCAGCCTGTCGATCACGCGCGCCGCGGCGGAGGTCGACGCTCTCGAGCTCACCGAGCGCGAGCACCTCATCGCCGACCGGGTCTTGCGCGAGGTCCGGGCCCGGTTGCGGTTCCTGCTCGACGTCGGCCTCGACTACCTCTCCCTGGCCCGGGGGACGTCCACCCTCTCGGGGGGCGAGGCCCAGCGCATTCGGCTGGCGAGCCAGATCGGCTCGGGTCTCGTGGGCGTGCTGTATGTCCTCGACGAGCCGTCGATCGGGCTCCATCAGCGCGACAACCGTCGGCTGCTCGACACCCTGGTACGCCTGCGCGACCTCGGCAACACCGTGATCGTCGTCGAACACGACGAGGAGACCATCCGCGAGGCCGACCACGTGGTGGACATCGGCCCCGGCGCGGGCGAACACGGTGGTGAGGTCGTCTACAGCGGTGCTGTGCCGGGACTGCTCGAGACCAAGGCGTCGGTGACCGGGAGCTATCTCACCGGGGAGCGGTCCATTCCCGTACCCGAGAAGCGCCGGCCCGGGTCGGGTGACCAACTCGTGGTCCGAGGTGCGCGCGAGCACAACCTCCAGGCCATCGACGTGGCCTTCCCCCTGGGCTGCCTGGTGGCGGTGACCGGCGTGTCGGGGTCGGGGAAGTCGACACTGGTGAACGACATCCTTCTCCAGTCGATGCTGGCCCAGGTGCACCGGGCCCGGACCACACCCGGACAGCACAAGGCCATCGACGGCGTCAAGCACGTCGACAAGGTGGTGGCCATCGACCAGTCGCCCATCGGGCGGACGCCGCGTTCGAATCCCGCCACTTACACCGGCCTGTTCGACCATGTCCGGAAGCTCTTCAGCCAGACCAACGAGGCCAAGGTGCGTGGCTACTTACCGGGCCGGTTCTCCTTCAACGTGCGCGGCGGTCGGTGCGAGGCCTGTGCAGGGGACGGGACCATCAAGATCGAGATGCACTTCCTCCCCGACGTCTACGTGCCCTGTGAGGTGTGCGCTGGGGCGCGCTACAACCGAGAGACCCTCGAGGTGACGTTCAAAGGCAAGAACATCGGCGACGTCCTCGACATGTCGTGCGAAGAGGCGCTCTCGTTCTTCGCCAATCAGCCCACCATCGCCCGGCATCTCCAGACGTTGGTCGACGTCGGGCTCGGCTATATCCGGCTCGGCCAACCCGCCCCCACGTTGTCGGGGGGCGAGGCCCAACGGGTGAAGCTGTCGTCGGAGTTGTCGAGGCGGTCGACCGGCCACACCCTCTACGTCTTGGACGAGCCCACCACGGGTCTGCACTTCGACGACGTCCGCAAGCTGCTCGAGGTCCTGAGCCGACTCGTCGACCAGGGCAATACCGTGATCGTCATCGAGCACAACCTCGATGTGATCAAGACGTCGGACTGGATCGTGGACCTCGGCCCCGAAGGAGGCGAAGGCGGTGGCAAGGTGGTCGCCGAGGGCACCCCTGAAGAGGTGGCCGCCACGTCGAGGAGCTACACCGGCGAAGTGCTCGCTCCCGTGCTGGCCCGAGGTCACCGCCGCCGTCCCGACCGTCTCGGGCCCGCCCCCTCGAAGCGTTCGCCGAGCAAGCGACCGAAGACTCCGACCCGCACCGCCCCTGCCAAGCGCACTGCCGCTGTCAAGGGCACTACCGCCGTCAAGCGGGCCAGGGCGGGCTGATGGCTGTCGTCCGTCGCGACCATGTGGCCCGCTGGCTCGAGGGCTACGAAGAGGCCTGGCGGACGCCGGGCACGGACCGGTTGGCCGATTTGTTCACGCCCGACGTCACCTACGCGTCGTCGCCCTGGGTCGAGCCCGTCCGGGGTCTCGGCGAGCTGGCGTTGTTCTGGGACGCCGAGCGCGACGGTCCCGACGAGGCCTTCTCGATGTCGAGCGAGGTCATCGCCCTCGACGCTGATACGGCCGTGGTCCGGGTGTGGGTCGAATACGACAACGACCCCGACACGCCGTGGCGCGACCTCTGGATCCTGCGCTTCGCCCCGGGCGGACGGGTGGCGGCCTTCGAGGAGTGGCCCTTCGCACCCGAGGGCGACGAGGGCCGCGACGACTCCGACTGAGCGTCGGCGTCGATCAGGTGATCTCGAGCATGCGCTCGAGCGCGGTGCGGGCCCAGGCCGCGGTGTCGGGCTCGACGGTGATGCGGTTCACGACCTCGCCGTCCACGAGGCGCTCGAGCACCCAGCACAGGTGGGCGGCGTCGATCCGGAACATGGTCGAGCACGGGCACACCAGAGGGTCGAGCGACATCACCGTCTTGTCGGGGTGCTCGTCATCGAGCCGCTTCACGAGATGGATCTCGGTCCCGACCCCGATGACCGACCCCGCCGGCGCCTCGTCCACGGCCCGGATGATGGAGTCGGTGGATCCCACCTTGTCGGCCATCTCGACCACGTCGTGGGCGCATTCGGGGTGGATGAAGACGAGGCCCTCGGGGTGCTCAGCTCGAAAGGCGTCCACGTGTTCGGGCCGGAAGCGCTGGTGGACCGAGCAGTGTCCCTTCCACAACAACAAGGTGGCGTCTTTGACGTCGGTGTCGTCGAGGCCGCCCATCTCGAGCAGTGGGTTCCACACCCGCATGTCGCTCGCGCCCCAGCCGAGCTCGTAGCCGGTGTTGCGGCCCAGGTGCTGGTCGGGGAAGAAGAGGACCTTGTCTCCCCGGGCCGCGTCGCCACGGACCGACGCCGTGCCGGCCGGGTCCAGAGCCCATGTGAGCACCGCCCGGGCGTTCGACGACGTGCACACCGCTCCGCCGTGGCGCCCCACGAAGGCCTTAAGGGCGGCGGAGGAATTCATGTAGGTCACCGGGACGATGCGTTCGACGTCGGTGACGGTGGCCAGCGATTCCCAGGCCTCCTCGACGGATTCGATATCCGCCATGTCGGCCATGGAGCATCCGGCATTGAGGTCGGGGAGGATCACCTGCTGGTTGGCGGCGGTCAGGATGTCGGCGGACTCGGCCATGAAATGGACACCGCAGAAGACGATGTAGTCCGCGTCGCGTCGGTCCGCAGCGGTGCGCGACAGGCCGAAGGAGTCGCCCCGGGCATCGGCCCAGCACATCACCTCGTCGCGCTGGTAGTGGTGCCCGACGATGAGCACCCGGGAACCGAGGAAAGCTTTGGCTCGCGCGATCCACGTGCTGAGCTGATCGGGTGTCGCGTTGACGTAGCGCTCGGGGAGCGCCCGCTGCAACCGGAACATGGTCGACCCCCTTCGGGGAGCACTCCGGTTACGGCCGGCGGGGACAGCCTGGTCGCCCATCCGCGGGGTTGTCGGCCTCGGAGCGTTATGTACGCCGGGGTACCAGGCCGGCGCTTAGCCCTCATCCTATGTCCCTGGCGCGCCGGGCGTGCGGCTGGCGCCGTGGTGCACGACCGGCCGTGGCCTTACGGCACAGTGGTGCTGTGATCCGCCCGTCTCCGGGGACCATCCCCGACGCTCCCGGCTCGTACCAGTTCCTCGACGCCTCGGGCCGGGTGTTGTACGTGGGCAAGGCCAAGTCGCTGCGGAGCCGGCTGAGCAACTACTTCGCCGACCCCGCCACGCTCCCGGCCCGGACCGCCCAGATGGTGTCTCAGGCCGACCATGTCGAATGGATCCAAGTGGGTAACGAGGTCGAGGCCATCCTCCTCGAGTACACGCTCATCAAGCAGCACCGGCCCCGGTTCAACATCAGGCTGAACGACGACAAGTCCTACCCCTCGATGGCCGTGACCCTCGCCGACCAATGGCCCCGCGCCGCGGTGGTCCGGGGCCGACGCCGGCCCGAGGTCCGCTATTTCGGCCCCTACGCGCACGTGGGGGCGATCCGCGACACCCTCGACCTCCTCTTGCGGACCTTCCAGGTCCGGACGTGCTCGGACCGCAAGCTCGACCGCCACACCAAGTTGGGCAAGCCCTGTCTGTTGTTCCACATCGAGCGGTGCTCGGGCCCGTGCATCGGAGCGGTGGACCACGACCGGTACGACACCATGGTGGCCGACCTCATGGCCTTCCTGGCCGGGGACACCGACGAGGTCGAACGCCGCCTCGGGGCCGAGATGGAACAAGCCGCCGAAGAGCTCGACTTCGAGCGGGCCGCCCGGCTGCGCGACCGGCTGGCGACGTTGCGGATGGCTTGCGAGCGTCAGCAGGTGGTGACCGAGCGTCCCGAGGACATCGACGTGGTGGGCATCGACGAGGACCCGCTCGAGGCCGCCGTGTGCGTGTTCCACGTCCGCCGGGGCCGGATCGTGGGAAGGCGCGCCTTCGTGGTGGACAAGGTCGAGGACCTCAATCGGCCCCAGCTGGTGGGCCGTGTCCTCGAAGAGCTCTACGGCGACGCCGTGCCCCTGGCGCCCGCAGGGCGCCAGGTGGCCCGGGTACGCGGCGGCGACAGTTCGGGATGGACCTCGGGGGCAGGTGATCCGAGGTCGTGGGGGACCGAGGGCACCGCCGCGCCCGGGGTGCCCCGGCAGGTGCTCGTTCCCGATCTCCCCGAGACGCCCGAGGTCTACGAGCAGTTCCTGGCCGAGCGCCGGGGGGCGCCGGTCGCCCTGCGGGTGCCCCAGCGGGGCGGCAAGCGCACCTTGTTGCAGACCGTGACGCGCAACGCCGGGGAGGAGCTGGCCCGGCACCGGTTGCGCCGTGCGTCGGATCACGACAGCCGGGCCCGGGCCCTCGAGTCGTTGCGCCAGGTCCTCGGCCTGGCCCAGGCACCGCTTCGGATCGAGTGCTACGACATGAGCCACCTCCAGGGCACCGACTACGTGGGGTCGATGGTGGTCTTGGAGGACGGGTTGCCCCGGAAGTCCGAGTACCGCCGCTTCCGCATTCGCGACGTGCCGGGCAACGACGATTACGCGGCCATGGAGGAAGTCCTCACCCGGCGCCTCACCGCTCTGCTCGAGGCCCGGGCCCAGACCCGGGGCGAGGATGCCACCGCCGGCAGTGCCCGGGCCCGGCGCTTCGCCTATCCCCCCCAGCTCCTCCTGCTCGACGGGGGCAAGGGCCAGTTGGGCGTGGGGGTGCGGGTCCTGGAACAGCTGGGGCTCACCGAGGAGATCCCTGTGGCCGCGCTGGCCAAGACCTACGAGGAGGTGTTCGTCCCGGGACGCTCGGACCCCGTACCCATTCCCCGGGGGTCCGACGCGCTGTTCCTCTTGCAACGCGTCCGCGACGAGGCGCACCGCTTTGCCATCTCCTATCACCGCGACCTCCGGGGCAAACGGATGACCAAGAGCACCCTCGAGGCGGTAGCCGGGCTCGGTCCTGCCCGCCGGACCCGCCTGCTGCGGCATTTCGGCAGTCTCCGGGCCCTTCGAGGCGCCCCGGTCGAGGAGCTGCGGGGCCTGGCCTGGCTCCCCGACACCGTGGCCGATGCCGTCTACGCCCATCTCCATTCACCCGCACCCCGGCCACCTTTCCCCCTTCCGGTCACGCCGTTGGCCCCGGTCCTGGGCCAGGATGGAAGAGGGACCGCCTCCGACCCCGCTGCGGGGGAGGGGGGCACGGGGCCCCGGCGCTGAGGACGGGCGACACGTGAGCGACTACCTGGTGATCACCGGCATGTCGGGGGCGGGACGTTCCACGGCCGCGGCCGCGCTCGAGGACTCGGGCTGGTACGTGATCGACAACATGCCCCCCTCGCTGCTGAGCGAGGTGGCCGAGGTCGTGGGCCGGCCCGGGTCGACCCAGGACCGCGTGGCCCTCGTGCTCGGTCGGGGCGGGGGGGCGCGCGTCGAAGAGGCTCTCCCCGCCATCGACGCGCTCCGGGCCCAGGGGCATCGGGTCCAGCTCGTCTACCTCGACGCCCCCCAAGACGTCCTGGTGCGGCGCTTCGAGGGGACCCGACGACGACACCCCATCCTCGAGCGCCAGGTGGCCGAGGCCATCACCGACGAGCGGCGCCTCTTGGAGCCGGTCCGGGCCCGTGCCGATGTCGTGGTCGACACGGCCGAGCTCAACGTCAACCAGCTGCGCCAGCGCGTCACCGACCTCTTCGGGGACCAATCGGACTCCGACATGCGCATGTCGGTGGTGTCGTTCGGGTACAAACACGGCCTGCCCCTCGACGCCGATCTCGTGCTCGACTGCCGGTTCTTGCCCAATCCCCACTGGGTCGAGGAGCTCCGACCGCTGTCGGGGCTCGACGATCCGGTGCGCGACTTCGTCCTGGGCCAGGAGGCGACGGGCCCGTTCCTGGACCGGGTGGACGATCTCGTCGGTGCCCTCCTGCCTGCCTTCGAGGAGGAGGGCAAGTCGTACCTCACCATCGCGCTGGGCTGTACCGGGGGCCGGCACCGTTCGGTGGCCCTGGCCGAGGACCTGGGCAACCGGTTACGGGCGCGCGGGGCGGAGCCCATCGTGATCCACCGGGACATCGACCGATGAGAAGCCGATGAGGAAGGGACCGGGGCCCCGTGTCGTGGCGGTCGGGGGCGGCCACGGACTGGCCGCCACCTTGCGGGCGCTGCGCCTCTACGCGGGCGAGATCACCGCCGTGGTGTCGGTGGCCGACGACGGGGGCTCGTCGGGTCGGTTGCGCCGGCAGCTCGACATCATGCCCCCCGGGGACCTCCGCAAGTGCCTGGTGGCGCTGTCGGAGGAGGACTCGGCTCTGGCGGCCGCCTTCGAGCAGCGCTTCGAAGCCGAGGAGCTGGTGGGCCATGCCCTGGGCAACCTGGTCATCGCCGGGTTGATGGGGGCGTTGGGTGATCCGCAGAAGGGCCTCGACGAAGCCGCCCGGCTGCTCGGGGCGGTGGGGCGGGTGGTGCCGGCGGCCTCGGAGCCGGTCGTGCTCAAGGCCGAGGCCGGTGCGGGGGAGGTCGAAGGGCAGACCGAGGTCATGCGCAGCTCGGACATCCGACGGGTGTCGTTGGTGCCCGCCGATCCCCAGCCGTCCCCGGTGGCATTGCACGCCCTGGCCCACGCCGCCCAGGTCGTGATCGGCCCCGGCTCGTTGTTCACGAGCGTCTTGGCGGCCGTGGCGGTCCCGGGACTGGCCGAGGCCATCCGGAGCTCTCCGGGGAGACGGGTCTACGTGGCCAACTTGGGCCCCGAGGGCAAAGAGACGGCCGGCTTCGACATCGCCGATCACGTGGCCGCGCTCGCCGCGCACGGGGTCGAGGTCGATGTGGTGCTCGCAGACCCCGCTGCCATCGCCCTCGGCGAGCTCGACGTCGAGGTCGTGCAAGCCCCGCTGGCCAAGGCCAACGGGCGGGCGCACGATCCGACGAGACTGGCGGTCGCCCTGGGCCGTCTGGTCGGATAGGGCCTGATGACGGTACGGGTGGGGATCAACGGGTTCGGGCGGATCGGCCGGAATTTCCTGCGCGCCGTGCGGGCCCAGGGCGCCGATGTCGAGGTCGTGGCCCTCAACGACCTCACCGACGCGGCCACCAACGCCCATCTCCTCCGCTACGACACCACCCACGGCCGGTTCGGCGCCGAGGTCGTGGCCGAGAACGACGCCATCGTGGTGGCGGGCCGACGGGTCGCCGTCCTGGCCGAGCGCGACCCCAAGGCCTTGCCCTGGGGTGAGCTCGGGGTCCAGGTGGTGGTGGAGTCGACGGGCCGGTTCACGTCTCGTAGTGGTGCCGCCGCCCATCTCGAGGGCGGGGCCGAGCGGGTGGTCATCTCCGGACCGTCGAAGGACGCCGATGCCACCTTCGTGATGGGCGTCAACGACGATGCCTTTGACCCCGCCCACCATGTGGTGGTCTCAAACGCGTCGTGCACGACCAACTGCTTCGTGCCGATGGTCAAGGTCCTCGACGACGCCTTCGGGGTCCGCAACGGGTTCATGACCACGGTGCACGCCTACACCAACGACCAGAACCTGCTCGACCTGCCCCACGCCGATCTGCGCCGGGCCCGGGCCGCGGCCCAGAACATCGTGCCGGCGTCGTCGGGGGCCGCCAGCGCCACCGGGCTCGTCCTTCCGGCCATGCAGGGACGGCTCGACGGAGCCGCGCTGCGGGTGCCGGTGGTGGACGGGTCCATCACCGACTTCACCGCCGTGGTGCCGCGCGCCGTCACGGTCGACGACGTGAACGGGGCCTTCCGAGCCGCGGCGTCGAGCGGTCCAATGGCCGGGGTGCTCGAGTACACCGAGGACCCCATCGTGTCGTCGGACATCGTGGGCAGCCCCGCCTCGTGCACGTTCGACGCCGGGCTCACCATGGTCATGGCGGTGGACGCCGAGACCTCGCTCGTCAAGGTGCAAGGCTGGTACGACAACGAGTGGGGCTACTCCAACCGGCTCGTCGACCTCGTTCTGTTGTTGGGCTCAGCCGGCCCCCCGCCGTCCTGAGCGCGGCCCCGGCGGGCAGAGCCACAGCGATGTCGAAGGAGACGGCGTCGGTCGTGGCGCGGCCCGATCAGGGCCCGCTGGCGGACCTGCCTCTGCTCGAGGACCTCCCCGATGTGCGGGGGCGTCGCGTGCTCGTCCGGGTCGACTACAACGTCCCCCTGGGCCACGGTCCCGACGGGGAGGTCGTGGTCGAGGACGACTTCCGCATCCGGGCCTCGCTTCCCACTTTGTCGTGGCTGACCCGACGGGGAGCGGAGGTGACGGTGTGCACGCATCTGGGTCGACCCAAGGGGTCGCCCGACCCCCGCTACGCGGTGGGCCCGTTGCAGGACCGGCTCGCCGAGCTCGCTCCGGGGGTGAGGGTGCTCGAGAACCTCCGGTTCGACCCGGGCGAGGAGGCCAACGACTGTGGCTTCGTGGGTCGGCTGGTGGAGGGCTTCGACGCCTATGTCAACGACGCCTTCGGAGCCTCGCACCGGGCCCACGGCTCGATCGTGGGACCGCCCACCGTGCTCCCCTCGGCGGCGGGGATCCTGCTGGCGCGCGAGGTCGGGACCCTCGGAGGACTGCTCGTGGACCCGGTGCGGCCGTTCGTGGCCGTGGTGGGCGGAGCCAAGGTCGGTGAGAAGCTCGGGGTCCTGCGGGCTCTGCTGGGCATGGTCGACCGACTCGTCGTGGGCGGGGGTATGGCCTTCACCTTCCTCGCCGCCCAGGGCCACAACGTCGGCGCCTCGCTGCTCGACGCCGGGCGCATCGACAGCTGCGCCAAGCTCTTGGAAGAGGCCGGTGACCGGATCATGTTGCCCACCGACGTCGTGGTCCTCGGCCCCGGCGGCACGGTCGGGGCGGGTGGGCGCGGCAACGGCGAGATCCGGATGGTCGGCGCGGAGGTCCCCCGGGGCTGGCGTGGCCTCGATGTCGGGCCCGAGAGTGCGGGGGCCTTTGCAGAAGAGATCGTGGCGGCCCGGACGGTGTTCTGGAACGGGCCCATGGGGGTCTTCGAGGACGAGCGATTCGCAGCCGGGACCGCCACGGTGGCCATGGCCGTGGCGGAGTCGAAAGGGTTCAGCATCGTGGGTGGAGGCGACTCGGTCTCCGCCCTCGACCATCTGGGCCTGGCCGACCGGGTGAGCTTCGTCTCCACCGGGGGCGGGGCGTCACTCGAGTTGCTCGAGCACGGTGACCTGCCCGGGCTCGAGGCGCTGCGCCACGCATCCAACGCCCCGACGACAGGAGCCTGATGTCCAAGACAACCGGTACGGGCGCGGCGCGCCGCCGTCCGCTCGTGAGCGGGAACTGGAAGATGCACCACGATCACCTGCAGTCGATCCGTACCGTCCAGGACCTGGCGTTGCGGCTGGGTGCTGCGGATGTGGCCTCGATCGACGTGTCGGTGCACCCTGCATTCACGAGCCTGCGCTCGGTGCAGACCGTCATCGAGGACCGCGCCATCCCCGTGGCGTTGGGCGCGCAGCACTGCTACCACGAGGATCAGGGTGCGTTCACCGGGGAGGTGGCTCCTCCCATGCTGGCCCGACTGGGCGTGTCGTTCGTGATCGTGGGCCATTCCGAACGTCGGCAGTTCTTCGGCCAGACCGACGAGGTGGTGGCGGCGACGCTCCGAGCCGTGATCCGTCACGGTATGACGCCGATCGTGTGTGTCGGCGAGACCGAGGAGGAACGCGAGGACAGCGAGACCGAGGCCCGCCTGACCTCGCAGACGACCGCCGCGCTCAAGGGGCTCCCGGGCGATCAGGTGGCCGGGCTCGTGATCGCCTATGAGCCCATCTGGGCCATCGGCACGGGCCGGACTGCCACCGCCGATGACGCCGAGTCCGCCTGTGCGCACATCCGGGGGGTGGTGGGCGAGGTGGCCGGGGTCGAGGCGGGCCGGGCCGTCCGGATCCAGTACGGGGGTTCGGTACGCCCCGAGAATGCCGCTGAGCTGCTCGGACAGCCCGACGTGGACGGCGCCCTGGTGGGAGGGGCCAGCCTTGACGCCGCCACCTTCGCGGCGATTGTCCAGGCCGCGGGTGCGGTGGCGCCCGCCGGTCGGTGAGGGCCGACGGCCGAGGCCAGATGACCCTTTGGTAGCGTTGCCCGGTCCGGACCGCCCGAGGAGGACGTCGTGCTGACCATCGCCATCGTGGTGCTGCACCTCATGGTGTCGTTCGCCCTCATCTTCCTGATCCTCATGCACTCGGGGAAGGGCGGTGGCCTGTCGGACATGTTCGGTGGCTCGGTGGGGCAGGCGGCAGCCGGCTCGACCGTGGTCGAGAAGAACCTCGACCGCATCACGATCACCGTGGCGATCATCTTCACCTTCACCACTGTGACCTTGGCCCTGCGCCTGCAGTGACCGCCGGCCACGCCGGCGCTGCGCGACGTACCCCGGCGCCGGTGACCGGTCGCTCCGGGCCGTCTCGGGCGATGGGCCTTCGATTCCCCTGGGCTGTGACCGCCACGGTCGTGATCTGTGTCGTGGCGGCGGCGTGCGGATCCGTCTCGGGCTCGGGCGCCGGTGCGGCCGCGTCCAAGACCGCCGCGACTTCCCACCGTGCCCCGTTGTTGGTCCCGAGCAAGGGGGGCACCGTCACGGTTGCGCTCGACCAGGTTCCGACCACGCTCAACGACCACACCGCGGTGGGTGACACCCCGGCGGGGCGGATGCTCGGGAGCGCCATCTGGGCCCAGGTGTTCCGGGTGGGGCCCGACCTCACGCCCCAGCTCGACACCAACGTGGTCGACAGCGCCGAGGTCATCAGCCTCGCTCCCCAGACCGTCGTGTACCAGATCAACCCCCGGGCGGTGTGGTCGGACGGGACACCCATCAGTGTCGACGACTTCACCTATGCATGGCAGTCCCAGAAAGGCGGTGCCGTCGACGTCGATGGCACGCCGGACTCGGTGGCGTCGACCCTCGGATACCGCGACATCGCATCACTCACGGGCTCGAACAACGGGAGAACCGTGACCGTCGTGTTCCGGACACCCTTCGCCGACTGGCCCTCGTTGTTCGACGACCTCCTGCCCGCCCACGTCGCCGAGCAGGTGGGGTGGAATCACGGCTTCGACCATTTCGTCGCCGGGGTCTTCGTGTCGGGGGGGCCCTACGAGGTGCAGTCCTACCAACCCGGCTCCGAGGTAGTCCTCCAGCGCAACCCCCGTTGGTGGGGGAGCCCGTCGAGTCTCGACAGGATCTCGGTGCGGAGCATGGGTGCGAAGGGGGCGATGACCTCGGCGTTGGGTCAGGGCCAGGTCCAGGTCGCCTACCCCAGTCGGTTCGACCAGTCGTTTCTGGCCCAGGCCTCTTCGTCGCCGGTCCTCCAGAGCCAGGCGTCGCTGGGCACGCGCATGCTCCAGCTCGAATTCAACGTCCGACACGCGCCGTTGAACGTGGTCTCGGTGCGCGAGGGGATCGCCCACGCTGTCGATCGAGCCGGGATCGTCCAGAGCATTGGTCAGCCCGAGGACCATTCGGTCTGGGAGGACAATCACCACCTCATCCCCAACGGTGAGCCTGGGTATGCCGACGACTCCACCGGCTACGCCACCGCTGACCTCGTCGCTTCGGCGCACCTGCTCCAACAGAGCGGATTCTCGCTGGATGGACACGGGACGTGGATCGCGCATGGCAAGCCCGTGAGCCTCGACATCGTGTGGGCGGCCGACGACCCGTGGTCCGCGGCGGCAGGGCCGATCGTGGCCGCGCAGCTCGTGGCGGCGGGATTCGACGTGGTCAGTACGCCGATGTCGACAGATGAGCTCGACACCTCGGCCCTTCCGACGGGGGCCTTTGACCTTGCACTGGTGCCGGTCGACGCCAGTGCGTATCCGAGTGCGCTGGGCAACGTCTTCTCGACGTCGCCGGCCATCACGGGTGGGGCATCGTCGGAGGACTGGTCGGGTTTCGACGACCCCAAGATCGACGCGCTCTTCACCCAGGCCGTCCAGGAGCTGGCACCACCCCAGGCGCATGCCATCTACCAGCAGATCGACCAGGCGTTGTGGACCGCCATGCCTACCCTGCCGCTCTTCGCGGAGCCGACATTGCTCGTGTGGTCGTCGTCGTTGTCGGGGGTCACCGACGATCCCGGTGGGCTCGGCCCGCTGTGGAGCCTGCGGCAGTGGGCCCTTCAATCCGCGGCTCGGACCGATGGCGCCAAGACCCAGCACTCGGCGATCGGACCGTCGCGACGCTCGCGCTAAAGTGCTCGATGCGCTGAAGACGGCGCACACTCGTCGGAGTGGCGGAATAGGCAGACGCGCTAGCTTGAGGGGCTAGTGCCCGAAAGGGCGTAGGGGTTCAAGTCCCCTCTCCGACACGTCCGTTTGCACACCGATTCGTTGGTCGTGCTTCGGCTCGCACAATGCGTTGTACGTGGTCGTACGAGACGCTCACGCCGAGCTCGGCATAGACCTCGGCCTTCAACTTCGGGTCGGCTGTGGCGAGCACTGAGGCGATGTCGTGCAACGCCAGCACGAGGGTGCGCACCTGCTCTTTCGTCATTTGCTCGCCCGGTACCGCTTCGCCGAGGTCGATCTCGGCCCGGAGCCGCTCACCCTGCACCTCGGCCATCCACCCCGCCACGATGGTGGCGTCGGCACCGGCGTCGAGGGCCGCCCGGTACTTGGCCAGCCTTGAGTCGCAGTCAGCGACTTTTCGCCGTGCTGCCTCCATGCGGGCCTCTGCCGCTTCGTCGACGTCGCCCGCCATGGCGAGAGCTTCGCACGTGGCGTCGAGGTTCGCGGGATCGAAAAGCTCGGCCAGCCACGCGTCGAGCTTGGGCACGACAGCGTCTTCGCGGAGATAGACCGTCTTCGGGTGGTCGACCTTGTTGGCGAGCGCGTACTCCGCGGCGTACCGGCACCGGTAGTGGGCAGAGTCGTGGTTCCAGTGTCCTTGCATCCGTCGATCACACAGGGTGCAGCGGACCCGGCCCGCCAGCACGTAGGTGCGGTTGGTCCGATGTCCCTTGCGGGCAACGGGTCGGTGCGCACCCGCCGAGAGTTGGGTCTGCACCGCGGCGAAGTCCTCGGAGCTCACGAGCGCCTCATGAGCGGGCTTGGCGGACCACACCCATGCGCTCGGGTCGTTCCACACTTGCTTGGTCTGATGCCCCGCACCCACGTCCTCGACGTCGAGGAGCTCCTCGACTCGTGGCGCTCGGTTCCAGACCTGGCGGCCCGTGTAGCGGGGGTTCGTGAGGATGGCCCGCACAGCTGACTTCGACCAGGCGCGGCCGTCGCGGTGTCGGTTGCGCTCGGGATCGTGCGCGCTGGGGGAGGGGATGCCATCTCGGGTGAGTCCCTCGGCCACCGCGTAGAGCCCGGAGCCGCCGAGGTAGTCGGCGAAGATCCGAGCGACGATTGGCGCCGCAGTCGGATCGACCTCGAGGCGGTGCAGCCGAGCACCCATGGCGGCCTTCCCCGGGTTCGGGTGCGAACCTGCGTCGGCGAGTCGGTATCCATAGGGCGGGCGGCCACCGAGGAACCGGCCCTCGTGCTGTGCCTGGGCACTCATGGCTGACCGCACCCGCACCTTGATCCGGTTGCGCTCCCCCTTGGACATTCCGCCGTAGAGGTTCATGACGAGGTCGTGCGCGTCACTGCCGGGGTCCACCCTGCCGCCGACTTCGGGCACCCACAACTCGACGCCGTAGTGCGTGAACACGGGGAAGGTGAGTGCGAATTGGTTGCCGCTGAAGGCGCGGGCAGGTTCGCCGATGACAATCGCGTCGAAGCCACGCGCCGGATTCTTGAGCGCCTCGAGGAGTGCGGTGGCCTCGGGTCGGCGCTTCCACGGCAGGGACCGGCTCTGACCGATGTCGAAGTATTCGGCACGAATGACGCCGCCGTGGGGGTCGATCAGACCTTGGGCCCGTGAGACCTGCCATTGCTTCGAGCTCGTCGGGTCCTGCTGATCCTCGGTGCTCACCCGGCCGTAGAACGCGAACCTCGTGGTCACTTCGTCACCGATCCCTTCTGTCGTCTCTTGGCGTTGCGCAGGACCGTTTGGCCGTGGTCCGTGAGGAATCCGCCTCCGAGCCCGCGGCCCCGGGGCATGTAGAGCCCGCGGGCCTTGGCCTTTGTGCCGAGGTCGCGCACCTGATCACGAGTGATGCCCGTCTGATCTGCCACCGCAGATATCGGGGCGTGGGTGGTCTTCTTCGACATGGTCGCCTGGTGGATCAGCCGAGCCCATTCCGCGTAGTAGAGGTCGTCTCGACCATTGCGCCCAGGGTTTGGCGAAGCGACCATTTCGGAGTACAGAGCCCGGCGCTCCCTCGCCGATGAGCTTGTGGCCTTCAGCAGGGCATGGCTCTGTAGCCCTTCAAGGAGGTCACCGAGTCGCACCTCCTCCAGCAGCGCTTTTGTTACTCCATCAACGCAGTCCGTCGGGAGCTCGGGAAGGGGTGGTGCATTGGGAGCGGTAAGCGCCTGCATGAACTGGGCCGAGTTCGGCTGCAGCCAGACTCGGATCAGGACGAGGCGTCCGTCCTTCAGGAGGTACTGACCACATACGCGCCAGCCGGAGAGCACGGGGTGCGTGACCTCGCACTGAAAGAGTCCACGCTCTTCGTCGTGGAAGCTGACCCCCTGGGCGGGGGACTTCCTCAAGCGGGCCATAGCGCGATCAAGGTCCGGCACGGCCCCACGGTACCGGCGTGTCACCAAACCGTCAACAGTAGAACGATCCATCAACACTCGGGTCCTAGCCACTCCACCAACACGGGACCATCATGTTGGTGTGAGCGTTACCGAAGTGGCACTAGCCCGAATGCTGTTGAGGACCGGCGGTGCCCGAGCTCTCCGCGAGAGCCTTGGGCTGTCCCAGGCGACCGTGGCGGAGAGTGTGCCTTGCACGCGCCAGGCCTACTCCCGGTGGGAGACAGGGGAGAGGGTCCCGTCCCCGACGCAGGCTCGCCGGGTCGCTCGCGTGCTCAGCGAAATGGGGGAGCTGGCAGAGATGGTCGGCCAGTGACCGTGCCCGACCAGGCCCCGGTGGACGTGCAGGTCCCACCCCCACCCGCGGCTGCCCTGCTCACTCCAAAGGCCGCGAGGGCCCTTTTGCGCATCCTGCAAGAGGCGCTCGCTAGCACTCGCGGAAGATCAGCGGCATGACGACCCTGATCGACCTTTCACCGTCCGACCTGCGCCACTTGGCCGCCGCGATCGACGGCATGGATCCGGCCCACCAGCCGCGCCGTCGTCTGACCCAGGAGGCAGCGGGCGAGCTCGCTGAGATGCTCGTCGCCGGCAAGGTCCCGACCATCGGCTGGTGGCGGAAGCATCCACGTCCATGTGGCGAATCGTGACCAAGCCACGCACCATCGGTCAGGCGCTGACGAAGGTGGGGGAGGTCCTCTACGTCCTCCCCTCGGTGCCCGCCGACGCACCCGACGAGCTAAAGGACGCCATCGCACTCCGCAACGCCGCCACCGTGGCCGGGCGCTGCTCCTGCGGCGCCGTGATCGCCGAGGCTGGCGACACCGCTCAGCTCATGCACGAGCCGGGGTGCGTGGCGTCCGACGATGCGATTGCCGAGATCCTCGCTCGACACGAGACAGGGGGCTGATCCGGTGGATATGCGTGACGGATCGGAATATCTCGGGCCCGACGACGGCGCCGATCTGGGCATGGTGCCGATCGACTGGGCCGCCTTCTGGTGCGAGGAGCTCCCACCCGAGGACTACGTGCTCGAGCCCCTCGTCGCCGCCGGTCGCCAGACGGCCATCTACTCGGTGGCGAAGTCCGGCAAGTCGCTGCTCGCTCTCGACATGGCTGCCGCCGCAGCGTGCGGGCGTTCGATCCTTGGCCAGCCCGCCCAGGAGCCCGTCGAGGTGATGTACGTCGACCTCGAGATGACCATGGCCGACCTGCGCGAGCGGTTGTCGGACCTGGGGTACGGCCCCGACGACGACCTGAGCCTCCTGCACTACTACCAACTCCCGACCATGCCGCCGCTCGACAGTGAGCTCGGGGGAGAACTCCTCGTCAGCATCGCCCTGGTACATGGCGCCAAGGTCGTTGTGATCGACACCATGGCCCGGGCCGTGAGCGGTGCAGAGAACGACAGTGACACCTACCGGAGCTTCTACGCCCACACCGGGCGCCGGCTCAAGGCGGCGGGGATCGCACTGCTGCGCCTCGACCACATGGGCAAGGACCCCACCCAGGGCCAGCGCGGATCCTCGGCCAAGGTCGACGACGTCGACGTGGTGTTCAGGATGTCGGTCGACGGGAACCGCATCACCCTGCACCGCACCCACAGCCGCATCCCCTGGGTGCCACAAGAGGTCGTGATCGAACGTCACGAGGACCCGGTACTGCGCCACGTCTGGGACGCAGACTCGGTACCCGCCGGGACTCACGAGGTTGCCCTGCTGCTCGACGACCTCGAAGTGCCCGTCGACTCCCAGACGATGACAGCGGTCCGGACGCTCAAGGCAGCCGGGAAGGGCCGTCGCAAAGCCCTCGTGATCGCGGCGCAGAAGTACCGGCGGACAAGGCCATGAGAGGCCCGCGCAAAGTGTTCCCAGATTTCGGGAACACCCTGTCGCGCCGGTCTTCCGGGACCACGTCGGAACAGGTCACCATCGACACATCGAAGTCCCACGTCAGCGACCCGCGGAGTGTTCCGGGAACACTTGGGAACAGGTCTCGGAGTGCAGTGGTCCCTGTTCTCCCACCTCTAGGTGGGAACAGGGCCAGCACTGGGCCGATCTCAGCCTTTCCTGCACCAGCGAGGCGCCTTCTTGCGCCTCTTCGTTTCAAGCCTCAGAACCCCGCACGCACGTGGATCGGACGCCAAAGAGGCCCGTCTTCGCTTTGGTCGCGGTGTGCATGGTCCGTGTCGGAGGGGCGACTCGTCGGTGGGGTACCGGTGATGCCGTCATGACCGGCCGTCCGAACCGTGGAACGGGCGTGCCCAGCGACCCATCACGGGCGCACGCCAATGGATTCGACCGGCGTCACCCACCGTTCGGCGAAGGAAACGTGGTCGCTGTCCGCCACGGTGCCAACTCACCCAGGGCCATCGCCGTCAGGGCGGCCGAAGTGCATGAGGAGCTCCTCGAGGTGGCCCCATGGCTGGACCGGACCGAGTTTCTGCCGGCGGTCCATCGCTACCTGCAGGCGGCCGCCTACGAGCAACTCCTGATCGACTACGTGAACGAGCGAGGCGTCGGGAACGTAGCGCCACGGGTCCTCGAGCAGAAGAACGCCGCCACCAACACCGCCTCGAAGCTGGCGAAGGACCTCGGACTCGATCCCATCGGCCATGCCCGGCTCCGTGCCGTGGCCGGCGCCGCCGAGGTGACCGCTCTCACCCTCGCTGACCTCGAGCTCGAAGGCCGACGAATCCGAGAGCGGCGGGAGCTCACCACAAACGCTTCGAGCGCGAGTGAAGGAGCTCCGTCGTGAGCACCCGCCTCGTCTCCCCAAGATCTGGCCCACCTGTCCGGTCGACGCTCTCGTCAGGCGGCGTCTTCTTCATTAATCGCAAGGATGAGTTAGCGGCAATCGACACAGCCGGCGCCGCAGTACGGGCTCACACCAGTTGCAAACGGGATGGCGCTGCGACCTCCGATCCGACTACGAGGCGCAACTACATCTTTGGGCATTCAAGCGACCCTGATCGAGAGATCAGTATTGCACTTCTCTTCGCTGTGATCGCAGGGAAGCCGGCTGCGAGTTAGTTCCGGATCGTCCGCCCGTTCGAGCGGTGCCGAGCCACGTAGACGGGCCGAGTGGCGAGGTACGAGGGGAAGAAGATGATCCAGAAGACGAGGCAGAAGACGAACCATTGGCCCGGAGTGGCGTCGAGCGCTTTTCCCGGGCGGATGCCGCGGCGCACGCCGAGGTTCCGAGCATCAGCGTAGACCCAGACGCTCGTGCCGATCACTAGCAAAAGCACCAAGGCGCCAGCCGGGCTCTTCTTGAACAGGCCGAAGGCCGTGAGCACGAGAACAATCGTCACCAGGAGGACCCCGACGTTCGCGCCCGAGATCGATGTGGATAACGGGGTGGTCGAAGCCCCTGCAGCGCCACGAGTGTGATCCGATGGTGCCGGTGCGGGCAGCGACGGTGGGGGTGGAGGAGCACCAGGGACGACTTCGGCGGGTGGTTTGGCTCCGAGTGGCGCGAGGTGGGCGGCATACCAAACGCCGTCGGAGGCAAGCCACTGCCAATCACCGGCCGGCCCGCGCTGCCACTGCACTGTGGTCTTCGGTGCTGGGACAGGAATCTTGAGATCGGGAGGCACCTGGCTCGGCTGTTGCCAGAGGCCATCGGTCATACGGCGAGCCTATGCGCGGTGGATAAATGGGGGAGGAGGCTCCTAGTCCTGGATCGGGCGTCCGTTCGCTGGGCCAGCTCTCCGCCTCGGATCGCAGCGCGGAGGCTTCGATCGGCATATGACCTACGACGGACAGATGCCCCCGGCGACCGCGTGAACGGCCGACGAAGGAATCCTCCGCCGAGCCGAGGAGAGGGCCGCCGATCTGTGTCGTCAGGCCGATGGGCTCGACGAGATGGTTCGGTAGTGGCGCACCCCGGAGGACGAAAGGCCCCAGCCGCCGTGGTGGGGGAGACCGTGACCACCTCCCACGAGGAAGTGAGTCGGACACCCGGGGCGCAGACTGCCTGAGTGACCCACGTCGCCAACGTCGCCTGGCCCAGCCCCGGGGAGTGCTTCCGGATGGTCAGGGACCTTCGTCAACCCTCGTGGCGCACGCTGGGCGGTAGAGGCGTGTGACGAGCACGTGGGCGATGTCCACCAGCCACGTAGAGAGCATCGCCGCTAGTCGATGAGTTGCGTTTGGTCAGCAGCCGGTGGGTCCAGCCAGAGGCCCTCGGGCTCTGTCCATGTGGCTGGCCCGGCGCCCTCATCTCGGGACGCCAATTGTGCCAATGCGTCGATCGCACGCTTGAGCACGTCAGTGTCGTGCGTTTCGAGATGGCCGTGGATCGTCCTGTTCTCTTCTTCGATTGTGAGATGGAAGATCGTTGGTTTGTCGAGCCGCAGGAATCGTCGAAGTGCGGCGAACAAGAAGTTGCCCCCCGCTCCGAGGACAATGGGCTCTCCGTAATTCTTCCAGGCGAGCCAAAGGTCCACGACCGCCCGCGGGTCATGGGCGAACTCGAATCGACGGCCGACCGAAACTGGGCCAAGCGACCGCAATTCTTCTGCAGCCGCCAAGATCTCCTCGTCTGTCCAATGGCCCCTATCCGCAGCCAGATTCAACGACAAGGCATCGTCCGGTGATTGCGACGATAGCTCACCGAGCGGTTCCGAGCCTGAGAAAGACATGCCGCCGGGTGCCCCTGCTGCCGCTAGTTCGGCCTGATGCTGAGCCCACTCATCGGCATCGACGTCAGCAAGGGCCCAAACCTCGCGTACGCCGTCGCCTCGCTGCCTTACACCAGCGTCCAAGATTTGGAAGGCGGATGGTCGACGGATGTCGTGCTGCCAGAGCGATCGCATTGTTCCTGTACGGAGCCCCTCCGCAAGGTCCTTGAGCACTTGCTCGCCAAGCTGGACCATTTCGCCGTAAGCCTCAAAGGGTGCTGACGTAGCGACGATCATCTCGACCCGTTCGGTTGGCATCTGCTTGCTGGCTAGCCTTCGTGCTCGAGCCTATAGACCGCGTCGCGGCACGCTTCGCACTTGGCCATCGCGTTCGGCGGCCAGGGCTCGCCCAGCGGCTCTGTCCATCGGAAGCCACCCAGGGCGAGTGGCTCCGGTGTCCCATCGTCGGAGATGAGGACGGCGTGGTACCACTTGACGCCTCGCTGCGGCGGACGGCGGGTGAGTGTTCCAGTGGGTGCTTGGCTTTGGTAGTCGCCCATCTCGGCGACGGTCAGAATGTTCACGTTAGGCCACCTCTCTTGCCCGCCACGGTAGCGTTGTCACCGTGACCGACGAGCCGCTCGATCCGCCACACCTCCCCCTGCCTACTGAGACCCTGATTCAAGAGTCAGGGTCTGACGCTCAACTGCTCTGGCTCGATGGGCTCCTCCCGCTGCCGATCGGCTCCCGAATCAATCTCGACAACCTCAGAGGCCTGCCGCAGGTCCCCTTGGACTCCGAGCGATTCCCCAACGGCAGGGCCGACGCAGTGGTGGTCGGCGTCCGGCTCTGGGGGACCCAGGGAAATGGTCGGGTTCTCGTGTTGGAAGTGGAACTGACGGAGGCGGGCGGTGTCGGAGGATGGATGATCGATCGCTAAGCCGCCCACTCCGTGGCCCAGCCGGTCGGTGTGCTTATGGGGGTAATCCCCTCTCCGACACCGAGTTGTCGTGATCGTCAGCGATGGAGAGTCACGAGGCTTTGGAGCGGTACTCCTCTACGGCGTCGATCGGGACGTGAGCAATGCCGTCCACCATGACATAGCGGATCTTTCGTTCATACACGAGGCGGAGTAGTTCCTTTGTGGGAATACCCAACCTCCGAGCCGCCTGCGCCGCCCGGAGCGGCTGCTCTTCAACCATCGTCGCCTCCCGGTTCGTCGAAGCCCAGTCTACGGCTGAGAAGCTGGATCTGATGCTGCGCCGCCTCGGCCAGGTGGTCGGTCGTGATCAGGGCGTCACGGGCCTCTTCAAGAGCGGCGAGCAGGTCAAGTGCCTCCTCGAGTCGGTATTGGACCACTGCCGGCGGTTCACGATCAGACGGATCCTCCACGACCCCAGCCTGTCACGGGGTTGTATCAGTTTCTTGCCAGGACTCAAGCCCGCGAGTGACCGTAGGTACGAGAACGTGCACTTCGGTTCTCCGACACGTTCTGTTGTACACGAGTTGGTCCCGCGCTCACCAGCGTCTCGGTGCTCCGGGTCGTATGTGGGTTCGACGCCAAGCTCGGCGTACACCTCGGTTTTGAACTTGCGGTTCGCCGTCTTCAATATTGCCGCGATATCACGAAGGCTCTGGACTAGCGCTCGAGTCTGTGACTTCGTAAGCTTCTTGACTGGGACTGTTGCGATGTCATCGACCTCGTCGTCGCGCAGTTAGATATGGCGTTTGAGTCGCCCTCTGACCTGGGGGAATCTATCGACAACCTCGCGGAGTCTGATGCATCCGCCGAGCGCCTCCAGGGAGTACCTCATCCAGAGCTCCTGGACCGAGGGGCGAGGTGACAGATGGCCTCTGTGGTTCGTGGTGGTCATGATCATGCTGCCTGCTCTGTCTGAAGCTGTCGAGTACGACGTTCGGAGTCCTGCCCCGCATGTAGTCCCCATGGTTCTTGCGGCGGTGGTCGTAGTGCACGAGCCAGGCGTCAGGTTGGGCCTGGAGCTGGCGGATCGAGGTGAAGCGCCGGTGGTGGAAGGCCGGTCACCAGCACTCCTGAAGAATCGTGCCGTGGAAGCGCTCGCACACCGAGTTGTGGTTGGGGGACCGCGGTTGGATGCGCACATGGGTCAGGCTCTTCGCCGTCAGGTGGGCCCGGAAGCCCTTCGCTACGTACTCGGGACCGTCATCGCTGAGCACGGCTCTGACCCGCACGCCGAGGCGCCGGTAGTGCCTCAGCACCTGGCCGATGAAACGCATGGTGTGGGTGCCGTGCACCGGTCCGAGCACGATGGCCACAAGGGCTCACCGGGTGAAGACGTCGATGGCGGTGAGTACAGCCACAGTTGCGGACACGACGACGCAGGCCATCCGGTGCTCGCCTACGATGTGGACACCAGGCGGGAGGGGCATTGATTACAAAGGAGCAGGCGACGGATTCGCTTCCGGGCGCATCGGCTGGTCTTCGATTCGCTGCTTGCGGTGCACTGACGGCAATACTCCGCGTTCAATCTGTCGATGGGACGGTGCTGGGGGTGTCCAACGGGCGCAATCTCTACGCATTTAACGAGGTTCGTGCACGTGCCCTCGTCAACCTAATCCAGGTTCCACAGTCCGACAAGGTTTGCTACTTTGATATTGCAGTGTGGTCGGGTTGGTATCCCGTCCATTTACTTTGGGTGGGGACTGCAAAACAGAATCACTTAACAGTGTTCCAATCAGAGGTCGAACGCCAGTACAGAACCGAGGGTCTACCCGTTCTTTCTCAGTGTAATCAAGGCTGACACCGTTAGCGATATGTGCCGTCTATGGCGGGAGAGGCATTGACAAATACGGAACAGGTGGCGACGTCGCTGCCTGATATTGCGCGCGGTCATGGGAGCCGAGGTTCACGAATAGGAGTAGTGGTTGCGGCGGTAATTCCAGCAGCGCTCTACCTGCTCTACGTGTATCACTACGCGGTCAATGTTCCATTTATTGATGACTGGTCAACCGTGCCCATCGTCGCGGCAGCCATCCACGGACACATCGAGTTAGGTGCTCTGTGGGCGCAGTGGACCGACTCCCGAGAGGTGACGGGAAGGCTGGTCTACATGGCTTTTGGGATCTTCGATCACCTGAACGAACGGGGCGTCATATTGTTCAGCGCGCTCACGTTCACCGCGACCTATGTGTTGGTACTGGTTCTCTTTCGTTCGTACATTGGCCGAAGACTTACGCCGCTGCCGGTGTTCGTGATCGGGATCGTATGGTTTAGCTTAGTTGACTTTTCAAATGCACTTTGGGCCTTTCAGCTATCTTGGTACTTTACCGTCACCTTCACAGTCAGCGCGATCTACCTTCTGATCAACCACCGACGGTTCTCCTTTGTCATTGCACTCGTGGCAGCGTTAGCGGCGTCGCTGTCATTCATCCAAGGATTTGCCGTCTGGCCAATCGGGCTGATCTGTCTACTCTGGCAATCCAAGAGGAACAAGATGGAGGTGGCCACATGGACGATTCTTGGAGTCGTGACGGCGATCGTCTATTTCCATGGCTATAGGTTGCTCAACTACGGGTGCGCGGCAAATCAAGACGGTTGCTCAATAGTGTACACACTGACTCACCTCAACCAGTTGGTCGGGTACGACGTCATGCTTGCCGGGAACGTCATCCCTTTGTCAACGACAGGTATCGAGTCGCATCTGTGGGTGCACGGCGTGCAAGGAGCAGCCATTTTCTTGACGTCCGCCTTCGTCATGGTACAGACATATCGCGAGCGACGCGCCCAATCCAACCCGTTGCCGCTACTACTCATAGTCTTCGCTCTGTTGGTTGACTTCATTATTGCCATGGGTCGCTTTGGAGAGGGACTTCGGTATGCGGTGGCCGTTACAAACAGTCGCTACACGATGCCGAATCTCCTTTTGCTCGTTGCCATCGTGATCTACGTTTGGGCTCATCTACCAAAGTTGCACATGGCCGATGGTCTTCGTCTGATTGGATGTGCTGCACTGATCGCGCTCTTCGTTGTTCAGGGCGTTGCTGGAACGATGGAAGGACTTTCGCAGAGCTTCTCAGAACGTCAAGAAGCCGCTGCTCGCATCGTCGTCAACCTGGACCGGGTTCCGCCGTCCGAGAAGCCCTGCTACGTCGATTATGCCGTTTCCTCGGGCTGGTCAAAATTCGTCCTCCCGTGGATCGAACTTGCCAGGCGGGAACATCTGAGCGTCTTCCAGCCGGAGAGCAAACGTCGTTACAGAGCCGAGGGGTTGCCTCTCTTGTCCTCTTCAGAAGAGCGACTGCGAAGCCTGACCGCGTGCAATAAGCGATAGCTCAGTACGGCCTTGCCCGTCGGGAGCACACCCGGCAGGTGGTATGGGGCGGGTACTCGGTCAACATGGAGGTGTTGTAAGGGTCATTACAACCGTGCCTCCTGCGGGACCAACCTGCTCAAGACCAGCCGTAACACCCCAAGGGTGTGTCGGACGGTGTCGAGTTGCGGCACCCAATCGCGCCTCCTACGCCTTTGCCAACCTCCAGAGGGGGAGTTGACAAGCTGCTCCGGATGGCCTCTATTGGCTTCATGCGAGGTCTCATGATCTGGGCCCGGTACTTCTTCACAGAACCGGCCTTCGAGACCCTCGAGGATCGACGGTCCGGCCTTGCCGAAGGGTTCGAGGCCGCTTCTGTTCGCATCCCAGCCGCACTTCGGTGACAAAGCATGCCTCGCCCGCTCCACGTACGAAACTTCAATGGTGGCCGCGGTCATGGCGACCCGGTAAGAATCGGGAAGGTGATTACGTCCTAAATGAAAGGCCCAGGATCTCGCTTGTGTTGTGGCGGGGCCGAGCCTCCTTGCTCTGTCTTCACCTCAATCCGGTGCTCCGGGAGTGGCCGAATTCCTATCGAGTCGTGATTTCGCACACTCGAGCGGGGCTGAAGGAAGTGATGACGGCGGTCGGGTAAGCGCCGGAGGCCAGATTCAGCCATCTGTCCGCCGACGTCGCGGCCACGATTACAGAGGCGGAGGCCGAGCTCGGGACCCCCGGGAACGACACTAGCAAGATTGGAACCCGCGGTTGGCCTGCAATCATCAACTCCAACGAACCCGACGCCCTCAGATCCACAGACACCGAGCGCCCGAGTCTGAGCATCGCACACGGACTTGGCCTCGAGGGGACGAACGTCAGATCGCCCGAATAGCCACGCTTGGGGGATGCGAACACTCCCAAGAGGGCGCGCTCGGATCGTAGGTCGCTCGAGGCGACCGAAGTGGGTACGGGGAACTCGTTGCGCCTGACCAGAGTTGTGAGTGTCGACATGTCCGGGACATCTTGATCAACACACTGGATGTTCGAGCATATGCTCGAAGCGAAGAACTGACCTGGAAACCTCTCTCCAATATGGATCAGATACGCCGCCGCCTGCATTTGGCTGCGTTCGTCGTTCTCGGCCAAATGCCGTTGCCAAGTGACTTGATTCTTGTGAAGCAAGACAACGTTGGCGCCGACGAGCAGTAGCAGGCCCGACATTACCAGAGGGCGCATCTCGTGGTTCCGCATCAGGAGCGAGACAAGTTGCCCGACCAGTGGCAGCAAGAGCGCCAATGCAACATAGGCATAACGGCCCGCAGGTGCCGGGCCCCCGGGGTCGTGCAGCCTTCCGAATCCTACAAACGCGTACAAAGCGAGTGTGGACGCCGCAAGGGCGGCGGGCACGTTACGCCGGACGACGGCTGCTCCGGCCAGCACGCTGACCAGCACCGCACCCACGTATTCTGACGAGTCGATGTAGCCCCCCATGCTGGCCTTCAGACCAGTCCACACGTACGACGCAAGCCCATCGAGTGTAAGATTCTTCAAATGCGTGGCACTGTTCGCAGCTTCATGGCCGACGGTCACGTACCAGATGAGAAAGACGAATGCAGGCGGTAGAACCGAGTAAGCGGCAAGCCGTGGCTTACGACTGGCCAAAGCAACGAGGCCACATGCGACCACCATCGGCACTCCGATGTCGGAGCACATGAGTGCACAGATGCCCCAAACGGCCGGAAGCCAAAGTCGGTCGTCCTCGATGGCCTGGACGGCCAGGAGGCCGAACGCGACCGAGCCAACGAATCCTATTTGGAACGCAGACGTTACGTTCAGCCAGCCGACCCCCAGCACGACAAAGGTTCCCGTCACGAGGGTTGCAGTCCAGGGTTCGACATTATGACGCAACATCAATCGCCACACGAGATGGGCGACCGCGAGATGAGCGAGGATCAAAGGCAACGCGTAAAGCCAATAGTCACGAACACCCACCAGATTGAACAGTGCGCGCCAGATCAGGATCGGGATAGTCGACCAATGTTCGTTGTGTGGGTAGAAGAGACCTTGCTTTCCAAAGCGAACGCCCCTATGAGTAAGAAAGTCCCACTCGTCCACGAAGAACCAGAGCCTCCGCGTCGCGGCCAGAAGAAATACTCCCGCGGCGACAAGCGTGAGTGCGTGGACTCGGCCAACGACCTTTGGCTCCACGCGCTGGCGTCGTAGATTACATCTTGAGGTCGGGACGGGGGGAGAGTCCGTATCTGGCATACTTAGCCCATCCTCGATCGGTGGAGTCCTATGATGCCGGCGGATCGGTATGACGTCTTGTGTCGCTTTCCCCGCCTGAGTCAGCGCAACAGGGCAAATGTAGTCCTAGGTCAGACGTTGTCGTCTCAGAGCCGAACAAACTCTCTAGAGGCATGACATATTCCGAACCATCACGGCTCCCTGCCACGGTTGACATCCAGGTGAACGGCCGAGTCATGGCAACTCAGCAAGTGTCCCCCGGACACCGGTTTCGCTCACCCTGCCCGCGGGCACGTACCTCTTGGAGACTCGCCTAGGTGGCTGGTGTCTTTCGCGGGCGGAGATGCTCGCGATTTGGTCCTGGATGGGCGAGAATTGCGCGTCTGTAATCCTCGATCGGGAGTAACCGATGAGCCTGGGTCAGGCCGAACGACAAGGCAACCTCCTCGACGACGTGATGCGGTTCTGCGGCGAGACACTTCCGGAGCACTCCATCTACTCTTTCCTGCACCGCGAGCGCGACGGACTGTTCCCCGACGAGATTTTCGCCGACGTCTTCGACGATCGTGGCCGGCGCTCGGTGCCTCCGTCGGTAGTGGCCGTGGTCATGGTGCTGCAGCGCCTGGAGGGCCTGTCTGACCGCGAGGCGGTCGAGCGTTACTGCTTCGACGCCCGCTGGCGCTACGCGGCGGGGGTGGGCGGCTACGACACCGGCGGGTGGACGAGCTTCGCCCAC
>DATKQM010000065.1:0-19745 GCA_035532735.1 Acidimicrobiales bacterium | reverse complement strand
ATCGGCATACGCAGCGAGCGCCGGCCACTGCCTGACGTTCTCGGTGAGCGGCCTCATGTACTCGGGCTCCGCCCATCAGTTGTGGGAACAGTTCCGAGCGGCGATCTGGGTCATCCTCTGGTCTGCGCTCGTGACGTTCATCTTGATGAAGCTCATCGGCCTGGTGCTCCGTGGAGCCCGGTACAAGGACGAGATCCTCGAAGTCGGCGACCTCGCCATCCACGACGAGGAGGCCTTCCCCACCGAGACGTTCGCCAGCCGGACAAGCGGAAGTGCGTTCGAGATGGCCGGCCTCACCGGGTCCAAACCACCGCCGTTAGGGTCAGAATCCCCTCCGGCAGGCGATCGTTGACCCGGCCGACATCGACGAAAGGGAGCGCACAATGAAGCTGGTCGTGGCAGTCCTCAAGCCCTTCAAGCTCGATGAGGTCAAGGAGTCCCTGAAGACGCTCGGCGTCCAGGGCATGACCCTCACCGAGGCCCAGGGCTTCGGCCGCCAACGTGGCCACACAGAGGTGTACCGAGGCGCGGAATACGAGGTGGACTTCGTCCCCAAGATCCGCGTGGAGGTACTCGTCGACGATGCACAGGCCGACGAGGTGGTCGACGCCATCGTGAGCACCGCCGCCACCGGGAAGATCGGTGACGGAAAGGTGTGGGTGATCCCGGTGGAGTCGGTGGTGCGGGTGCGCACCGGGGAGCGGGGTCGCGACGCCCTCTGATCCCTGAAAGGTCTGGGCCTCTGACCGGCACGGCACGCCTCCCCCCCGGGCGCGCCGGCCGGTCGGGGGGTTCAGCCGGCTATCCGGCCTGGCGGGCGACGGCCTCAGCCGCGGCCCGGATGGCCTCGGGGTCACCCAGCAGCTTGTCCTCGACGAGCTCGAGGTGGTCGTCGAAGCGGAACCACCACGGCACGCCGGTCGGGATCTCGAGTCCCGTGATCTCGTCGTCGGGGATGTCCTTCAGGTACTTGACCAGTGCCCGGATGGAGTTCCCGTGGGCCACGACGAGCACGCCCGAGAAGGCGCGCAGATCCGCGGCGATGGCGTCCTCCCAGTAGGGCACCATGCGCAGGACCACGTCGGCCAGGCATTCGGTGTCGGGTAGGACTCCCGGTGGGAGGTCCCGGTAGCGATGGTCGTGGATGGGGTGACGCTCGTCGTCGCGTGACAACGCCGGCGGCGGGACGTCGTAGCTGCGTCGCCACAGCCTCACCTTCTCCTCGCCGAACTCGGCCGTGGTCTGCTTCTTGTTGAGGCCCTGGAGGTCGCCGTAGTGGCGCTCGTTGAGACGCCAGTGCCGGCGCACCGGGAGCCAGCTCCGGCCCAGCTCGTCGAGGGCCAGGTTGGCGCTCCGCACGGCCCGGGTCAGGACCGAGGTGTGGACCACCTGGAGCCCGAGGCCGTTGCGCTCTTCGGCCGCCAATAGGGCGCCGGCCTGTCGGGCCTCGGCCTCGCCCTTGGGCGTGAGATCGACGTCGGTCCACCCCGTGAACAGGTTCTGGGCGTTCCAGGTGGACTCACCGTGGCGGATCAGAACCAGGTCAGGCACACCGTCGAGCGTAGTCAGGCCGCCATGCGTCGACTGCGGGGGACCGTCGCCATGCGACCAGCCGAGGTCGTCGGCGACCAACCGCAGCCCCGCCGTGCGCTGCTTGGCCTTCACGAACCCGCCCAGGCGCGGCGCCACGTCGAGGGCGGCGCGCAGCCGGTCTTCGCGCGTGGATGACCAGCTGTTTCCACCTGGACAGCCGTGTTGGCGCACGAGCTCTCCCGAGGCGTCGGAGGTCGCCACCAGGTCGGTGGTTTCGGTGGCCTCCATGAGCTCGCGCACCGACTTGTCCACCTCGATGACCCGGGGAAAGAAGTTGATAGATAGTCACTCAAGATCGCTATACTGGTGGCAGTCAAGTAGTACCGGAAAACAGGAATTCCCTGGTGAAAGCCACCGGGGCGCAGAGTACACGGAGGCGAATGCAATGCCCAAGGCCGTCGGAATCGACCTCGGCACCACCAACTCGGTCGTGAGCGTCTTGGAGGCCGGTGAGCCCGTCGTCATCCCCAACGCCGAAGGCGGCCGGACCACGCCGTCCGTAGTCGGGTTCTCGAAGTCAGGCGAGGTCCTCGTGGGCGAGGTCGCCAAGCGCCAGGCCATCACCAACCCCGACCGGACCATCCGATCGGTCAAGCGCCACATGGGCACCTCGTGGTCCGTCGACATCGACGGGAAGAAGTACAACGCCCAGGAGATCTCGGCCCGCATCCTCCAGAAGCTCAAGAGAGACGCGGAGTCCTACCTCGGCGACACGGTCAACCAGGCCGTCATCACCGTCCCCGCCTACTTCGACGACGCCCAGCGAACCGCCACCAAGGAGGCGGGCCAGATCGCGGGACTCGAGGTCCTGCGCATCATCAACGAGCCCACCGCCGCGGCCCTCGCCTATGGGTTGGACAAGGAGAACAAGGAGCAGACCGTTCTCGTGTTCGACCTCGGGGGCGGGACCTTCGACGTGTCGATCCTCGAGATCGGCGAAGGCGTCTTCGAGGTGAAGTCCACCTCCGGCAACACCCACCTCGGTGGCGACGACTGGGACCAGCGCGTCATCGACTGGCTGGTCACCGAGTTCAAGAACACCGAGGGCGTCGACCTGTCTGTCGACAAGATGGCCCTCCAGCGCCTGAAGGAAGCCGGCGAGAAGGCCAAGATCGAGCTGTCGTCGGTCCAAGAGACCCAGATCAACCTGCCCTTCATCACCGCCACTGCGGACGGCCCCAAGCACCTTGACCTCAAGCTCACCCGGGCCAAGTTCAACGAGATCACCGCTGACCTCGTCGACGCCTGCAAGGGACCGTTCGAGCAGGCCATCTCCGACGCGGGACTGTCGAAGTCCGACATCCACCACGTCGTGATGGTGGGTGGCTCGACGCGTATGCCCGCCATCCAGGACCTCGTCCAGAGCCTGACGGGCAAAGAGCCCCACAAGGGCGTGAACCCCGACGAGGTCGTGGCCATCGGCGCCGCGGTCCAGGCCGGCGTGCTCAAGGGCGAGGTCAAAGACGTCCTGTTGCTTGACGTGACCCCGTTGTCGCTCGGCATCGAGACCAAGGGCAGCGTCATGCACCGGCTCATCGAGCGCAACACCACTATTCCCACCAAGCGCTCCGAGGTGTTCACCACGGCCGAGGACAACCAGCCGTCGGTGGAGATCCACGTGCTCCAAGGTGAGCGCGAGATGGCCATGTACAACAAGACCCTCGGCAAGTTCCAGCTCGTGGACCTGCCCCCGGCGCCGCGCGGCATCCCGCAGATCGAGGTCACCTTCGACATCGACGCCAACGGCATCGTCCATGTGTCGGCCCGCGACACCGCCACGGGCAAGGAGCAGTCGATGACCATCACCGGGGAGTCGTCGCTCGCCAAGGACGAGATCGACCGGATGGTGCGCGATGCCGAGGCCCATGCCGAGGACGACAAGCGCCGGCGCGAGGAAGCGGAGATCCGCAACAACGCCGACACGCTCGTCTACCAGACCGAGAAGGTCCTGCGCGAGCAGGGCGAGAAGTTCGAGGGCGACGAGAAAGACAAGGTCGAGGCCTCGCTCAAGGCCGTGAAGGACGCGTTGAGTGGCACCGACGTGGAGAAGATCAAGGACTCCACCGAGGCGCTCGTCAACGCCAGTCACTCCTTCACCCAGCGTCTCTACGAGCAGGCCTCGCAGTCCGGTGGCGCCGCGTCCGCATCGGGCGGTGCGCCCGGTGGCGACGACGGACCCGCTCCTTCGGACGACGAGGTGGTGGACGCCGAGATCGTCGACGAGCAAGGGGCATGACCTCGCAATCTGGGTCGGGCCAGTCAGGGCCGCGCCCCGGGAGTCCGGGCGTGCCCCGTACCGAGAACAGCGTCGACCCCCGGGTCGAGCCCGTCATCGACGACGCCGCGCTCGAGGGTGACGACGACGCTGTTCCCGAGGCGCCCAACGACAGTGTCGTCGACGACCTCGACGACCTGTTGTTCACGGCCCGGCGCGAGCGCGACGAGTACCTCGACCTGTCGCGCCGCGTCCAGGCCGACTTCGAGAATTACAAGAAGCGCATGATCCGTCAGCAGACCGACAACCTCGAACGCGCCGCCGAGGACCTCGTCACCAAGGTGCTTCCCGTCCTCGACGCCCTCGACCTGGCCCGGGCGCATCTCGGTGCCAGTGACGACCTCTCCGATGAGGGCAAGGCGCTCGTGGCCGGCTCCACCTTGTTGGCCGACACGCTCAACCGAGAAGGACTGGAGCGCATCGGCGTGGCCGGTGAACCCTTCGACCCCACCACCCACGAAGCGGTGGACCACGCCCCGGCGGCCGAGACCGCTGAGGGCGACGAGGCGGCGCCCGTGGGCCCGGTCGTCGACGAGGTGCTCCGGGCCGGGTACCGGTGGAAGGGACGGGTGATCCGCCCGGCCATGGTGCGGGTGCGGGGGTAATGGTCGCCCAGCGCGAGTGGTTGGAGAAGGACTACTACCAGGTCCTGGGCGTCGCCTCGACGGCCACGGACAAGGAGATCACGCGCGCCTATCGCAAGCTCGCCAAGCAGTTCCATCCCGATGCCAACCCCGGGTCCGAGGACCGGTTCAAGGAGATCGCCGCCGCCTACGACGTCCTCGGGGACGCGGCCAAGCGCAAGGAGTACGACGAAGTCCGTCGGTTGGGACCGGCCGGCTTCGGCGGCTTCGGTGGCCAGGGTAGTGGCGGTGGGTTCGGTGGCCCCGGTGGCGCTAACTTTCGCGTGGAGGACCTCGGCGACCTCGGGGATCTCTTCGGTGGGTTGGGCGGCACCTTCGGCGGCGGTCGCCGCGCCCGCAACGCCGGGCCTCGGCGCGGTGCCGATGTCGAAGCCGAGCTCTATCTGTCCTTCGAGGACGCGGTGCGGGGTGTGACCACGTCGGTGAACGTGGCCGGCGAGGCCCGTTGTGAGACCTGCAACGGATCCGGCGCCGCGCCGGGAACGTCCCCGGTGACGTGTCCCACCTGCCACGGCCGGGGCGCGCTCGATGACAACCAGGGCCTGTTCTCGCTCAGCCGCGTCTGCCCCCAGTGCTCAGGGCGGGGCACGATCATCGAGAAGGCCTGTAAGACCTGTCGCGGCTCGGGCGTGGTCCGCCGTACCCGGCAGGTGAAGGTCCGGATCCCGGCCGGGGTGGAAGACGGCCAGCGCATCCGCGTCAAGGGCCGGGGCGCGCCCGGGCGCGCCAACGGGCCCGCCGGCGACCTCTATGTGACGGTCCGCGTCGGCAACCATCCCCTCTTCGGACGCAGGGGCCGCAACCTCACCTTGAACGTGCCGGTGACCTTCCCCGAAGCGGCCCTGGGATCGACGGTGAAGGTGCCCACCCTCGACGAGCCCGTCACCCTGCGCGTGCCGGCGGGGACGTCGTCGGGCAAGACCTTCCGCGTCAAGGGCCGGGGTGTTCCCGGCCACGGCCGGCGCTCGACCGGTGACCTTCTCGTCACCGTCGAGGTCACCGTGCCCAAGGAACTGACCGACGAGCAACGGGCTGCGGTCGAGGAATTCGCACGCGTCTCGAACGACGAGCCCCGTGCCCATCTGGAGGTGAACGCCGATGACGCCACCAACGCCTGAAGACGGCCGCACTGGGCGCGCCACCGCGCACAGCACTGGGCGGCGCACAGCACTGTTCGGCGGGGAGAGTGCGGGCCGCGCCGTGTACGTCATCTCGGTGGCGGCCGAGCTGGCCGGGGTGCATCCCCAGACGCTGCGCTTCTACGAGCGCAAGGGCCTCGTCGACCCGTCACGCACAGGTGGGGGTAACCGCCGTTACAGCCAGCTCGACATCGAGCGGTTGCGCCACATCGGGAACCTCACCGCCTCGGGATTGAACCTCGAAGGGGTCCGCCACGTTCTCGAGCTCGAGTCCGAGGTGGACCGCCTCACCGCCGAGCTTGAGCGCGTCCGGGACGAGGCGCGCGACACCATCGAACAGACCCATCGCCAGTACCGCCGTGACCTGGTGCCGCTGCGCCAGGCGCTCGTGTTCCGACGCACGGGCCACGGCGACGCGCCCCGTCGGACCGGGAGGTAACCGTGGCCATCGACCAGGAACGCTGGACCTTGAAGGTCCAAGAGGCGATGCGCACTGCCGTCGAGCACGCCCACGCCCAGAACAATCCCGAGGTCACCCCCGACCACATCCTGGGCTCCCTGCTGAGCCAGGCAGACGGGCTCGCCCTACCCCTGTTGGCGAAAGCAGGGGTGGAGCCCACCGCACTCACCAACCGCGTGACCGAACGGCTCAACTCCCTCCCCAAGGCCTACGGCGGATCCGACGTCACGTTGTCGCGCCAGAGCCGGGACCTGTTGGAATCCGCCGACAGCCTCCGGGCCGACATGGGCGACGAGTACGTCTCGGTCGAGCATCTCCTCCTGGCGCTGTCGGACCTCATCGGGGTCAAGCGAGACGAGCTGCTCACCGCGCTCCGTCAGGTCCGAGGTAGCCACCGCGTCACCTCGCAGAACCCCGAGGAGCAATACCAGGCCCTCGAGAAGTACGGACGGGACCTCACCGAGCTGGCCCGTCGGGGCAAGCTCGACCCCGTCATCGGACGCGACGAGGAGATCCGGCGCATCATCCAGGTCCTGTCGCGCCGCACCAAGAACAACCCCGTCCTCATCGGCGAGCCCGGTGTGGGCAAGACCGCCATCGTGGAGGGCCTCGCCAACCGGATCGTCGAGGGCGACGTCCCCGAGGGCCTGCGCGACAAGCGCGTAGTGGCCCTCGACCTCTCCGCCATGGTGGCCGGGGCCAAGTACCGGGGCGAGTTCGAGGAGCGCCTCAAGGCCGTGCTCAAGGAGATCACCGACTCCGAGGGCGAGATCATCACCTTCATCGACGAGCTCCACACCATCGTGGGCGCGGGTGGGGCCGAAGGGGCCATGGACGCAGGCAACATGATCAAGCCCATGCTGGCGCGCGGCGAGCTCCGTCTGGTGGGTGCGACGACCCTCGACGAGTACCGCAAGTACATCGAGAAAGACGCCGCGCTGGAGCGACGTTTCCAGCCCGTCTTCGTGGACCAGCCCTCGGTGGAGGACACCATCGCCATCCTGCGCGGCTTGAAGGAGCGCTACGAGGTCCACCACGGTGTCCGCATCCAGGACGCCGCCCTGGTGGCCGCGGCGGTGCTCTCGGACCGTTACGTCACCGGTCGCTTCCTCCCCGACAAGGCCATCGACCTCGTCGACGAGGCCGCCAGCCGCCTCCGTATCGAGATCGACTCCATGCCCACCGAGATCGACGTCGTCACCCGGCGCATGCGCCAACTCGAGATCGAGCGCATGGCGCTGGCCAAGGAGACCGACGACGCCTCGAAGGAGCGCCTGGCCCGCCTCGAGGAGGAACTCGCCAACCTGACCGAGACGGCAGACGCCATGACGGCGCGCTGGCAGGCCGAGAAAGACGCCATCTCGACCATCCGCTCGTTGAAGGAGGAGCTCGAGACCAAGAAGGGTGAGGCCGAGCGCTTCACCCGCGACGGTGATCTGACCCGGGCCTCGGAGATCCGCTACGGCGTGATCCCCGACATCGAGCGTCGCATCGAGGACGCCACCGAGGCCCTGGCCGAGCTCCAGAGCTCCGGCGCCATGTTGAAGGAAGAGGTCGACGCCGAGGACGTGGCCGAAGTGGTGAGTCGCTGGACCGGCGTCCCGGTCACGAGGCTCATGGAAGCCGAGCTGGCCAAGCTCGTCCGCATGGAAGAAGCCCTCCACGATCGCGTGGTGGGCCAGGACGAGGCCGTCATCGCGGTGGCCAACGCCATCCGCCGCAGTCGGGCCGGGCTGTCGGACCCCAACCGGCCCATCGGCTCGTTCCTGTTCCTCGGCCCCACCGGCGTGGGCAAGACCGAGCTGGCCCGGTCACTGGCGGACTTCCTCTTCGACGACGACCGCGCCATGGTCCGCATCGACATGGGCGAGTACCAGGAGAAGCACACGGTGTCGCGTCTCGTCGGCGCGCCCCCGGGGTACGTCGGCTACGAGGAAGGCGGCCAACTCTCCGAAGCAGTTCGACGTCGTCCCTACGCGGTGGTCCTCCTCGACGAGATCGAGAAGGCCCATCCCGACGTCTTCAACGTCCTGCTCCAGGTGCTCGAGGACGGACGGCTCACCGACGGCCAGGGTCGCACGGTCGACTTCACCAACACTGTGCTGATCATGACGTCCAACCTGCCCGGTGATCCCCAGGACTTCTTCAAGCCGGAGTTCTTCAATCGCATCGACGAGGTCGTCCGCTTCCGTCACCTGACCGAGGCCGACATCCGCCGCATCGTCGACATCCAGATCGCCACCCTGGCGGACCGGGTCACCCGGCGCCGGTTGACCCTGGTCGTCACCGACGAAGCGAAGGACTGGTTGGCAAAGGCCGGGTACGACGCCGACCTCGGCGCCCGGCCCCTGCGCCGAGTGATCCAGCACTCGGTCGAGGACCCGCTGGCGCTGGCGCTGCTCGAAGGCCGCTACACCGACGGCGACACCGTCACCGTGGACGCGTCCGAGGGCGCTATCTCACTGCATTGAGTGAAACTGCCATCGCTAGACGTGGTGCGAGGACCGCGGCACCCCAGTTGCCACTTCAGGGTGTCCTCCCTGGTCCGGTACAATGTGGCGTAATCCGGAGCCGTTTTACGGAGGAGCGTCGTGCCCGCAACCGTGGTCGTCGGGACGCAATGGGGCGACGAGGGGAAGGGCAAACTCACCGACCTCCTGGCCCGGGACATGGACATGGTCGTCCGCTATCAGGGCGGCCACAACGCCGGTCACACGGTCGTGGTCGACGGCGTCTCGTTCGCCCTCCAGCTCGTGCCGAGCGGCGTCCTCTATCCCCACATCACCCCGGTCATCGGCAACGGCGTGGTGGTGGACCCCGGCGTCCTCCTCGCTGAGCTCGACACCCTGGCGGCCAAGGCCATCGACACCTCCCGCATGGTGGTGAGCGGTAACGCGCACCTGATCATGCCGTACCACACCGAGCTGGACCGGGTCACCGAGCGGTACCTCGGGAAGAACGCCCTGGGCACCACTCGTCGGGGCATCGGCCCCGCCTACGCGGACAAAGCGGCTCGCGTGGGGCTCCGTGTCCAGGACCTCCTCGACGCCAAGATCTTCCGTCAGAAGCTCGAGGTTGTTCTGAAGGAGAAGAACGCCATCCTGGCCAAGGTCTACAACCGGCTCCCCCTCGACGCCGGTGCGATCTGCGACGAATACCTCGACCTCTACGCGCCCCGCATCGGGCCCATGACCGGCGACACCGTGGGCCTCGTCCACGACGCTCTCGACGCGGGTCGCAATGTCCTGCTCGAGGGCGCCCAGGCCACGTTCCTCGACCTCGACCACGGCACCTATCCCTTCGTGACCTCGTCGAACCCCGTGGCGGGCGGCGCCTGTACGGGCACGGGGGTGGGCCCCCGCATGATCGGCGAGGTCATCGGCATCGCCAAGGCCTATGTCACCCGCGTGGGGGCGGGACCTTTCCCGACCGAGTGCACCGACGAGGTGGGTGACCTGTTGGTGGAGCGTGGCCACGAGTTCGGCACCAACACCGGTCGACGCCGACGCTGCGGTTGGTTCGACGCCGTCATGGCCCGCCAGGCCGTCCGGCTCAACTCACTGTCGGAGGTGGCCCTCACCAAGATGGACGTCCTCGACACCTTCGACACCGTCAAGGTCTGCGTGGCTTACACCTCGGGAACCGACCGCTTCGCCTATCCCCCCTACCACCAGTCCGTCCTCCACCAGGTCGACGCCGTCTACGAAGAGCTCCCCGGATGGCGAGCCGAGCTGTCGGGTGCGACCGAGCTCGCCGACCTTCCCCCCGCGGCTCGCGACTATGTGGCCTTCCTGGCCGAGCAGATCGGCGTCCCCATCAAGCTGGTGGGCGTGGGACCGGGTCGCGAGCAATTCGTCCGGTTCGCGGCGTGAGGCCAGAGGTCGTGGAGTCGGCGTCGTGAAGGTCTGCGTCATCGGGTCGGGGGGACGCGAGCACGCCTTGGCGCTGTCGCTGGCCCGCACGGCCGAGGTGGTGGTGGCTCCGGGCAACCCCGGCATGGCGCCCCACTCGCCCGAGGCCGCCGACTCGGCCCACTTCACATTCGTCGGTTCCGGTTCCGGGTTGCCGGTCTCGGTCACGACCGAGGACCCTGAGGACATCGACGCCGATCTGTTCGTGATCGGTCCCGAGCAACCCCTCGTCGAGGGCCTGGCCGACAAACTCCGCGCCGACCGCCGCCTCGTCTTCGGTCCCGGGGCCGACGGCGCTCGTCTGGAGGGCTCCAAGGCCTTCATGAAGCTGGTGCTGGCCGAGGCCGGTGTGCCCAGTGCGCGCTACGGCGCCTTCGAGGACGCCAAGGAAGCCAACGAGTTCCTCCGCCAGCTGCCCGGTCCCTGGGTGGTGAAGACCGACGGCCTCGCGGCGGGCAAGGGAGTGCTCGTCACCGACTCGCTGGAGGAGGCCGAGGCCGACATCGCCGCCAAATTGTCGGGGGAGTCCTTCGGTGACGCCGGCCGCCGCATCGTGGTCGAAGAAGGTCTGATCGGCCCCGAGTGCTCCCTTCTCGTCCTCTGTGACGGGAACCGCATCGCGCCGCTGGCCCCGGCCCAGGACTTCAAACGCATCAACGACGACGACGAAGGCCCCAACACCGGGGGCATGGGTGCCTACTCTCCCGTGCCGCTCGTAGATGACCGACTCATCGACCGTGTCCTCGATCAGGCCGTCGAACCGCTCGTGGGAGCGCTCCGTCGGCGGGGTATCGACTACCGCGGCGTCCTGTACGCCGGGCTCATCCTCACCATCGATGGGCCGCGTGTTCTGGAGTACAACGTCCGTTTCGGTGATCCCGAGACCCAGGTCGTCATGCCTCGACTGACCGAGGACCTCACCGGCCTGCTGGCCGAGGCGGCGGCAGGACGACTCCGCACCGAACCCCGCTTCTCCACCGACGCCTCGGTGTGTGTGGTCCTGGCCTCGGAGGGCTACCCAGAGGCACCCCGCACCGGAGACCGTATCGATGGGCTCGAGGCGGCGGCCGCCATCGAGGGAGTGAGGGTGTTTCACGCCGGGACAGCGCTGGACGACGAGGGTTGTTTCGTCACCGCCGGCGGGCGGGTCCTCGGAGTGACTGGTGTCGGCTCGACCATCGCCGAGGCGCGTGGGCGCGCCTACGCGGCCGTGGACCGCATCGGCTGGGAAGGCATGCAGTACCGGACCGACATCGCCGCGGCGGCAGCGGTTGCCGCCGGAGCTGGTGCTGGCGCGGCGGCGGGTGTGGCGTGATCCCCCGCTACTCGCTGCCGGAGATGGCGGCGCTGTTCACCGACGAGGCCCGTTTCGAGATGTGGCTCGAGGTCGAGCTCCTGGCCGTCGAAGGTTGGGCCGAGGTGGGTACCATCCCTCGCGATGCGGCGGCGGCGGTCCGGGCCCGTTCGCCCAAGGTCACACCGGAGCTGGTCGGTGCGATCAACGACCGCGAGCGCGTCACCGATCACGACGTGGCCGCCTTCGTCGACGTGGTCCAAGACGCCGTCGGCGCTCCTGAAGGATCCTGGGTCCACTACGGCCTCACGTCGTCGGATGTGGTGGACACCGCCCTGTGCGCCACGCTGACCCGAGCCGCCGACCTCCTCCTCGACGCCTCGGACGCCTTCGTGTCGGTGTTGAAGGCGCGAGCATTGGAGTTCATGGACACGCCCATGCCGGGCCGCACCCACGGCATGCACGCCGAGCCCACCACCTTCGGGGCCAAGTTGACGCTGTGGTGTCTCCAGGCCGATCGCGACCGGGCCCGGTTGCGCGCGGCGCGGGTCGCGGTCGCAGTGGGGAAATTATCGGGGGCGGTGGGGACCTACTCCAACATCGATCCCCGGGTCGAGGCTCATGTCTGCGGCGCGCTCGGTCTCACGGCGGTGCCGGCCACCCAGGTCATCGCCCGGGACCGCCACGCCGAACTGCTGTGGGCCTGCGCCTCGGTGGGCGCCACCATCGAGATGATCGGCACCGAGATCCGGCACCTGGCCCGGACCGAGGTGGGCGAGGTCGAAGAAGCTTTCGGGGCCGGTCAGAAGGGCAGCTCGGCCATGCCCCACAAGCGCAATCCCATCCTCTCCGAACGCCTGAGCGGCCTGGCCCGTGTGTTGCGCGGCTATCTCGGGGCGGGGCTCGAGGACGTGGCTCTGTGGCACGAGCGCGACATCTCCCACAGCTCGGTGGAGCGGGTCATCCTTCCCGACGCCTGCCTGTTGACCTACTACGTGATGCGCAAGGCGGCGGGGCTCGTCCAGAACCTCGTCGTCCACGCCGACCGCATGCGGACCAATGTCCTCGAGGGATCCTTCGGGCTCGTCTTCAGCCAACCGGTCCTGTTGGCGTTGGTGGAGTCGGGAATGGAGCGCGACGTCGCCTACCGGATCGTCCAGCGCGACGCCCGGGCGGCCTGGGAGGAAAAACGTCCCTTCAGGGATGTGCTCGAAGCCGACGCCGACGTGAGAATGGGCGGGGCCGCGCTCGACCGTGCTTTCAGCCTGGACAGGGCGCTCCAACATGTCTCGAAGTTCCGACAAGCGATCGAGGAGGTCGAGGGGTGAGTTTGACGTTGGTGCACAGCGGCAAGGTGCGCGAGCTCTATGACGCCGGGGAAGGCCGCCTGCTCATGGTGGCCTCGGATCGCCTCTCGGCGTTCGACGTGATCCTGGCCGAGCCCATTCCCGACAAGGGTCGGGTGCTCACGGCCATGACGGTCCACTTCCTCCACGAACTGGCCGATCTCGCCCCCAGCCATCTCATCACCGCCGATCCCGACCAGCTCCCCACAGACGCCGCAGAGTTGGGTGGTGACGCCGGCCTGGACGGCATCGCGGGACGCGCCGTGCTCGTCCACCGGGCCGAGATGCTCCCCATGGAGTGCATCGTGCGGGGCTACCTGGCCGGATCGGGATGGAAGGAGTACTCGACCAGTAAGACGCTGCATGGCACGCCGCTCCCGGCGGGCCTTGAGCAGGCCAGCCGACTCCCCGAGCCCATGTTCACCCCTTCGACCAAGGCCACCGAAGGACATGACCTCAACATCTCATTCGACGAGGCCGCCGATCTGGTGGGCAAGGAGATGGCGGAGAAGGCCCGAGACCTCTGTGTCGAGGCCTATCGCCGCGGGGCGGCCGCGGCCGAGCGCAACGGCATCATCGTGGCCGACACCAAGTTCGAGCTCGGGATCATCGACGGCGAGCTCGCCCTGTGCGACGAGGTCCTCACCCCCGACTCGTCGCGCTTCTGGCCCGCCGATGAATGGAAGCCCGGCACCAACCCGCCCGCCTTCGACAAGCAACCGGTGCGCGACCTGCTGGAGGGAAGCGGCTGGGACAAGAAGCCGCCGCCGCCGGCTCTGCCGCCCGAGGTCGTGATCGAGACGAGCGAGCGCTACATCGCGGCATACGAGCGAATCAGCGGGCGCCGTCTAGCCGACTGGTACGGTGCGACCAGGTGATGCGCGCGTGAAGTACGAGGTCCTCGTGGAAGTCCGATTGCGCCCGGGGATCGCCGATCCGCAGGGTGCGACCATCGAGCGGGCCCTACCTGCGCTGGGTTTCGAGGGTGTCGACGACGTCAGTGTCGGCAAGGCCTTCCGCCTCTCGATCGAGGCGCCCGACGAGGCCGCGGCGCGTGACCGTGCTGTCGAGATGGCCGACCGCCTCCTCGCCAACCCTGTCATCGAGGACTCCCACGTCACGGTGCTGGGGACGGTTTCGGCCGCGACACGCCAGGGAGCCCGCTGATGGCCGCCAAGATCGGCGTCGTCGTCTTTCCGGGCAGCAACTGCGAGCACGACGTGGTCAAGGCCCTCGGACTCCTCGGCCCGGCCCGGGCCGAGGCCGGGCTCGTCTGGCATGGGGAACGCTCGCTGGCCGGCTACGACGCCATCGTCCTCCCCGGCGGCTTCGCCCATGGCGACTATCTCCGCCCCGGTGCCCTGGCCCGCTTCTCGCCGGTGATGGAGGCCGTCGCCAAGCACGCGGCTGACGGTGGCCCGGTGGTGGGGATCTGCAACGGCTTCCAGGTCTTGACCGAGGCGGGGCTCCTCCCCGGTGCTTTGCAGAAGAACCGGGGCCTGCGATTTCTGTGCACCACGGTGGGTGTGTCGGTGTGCACAACGCGCACCGTGCTGACCGGTGAGTCGACGGTGGGAGCGCAGCTCTCGCTCCCGATCAACCACTTCGAGGGTAACTACACCTGCGATGCGGCCACGCTCGAGCGTCTGCGTGCCGAGGACCGCATCGTCCTGCGTTACACCGCCAATCCCAACGGATCGCTCGACGACATCGCGGGTATCTGCAACGAGGAGGGCAACGTGGTTGGGCTCATGCCCCACCCCGAACGCGCTTGTGACGCCATGACCTCGTCTACCGACGGTATGGGACTGCTCGACTCGCTCGTGGTGGCGGCTACCCGGCGCGCCACCGTGCCGGTCTGAGCCTCAGCGGGCTGCGCTACTTCCTTTTGGCGGTTCTGGCGCCGCCGTTCTCGCTCATTGTGCGGGTGATGTCGGCGCGATGCAGGACCGCGGCGCTCACACCCGCGGCGCGCCAGGCGTGGTACTCGATGCCCTTGCGCTGCCCGTAGGCCTTGGCCACCTTGATGAAGGCTTTCTCGAGAGCGCCGAGATCGTCAGTCGAGGACACCCGACCGAGCTCGGCTTCGAGATCGGTCTTCTCCTGGATCAGGTGCAACCGTGACAGTGGGTCGGCCGAAGTCAACGCGTCGGTTACGACATCGAGACGCTTCCTCACAGACTCCGGCGTGCGCTTGCGTCCCCGCTTGGGTCGGTTGTGCTCGATGGCTTCGAGGTAACGGCGGACGACGCGTCCCTCGTCCCGGCCCCGCGCCAGAGCCGCTTTGTGCGTGATCGACATGGGCTGGCGGTTGGGCCCTGCCTTGAGGTCGGGCATCGCTCGGATTATGGGTTCGTCTTTGCAGTCAATGCAACCTCTTTGTCGGACGGTTATTTCACAGAAATCAGCCCCGCCTATTGGCGTACCGAAACCAGTCGCGGAGCGTGCTGAGACTGTGACTCCCGGCACCGGCTCTGGGTTCGACAAGCGTCGAGGGTGATCGCCGCGCCAGGTACGGTGACGATCATGGAGCTGCACCGGGCGCTCGGCTTGAGTGACGAGGAGGCGGCGCGCATCGAGGAGATCCTCGGTCGCCCCCCCAACGACCTCGAACTGGCCATGTATGCCGTGATGTGGAGCGAGCACTGTTCTTATAAATCGTCACGCCTGCACCTCAAGCGACTCCCGACAGAGGGACCACATGTGCTCGTCGGGCCGGGTGAGAACGCCGGGGTCATCGATGCCGGCGACGGCATCGCTGTCGCCTTGCGCATCGAGAGCCACAACCACCCCTCAGCCGTGGAGCCCTATCAGGGGGCGGCCACCGGTGTGGGGGGCATCCTCCGTGACATCTTCACCATGGGGGCCCGACCGATCGCGCTCATGGATCCCTTGTTCTTCGGCACCCTCGACGACGCCCGCACGCGATGGCTGACCGAAGGTGTGGTGGCGGGCATCTCGGGATATGGCAACTCCGTCGGTGTGCCCACCATCGGCGGTGAGCTCACGTTCGCAGCGGGCTATGCACGCAACCCGCTCGTGAACGTCTTGTGTCTCGGGGTGATGCCCATCGAACGCCTCGTGCTGAGCGCGGCGACGGGCGAGGGGAACCTGGCCGTCTTGCTGGGGTCGTCCACCGGGCGCGACGGGATCGGCGGCGTGAGTGTGCTGGCCTCGGCGGCCTTCGGTAGTGAAGGTGGTGGGGACGACGCCAAGCGCCCGAGCGTCCAGGTCGGTGACCCCTTCGAGGAGAAGCGGCTCATCGAGGCCTGTCTCGAACTGCTCGACCGCCGCCTGGTGGTGGGCATCCAGGACCTGGGCGGGGCCGGTCTCGCCTGTGCCACCTCGGAGACCGCGGCGCGCGGCGGCATGGGCATGGACGTGGCGGTGGACGTCATCCCGCGCCGGGAGCCGGACATGGAGCCCTTCGAGGTCATGACGTCGGAGAGCCAGGAGCGCATGCTGGCCATCGTCACCCCCGCCGATCGCGCCGCGGTGGAGGAAGTCTGTCAACGCTGGGAGGTCCGGGCCACGGTCATCGGCACCGTCACCGACGGCGGTCGCTTGCGCATTGTGTCGCAAGACAACGCCGTGCTGGCCGACATCCCCGCCGCTTCGCTCTCCGACGACGCGCCGTTGTACGACCGCCCCCGCTCGGCTCCCGCCGATCTCGAGGCGCGTCGGCGCGACGATCCGGGTGGAGGGCTGTCTTCTGTGGCGTCTTTGGTCACGTCGGAGGAGATCGGCGCGGATGTGCTCGCCCTCCTGGCCGACGCCTCGTGGGTCTACGGTCAGTACGACCACCAGCTCTTCCTCAACACCGTGGTCGGTCCGGGCGAAGACGCCGCGGTGCTCCGGTTGGCGGCGCCGGGCCTGCCCCCCAGTGACCGGGGCCTGGCCATCTCCACCGACTCCAATCCCCGCTGGTGCGCGCTCGACCCCCGGTTGGGCACGGCCATGACCGTCGCCGAGTCGGCGCTCAATGTGGCCTGTGCCGGCGCCCGGCCTGCGGCACTGGTCAATTGCCTCAACTTCGGCAACCCCGAGCATCCCGAGGTGATGTGGCAGCTGTCGGAGTCCATCGACGGCATGGGCGACGCGTGCCGGGCTCTCGAGATCCCGGTGATCGGCGGCAACGTCAGCCTCTACAACGCCAGTGCCGGCAACGACATCGACCCCACGCCGGTGGTGGCCGTGCTGGGGGTCATCGACCGCCTCGACCGCCGGCCGCCGGGGATGGCCTTCACGGCGGGATCATCGCTCGTCCTGCTCGGTGACACCGACCTGTCGCTGGCCGGATCGCGTTGGGCCGTGGAGCGTCACAACCACAGTGGCGGGACCCTGCCTGCACTCGATCTCGCCGCCCATGCTCGCCTGCTCGCACTCATGATCCGAATCGTCCCTGACGGCTTGCTCACATCCGTCCACGACGTGTCGGGCGGCGGCTTGGCGTTGGCGCTGGCCGAAAGTGCGGTGCGAGCCGGAGTGGGCTGCATCGTCGACGGCGTCGCCGGGTTTGCCGAGCTCTTCTCGGAATCCCCGTCGCGTGTCGTACTGGGCACGACGCGTCCCGACGATGTGCTCGCTCGGGCTCAGGACGCCGGCGTCCCGGCCCGGGTCATCGGATCGGCGGATGGCGACCGCATCGTCGTGCATGGTCTGCTCGACCTGGCCGTCTCAGACGCCCTCGGGGCCTGGCGCGTGGCCCTGCCCGGCGCGTTGGGCGAGCCAGTCACCGCCTGAGCGTTGCCAGGTCGAGGCCGCGCTGCCCCCGGGCCGTCAGTTCCCGAGGCTCACCCGGCCCTCGTCGTCGAGGTGCCAACCCGGGTTGTGGGCGACTTCCCAGGGGTGACCGTCGAGATCGATGAAGATCCCCGAGTGGCCGCCCCAGACCGTCGTGCCCGGTTCACGTCCGATGGTCGCCCTCGCGGCGCGGGCCCGGCCCAGGTCTCGGACTCCCGGTGTGATCACGCGCAGCCGCTGGTCCATGGTCGGCATTCTCCCAGCGTGGCCCGGGGTTTCGCCTACGGTGGCCCGTTGTCAGTGACCCGCGCTCCTGCGTAGGTCGCCGAGCGGCCCGGGAGAATCGTTGGCGAGCGAGCACGACCACACCGGCGAGCACCTGCCGATCGACCCGGACCTGGCTCCGGCCGACTCCGCCCCACTCGGTGCCGGTGGGTCCGCCGGTCGCTCCGCTCGTACCGCGCGGGCCCGGGCGTCGGTGCTCTTGGCAATCGCCCTCGGGGCCGCGGCCGGGGCGCCCGCCCGCTACGGCCTCGCTCAGGTGATCCACGTGGCGCCCGGGGCCTTCCCATGGGCGACGTTCGTGACCAACATCTCGGGAAGCTTTCTCCTCGGACTGTTCATGGCCTTCGTTCTCGAACGTTTCCCCCCCACCCGCTATCTGCGACCGTTCATCGCCACCGGGTTCCTGGGCGCGTACACCACATACTCCACGTTCGCCGTGGAGAGCGACCTGTTGATCAAACAGGGACACGCTGCGACAGGCGTCGCGTATGCGGCCGTGAGCTTGGCCACCGGGTTCGCCGCCGTGTGGGCGGGAATCTGGATCGCCCGAACAGTTCCATTGCCACACCGAGGAGGCACGTCATGATGCTCGAAGGCCACCAGAAGCGTCTCACCATATTCATCGGCGAGGCCGACCACTACAACCACACTCCGTTGGCGACTGAGATCGTCCACCGCGCCCACAAGGCGGGCTTGGCCGGAGCCAGTGTCTTCCGTGGCGTGGAGGGCTATGGGGCCTCCAACCACATCCATACCACGCGCATCTTGTCTCTCTCCGACGATCTCCCCATCGCCATCGTGATCGTCGACTCCGGCGAACGCATCCAGGCGTTTCTCCGCGACCTCGATGAGCTCATCACCGAAGGTCTCGTGATCGTCGACGATGTCGAGGTTGTGAAGTACGTGGGCCGTCCCGGTCAGGTTGAGCCGTGAGCCCTCTGGCCTGGCTGGGCTTCGTAGTCGCGGCCGCCATCGGCGCGCCGCTGCGGTATCTCGTCGACGGTTATATCGCCGAGCGTGTCGAAGGTGTCTTCCCATGGGGGACATTCATCATCAACGCCAGTGGATCCTTGGTGTTCGGTGTGCTGACCGGCCTTGCTCTCTACCACGCCTTCCCACAGACGCCCAAGGTGATCCTCGGGACGGGTTTCTGCGGCTCCTACACCACCTTCTCCACGTTCAGCTTCGAGACCGTGCGTCTCGTAGAGGAAGGTGCGCTCGGCGAGGCATTCCGCAATGCCTTCGGCACGCTCGTGGTCTGTGCCGGTGCAGCCGCACTGGGCTTGGCGCTGGCCGCCCTGTGAGCGCGCCAGTGCTCTGATCAGCGCCGCCGCTAGCGCAGGATCTCGATCAGGAGCACCGAGGCGTCGGTCATGCCGGCCACGACACCCCCCGGTGCCTCCGCCTCCCGGTAGAGGCCGGACGCGTTGCCCGTCATAAGCAGTGCCGCGGCCACGACGATCAACAACGTCGCCGACTGGGCCGCGAGGATGCGGATCGACCGCTCGTTGACGGGACGGGGTCGCCATCGCCTTCGAGAAGACCATTCGGGCCCGGGTGGCGTTGGCCCGTGACCGACGTGGCCGTGACCGAGGTAGCGGTGACGAGGTAGCGGTGATCACGGGAGGGAGCCGGGGCATCGGGGCCGCCGCCGCCCTCGTCCTGGCTCGGCGGGGCCGGGCAGTGTGTGTCGGCTACCGGGTCGATGCCGACGCCGCACCGCGGGTCGTGAAGGAGTGCGAAGCGATCGGCGCGACCGCGTTCGGAGTCGTGTCGACGAGATGTCCTCCGAGGCTGCACCAGATCTTCGGTGTCAACGCCATCGATCCGTTCCTGTGCGCCGGCGAGGCGGGCCGGGCCCTCGACACCGGTGTCTGGGACGAGCGGTATGGGTCGCTGCGGACTCAGGACAGCTAGAGCGCCGGGATAAACCGGCATGGAGAAAGGAATGAAAGAGTCCGACATCGAAGGAATAGCGATCCACGGTGGCCCCGAACCATGCGTCGACGTCCGTGAGGGCGGAGGCGAAGCGTTGGAAGGGGTACGTGCAGGCAG
>DATKQM010000064.1:0-20308 GCA_035532735.1 Acidimicrobiales bacterium | reverse complement strand
TCCCGCTTGAGTTGCTGAACGGCCTTGCCCAGATCCCCGCGCACGAGTTCCGCGTTCCAATCGACCTGCTTCAGGGTGCTCGACACGACGTACTTCTTTGTCGCGTTGATCGTCTGGGCGAAGGGTTCCATCCAATCAGGTCTCGCTCCCGTCGGCGCCGGCGACCGCCACGCTGATTCCATCATTTCGTAAGTCACCCGGCCAAAGAGAAGGGCATCGGCCTGGTTGAGGTTCTCGACCGCGTGACGATGCAGGTCCTCGTCCGCGGGGATTGCACGATGATCGCAGCACCCGTCCAATGTGACGTTGATGGAGTACCGAAGGGGTCGCATTTCGGGTAGTGGGTCAGTTCGAATCCGGCGGCCGACGGCCGAACATCTGACGGGCAACCTGCTTGTAAAGCCGACCCACCTTCCCAAGGTTGCCAGTGGCGACGGCGACCAGGAGCCAAACGCACATGCCCGCCCCAAGGAAGATGAAGGCGCCGGCAAAGCCCCAGCCGATGCTGTGCTCAGCCAGCCCGAGGCCGACCGCTGTGCTTATCGACCCGGCGCCCCCCACGGCCAGCGAGGCGACAAAGAGACGAAGAACCGCCCTGCCTCGGCGCTCCAGCTCTGCGGGCTCCATCAGGTGCTAGTCAAGCAGGGCGGCGATCTGGAAGGTCGACCAGGGGTGGGTCTCGACCCCGGCAGCCATGGCGGGCGTTGTGGGGCGCCCGGCCTTCTTTAGGGAGGGTCTGGTGAGTCCGGCCCAGGTTGTACCAGGCGAAGTGGAGGCTCACGGCCGCCGCGTGGTTCTCGACCTTCTTTGAGAGGGCGTTGGTGAGCCTTGTGAACCGCCGCATCCCCATCCGCATGGTCAGGTTCTGCCGCTCCACATAGATGGTCGAGATGTGCTTGGGATCCGGTCGGCCGGTGATCGTGCGCTTGTCGATGCCGGTGCACTTCGCCGGCGAGTAGCGGGTCTCGACCTGGCTGGACTCGTACATCTTGACGAGCTGGGCGAAGTCCACCCGGTCGGCACCGAACAGCGGCTCGACGCACTGAACGTAGGATCCAAGGCCATCCGTGGTGAGCTGGATTCGGCCAGGGGCCAGCCGGGAGCGCAGGTCGGTCAGAGACATGTAGCAGTCGCGGCCGGTACGCTCGCCGACCCGCCAGCTCGGGACCAGCTTCGTGTCGGCAACGATGCCGGTCCAAGTCCACACGTCCCCGTAGGCGTCCGGGTGTTGCTCCATGACATGCGCTTCCTTGGCCCCCACGAACGACCAAATCTCGTCGCACTGACCCGCTCGATCTTCAGGTTGTGGAAGACCTCGTCCTGGTAGGCGCTACACGCCTCGCCCAGGTCCAGGAGGAGCTTGGTGATCGTGTTCTTGGCCGCCCCGGTGACGCGCTGGGAGTCAGGGCCGGTTGATGATCCGACCTGAGCGGTAACGCCTTCGGCCGCGAATACTGCGCTGTCGCATCTCGGTGCTGGGTCACCGGCATCGGCACATTTGCGCGTCCCTCCCGAGGATTGAATGCGCCCAGGAAACTGCAGAAGTCGTAAGTCTCGGCGTGGCCCGCACACCGAGCCGACGATCAGGCGCGTCCCGAGCCCGTTGTCGGTGACCTTCTGCATGCCCGATCTGGGTGACCCCCACCGTCACGTTCGAGACGGTCTGGACTGCTCGCCCGGTTGGGATAGATCGCGTATGTGGCCGACGCACGAGTCGAGTCATAATCCTGGTTCGCGGCGAGGGCGTCTTGCGTGGGTTCTGGAAGTGAGGCCGGCGACCGTCGGTACTGCCTCCTTGACAGGGCTAACAGCGGGTCTGTTGTCATCGTCGTGGTGACCTTCGACCCTGGTCGACACCAGGCTGCCGGACGACAATGAGCGACGGCGTCGCACGTTGGGGTGCTTCCTGTAGGAGGGCTGGCCGATGTCCGATATCGAAGACGCACCGCCGGCGCCCGCCGGCCCGCCGGTCACGTCTGGCGTGGCAGCGCCGTACCCGGCGCGCCTTGAGATCGCTTACCCCGATCGGCTCAACCGTGTCACAACAGCGTTCCGACTTGTCCTGGTCATCCCGATCGTGATCGTGAGCAGCGTCCTGATCGGTGAGGGCAGCCAAAGTGTGCAGACAGGCAACGGTACTTGGGTCACGACGACATCGGCAAGCATCACCAGTGGTCTCTCCGTGGCCACGCTGCTGCTCATCCTGTTCCGGCGGCGATATCCCCGTTGGTGGTTCGATTTCGTACTCGAACTCGCCCGCTTCACCACCCGCATCGGGGCGTACGTGGCGCTCCTGACCGACAAGTACCCATCGACGGTCGAACACCAGACCGTCGCGCTGGACCTCGACTACCCCGACGTCGAGCGGGACCTGAACCGTTGGCTCCCACTAGTGAAATGGTTCCTCGCCATCCCCCACTTCATCTTGCTGTTCCTCCTTGCGATCGGCGCGGTCGTCTCGGTGATCCTCGCCTGGTTCGCCATCCTGTTCACTGGTCGATACCCCCGACCGCTGTTCGACTACGTCGTCGGCGTCGCTCGCTGGGGCCTGCGGGTCCAGGCCTACGCGTTCCTCCTCATTACCGATCGATACCCGCCGTTCTCCCTGCGCTGATCACGGGTTGGACCGAAACCCTCTCGATGCATGCCCTACTTCTGAAGCTGACCTGAGGGCCGTAGAAGCCACGGAGAAGCACACATGCCCGTCTCGAAGGCCAAGCCCCGACTTCCTCCTCGCTGGTTCAGCCGGCTCTTCTGGTTCACCCATCGCCGCCTGTACCGTCTGACAGGCGGTCGTCTGGGCTTGTGGCGGCCGAAGCCCGACGGTTGGGGCGCCATGCGTCTCAGCACTGTCGGTCGGCGGACCGGCCTCGAACGCAGCGTCATGGTGGGCTACTTCCAGGATGGGCCGAACCTCGTCACCATGGCGATGAACGGCTGGGGCGAGGGCGAGCCGGCATGGTGGCTGAACCTGCAGGCCCACCCCGACGCTCGGGTCGACCTTGCCGACGGGCCGCGTCTGGTCACCGGCCGGGCCGCCCGCGGCGAGGAGCGGGAACGGCTGTGGTCACGGTGGCGAGAGATCGACAAGAACCTCGACGCCTACGCGGCACTCCGCTCGATCGAGACCGCGGTCGTCATCCTGGAACCGCGGCGGTGAGGTGTTGAGGTCGGAAGAAGCGGATCCTTGCCGACGCGAAGTCACAGTGACACACACGCCGGACCCGCGGAGTGCCGGTAGGAGGCGCACGGAAAACCCGGGGGGTAGTGCGGGCCAGAGTGCGCCCGAGAGCGCCGGAACCGCCATCGCCCAACTGCCCAACCTTCCGTTGTGGATCTTCCTTGCGACCGTCGTCCTGCGCCGGGTCGTGCCTGCTCGCACCTGGGTCCGAACAGCCATCAACTGGACCGCGGTCGTCGCCCTCGGATGGTGGGCCCTGGACGAGTCGCTCCGAGGGGTAAATCCGTGGCGGCGGGCGCTCGGCCTCGGTGTCGGCGGTCTCGTTGTGGCTCTAGGGGCGTACTCCTCCCGGGCAATGGCGGGCGGCTGCCCGATGTCCTCGAAGGTATTGCTTCCGCCGTCGTGACTGGCCACAAGCGACTAGCGCCCTTACTGCAGCAGGCGTCAGAGACGGAGTAGCGCGCTGCGTCAGTTCCAGCTCGGGCTTCGTTGGCCGCGGCTGCGGCGGTCTCGCCGAGAGCCAGGCCAATCCGACCAGAGGAAGAAGACGGCAGCAAACAGTGCAAGGCCCACGACACCTACGACGAGCACCACCAACGCAAGGGCCTGGATGCCGACGCCTGTAATCTGCGTCCCAACGATCGGTTGACCCCGCATACCGGGTAGCACGATTCGGTTCGGGCCAGATGGAAGGATTCGGATCGGCCCAGGGCCCGCAACGGCGCGGTGAACGGCGATGGCGAACGAGTGCCCGCGGAACCCGACCATCAGGGCCAAACCGGCGCCGACTGCGAGCAGGCCCAGGAGAGCCGTCAGTGCGGTCGCGATCAGCGACCGCCAGGGCGATCGATGGTGGGGAGTCGGCGGGCTCGTCACACCTCGAGCGACGGCCCACGCCGCCGCGAACCGCCGAGGGTCGAAGGCACCGTTACCGAGCACGTCCTCCGGCGAACCTCCCTCGGCCTCGGCCTCTTGGAGGTCGGCTCTCAGGTCGGCGGCCATTTCGTTGGCCACCTGATCTGGGACTCCGAGCCGTCGCCACTCCCGGCGGCACTCCTCGACGAACTCACTCATGGCCCTACCTCCGCTTCGATCAGACCGAGGGCACCATCGACGGCGTCACGCGCTGCCTTCCATTCGCCGACACCGGCCGCGAGCGCCCGCTCACCCTCGGGCGAGAGGCTGTAGTACTTGCGGGGGGGGCCACCGTTGCTCGCGGCCCGCCGGGTCTCGACGAGGCCATCTCGTTCCAACCTGCCGAGGAGCGGGTAGATCGACCCTTCCCCGACGCTGGAGAGGCCGCGCGCCCGGAGCCGCTTGGTCATCTCGTAGCCGTACGCCGGTCCCTCTCCCATCACCGCCAGAAGACAGAGGTCGAGGACGCCCCGCAGCAGTTGGCTCCGCCGACCCTCTGCGCTTCCCATGCACCACAAGATACAGTTTGCTAACTTGCTCTGCAAGAGTCCTCTCGCGGGCCGCACGGGCCCACGGACAACCGCCATAGGAGAAAGAGCATCGGATGACCACCGCAACGTTGTCCGCTCCTTCGGACAAGCAGGCCGCCGAGAACCAGTGGGCTGTCGAGACGCACGGGCTGACCAAGCGCTTCGGCGAGAACGTCGCCGTCAACGGCGTGGAGCTGCTCGTTCCCCGGGGATGCGCGTTCGGCTACCTGGGTCCCAACGGGGCGGGCAAGACGACGCTCATCCGGGTGCTGCTGGGACTGACCCACGCCGATGCCGGCACGATGTTCCTGCTGGGACAGCAGGTGCCCCGCCATCGCGACAAGGCCCTGGCACGCGTCGGGGCCATCGTCGACGAGCCGAGGTTCCACGGCCATCTGACCGGCCGGCAGAACCTTCAGATCCTCGCCGCCGCCCGCGAGAGCGAAGCACGGGACCGCATCGGGCCGGCGCTCGAACGGGTGGGCATCCTGCACCGCGCCGACGACAAGGTGGCCAAGTACTCGATGGGGATGCGCCAGCGCCTCGGGGTGGCGGCCTGCTTGCTCGGCGACCCCCAGCTGCTGATCCTCGACGAGCCGATGAACGGGCTCGACCCCGCCGGCATGCAGGACATGCGTGAAATGATTCTTTCGCTCGTGGCCGAGGGCCGGACGGTCGTGCTGTCCTCCCATCTTCTCGACGAGGTGGAGCGGACATGTGACGCCGTGGCCATCGTCGACCGGGGCAGTGTCGTACGCCAGGGGCCGATCTCCGAGCTGTTAGCCGGCACGTCCCTCGTGCTCGAGGTCGAGTGTTCCGATCCCGATCGCGCCAGGGCGCTCGTTGCCGCCACCGTCATCGGCGCCGCGGACGGGGCGGAGGTCACCGCTGCACCGACCGGGTTGGGTGTCACCCTGCCGGCAGGCACCGGGCGCGATGTGGTCGCCGAGGTCAACCGCGTGCTCGTCGACGGCGGGATCTCGGTGTACCGGCTCCAGGTAGTCCAAGCCTCGCTCGAGTCGTGGTTCCTCCAGGTCACGAGCCGACTGGGGGAATCGCAATGACGATGTTGCCCGACATCAGCGCTTCGGCTCCTGTCCCGTCGACGACCGCGGCGAAACCGGACCACCGGGGATCGTGGATCCCTTCGGTGGCGATGATCTCCACCCGGTTCATGGAGCTGCGCAAGCGTCGCGGCCTCATGATCGCCCTCATCCTGGTGACCATTGGCATCCCCACGGTGTTCTTGGCCATCCGGCTGCTGCTCCATGCCTTTGCGCCGCATACCTACGGACCCGCCGGCGGCTATGCCATCTACAGCGCGCTGGTCTCGGGCGTGTTGTATATCTTCGGCTTCATCGTGGCCGCGACCCTGGGCGCCACCGCTGGATCCGACGATCTCGGCGAAGGAATGTTCCGACACCTGGTGGTCACTGGCCGATCGCGCCTGGCGCTGTATGTGGCCAGGATCCCCGCCGGGCTCGCAATCATCGTGCCCCTGGTGGCGGTGGGCTTCACCATCGTCTGCGCCGTGTGCGTGTTCGCGGCACCGACCAAGCTCAGCTTCCAAGGTGTGGACGTGCCCGTCGGCCTGTCGCGTGCCGGGCTCCAGAGCTGGGCTGCCGACCATGCCGACGAGGTCATCTGCAATTTCGATATCAGGATCGGACCGTCCACCCCGAGCGCCTCGGCGATCCCCACAGTGCTCAATGCCACCCCATGCGGCAACGGACCCGGCGGGCGGGTGTTCAAGCAGCCCCCAGGGGTCCAGGGCCAACCATCACCCTCCCAGGCCCAGATCAGGGAGGTGGCCCACCTCATCGCCAGCGCGAACTATGCGGACTACTCGCGGCAGTTCCTCTACCCGTCGACCTCGCTCATGATCAAGAGCGGGCTGTGGCTCGAGCTCGAAGCGGTCATCGGGTTCGTCGTCGGGTTGGGGCTCGGATCGCTGATTGGGCAGCGGACCGTCGCGGTGGTCATGATGATCGTCCTCGAGGTCGTGCTGACCCCCATCCTCTCCCGAGCGCGCATCCCCCACCTGTCGAACCTGCAGCGCACGGTGGTCGGCCTGGCCACGGCCCACCTGAGCCCTGGCGGCCTCCCCGTGCTCGGCGGTGGGGGTGGCGGGCCGGGCGGCGGCGGAGGCAATGCCGGGCTGCTGCCAGAGTCCACCACCGTGGCCGTCTGCGTCATCGTGGCGTGGCTTGTGGGCTGGACGGCCCTCGGAGCGTGGCGAATGATGACCCGAGACGCCTGAGAGAGCACTCGCTCGCCATCGTGCGTAAGGGTCCGGCCTGGGGTCAAAGAGAGTAGGCGCAGAAATGCCGTGGGCGATCGGGCAGGGCCGGGGACGATCTGATTGGCAACGACGACTGGAAGCGATCCTGGACGGTCGGCGTGTCCTGGGCCTGAGTCAGGCCCGAGCAGTTGCGGGCAGTTAGCTGCGAGCAAGAAGACTTCCTTCCAACGGCCTCGTATTGTTGCGGTCCGTGGGCACGCCCGGCTTCGAGCTGATATGCGAAGTCGAACCTGCCACCCGACCAGATCTCATGCACGTTCGGCACCAGATCGGAGTGCTCAGCCGAATTGCCTCGGCATTCCTCATCCCCGACAACCACATCGGTCGGGCGACGGTATCGAGCATCGCCGTGGCCCACGAGGTGGCGCTGATGGGGGGTCGTGCCATCGCCTGCCTCAACGCCCGTGACCGAAACGTCCTGGGTTTTCGCCGGGATCTCCTCACGGCGGCTGCGTACGGCGTCAGTGAGTTCCTCTTCGTCTACGGGGACCGGCCCGAGACTGGTGCCCGTTCGGACGACCTCACTGTGCGGTCGATGTTGGCCGAAGCACGTGGATTCTCCCAGGATGGCGAGGACGGGCGTTTTCGGCTTGGGGTGGCCTCGGGACTCCAGCGCCTTGCGGCGTGGAAGCGGGACGCCGACTTCCTCCTCACCCAGGTGACGTTCTCTCTCGACGATCTCTTGGAGTGGCGAGGGTCCGTCCGATTCGATGGCCCCGTCTATGCCGGTGTGATGGTGATCGCCAGCTCCCCAATGGCCAGAAAGCTGTCGGCGGAGATCCCTCAGCTCGCGGTACCCGGGCCCATCATTGATCGCATCGAACGAGACCGCATGGCTGGCGTCGAGATCGCCTGCGAACTCATCACTGCGATTCGGGACTCGGGCGCATTCGACGGCGTGCACCTGATTCCAGTTTCTCGATACCGGGAGATGGCCTCGCTATTGGAGGGCCACATCTGAGCCGGACCGGGCAGCCAGGAAGCCCACCGTAGGCACTCCGCAACGTGCCGCTCCAGCTCGCCCCCCGCCGGAGCCCGACCGCCCGCAAATCGCATCCCGGAGCGATACGGCGAGAACCGGCCCGTTCTCGCGTGTAGGAAGCCAGACCCTGCCCATACGTCGCCGTCGAGCCGTTTTGGTGACCAACGGCCCTGGCTCGCAGACTCTTGCCTGGGGAAGGATGTAGCCGTGGCCGACAACAGAAAGAAGGGTGGCGCTGCCGGAGCCGGGGGTGTTTGGTTCCTTGGCTTCATCGGGGCACTCGTTTACTACATCCACACGCACTCGGGAACGTTCTGGCTGGTGCTCTTGGCCATCATGAAGGCCATGGTGTGGCCGGCGTTTCTCGTTTACCACTTGCTGGCGTTGAAGCCGTAACAGCGGGCCACGGCCGCAGGAGAGCGACCCGAGAAGTGGCCGCGCCTTGTGTGAATCGGGCGATTCGTGCGTGGCGACGGCCCGTCGGGTGTCGTGAGACGGGTGTCACCAGGGGCTGGAGTCCCGACGGCTGCCGGTTGCGAGCGGTCGATCCATGATGGCAATCGCAGTAACCGGACATGGAGACGACCCACGCCGACACTCTCGGGACTGTCAGCCACGCGCCACCACCCATCCTCTGTTCGTCGAACGAACTGCGAGCACGCCGAGGCGTGCCAGGTGGTGACAGCGGCTAGGAGCCGGAAATCGGCGTCGACTTCCTGCGCGCCGCGCACGCGCGCCCGGCGCCCGCCGTGCTTGCGACGCATGAGGTGGGCGAGCGTGCGTTCCACGTTCGGCGCGTGGTCCGGTAATCGTCACGCCAACGCTGTTCGGCCTGACGCGTGCGGGCGCGGGCCAGTGCCTCTTCGTGGGAGCTGATCGAGATGGTCCGCCCGTCGGCGGCGACGGTCGTTCGCTCAGCGACGTCCTCGTCAGGCCCCTCCCAGCGACGTCCCTTTCGGCCGGCGCGCCGTGGCCGGCGTCATGGAGGAGGTCGGCGATCAGGTTTTCGGCCACGCTGGCGTCCCCGACGTTCCTCGGCTAACACCTTGTCTCGGTGACGGGCCGCAGCCCCGTACCGCGATGCCAGACGTGCCGCGGTGTGGGGTCACGATCTCCCGAAGCCCGCTCCCTGGGTCGAATGGGTCGATCACCACCCCAGAACGCCAGTTCTCAACGGCGGGCGAGGCGGCGTCCGCTCTCGGTGTCGGGCGGGGTGTAGTTCATCTCGAAGTGGTGATAGAGGGTTGACTCGTCAGCCTGAGAGAGTTCCTCGCCATGCATCTCGATGTCGGGGGCAGACCTGACCTGATCCTCGGTGGCTGTGACCCGCAGGTCATCGGGACCGACCTGAACCCCGCCCAGGGGGACGAAGGTCAAGTGACGGCCGATGAAGCCCTCCTTGACCGTGGCGAACTGCGGCTCGTCCGTCTCGACATCAACGTAGATGTCTTGCAGCTTGCCGATCTTCTCGCCATTGCGATCCAAGATCATCTTGCCGTGCCACTCGGCGACGTTCCACTTGGCCTCGCCCCGATCTTCGGTCATGTCGGTCTCCTCGCCCCAGTCGCGGATGGTATGCCCCGTCCTCAAGCGCCGGGGTTCATGCCACTCACGGACCCGTACAGTGTTCCTTGCATGCCATTGTCCGTCGCCAGTACCACCCAACACCAGGGCCGAGGGTCGTGAATTCGACCACATCCGGGTGCCATCGACTACTTCTTGCCGTGTGGTGACCCTCCCTGGCGGGGTTGGCCGCACCGAAGGCGTGGACCTGACTCCGGGAAGACGCCCCTTCGGTGGCCGCCCCCCTCGGCTCGAGGGTGTCGGGCCAACCGGGGGACTATCGCCTCTAGTGAGATGCGAGATCCTGCGCCACGCTAGGAAGTGCGCCCAAGGGGCGATCCGAGCGCACCGCCAAGTCTCGGACGAAGGAGGATGGTGCACGATGGCTGGAAAGACGGATCAGGTGAAGGGCCAGGTCAAAGAGGCCGTCGGGACTCTTACTGGCGACAAGGACCTGGAATCCGAAGGCAAGGCCGACCGTCGAGCTGGTGAGGCCAAGGAGAAGCTTTCTGACGCGAAGGACAAGGTCGAAGAGGTCATCGACAAAGCCGAGGAGAAGGTCGAAGAGGTTGTCGACAAAGCCAGGGAGGCGCTGCATCGCAAGTAGTCGGATGGCTCTCTGCATCGGCATCGTCGCAAGCAGGCTTTGTCCGCGTCGTCGGATCAACGGACTGTGGGATCGAACTGCCAACTCGACAGGCAGCAACGCCCGGGAGGCTCCATGATCATTCTGGGCATGCTCCTTCTGATCATCGGATTCGTTACGGGGGTCCCCATGGTCTGGTCGATCGGAATGATCGTCCTCGTGGTCGGCTCGGCCCTCTGGCTCCTCGGGGCACTCGGCCACGCCGTAGGAGGCCGGCGGCACTACTTCTAGCTTGCGACCCGGGGGGTCGGCTTGGATGGTGAGCCCGGTGGCGGTGGCCGAGATGAGTTCGATGATGGTGCGAACCACCGGGCATGCGCGGTGATCATAGATCCGCTCGGCGTCGGAGAACCCGTCGCGTCCCATCTGATTCCACCAGCGTCGGCCGGACTCGACAGCGGGACTGCCGTGTCGGCCGTGGCGCCGACATTTGCCCAGCCTTCGTCGTTGGCCACGGCGTAAGTCACGTTGCCGATTTGCGTCACGATGGTCAGCTACTTTCCATAACCGGCGATTGCCCAGGCGATGCGCTGGTTAGGACCGTCCATCGATGTCCCGTCGACGGCGGCGTGTACGTCTTGACGTTGCCCCTGAGCGGGCGATGCGGAGTTGGTCAGCCTGGCGCTGCACTGCCGATGGCGGCTGGCTCCGTCGACATGAAAGACGCCCCCTGCAGCACCGCCCGGGCGGCGCGTCGTCCCTGGGCCATGGCCTCAACGACCGTAGACGGTCCCACCAGCGCGTCGCCGGCCGCGTACAGCCGGTCGCGGAACGGGACCGCCGCGGCCGACAAGCCCACCTCGCGGCCCAGGGCCAATTGGCCAACCGGCAAGTGTTGGGCGAAAGCGGACCCCGGAGCGGCGAGCACCCCGCTCGCCTGCCAGCGCCGGTCCGGCAGGCCCTGTGCCCGGCGGCGCACCGGCGCCCCGGGCAGTGCTGGTGCGAAGGCGGGGTCGGCCCGGTAGCCCAGGGCCATGACGACGAGATCCGCCGCGAGTTCCACTGACACTCCGCGCAGAACCTTCGGAAGCCGGTCCGCACTCCGCTGGCGAGTGCGGGCCAGGACCGCACCTTCGACGTGATCGTCTCCGACCAGGCGGAGCACCGTGGCCGAGAACCGCACCCTGACCCCCTCGGCCTCGGCTTCGGCCAACTCGTCCGGCCGGACCAGGGCGAACCGGCGATCGAGCCATTCGATGCACGTCGCCGCCGCCCCGAGACGCCGGGCCGAGCGGGCCACGTCCATGGCTGTGTTGCCGCCACCGAGAACCAGGACGCGAGGGGTGGCAGGGGCCGACACGGCGAGCTCGGGAAGCAGCTCGGCGAGACTGGTCCCGTCGAAGACCGCCTTGGCCCCCTTCAGAAACGAGGTGGCGTCGATCACGCCGTCGAGGTCGGCCCCGGGGACAGGGAGGCGCAGCGCAGACGACGCCCCGTTGGCCAGCACGACGGCGTCGTGGGCCTCGAGGAGCTTGTCGAGCTGGGCGACCGAGACCCCGGTCCCGCAGTGCAGGTCCACGCCGGCCGCTTCGAGCTGCTCCCAGGGGCGACGGGCGACGGCGTCGGGCAGTGAGAAGTCCGGAATCCCCCAGCCGAGGAGGCCTCCGGGCTCGTTGTCGCGCTCGAAGACGGTGACCGCGGCCCCGGCCTCGACCAGCTCCCAGGCCGCCCCGATGCCCGCCGGCCCCGAGCCCACCACCGCCACGGACAGCTCGCCGGCGGGCGCCGGCATGGGAGGCGGGACTGGCACCTGGTCACAGACGAAACGCTCCAGGGCCCCGATGGCAACCGGCTCCCCGCCGGCCAACGACCAGCTGCACGCCCCCTCGCACTGAGCGGACTGGGCACACACCCGGGCACAGACGTCGGGGAGGACGCTCGTGCGGCGCAAGATCGCGTGGGCCCCGGCGAGGTTGCGGTCGCGGATGGCACCGATGAAACTGGGAATGTCGTTGTGCGCCGGGCAGCCCCGCACACACGTGGGATCGGGGCAAGCCAGGCACCGTGCCGCTTCGGCCAGCGCCACGCTCCACGAGCCGATCCCGTGACGGATCTCGCTCGTGTCCCCCTCGAGCAGGGCCGGATGACGGATTTCGAGCCCGACCCGCGAATCGACCAGCATCGGACCGTCGACCTCGATCGCCGAGAACGGGCAGGTGCGCACACACTGGCGGCAGCCCACGCAGGCCGCATCCTCGGCGACGGCCACCCAGCGCCGGGCGTCCATCGACAGCGCCCCGGTAGGACAGCGGACCACGCACTCCTGGCACCCGGCGCAGCGGTCGACGAAGACCCGGACGCGCGGCGTGTGGCCGCGAGGCGCCCGCAACCGGGCCGAGTGCTCCGTGGCGGTGTCGGTGGTGGCTGCGGTCGTGGTCATCGGCCGTCTTCCTCCTCAGAATGCTGCGTGCATCAGCACGTACAGCACGCAGGCGCCCGCTCCGCAGGCCAGCACCAGACCGAACGAGGCGACCTGGATGGCCATGGGATTCCGTGAGATGCCCACCAGCTCACGTCCGGCGATGCGCCATGTGGCCCACGCCGCAACCACGGTCCCGACGGCAACGACGGCCACCTGGATGGCGACGATCCCCACCGGCGAGCCGACGAGCGAGGCGTTGTAGAGCGCCGAGTGCACCGAACCCACCCCGACGAGGTGACCGAAGGCGGGAAGCACCCGGGGAGAGTTGGTGAGGAATTTCGGCAGCTGGCGGGCGAAATAGTCGGCACCGACGACGGGCACGAGCCCGTACATGAGCGGCGCGAAGTACAGCGTGAACCGCGTGCGGCGGTCGACGAATGCACCGGAGTCCTCCACGGCGATGTCGCGCCGGGCGAAGGCCCGGGCGAACACCCACACCACCGCGGCTGTCGCCAGCGTGGCCAGGGCGATCATGCCCAGGTAGCCCACCGGGTTCGGGTAGTGCGGGAAGTGCAGCGTGGCGTTCAGCCAGGCGTCGACGGCAGTGAACACGTTGGTGGCGTTGAACTGCTGGAACAGGACGAGCCCCCAGAGCGTGGCGATGGCCCAGGCCACGTCCATCCGCCGGCGGCGAGGCGTGAGCACCGAGGTGAGCGGCTTCTGGAGGTACAGCCCGATGTTGTCCTGCGGGCAGGCCTTAAAGCACTCGCTGCACAACCCACACGAAAGATTCGAGTCAGCGCTGCCTGGCCAGGTGTACCAGGGGCAACCGTACCCGTCGGTGCCGCCGCGCATGCAGTCCTTGGTGGGGCAGGCGAGGCACAGGTCGCGGTCACGCGTGCGAAAGCCGGCGACGGACCCCATCGCCCCCACCGTCCCGACGAGCGTCGTAAGCGGGCAGATGTAGCGGCAGAAGGTTCGCCGCTCGAACACGAGGAAGAACACTAGGGCCGAGGCCACGATCCCGATGACCATCATGCTCGTGAAGGCGGGGTTCCCTGGCCCGGCAATGTTGGCGTACTCCTCGATCCAGGTGAGCAACAAGAACGTCGCGACCGGGATGAGAAAGCCCATGCGCGCCAACGAGGCGGGGAACTTGAGTCCGAGACCGAGGCTGGACTGGGTGCGCCGCCAGAAGCTCCGGCGCTGCACCCACTCGGCGAAGCCCCCGAAGGGGCACATGGCACACCACGCCCGCCCGACCACCACCATCAGGACGAACACCAGACAGAACCAGACGTACCAGGTGATGGCGGTGCCGAAGTTGAGCCCGGGCACCGCCGTACCGAGGAACCCGATGAAGATGACGCCCCAGAAGACGATCTGGTTGGGCAGGATGAGGAAGAATTGGAACCGGCGGTTGCGCACGAGCTGCGCCACGCGAGGGAACCGGGTGACGTCCCAGCCCCGGGGAGGGTCGGAGGGGGCGAACCGTGCTTCCACGCCGGTCCGGATCGGGGACCGGAGGTGCACCGCCACGGCGATCGGGTCGGTCTGGCCCCCACCGGGCGCGGTCGGCGGACTCGCCGACGTGGTCTCCTGTTGCGTCACCGCCAGGGCCATCGCGACCTCCATCCCACCGGTCGGGTAATTCTACGGTACGTCAACTAAGTAACTTTACGTAGAGCATATAGCTGAGCTTGTCAAAACGTCAAGTGATTCGCTACACTTTTCAAGGTGAACCTGACCCTGTCGAAGCGGGGCGATTACGTGGTCCGATCGGCGATCTGCCTGGCCCGCGCCGAGGGCCAGGTCCGTAAGATTCGGGAAGTGGTGGCCGAGATGGAGGTACCGGCCACCTTCGCCTCGCAGATCCTGGCCGACCTGGTTCGGGCCGGACTGGCCACCTCCAAGGCGGGCAAGGACGGCGGGTACCGCCTGGCGCGGTCGGCCGAGACCATCAGCCTGCTCGAGGTGGTCGAGGCCGGTGAGGGAACGCTCGTCGCCGATCGGTGCGCCATGGGTGACGGGCCATGTCGCTGGGAGTCGGTGTGCCCACTGCACGCCACGTGGGGACGGGCCAGCGCCGCCCTGCGCGAGGTGCTGGCGTCGACCACGCTTGCCGAGCTCGTCGAGCGCGATCGGGCGCTGGAAGTGGGGACCTACCCGGTCCCCACCGACGCCCACCGCCTGGCCGTCCACGCGGTGGCCTTCGCCGACAGCGTCCAGGTCGAGCTTGGAGTCGAACTCGTCACCGTCCGCTTGCAGTCGACCAGCGGGTGGCTCGCACCCCTGGCCGAGGAGGCCCACGCCGATGGCGAGGCCCTTCGGATGCGTATCGGGCCCGGGGGACCGGGATGGTTGGCCAAGACCGTCGTCGTCACTTTGGGCGACTCACGCCGCGACGGGGACGAGTTCGTCGTGCCGCTGCGCTGGGAAGCCACCGGGCCTTCGGGCCTCTTCCCCCGCATGGAGGCCGAACTGTCGGTGCGCCCCGTGGATGCACAGCGGGCTGAGCTGCACCTCTCGGGCTGGTACCACCCTCCACTTGGGCGGGCGGGGCACGTCCTCGACGACGCCCTGTTGCACCGTCTCGGTCAGGCCACCGTCCGGGCGTTCCTGCGGCGGGTGGCCCAGGCTCTCGAGGGAGCACACGCGTCCACGCTCGGAGACGAACCGGGCAGACGCCGCGCCTCGGCGCCCGCCACCTCATAGCGCCACCAGACGCGGCCCGGCACGAGGGTGGAGAACACCCGCCCGGACGATTGCATCCGTCGGCGCGCGCCGCCTCAGCGTGTCGGGACCGTCGCCCGCACAACCGTCCCTTTGCCCGGCGCCGAGACTACCTCCACTATCCCGCCGAGCAGGTCGACACGTTCGCGCATGCCAAGGAGCCCGAGGTCAGTGTCTTCGACGTCTGTCCCCTTTCGTTCGGGGTCGAAGCCTCGGCCGTCATCGGCCACCTCGACGCGCACGGCGTGGACTTCCGGGTCGAAGGCGAGACGGACGGCGACGGACGTGGCGTCGGCGTGGCGCACGACGTTGTTCAGCGCCTCTTGGATCGTCCGAAAGAGAGTCAGTTCCACCTCCTCCTCGACACGCGCCGCGACACCCTCGACGCAGAGCTCACTGCGAAGCGACGTCTCGTCCTCGATACCGGCCAGCAGCCCCCGGACCGCGGGCACCAGCCCCAGCTGGTCGAGCGCCGGGGGCCGCAGGCCGGTAGTAACGGCTTGCAGGTGCTCAAGGACCTCGAGCGTGCGCTGACGGGCCTCGCTCAGCCCCTCCGTCACCGCAACAGGCACGTTGGACATCGTCCGGAGTCGATCGAGGCGCCGGGCCAGGTGGACGAGCCGCTGGACCGGCTCGTCGTGCAACTCCCGGGCGAGACGCCGACGCTCCTTCTCTTGGGCGCCCACGACGAGCGCCGCGTACCGGCGGACCCGGCTCCGCTCCATCCGCTCGTCGGTCACGTCGTCGAGCACGATCTGCAGAAGGCTCCCACCCACGCCAGTGTCGACTTCGGCCACGCGCACGCGAAACTCCCGGCCGGCCAAGTGCACGAGCAGTGGAGCTTGGTTTGCCGCGGACAACAGCGCCTCGTCTGTCTCGCCCAGGACCTCCACGATGCCGCGCCCGAGTACATCGCCGCTGGGGGGACGCAGGACCGCCGCCGCCGGATTGGCGTCGCGGACCATGCCGGAGTCGTCGACGACGAGGATCGGGGCGGTGTTGACATCGAAAAGTTGGTGATAGCGCACCTCGGTGGCATGGCGTTCGGTCTCGGCATGTCGGACCCGCATCACGGCGCGTCGTTCCGACTCGACGCGATAGCCGACGAACAAGGCCGCGCCGGCAACGGCAAGCAGCTCGACGAGGTCATTGCCGATGTGGCCCTTACCGTGGGGGAGCAGAAGGTCGGGCAGCCACAAGACGATGCCCCAGGTCGCGGTGGCGGCCGCTCCCGACAGGCCAAAACACACCGCCGCGTAGCTGACCGGTGCCAAGAGCAGCACGACGGGGATCCCCACCGGGATGAGCTGCGACTCGATACTGGCGTGGAGATCGACGAACAGGTGTGCACCGGCGAGCATGACAATCATGGCCTGGATGACCCAGAACCGGGGCTCGCGCAGCGGAGGTCGTAACGCGCTCCGGATGACGGCGCCGGCCTTACGGTCCTGGCGCGTCATGTCGGCGGGTCCCTGCGGTGCGGCGGGGTGAGGCCGTGGTCGAGCGCGTACAGGGCGGCCGCCGTGCGGGTCTCCACACCGAGCTTGGAGAGCACGGCCGACACGTATCCCTCGACCGTCCGTCGCCCGAGGCCGAGCTGAGCGGCGATTTCCTTATTCGCCATCCCCTGAGCGATCAGTCGAAGCACCTCCACCTCCCGCGCCGTCAGCCCGGCATGGCGGGAGGCCGTCCAGCCTTCCGTCGGGGACTGCCGCAGGACCCGTTGCGAGACGGCGCGGTCGAGCACTATGGCGCCGTTGGCGACCGTCCGGATTGCGTCGGCCAGCTCGGATCCCGACGCTGTCTTGAGCAGGTAGCCGGCCGCGCCCGCCTGGAGGGCCTCGCTCACATAAGCGTAGCTGTCATAGGCACTCAGGACGAGGACGCGGACGTCGGGGAATGCATCGCGCACCACGCCGGCCAGGGCGATCCCGTTCATCCCGGGAAGCTCGACGTCCACCAGCACCACGTCCGCCCTCGCTGTGTCGAGGATGCGGCGGGCTTCCTCGGCGTCGGCCGCCATGCCGACCACGAGGAGGTCCACCTCGTGGTCGAGCAGCTCCGCCGTCCCCTGCCGGACCAGGGCGTGGTCCTCGACGATGACCACGCGAACCTGGCGGACAGCACCTGGCGACTGGTCGTCCATCGGTTCCACGCTACGCCGGTCGGGCTCGTCCCGTGCTCGACGGCCGATGCGCGACCCGGAAACCACGGCGATCTCCCTCGGAACTCTCGGTGGCGCGGTGCGTGGTCACCCCCTATTGCCCCGTGTCGGGACGACGCACACTCGGGTTATGGAGCTGGTCCGCTTGGTCGGAATCGCCGGGGCAGCAGCTCTCCTCGGAGCGTTGCTCGTCTTGGCGTGCTATGGCGTCGCCGTCGCCGCGGTCGCCCTGGCTACCTTGCGACATGCTCGCCGCACCAATCGAAGGGTCTCCAGGTTCTGCAGGCTCGGGGAGCTGGCCGATGCCTTCCCCGAAGAGCGCCTATGCGAACTCGACGATGGCCTTGAGCGCGCCTGGGCAAGGGAACTTGCCGCTAAGACGACGGACTTTCCTTGGCCGACATCGGCGCCATAGGGTCTCGTCTCGTCGGAGCCGATGCGATAGTCGGGACATTAGTCGGCGTCGGACGATCGGTCGACTTCGAGGCCGACCTTTCTCCTGCAAGGCACCTATGCGCGCCGATCCCGATCGCAACCTGCATGCGTCTGGCCCGGGCCGTGTGTCGGAGTCGCTCGGTCGGGTTCGGCGTCGGCCAGACAGGTACCCTCGAGCACCCGGTGGGCGGGGCTCCTGGTGCCAACGTTCGACATTGACAGAACGCTACGCCCGGGTTCAGGGGTGTCCAAGGTGCCACGGCCCAGGCTCTCGGCAAAGGCCTCTGGCAAGAACCGGTCTGTGAACTCCTCCGACGAGCTGGTCCCTGCCGATCAGGAAGCCTCACCGAAGGTGGCAACGATCGCCTCCTGATCCCTGAAGCTTCCACCCTCTGGGAAAGTTGATGACGCGACAAAGGACTGCCACACTGCGTCGACGACAACCGGCTCGAGTACAAGCATGGGACCTCCACCGGTTCGTTGGGTCGGGACAAGTGGCCGGATCATGTCCGGTCCGACACAACGACCGTGGGCCCTTTCCGGATTTGGACCTACATGTTCGAACGGTTGGACCGGGTGTTCCGATCCCCTGCGCCTACGGGCATCACCTGCGATCGTCATCCCTCTTCTCCGCGCGAGCCGCCTGACCGCCTGCCGCCGAGGGAAGGGCGCGTTCGGCGCGTACCAACCGCACTCGGTGGATCAGGCCGACAGCCAGGGCCACCACCGCCAGACCAGCAACGACGTACGAGGCATCGCCGAGAGCCATCACCATCGAGTGATAGCTGCCGCCGAGGCCGTAGCCGATGCCCGATAGCACGGTGACCCACACGGTCACACCGATCGTGGTGTAGATGCCGAAACGGCCTAGGGGCATCTCGGCGAGGCCTGCCGGCAACGAGATGAATGTCCGCACCACCGGCACCACCCGGCCGATCAGCACGGCCGAGTCCCCGCGTCGGGCGAACCACGCTTCGGCCCGGTCGAGGTCCTTATGAGTGAGCAACAGGAACTTGCCGAACCGATCGAGGAAGGCCCGCCCGCCGGTGCGGCCCACCGCGTAGGCGACGAAGGAGCCCGCAACCGATCCGAGTACCCCCATGACGATGATCAGGGCCAAGTTGAGTGGGTGGTGATTGACGGCACCCGAAAGCGTGGCACCACTGGCGAGCGCCCCGCCTATCCCGAGGGTGAGTTCAGAGGGGATGGGGACGCACGCCGATTCGGCCACCGTGAGGACGAACACAGCCAGGTATCCCCAGGACGAGATGAAGTGCTCCACGCATCGTGGTCTAGCCGCCCTCTCCCAGGGTTGCACGCCGGGACCGCACACCCAACGGCCGGCATCTCGCTCGTCCGGCAGGTACCGGACTCCCTACCCCTTGCGCCGCGTGCGAGAAGCGGGGTTGATGGCTCTATGGACGCGCACCACAATCTTCGATTGAGATCGAGGGAGGCTCGGCGAGGACAACACAACCGAGCTGGCCTGCCGTGCACGCCCTTGTCGGCTTGCCATTGGCGTCAACTTGGGGGCGCGTCGGGACCAGGATTCCCAGTCGTGGGTGCCCTGACGATCGCGAAGAGTACGGCCGCATCGCGCAGTCGGGGAGGGGCACCCGGAGCGCCGCTGGCCCGGTGAAACGCCTCGATCGTCCGCCGCATGATCCTGCGCGCCAACAAGAAGAAGAACATCGCGAGCGGCAGTTCGCCGCCGAGGGCAGTAATCAGGCTGATCACCATGTCGGGTGTGCCGAAGGAAGTGACGACGTCGAACCACGCGTCGCACACAAGGAGTGTCCCAGCGACCAAGGCAGTGGCAACCATGATCTGGCGTCGAAACCATGCCGCCCAGGCCGCGTAGGCGAGGACGACCATAAGCAACACGTCGAATCCAGCCCAAAGGACGTTCCAGTTACGGGCGTCGTATCGCGCGGGCAAGGCGTAGGCGAGGTAGCCGGTCCAGGGCACGAGGACCGCGACGATGATGAGCACCAACGCCGAAACGCGGCGATTGCGTCGGCCCGTCAGTGCCTCGTCCACCTTCGGTGCCGCCGGGGGTGACTCGCCACTCGGAGACTCCCGACGAGAAGGACCGGTCATTGGCACCTGCATTACCCCTAGACGTCACCGCCCGCTGCTCGATCCAACCAGCGCATCCAAGGATATATTCCGGTACACGAACGCTGAGATGGTGGGCCCACTGATGTCGTCGAGGTCTGCGAGCTGTGTATAGACGCCGGTAGCGGGCGGGGTCCGCCCAAGAACGGCGATGCATGCCACACGCGCGACTGAGCCCGCGGGTCTCAGGTGTCGCCTGCGGCCCGCGGGCTCAGCACCCGCACGTCGACCTACAGCGTCGACCTACAGCGTGGCGTTCCCACCGAAGGCGACGGCGTCCAGCCCGGTGCCCGAGCAGGCCGACCCCAGGTTCGAGGCGGTGTCACGGCTGTCGAGGGTGGCCGTCCCCGTGGTCGTGGCGAAGGACCCGGCCACGG
>DATKQM010000063.1:0-73876 GCA_035532735.1 Acidimicrobiales bacterium | reverse complement strand
TGGTCGTGATCGGCGTCCCCGAGGCGTTGGTGGTGGCGATGATGGGCCGGATCGGCGTGGCGGCCGGCGGGGTGCTCGTGGACCCCGACGTGGCGATGCTGTCGTTGGGGAAGGCGGTGCACGACATCTTGAACGCCTTGCTCGACAACTTGGCCACCACCAGGACCGACTGGTCCTGCGCGATGGTGACCGGCCCGCCGGTGGCGGTGAAGGGCCCGACGGTGGTGGGCGACGACGGGATGTCGAGAGCCAGCCCTGATGAGGGCACCGGGTTGGGGATAGGCACGTCGAATCCCATCGAGCCCGTGGGTACTTGCGAGGGCGTGGCCCCGTACGCGTCGACAGAGCTGGCGGCCAGGCCGTCGAAGCTGCCGTTGCCGAGCCCGACCGCGGCGGTGACGGCACCCACCGGGATGGGAATGTCGGTTTGGTAACCCGAGACTTGGAACTGATTCCCGGCCGAGAGGGTGCCGGGCGAGATGGTGGCCGAGGTGGTCACGTCGTTGAAGACGAGGTCACCCACCGGAGTGTGCGGGCAGTACAGCTCGTAGGGACCGGTCACCGCGCCCGCGGGCACGGTGGTTGGGGTCGGAACGCTCCCGGCGGCGGCGATGACCGGCGAGATGGGCAGCCCCGGCGGAATCGCCTGGGCTAAGCCCGACGACATGACGTCGTTGGGGTACGCCGAGCAGTTGAGGGGAGGAAGCGCGCCCGGGATGGCGATGTCGTTAAACGTAATCGTGATCGACGATCCCAACGAGAGCGAGATGTTGCTGCTAGTGGCGGTGAACGGGCCGATGGTCGCGGGTGTCGACGGAGCATTCAGCACCACCCCCGACGCCGGGACGGGGTTCGGGATCGTCTGGGCGTAGGCGAGAGAGCCCGTTGACAACGACGACGGTGTCGCACCGGTGGCGACGATGGTGGCCGAGGCGGTGCCCGCGATGGACGTGTTCCCGACGGCGGTCGCCTCCTGGACGATGTCGGCGGGGACGGTCACCTGCGACTGGAAATTGGCCAGGCTGAACTGCTGGCCGGGCGAGGGCGCTGCCGGCGACAGGCTGCCCGTCATCACGACGTCGTTGAACACCAGGTTGCCGATCGGCGTATTTGTGCAGAAGAGCTCGAACGCTGAAGTGTCTGCGAAGGCGGGCGCAGTGAGGGCCTGCACCGTCACGCCAACAATCATCATTGAACCCGCGATCAGCGCCACGGCGCCGGCCACACTGATGCGAGCGGCGACAATCGGAAAGCGTCTCATCGGATCCCCTGTCTCACGAGGTGGCCCCGTCGACGCAGGACGCCGAGGGTCCCCTGTCTGATCGGACCAGACAGGACGTCAATGTACATCCTCAATATTGAGGAAACGCTCTGCGGGTTTACCCGGCGTCAACCCGTGGTGCTGGGTCAGGACGTCGTGCGGGACTGGGGCTCGAGGCAATGCACGGAGAATGGCCGTGACGACCACACCGAGTCCGACAATCCGCCTGCTTCTCGTCATCATCCCCTAATGACGTTGGCGACCAGCGCCCGGTTCCTACATTTTCGTCAAATTGCCAAATTGCGTTACAAACGTCAGACGCCCAGCACGACCCATTGGTCTCCCTGCCGGTGTTGGCCTGGGGTGGTGGCAACCACGCCGCAACCGGCCGCCTGCAATCGCTCGGGGCTGATGATCCCGGTCGGGCTGAGGGTGAGCCTCCGACGGCTGGGGTAGTCGGTCTGTGGGGTCCGGCACATCCCGCCTGGGCCGACTTAGTTTCGCTACCGCTGTCCAGTTAGCCTTCATGGCACTCTCCCGCGGTTCGAGAACAGGTAGTTCTTGCGCTGCGACAGGGTTTGGCGTCGGGAGTTGGTCCCAATGGATCGAGAGCCTGGCTTGAAAAGTGGACTCTCAAGCGCGCTCTTCGATCAGGCCCCTGCTCAGGTCACCGAGTCATCCAGGGTAGAGGTGTCGGTATCGGAGTCCGCGCCGCGTCGGAGGTCAGTTCGCCGACGCAGACGCGCCATCGCCTTCGTGGCAGGGATCGCTGCCTTGGCATTGCTCACCACCGGGCTCCTCTCGGATCTCCATGTCCGATCCGAGTTGCGCCAGGCTCGATCGTCGCTCAAGGCCACGCGGTCGCGCCTGGGGATCACGCTGAAGCGGTTGTCGTCGGCTGAGGCCAGCCTGACCTCAACGACCGGCGAGCGAGACACGCTGCAATTGGCGCTCAACAACACGTCAAGGGAGCTCTCGGCGGCCGAGGCCAGCCTGGCGAGTACCCAAGGCAGCCTGGCGAACGCCAACACGGGCCTCGCCTTCCAGGGAATTGACATCACCACCCTCAATACCTGCTTGGCCGGAGTGGAGCAGGCGCTCAACCAAATCGCCGTCGGCGACCAGAACGGCGCCGTGACCTCTATATCGGCGGCATCGAGCAGCTGTCAGACACTGCAGGGGCAGAGCAGGGGCGGTGCGGTCTTCCCCTTCGACTTTCCCGATCCCGATGTCATTCGGGTGGGGAGCATCTACTACGGCTACGCAACGAACTCGGCGGTGGGCAACATCCAGATGATCCAGTCCACCGATCTCATCCATTGGACTGTGGACGGGAACGCCTTGCCGCACCTGGCGTCGTGGGCGCTCCCGGGCTACACATGGGCCCCGGGCGTCTTCGAGCTCAACGGCACGTTCGTGCTCTACTACGCGGCCGTCTATGGGCTCACGGGCAAGGAGTGCATCTCGGTAGCGGTGGCCGCCGATCCTCGAGGACCCTTCGTGGACAGTTCCACGACCCCGCTCGTGTGCCAGTTGGACCTCGGAGGATCCATCGATCCGAGCCCGTTCGTCGACGCCGCGGGCACCCCTTACCTCACGTGGAAATCGCAGGGGGCGAAAGGTCAGGCGCCGACCATTTGGTCACAGCAGCTCAGCGCCGACGGCACCACCCTCGTCGGCCAGGCCCCGACGGCCCTGTTGCAGGCCAGTCAAGGGTGGGAAGCGGGAGTCGTCGAGGGTCCCTCCATGCTGCCTTGGGCCGGCCGGTACTACCTCTTCTATTCGGCCAACAACTGGAACAGCGCCAACTACGCCATCGGCGTGGCGGTTTGCCAGGGTCCGACCGGCCCCTGCTCCAAACCATTTGACCATTCCATCGTGGTCTCGCAAGGAACCGCGATGTCCGGACCAGGCGGACCCTCGTTGTTCACCGACACCCAGGGTGGGCTGTGGATCGCCTTCCATGCGTGGCTGCCATCGGCCGTGGGCTACCCCCACAGTCGCTTGCTATATCTTCGGCAGGTCACGTTCACCAACTACCTACCTGTCGTACAGTCCACCCCCAAGGCGTCCTGCCCGAATCATGGTCCTGATCGGTCTGGCCACCACGGCCGCCGGATTGGGGTTTGGCCTGGATCTGTCGCTTTCGGGCTATAGAGGCGGACACGCTACCGGGGGAGTCTTGCTAAGAGGTCGGTACCCCATTACTGGTCGCGACCCGGGGACGGTGGTAGTCCAAGCGCATGGCCGCACGATCTCGACGCAAAGAGTTGCATGAGGCCAGCTATTTCGCTTCACGCTGCCGATAGGGTCCTTCCAAGTCACTGCAAAAGCGCCGTTTGGGGTTGGATACCCCAAGCGCTGTTTTTTCGTGTGCATGATCCACCCTGGAAATTGTGGAGACTCTTTCGCTTGGAAACGGAGGAGTCATGGCAACGTCCAAGAACCAGCACCCGGCCCAGCGCCGGTACCCGTCGGAGATCAAGGAACGGGCCGTGCGGATGGTCCAGGAGCTGCGGCGGGAGGACCCCGCTGACCACACAGTGATCGCCCGAGTCGCCCGGCAGCTCGATGTGGGCCAGGAGTCCCTGCGCAACTGGGTGAAGCAGGCCGACATCGACGGCGGCGCCCGGCCCGGACTGAGCACCGAGGAGCAGGGTGAGATCGCTGCCCTCCGGCGTGAGCTCAAGGAGGTGCGCCGGGCCAACGAGATCCTCCGGTCGGCCGCCAGTTTCTTCGGGGCGGAGCTCGACCGCCGGTCCCAGCGGTAGTCGCGTTCATCGACGCGCACCGGTCCCGGCTCGGGGTCGAGCCGATCTGCGAAGCGCTGCAGTTCGCCCCGTCCACCTACTACGCGGCCAAGACTCGCCCGCCCTCGGCCCGCTCCCTCGAGGACGAGCGTCTGAAGCCCGAGGTCGCCCGGGTGCACCGCTCGGCTTATCGAGGGGTCTATGGAGCCGAGAAGGTGTGGTGGCAGCTGCAGCGGGAAGGCTTTGACGTCGGCCGGGACCGAGTAGCGCGTCTGATGCGGGAGCTGGCGCTCACCGGCGTGGTGCGCGGCGGACCCAAGACCTTCACCACCGTCTCCGACGAGGCCGCCGCTCGGCCCGAGGACCTGGTCAAGCGCCAGTTCAGCGCCGCCGCCCCCAACCAGCTGTGGGTGGCGGACCTGACGTATGTGTGGACATGGTCCGGCTTCGCCTACACCGCCTTCATCACCGACGTGTTCGCCCGCTACATCGTCGGCTGGCGCGTGGCGACCACCCTGGCGGCGGAGATCGCCCTCGACGCGTTGGAGATGGGCATCTGGACGAGACGTGGCCAACACCTGGGAGAACTCGTGCACCATTCCGACCGCGGCGTGCAGTACTTGTCGATCGTCTACAGCACCCGGCTTGCCGACGCCGGCGTGGCACCGTCGGTGGGATCCAAAGGGGACAGCTTCGACAATGCTCTGGCCGAGAGCATCAACGCCTCGTACAAGGCCGAGTGCGCGCAGCGCCTCGGACCGTGGCATGACGCCTACGAGCTCGAGCTCGCCACGGCCGAGTGGGTGGAGTTCCACAACAAGCAGTGCCTCCACGGCTCGCTGGGCCGGATGACGCCGGCCGAGTTCGAGGCGGCGTACTGGGACCACAAGGCGACCACGCGATGATTTTGCCCCAGTGGTCGGGGCCACCCCCACCATTTGCGGGGCTTACATGGCGATACAGCGGGTGCGTTTCGAGTGGGTCGACGCCACGTCGGTCGCCAACGGGCTCAACCCTCTTCACATCACTCGCCGCGTGATGCATACTGCCCCTTGACGGGACCAACCGGTGCCGCGCACATCAAAGCGCGGGAGTCTCCACCGAACCCAGGGCAGTTCAGCAATCCTTTTGATGTCTCGGTCCGCTACGGCGAACCCATCTCAGCCGAAGCGATCTGCAGCAGCACCATATTCGCTTCACCTGACGCCTGCCGAACTAGGTCGGGACTTTGAGGTCGCCGACTCCGACGACCCGATCCGTCTACCGTCGCGTTCTTGATCGCGAGCGGGCCGGCACCGCGTCGCGTGTAGGAGAGACCGCCCAACATTCCACCCACCAACGACGTCCCATCGAGTCCCGGATCATGTCACCTCCACGCCATCGTCCGTGACAGGGACTCGGGCCTCGATAATGAGACAGGAGGGACGGAGCGTTTCGCGATGGGATTTGCCAGACCGCCCTCTCAATCTGGAGCCAACTCGCCCCGCTCCGTTGGTCACATTTTGGTCACAGACGTTGTGAAAACTGCCGGCACGGGACAACACCAGTCGGACGCCATCTCCAAGAACTGCCTGGTAGATGGCACAATCCAACAATTGCTGATACATGGAAACATCGGCATGGTGAGCACGACACGCAAGGGGTCAGAGGTTCGAGTCCTCTACGGCCCACCAAAAAAGCCCAGTTCAAGGGACGGCATCTTCCCCAACCGCGCTGCCGTCATCCGTCTTGTCGGAGCGGTGCTCGCCGAGCAGCACGACGAGTGGGCCGTGGCCCGGCGCTACATGGGTGTCGAGTCGCTCACGAAGGCGCGTCTTCGGGTCATGGACGGCACCGGGGAGGAGGTGGAGCTGGCAGAGCTGGCCGACGTCAGTTAGAACAACAACCGAAGGCAGATGTGGTGGTCGTCATACACCACGTGCTTGGACGTGGCCCATGGAAGGTGCCAGAGATCGTGGAGCGGGCACCCAGGAACCCCCCGGCGTATGAGGGCGTGGAACGGTCAGAAGGTTGTTCTGGGAACTGGAGAGGATCGTGGTTTTGGTGCCCTTCAGCTGATCGTGTTGCAGCGGCCGTATGACTTCGGCGAGTCGCTCTACTTCCCCGTGGACGAGGGAAAACTCGCCGAGGGCGCTAGGCAGCGCCTGGCGGCGAGCATCGCCGAGGTCGCCGGAGCGGCTCCTCGTGTAGAGATCGATCCCCTCGTCGTCGAGGGGACCCTGCCGAGACGCTGTGCGCGCGGTCAGCCGAAGCGGATCTCCTTGTCGGGGATTCCCGCGGCCACGGCGGCTTCGTGCACCGCCTGCCCGCGGAAGTAGACATTGCCGTCGCGGACGTAGGCGGTGTCGGTGGCGACGAGCTCCGCGGCGAGGGAGATCACGTCGTCGACGTGGTCGAAGCTGGGCGGCTCGTAGGTAGGACGGACGACACCAAGCTCGGCCATGTCGTGCTCGAAGCGGGCCCCTTGCTGTTCAGGCGAGCTCATGGAGGAGCCGCTCCCCGAGTCCGAGTGTGTAAGGGCGACCGTGCACGAGGATGGTGACCGACGTCGGCGGGCCGCCTCGGGCCTCGACGCGCACCTCGCGGTGGTCGATCTCCAGGTAGAGCAGGTGGCCCCGGTACTGGAGCGCAAAGGCGATCCGGTCGAGCTCGCGGGGGAGCCTCGGGTTCAGCCACAGCGCGTTTGCACGCACCTCGAGGCCGCTGTAGCAGCGGGCGAGGATGTCGATGGTCCCCGCCATGGCCCCGAGGTGGATGCCTTCGCGGGTCGTCCCGCCCTGAGAATCATGCAGATCGAGCGCCAGCGCCTCGGAGAAGTATCGCCACGAGGCCCGCCGGTCGCTTCGCGAGGTGACCCAGGCATACACCACGCGCGAGAGCGACGAGCCGTGGGTCGCGCGCGACGAGTAGAAGGCCACGGTGCGCCGGATCGTCTGCGCGCTGAGCTCGTAGCCCAGCCGGCCGAGCACGTCGCGCAGCTCCTCGGCCGAGAACAGGTAGAGGAGCATGAGCACGTCGGGTTGCTTGGCGACCTGGTAACGCCGGACCGTGTCTCCTTCGGCCTCCAAGATGAGATCGAGTCGCCCGATGTTGCCGTAATGGGCCCGGTAGGCCTCGAGGTCGATCGGCTCCAGGCCCTCGTAGCCTTCGAACTGCGAAAGCACGCCGTCGAAGAACGGCACGTACATGGTGTGGGAGAGCCCCTCGAAGCGGCCTAGCTCCTCGCTCGTGCACCCCAGGCGCTCGAGCACCCCGGCCCGGCCGCTTCGCTTGAGCACACCGGCGAGCTCGCCCGCAAGCCCGAAGAGCCAGGCGGCCATCACGTTCGTGTAGGCGTTGTCGTCGATCCCGGGCTCGTCTGTTCCTGGGTAGCCGTCGTGGAACTCGTCGGGTCCCATCACGCCCTTGATCCGGTGCCGTCCAAGCGTGTCATCGAAGGCCGCCAAGCTGGCGAAGAAGCGGGCGATCTCGACGATCACCTCCGCCCCGTGGCGGACCAGGTGCTCGATGTCGCCGGTCGCCTGCCAGTACTGCCAGTAGTTGAAGGCGACGGCGAGGCCCACGTGGCGCTGATAGCGCGAGCGGTCGGGCACCCAACGCCCCGAGCGCGGGTTGTAGAGCACCTCGGGCGTCTCGTCGCGCCCGTCGCTCCCGCTCTGCCAGGGGAACATCGCCCCGACATGGCCCGCCGCCCGCGCCGCGTGGCGGGCCTCCTCCAGCCGGCGGGAACGGTAGGAGAGAAGGGCACGGACGGTCTCGGGGAACCGCAGGGTGAGCACGGGCAGGATGAACAACTCGTCCCAGAAGACGTGACCGAGATACCCCTCGCCGTGCAGGCCGCGCGCGCCGAGCCCGACGTCGCGGTCGATGACGTGCGGCGAGGCGACCTGGAGCAGGTGGAAGCGGTGCAGGTTGACGGCTCGCTGCGTGGCGAGGTGGCGGTCCCCGAGCTCGATTGCGCCCCGCCGCCAGAGCTCCTCCCACGCCCGCTCGTGGGCTTCGAGGAGCAAGGCGAAGCCCCCGGCGCGCCTCGCCGCGGCGCGCGCCGCGCCGATCGGCTCGGAGATGGCGAAGTCGCGTGAGGTGTAGGACGCCACGACCTTCTCGCAGGTGAGCCGGCCGTGTTCTTCGAGGCGAACGGTGACGGCGTGGGCGAGCCGGCCGCCGTCGGAAAGCAGAACGCGGGCCTTCTCGTCCCCGCTCACCGTCGTGCGGGCCGCCTGGACGAGCGCGATCTTCGACTGCACGGTACGCGTCGCCAGCCAGATCAGATCAGGAGGTTCCTCGCCGCCATCGAGGATCTCCAGATGGCGGCCGACGAGTAGGCGTTCTTCGATCGTCTCGGTGTCCGCCACGGCGCCGTCGAGCCCCGACCACAGCTCGAGGGTGCCCGACCAGTTCTCGGCGACCAGGGTCATCTCGATGGCGGCCAGGTGGGGGGTGGCCATCGAGACCAGGCGCCGCTCGAGCACCGAGGTGACCTTCTCGTCGATGACGACGTCGAAGCGGCGCTTGAGAAGGCCGCGGCGCAGGTCGAGCCGGAGGCCTTTGCTGATGACCTTCGTGCCTTTCTCGCCAACGAGTGGACCGCCGTCGATGGAGAAGCGCAGCGGCAGCCAGTTCGGCGCGTTGACGATCGCCTCTTGCTCGACGACCTCGTCTCTGACCCTGCTCGCGGACCGGTCGTAGACCCCGGCGAAGTAGGTGCCCGGGTAGTGCGTCGCTGCATCGGCCACCACGTACGGACGAGCCCCGCGTGTCGCCAGGTAGCCGTTCCCGAGGGTGTAGAGGGTCTCTCGGATCCCCTCGCGCTCGGGGTCGGACTCCGGCTCCTCGAGGTGCCAGCCGTCGCTCGCCGGTCCGTGGCCGGCCACCTCGACCTCGGCCAGGTCACGGGCCACGAGGTGCGCGCCCGAGGCGAGCAGGTCCTCGGCGTCGCCGTGGCGGTCCACCCCGACGACGAGCCCGAAGCCCGCGCTTCGCCCTGCCGCGACCCCCGAGGCAGCGTCCTCGAAGACCGCGGAGCGCTCCGGGCGCGCCCCGAGCCGCACCAGCGCCTCGCCGAAGGTGTCGGGGTCCGGCTTTCCCGCCAGGTGCATCGCCGTGGCCGCCTTTCCATCGACCACGGCGTCAAAGAGGTGGCCGAGCCCGGCGGTGGCGAGCACCTCGTCGGCATGGCGGCTGGCGGTGACAAGGGCGGTGGGGACCCCGGCCTTGCGCAGGCGCCCGAGGAGCGCGACCGACGACGGGAACGGGCGCGGCCCGATCGAGCCAAGCAGCTCGAGGAAGCGGGCATCCTTGGCGTTGGCGATCGCCCACGCCGATCCGGCTCCCGGCCGGTCAGTCGGCGAGCCGTCCTCGAGGTGGAGGTCGCGATCCACCAGCACGTTGCGCACGCCCTCGAGGCGGGGTCTGCCGTCGACCAAGCGGCGGTAGTCCTCGTGGCTGAAGTCTCGACCGGTGGTCGTGGCGAGGGCCGCGGCCGCGGCGAAGGCAGCTTGAAAGGTCTCAGCCCACGCCTGCTCGTGCAGGGTGGCGGTGTCGGTGATGACCCCGTCGAGATCGAAGACGGCTGCATCGAGACGATCCAGGGTCAGCTTCGGATGCTCGGGTGTGGTCAATCGCCTGCTCACCTAGTGCTGTTCACGGCGCCCCGCCGTCTTCGGGAGGGACCGGTTGATCGGGGGTCCAGAGGGAGGCTAGGTGACCGAGGCCCGGGTCGGGTGGGTCTGGGGTTCCAAGGCGGACAGCCGGCTCGGCCGGCGACCGCCTCGTAGGATCCAAGCAGACGAGACTCGGACCGGACGGAAGGGGGGTGCGGTGGCGATGGAGCCAGGACGCTGCGATGGCTGAGCCAAAAGGCGCCGCGCCGCAGAAGATCGTGGTTGGCGTCGACGGGTCAGAGTCCTCCAAGACGGTACGGCATGGGCCGCTCGCCAGGCCGAGATCGCGCGGGCTCCATTCGAGGTCGTCTCGGCGCAGGAGTTCCCGACTTCGTTGGGGTGGGCGCCTCCAGGCCAGAGGGACTGGGCCTTGCCGCCGAGGCCGAGGCGCAGCTCGCCCCAGCTGGTGCTCGAGATGCTCGGATCAGAACCGGGCATCGAGCTCAGCCAGGCGGTCGTCGAGGGCCATCCGGCGCCTGTCCTCGAGGACCGCTCGCGAGACGCAGCGCTAGTCGTCGTGGGGAGCCGTGGTCATGGGGGTGTTCTCCGGAATGCTGCTCGGCTCGGTCAGCGCGCACCTGGCGTCCCACGCGCCCTGTCGCCCGAGGTCGGGGAGCGGCGAGCGTGACCCATGCTTCTCACCGGCCCTCGACACCCGCCCGCCTTGATGACATCTTCGCCCTCGAGCGACTCATCGAGCGAGCTGGGCAGCTCAGTCCGGACCAAGCGAAGGAGGATCAGCGATGACGATCCGATCCGGCCGGCAGCAGCGTGCTTCCGGGTTCGGTGCCCAGAGCCGCGCAGCCCGCGGGGAGCTCCGCCAAGCACGCGAAGCCATCAGCGCCACCCTGACGGTCCCGGGACCCTACGCCGAGGTTGAACAGGCACTGCGGATCGGCCCGGACCATCTCATCGCGCTCGCCTACCTAGCGGCGAGCACGACCGAGGACGGCCGCTTCGACGCCATCTTGACTACCCGAGGTTGGCGGAGGTGGGTCCGCCTGCCAGCCAGCATCGAGTTCCGCAGGGCGCCTCGGGAAGCACATGCGGTGGTCCACCTCACCTGGCGGGCCCGGTGGCGCCCGCACCTCTTTCCCGTGATGGAGGCGGACCTGGGTCTCCGGCCGGTATCGGAGAAGAGCACCGAGCTGGTGTTCACCGGCGAGTACCGCCCGCCCGGGGGGCTGGTCGGGCTCGTCGTGGACCGGTTGGTGGGTGGCCGAGTGGCGGTATCGACTGCCGAGGCGTTCCTCGAAGACCTCGGTGCCGCGATCGAGACGGACCTGGGCAGGCGTCAGGCGTGATCCGGCCACCAAGGCTTTCGCGAAGACCGGCCCCAACGATGATCGGCCACCGTCGCAGAGGCGAGAAAGTCCGAGGGGAAAGGCGGCGGCGCGCGTCACCACTTGGAGTTCATCAACTTGAAGGGGGGCCAAGATCTCGAAGTTGACCGGAGGCGGAATCATGCTCAGCGACCTCGCTGACAGCGGCTACCACCCGCTGGTGCATCGATATCTGCTTCTCCAAACGCACTACCGCAGCCAGTTCGAGTTTAGTTGGGAAGCGATGGATAGCGCTCGAGCCGGCCCTACGTCGCCTCCTCGACCGCTATGCGTCGGCGAGATCGCAGTGATCGGCGGCCATCGGGCGGTCGGCCCGCGACTACCTTGACGCCTTCGACAGCGGCATTTCAGAGGACCTCAACACCTCGAGGGCTCTCGCCGCTGTTGTCGGTGCGTCACGAGACGATCGAATCGCCGATGGCGAGTTGAACACTCTCGCAGCGACCTTCGACCCGCTGCTCGGCATCGGCCTTAGGGACCCCACTCCCACCGACCTCGACCTCAAGAGAAGAGATGTTGCCGCCACCGACGCGACCGTCGAAGCGCTCATGGATCAGTGCACCGCCGCCCGCGCCGCCAAAGACTTCGCGAGATCGGATGCGTTGCGAAGCGAACTGACCGAACTGGGGATCATCGTGGAGGACCATCCGGGCGGGACCTCAACCTGGCGCTGGGCGTGACCACACGGCACTTCAGCAAGGTTGCAGAACGCCTCGTTCGGAAGCGTTCCAGGCGTTGGCCCGGGCGTCGTCTGAGCCAACGCGATCAAGACCCCTGACCCGGATCAGGTCTTCATTTAGGTGATCTTGCAGACGCTCACGCCTAGCGGTGTCTGTCGTCGCTTCCGAGGTGCTGACAGCCGGTCAGTCCTCGCCGCTGTCCATCGCCCACCCAGGGTCGATGGGTTTCACATCGAGCTCCGGCCCCTGATGAGAGGGATTGAAACGGGGTTGGACACGAGAGTCGACCGATCGATCTCTTGGACCCGGTGACCGACAAGGCTCGATCCCGAAGCGAAAAAACGACGACACACGACACGACTCGGTCACACAGATAGGATCGAAGCACCCCCGCCGCCGTCGACGACGAACTCAGCGCCGGTTAGGTAGCTCGACTCGTCAGCTGCGAGGAAGACGATCACGTTTGCCACGTCCTCGGGCTCGCCGAGCCTGCCGAGCACCGACATGTCGCGACCCAGATCGTCGAGGGTCCTGCCGGTCATCGCGGCGCCGTAATCGGCCATGGCGGTCTTCACGTAGGTCGGGTGGATCGAGTTGACCCTGATGTTCTGCGGACCGAGCTCGGCCGCGAGGTCTTTGGTAAGGATTCTCACCGCGCCCTTGCTCGCTCCGTAGCAGGCGTGACCGGCGGCCCCGAGCAAGCCTGCCACCGAGGACAGGTTGATGATCGACCCGCCCCCGCGCTCGGCGAGGTACGGGACCAAGTACTTGGCGCCCAGGAACACACCGGTGACGTTGATCGAGAACAGCCTGTTCCACTGCTCCAAGGTGGTCTCGGCAAGCGGGGCGATGACGTATATGCCGGCGTTGTTGACCAGCACGTCGACGCCCCCGAAACGGTCCCTGGCAGCTGCGAGCACGCGCTGCCAGTGCTCTTCTGACGCCACGTCATGGGCGAGGAACAGCGCTTCTCCTCCGTCGGCCACGATCTTCTCGACCGTCTCTTGGCCTTCGGCTTCCTTTATGTCGGTGACGATGACCTTGACCCCCTTCCTGGCAAACAAGGCGGCCGTCGCACGGCCGATGCCTGCGCCCGCTCCGGTGACGACCGCAACCTTTCCCTCAACACTTGCCATTTCGCTGTCTCCCCTCTATTTCTGTCTCTTGCTTCGAAAGGATGTGCTCGCGTCGTGCTAGACGGGTCGAAGGACGATCCATGTCTCGGACCCTCGACGGCGTGTCGCAGCTTGACCGCTGAGCCCGGACCATCGCTTGGCGGGGATGCCGCTGGCCTGAGCCACCGCAACCACCCGGTGTCACCGAGGAGGTCGAATCGCCACCACAGCACCGGTCCGGGGTATGAGCGGCGGCCACGCCGCCGGCGGGCCCGAGCCGAAGATCTCGAGGAGTACCTGGCCGATTTGGAAGAGGAGCTGGCCGGCGTGCGAGCGGAGCTCGAGGAGATGCGGGGGTCGGCACCGGAGTCGTAGCCAATCCAAGGGGCCCAGCGCTGCGATTCCGGTCCCGACGCCTTGCCCTCGCTCCGCCCCGTCGGGGCGAGTGATGACCTTCGGCCCTAACCACCCCTCGGAACCGTGCGCAGACTGGACTTGAGACTCCACCACATCGAGGACGTGAGGCCATGGATGCACCAGAGGATCGGGAGGAGCCCGTCGACAAACTGGCAAGCGCGTCGGCGACCAAGGAGAGTTCGCTGAGGGACCTCCTGGCCAGCTACGACCGCGAGGTGCGCACCGCCCTGGACGAGGTACGTGCCTCCGACACAGGAACGCAGCGCGTCCGCTCCCTGCACAACTCGCTCAGCCCTGCCATCGCCGTGCACGATGCGGTGCTGGCGTCGGCGCTTTGCCCGCTGCTCGACGACCTCCCCGGCGGCTCGGCGGTCGCCGATCGGCTCCGACAGGGCTGTCGGGAACGGGGGGACCTGCTGCGGCGTTTCGAGGCACTGAGCAAGGGGGTCGCGGCGCACAACGTGTACCCGGCCTCGGGAGCAGAGGTCGAGGAGATCCTCGAGGGACTGGCGCACAGCTTCGAGGTGCACGCGCAGGACGAGACGACCGAGGTCAACGACCTCCTGAGCTCGGTAGCGACGAGCACCGATCCCCAGGTCATCGCGGCACGGCTGGCGATTGCGGCCCGCAGCGCCCCGACCAGGGTCCATATGCCGACCCGCCAGCACCCCAGGTCTTCGTTCCTAAACCGGCTCTATCGCGACCGAGACCGAGTAGCCGACTGGGTCGACGCCCACCATGGCTGGGCAGACCCCGGAGCCACAGGTCGCTCTCCCCGTGCTCGACAGATCGAGCAACTCCAGAGTGAAGCGGTCGGACCGGCGTCCACGATCACGGTGCGCGAGCTGCTCGCCGGCTATGACACGACGGTCGACGAGCTCATCGCGGCGGTGCGCGCCGCTCGTTCCGACGTAGAGCGGGCGGACGCGGCCCACCGGTTCAATGCCGCCATCACCATCCATGATTCAGTTCTGGGGGGCGTGCTCTGCCCGCTACTCAGGTCCGTCCCCGGAGGTGAGGAACCTGCTGCCCGGCTGCGAGAAGGATGCCTCCAACGAGCCCAGTTGCAGCAAGCGTGGAATGCGCTGACCCATCGGGTTTCGACTGAGGACCTCTATGCCCTTCATCGTCCGGAGGCCGACGAGATCATCGGTCCGCTCATCGAGAATTTCGACCATCACGAGAAGGAGGGAAGTGTCGAGGTCACCGAGCTTCTTGAGCGGCTACCGGCAGACGCCTTTCGCACGAAGGGATCGCCGTTCGCCGACTTCATGTGGCCCTGGCACAGCGAAGGTGCAGGGGTACTGGCGCTGCATATGGCGACGTGGGCGAGACGGTCGCCGACTCGTTCCCATCCCTGGCTGGTCAAGCATCCTACGAGTCGAACCCTGCGGTCCTTGTACCATTTGACCGACCACTTCCGAGACTTCTGGCGTGAAAACGCGCTCGAGAGGTGGCTGTTCCCATGGACTCCGTCCCGTCCGCTCTCGGGCAAAGCGGTGCCACGCCGTCTCAGCCGATGAATTGCAGCTCGCCGACGCTCTCGGCATTCAGAGCTTCCCCCTCTCATACTTACGTTTCTGACTGGCGATCGATAACGACGGCTCAGGGCCGACTGAACCCAGAACCGCGGGCTATTCAGGTGCCCTGTGTCATCGACTGGCCTGGGCTCTAGGTGTACTGCTTGCGTGTGTCGTCCACATATAGCCAAATGGCCCGGAGCACCTCGACAGGGTGGTCCCGGTGGACCTTGGGGTGGGAGAACACCGGCACGTCGTAGAAGGCAATCGGTGCGGGGAGCAGAAGGCCTTGCTCGTTGGCCGTGAACGCCTCTGCCGGTCGGCACCGGGTGGTGCCGTGGATGCGCATGCCCGCACCTTGTGCGCACCACTGCTCGGCCCGGCGCTGGGCGTCGGTCAGGTCGACGAAGTTCTCACCGGCGAAGAAGCGTCGCCGCACGTGAGGGACTTGGCGCTCCACTCTCGGCTTGTCCTTGGGGTGGCGCACCCGAGCGGCATCGATCAGGAACCCTCCGTCCTGCGCGTTCTCCAAGAACGTGTCGTTGAACCGGGGTTCGATGGCATCGGCCTTGGTCACCACCGGTGACAGGTTGTCGGGGATGAGGATGGGGAACACGCCGCCGCGCTGCTCCTGCCATGAACGTCCTTACAACCAGCGCATTGACGGATCAGTGGCGGCGAAGAGATGTCGGTAACGGTGATGGTCCAGGTGTGCACAGCTGAAGCTGACTCGCCGCATCCGTTGGTCACATTTTGGTCACAGACGTGGTGAAAATTGCCGACACAGGACATCACGGGTCGGACGCCGAGATACCAGACGTTCCTGCTAGATGGCACAATCCAACAATTGCTAACACTGACCAGCATGGGCATATGGTGAGCACGACACGCAAGGGTCAGAGGGTCGAGCCCTCTACGGCCCACTCGTTGTCGAACCTGCACAGCCGAACCTGCACTGTGTCGAAGGACAACGTGCCTTCTGCTTGGGGGTCATGGTCTGCGTCCCGCCGCTCAGGTCGGTTCGATTCTCTATTCGACCTTTCACTGTCTGTTGAGGTCCGGCGTCAACCAGGGCGATCATTCCTGGATCCAGTCGGAACAGCTGCCGGGGACATCGTGGGGGGTTCCGTCGCAAGGCGTCTGGCGGATCAGACCCCTGGGACCCAAGAGCGAAGCGCAGCGGCGACAGAGACGGCATCGGGCATAGCCGCGATTTCCCGAGCACACCTGCGGCTTGCTGTGGCATACGCCTCGTCATTGACAGCGCGGTGCACTGCGGCTGCAAGGTTGGCCGGGGTAAGCGCTTCGGGCCGGAGGGCGATCGCTGTGCCTGCGCTCTCACACATGGCAGCGTGTTCGTAGTTGTCGGCGCCCTGAGGAATCACCACTTGCGGTACACCGTGAGCAAGTGCGCCGAAGGTCGTGCCCGCTCCGCCATGGTGCACCACAGCGCTGCACGACGGGAGAAGCTCAGACTGCGGGATGAACTTTTCGACCCGTGCGTTCTCGGGAAACGGCGCCAGATCCGTTGGATCCTGATCGCCTCCGACTGTCATCACCACGTTGACTGACTCATCGGCAAGCGCTTCGAGCGCGAGCTGGAAAAGATCGAGGTTGTAGTTGAAAAATGTCCCGAAGGTCACGTAGACGACCGGTCGTGCGGTAACCCCCCGTGGTCTGACGGGCAATGGCACCGGACGTAGGCGCAACGTCTCACCAGTGGGCACTTGTGCAGTCTCGAGCATCGGTGGGCAGATCTGAATGGTCAGGTGCCGGTACATCCCGGCCCAACCGGGAACGTCGCGCCCAAAGGACCGCCAGATCGGGGAGACAGCGTCGTTTGCGAGTTCCACCGCTTCGTGCGGCGGCAGCGGTCCGAACATATGCGCGACTCCAGGGACCCCGAGAAGCTCGGCTACCAGAGGTCCGGCGAGTGCAAAGGCCTCGAACACCACGACATCTGGAGCGAACTCCTGGCCGTGACGCAAGACGTCATCGACCATCTCATCGACGCCGATCTCGCCGAAGGCCCGAGGAAGGAAGTAGTGCAAGATGCGCTCGGCCGCGACTCCGTCGCCAGGATTGCCCCGCGTCCACGTGGCGAGTCGGGCCATCCACTCGGACTCGCTTCGACCGGCCACCGCGAATGGCGCGCCCGTCTTCGCGACGATTGGTTCTGCCTCAGGCCCGGACGCGACGAGCACCTCGTCCCCACCCGCCATCAACGCGCCAATGAGCGGGACGAGCGGAGTCACGTGGCCCGCACCCGGCGTAGACACGACGAGAATCTTCATGATCGCCGCAACCTACTCTGCCGAGGTGCATCTTCGCCCTGATCCGAGCCCGGCGCTGAATGCCTGATGATCAAAACGTGACTTCACCAATGGAGGCATCGGTCGGATCGAGCCGCTCCCATGCTGCGGGGAGGAGTGGGGATCGGCAACGCGGCAGTGAAATGATGATGGCGAAGTCGAAGGCCTACGCGCCGTTGACGCAGGTGACGGGGCGCAGGGCCCCATCGGCCGTTCTCACCCCCACACCGGTTCAGGCGGGCCTCGGCGCAGTGTCGGGGTCGCGACCATCACGTGCCCTGATCGTCAGGGACACGACGAATCCCGCGATCAGGATGCCGAGGACCAGGCTGACTGGCCCATCACCCAGGGCCAGGCCGCTCAGACCGTGGGGCTTGCCCGTCCAGTCGGCGAATGAAGCGCCGAGCGGTCTGGTGAGGATGTAGGCGGACCAGAAGGCGAGGATCTCGTTGAGGCCGAACAGTCGATAGGCCAATGCGGGAACGGTGATCAGCCTCGCCAAGAGCACTCCGGAGAAGAAGTAGCCGAGGTGCAACGTGGTGGCGGTCATGTCACCCGCTGCTGTACCGAGTGCGAATGTCGACACCACGGTGCACCAGTAAAAGATCTCACGCCGTGTCGTGGAGATGCTGTGGATCGAGAGGGTCTTTTCGCTGGCACGCCAAATGCCGAAGACGACGGCCAGGATGACCGCAAAGAACAACGTCGATGCGAGATACGGAACTCCGAAGTTGATGTGCAGGACGTCGGCCGCCATCGTGCCGAAGACAGCCACCATGAGCACTGCTAACCAGTAGGTCCACGCTACATACCGTCGTGCCGAGAATTGCAGAGCCAGCGCTACCGCCAGACCGATGGCGCCGAAACCGACCGCGACGACCGGATCGAAGCGGTGGACCAGGTAGTCCGAGGTGGACTCTCCCATGGCCGTGGTCAAGACCTTGATGATCCAAAACGACGCCGTGACCTCGGGAACCCGCCGTAGGCCCGTCCGCAGAGAAGTCAGGCGGGCCGAACCGCCGACTTCGGGTTGGGGGGTTGGGATCGGCGGCAATTGTCGGTCGGTCGGGACTCCATCATCGATCAGTCGGCATCGTCGCGGTGATCAAGCAGTGACAGGCACTGCTGCTGTCGAGCTGGCCCGCTCGAACAGGGTCACGAAGCTCCCTCGACGCGCGCGATGCGCACCAGGGCGTTGTATGTGACGAGAGCGATGGCGACATGCATGACGACGAGCACGAGGACCGCGTCGGTGGGTTGTCCTTTCAACCAGATCCATAGATCCGGCAGCCACAAGAACAACGTCACGAGGATCGCCAGGCGGAAGAACAGCCACCTGGGGGCGGACGAGATCGACGTCACGATCGGCCACGCCACACACGCGATGACCACGCCGACGACCGTCAACTTGCCGTAGGCGGCGAATCGGAAGTGCGCGTAGCCGCGTGTGGCGGGGTAGGCGGCGGTCCCGATGGCGACCAAGATCATGTCCGCGACCACCGAGCCCACGAGGGCCACCACGAATGCGACCGTCGTCCGGATGGGCCTCGGCCGCGGATGGTCGAATGAGAAGTCCACCCGGATCAGATCCAGGGCGCGTTTGAACCCAAACCGGTGACGATCTGACAAGGGTTCCTCGTATTGCAGCTGCCGTCTTGCCCCCACCGATGCCACGGTACGGCCACCGTCAAATCACACGTGGGTCGGATCCTCGGCAAGCTCGGGCTCCGGGACCGGGTCCAAGCTGTCGTCTTCGCCTTCGAGAGCGGGATCGTGCGGCCCCGGGGTCGGTTGTGACCCGCTCCTGACCGATGGAATTGCGGATGGCTGGGATCGACGGTTGCCGCGGGGCTGGGTCGTGGTCACCGCCACCCTCGACCGTGCACGCAGCGCCCGGGTCGAGCGCGTAGAGCGGCTCGACGCCGTGTTGGCGCGCCTCGATTCCGGCGATCTCGGCGCGGCCGGCATCGACATCCCCATCGGGCTCCCTGAGAGCGAACCGCGTTGGTGTGACGTCGAAGCCCGGTCGATGATCGGGCCGAGGCGCAGTTCGGTGTTCCCCGCACCTCTGCGAGGGCTGTTGGGGGCGGCCACACTATGAGGATGCCGCCGGGCGCAGCAGGGCGCTGTCGGAAAAGAGCCTGTCCCGCCAGGCCTTCAACATCCTCCCCAAGGTGGCTGAAGTCGACGGTCTCATCACCCCCGAACGCCAGCGACACCTGGTCGAGGTTCATCCCGAGGCGAGTTTCACCGCGCTCGGCGGCGGCCCGATGAGGCACTCGAAGAAGACAACCGCAGGCCGTGCCGAGCGGCTCGGGGTGCTGCGGCGTGCCTTCGCCGATGTGGAGGTCCATGCCGGGACCCGGCTCAAAGAGACGGGTCCCGATGACATCCTGGATGCCTTCGTCGTGACGTGGAGTGTCGGGCGCTGGCTGACCGGCACCCATGTCCAACTGGGTGGGGAACTGGACCGACGTGGCTTGCGCATGGAGATCGTGGCGTGACTGACGTCGACACCCTGCGCTGTTTCTCCCAGAGACGCTGACGAGCTGCGTCACTCGGCGCGCAGAAGGATGGCCGTACGCGTGCGCGACGCGAGGCGTCCGGGGATTGCCGCGACCACGTTGGCGAGCACCAAGGCCCCCAGCGCGATGAGAACGATCGAAAGCGTCGGGACGGTCGGCGCAGGGACAGCGTGGATCTCGTTGGCGAACAGGGTCCACAGGACCCGTCCCAGCACGATGCCGATGGGGATCCCGATCACGGTCCCGATGAGCACGGCCACGGTGGACTGCCAGGCCACGACCGACGCCAGTTGGCGTCGCGTCGAACCGAGGGTCTTGAGCAGGGCCAGGTCCCGACGTCGACGACGGACCGAGGCCACCAGGGTCAGCCCCAACGCGACCACCGCCCCGACTGCCAGCGCGGAGCCGAGCACCGCCGGTGTGGTTCCCATCGACCGGTAGTTGATGATCTCGGCAGGGCGCAGCACCGGCCCCGTGAACACGCCGAAGTTGAAAGTATTGGACAGCTTGGGGGTTATGCGGTTGAGCGAGGCGATTGCTGCCTTGTGGTTCACTCCGGGCCGGAAGTCAATGAAGATGTCCTCGGGACCGGTTGTGGGGTCGTTGAACGGATCCCGAGCTGCGGCCGGGATGAGAGTGGACGAGAGAAGCGCACCGGTCCCCATCTCCAAGTGCGGGCCTCCGCCCGCGCCGATGGTGGGCATCGTGTCCACTCCCACGATCCTGAGCGTCGTCGATGCGCCCGTGCCGGCGCGTTCGGTCACGGTGTCGCCGATGTGTTTGTGCAGCTGAGCCAGTGTGATCGCACCCAACACGACCTGGTTTGGCTCGGTGAGCCCGTGGCCGGACAAGACGGGGGGCTGGACCGCTGTCCCGGGCCGTTGACCGAGCACGGGGATCACCTGTCCGTCGATATGGAGGTCGTACGCGTAAGCACCGGACCACGACTGCACGTCGCGATCGCCGGCAAGGAGTTGGACCGCTTTGTGATCGGGAATGTTCCCCGACCCCCCGCCCGCGGCCAGGATGGCGTCCCAATTCCAGCCGTAGAGGCGGGGATGCGAGACGAGTGTGTTGAGACTGGTCGAGAACGTGACCGTGGTGACCACGACGACGATGGCGAGTGCCGCTCCTACGATGGCCGAACGAACCGGCACGGCGTTGCTCCCCACGCCGGGCTCGAGCGCAAAGCGCACCCCCATGACAGCGGGCGCGGGGAGACCGAGAGAGGCCGCTGCGTTGGCTGCGCCTGACCGGCGTCCTTCGGATCGACGACGTCGCGCATCGGCGAGACGAGGTGCCGCCCGGTAGCTGAACAGCAAGGCGATGGCGCTCAGGCCGACGACCAAGAGTACGAACCCGAGGCCGAGCACCGTCCCGTCGAAGGAGACGCCGGGGGTGGGGTCGACGGGTCGGACCGGGCCGATGGGGGCGAGGGGGGAGAGCCCCACTGCCACCGCCACCGCCAGGACTCCTCCCACCCCGATGGCGCCGACGATCCCGATCAGGCCCTCGAGGGTGGTGGTGGCCGGGTCGGCACCGAGCGCCCGCAGGGTGCGTAGATCGTCACTCGCCAGTCGGGTCTGACGGCCGATCACCTGGCTGGCGATCAGCAGCGCCGCGATGGCGGCGATGATCCCAAAGACGCCCAGGGCGATGGACTCGGGCTTGACGGCGCGCTCGGCCTTGGCCACCGTCGTGGCGCCGACAATGGGGGCGGGGAAATTGGGGGGCAGCACGCTTTGGAGCTCGGTGTTGACCTGCCCGAGATGGGCGCGTCCGGTGACCTGGATGCCCGACTCGGTGTAATTGGAACAGCAGGTCAGGAATTGCTGTGTGAAGGCGGGCGTGAAGAACGCCAACGACGCCGAGTTGTCGACGTCGTCGGCGACCAGGTTTTGCGCTTGCAAGACGAGGGCGGTGACCGTGACGTCGATCTTCCGATACGGCGGCACCTCGGCCGTGCCGAATGCAGGCAAATTCGTCTGGGCGTTGGTGTAGACGCCCATGAGGATGTGCTGTCCTAGGTGGTAGTGGTCGACCTTGGCCACCGCGGTGAGCACGGCGATCTCATGGACGTTTCGAGGGTCCGGGAGCCGTCCTTGCACCACGGTGACCCGGTCTTGGTTGAAGCCGTAGCCGTTGTCGCTCCCGAGCCCGTTTCCGGCCGCTGGAGGGAACCCGGTCACGTTGCTGGGGATGTCATGGGGCCCGAGGGGGAGCACGTCGAGTCCCGAAGCGCTGCCGACTCTTCGGACATAGGCGAGCCTCGCCATCGTGCGCAGGATCTTCGGGTTATAGCCGAGGTTGGAGCCGATGAGTGGGTTGATGACCGCGGTGATGGCGCCGAAGTCGGAGGGATTGGTGCTGGCGATATAGGCGGGGAAGGACGACTGGGTCCTTCGGGCCGCGGCGATGGCCCCCATGGCGACACCACCGACCAGGCCGACCAGCAGGATCACCGACAGGTATCCACCTCGCCGGCTCCGTGAGGTCGTCCGGAACCGGTACCAGCTCACCGCCAGCGCGGACCGGATCACCGGCTCCTACCAACCACGACCGGTCTCACATCTCCACTCAGCCCCCGACGGGCGCGCGCGACACAGCCCATGATCTCGGATTGTGATCCACCATCGGACCGCTGCCAATGTGGCCAACCCGTGTCTGGTCATGGTGCCTCCACCACCCCGTGCGCAGCCCCGTCGAGGCCGACGGCGTCAGTGTGCCGATGCGGTCGGTGGCCCTGAGGTCAGAGTGTCGGGAAGACCAGGCGGCTGCGCCGGGCGCATGACACCGCTCGAGACACGACCACCAGGGCCCCTCCCATCACGACCACCCCGGCCACGTCGATGGCCCCGGCATGGAAGAGGTTTCTCGGCCCAGAGCCGCCGTCCACGATCCACCCGCAGCACGCACCGAGGAACAGGACCATGACGACAGCGGCGGCTCCCGCCAACCGGGCCTCGTAGCGCAAGGCTCGGGGTCCGAGCTCCACCCGCCGGACGATCTTCGCTGCTCCCAGGACGAGGCTGCCCATGGCGACGGGGCTGACCGCCATCCAGATGATCTCGGCGGTCGGGAACGAGGCCAGCGCCAAGGGATGGGCCCAATACGAGGAGATCGAAAGCGTCGATGCCCATGAGAACGCCGCCACCCCACCGGGCACGAGACCTTGGTGGGCCCAGGGATGGCCTCCGGTGCCCGGCCATCCGTTGCCGAAATGCCGACTCCCGATGATCACGGTCGCGGCGCCGGCCAGCAACAACGACGTCGGCCCCACGAGCCCGTGCCATTGACGACGGGCCAGGCGCGCCAGGACGTACCCCACCACGGGGAGCGCAGCGAGCAATGCCAGGAGGACGAACAACGCCACGGCGCCCGACATGACCACCACGGCCACCTTGGTGGCGGAGGTGTTCGGTTGTGACCACTGCCAACCGATGGTGAGCTGCGCCCACATGGCCACACCGAAGGCGAGGAACACCGCCACCGCGCTCACCACCGAGGCGAGACTGGCGCGAGCCTGGTCGTGGGGGTCGTGGGTGTGTCCACCGAGCCCGGCCGAGGAGAGGCGAGCCGTCAACCCGCTGCGGACCAGGTCCGCGTGGCGTCGCCACGAGCGTGGATGCTCGGAGAGCTCGGACATGAGCAACTCGGAGAACTCCTCGCCGTAGCGGGCGCGCCACGGCGTCGGGTACCAACGCAGCAGACGTGCGGCGCGCCGGGCGGTCTCGGCCGTGGGGTCGGTCACGTCATCCCCAACTGCCGGCCAGGCGTTGCAGCCCGATATCGGCCACCCGGCGCTGGGTGTCGAGATGGGTCCGAAGCGCGGCTGCTCCGGTCGCGCTCAGTCGGTAGGGCCGACGTCGATCGTCACTGTCGACCGCTTCGATCAGGCCCTGGCTCTCCAAGCGGCTGAGTGCTTCGTACAGCGTGCCGGGCGCAAGCCGGACGCCGGCGAAGGCCTCGATGTCCTTGGTCAGCGCGTAGCCGTGTTTGGTGCCTTCGGCCAGGCTGGACAAGATCAACGTCGCCGGACCGGCGTAGCGGCCGAAGGTGCCGAGCGCCTCGGAGGGCCCTGGCGCGTCGTCGCTCTTCGCCCTCGATCTGGCCACGGCGGTCATCGTATATCGGCCGCCGATCCATGGCCGAGGACCACGTCGGCCCTGGGCGGAACGAGCGCGGGGAGGTGGCGGGCCAAGAACATCCTCGGGAACGGGTCACGCATCCGCCACAGCCCGGCGTCGATGACGAAGTGGGCCATGACGACGCCGAGGTATGCACCGAAGAGAAGTCGGACCACGGGCATCGCGTCGTGGAGATGCGATGCGCCACTCAGAAGCGCGCCGCCCACCAGGCCGATATTGCCGAGCACGACGACGGCGCGCAGGCGTGTCGTTCGTCGGCCTCCTCCGGCGATGAGCCCGACGAGGAGGAGGTACTGGAGCCCGTGGGCGATGGTCATGCCTCCCACCGCGGCGTAGGGCGAGCTGAAGACGAAGACGGGAAGCGAGAACAACAGCGCCATGGCATACACCGTCCCCACACCGGCGGGGCGGTCTGGAGCAGGTCGTCGCCCCAGCGCCACCAACCCTGTGAGGACGGCGGCGGCGAAAACGATCTCGCCAGCATCGAAGAGGAACCCGATGTGGGTATCGACACGGAGCTGGATGAGGGCGGGACGCGCCATCAGCCCGACGATGCCGGACCCTCCAGCCACCGTCAGCGCGCCACGTTCGGTTGGCGTGAGAGGGGCGACCCGGTGCGACGACGCGGCCAGGGCGGCCATGCCCAGGTTTTGTCTGTGGAAGTGGAAGAACTGCCATGCGAAGTACGCCAGCAACAACCACGACAGCTGCGCCGGCGAGGCGATCGCCGCGGTCGCCGCGCCGCCCAGGACGAGCCCCACCGGCACCCAGCGGTATCGCAGCGGGCGTTGCGCAGAGTAGGCCCGGACATCGGCGAGCGTGTAGAGCCACCCCGTCGATGCCACATGGACTGACGAGCCGAGGAACAACAGCCAGGCCAACCCTCGCAGGGGTGGGGCCGAGGCTCGAGGAGCGAGCGCCACTGCGGCCACGATGCCACCGCCGGTGAAGATGACCGTCAGCCACAGCCACAGGCGAGGTGTGTGCCCGAGGTGGGGCTCACCCACCGCCACAACCGCCCGCCGCCCCGGCCGACGGTGCCACCACCAGCGCCAGGAACACGATGGTGCCGATCGCTGCCGCTACCAGGCCGAAGACGATGGCCACGCTGCGGCCCGGCGTGGCGCCGCTGTCGGGCACCCACACCTCGTCGTCGTACCGGGCGGTTGCCCACAACGCTTGGGGCCATATGTCCGCACTGTGTCGCATGCCGACAAACTACTCCGGCGAACGATATACCGTCAAGCAGTATAACGGCGCCCGGACGAACCAGCCCGGTCGAAAGCTGGTTCAGCCCATCTCGCTGGTGGGAGGACCCCACGGTTCGCGTACGTCGCTGAAGGGGATGACTTCAGGCAGCACCGCACCGTCCGATGTCCTGCGAATGGAGTAGCCGTCGAGGTGCAGGGCCACCACTTCGAAGCCTGCGCTCCAGGTGCCCAGATAGCGGTTGCGGACGGCAACCTTCATCCCGACATCGGATGGATCGGAGGAGGGGGAGGTGGGGGGTGCGCCGACATTCCCCGGCTGCTTGGCGGTGACTGCGTCGACGATGCTCACGGGAGCGCCTCCTTGCGGTGCCGGCCCTGGCCTTTACCGGTAGGCCCGCCGCAGGCCATGCCATGAACCGTCGTCATGAGCGGCGGCGGACTTGAAGGAGTCACTGTCCGTGGTGCTCACGCGCACGATCGGGACACGATGGATCGTCATGACAGGTCGTCGGAGCACCGCGTCGCGCCGAGGGCGGAGGTCCTCGGCGTTCCACCGGTCCTCCTCCACTTCTGCCCAGCCGCCCCACGGCCATCGTGTCACGGTACTTCGTGGCCGGTGGTCGTGGGCGGACCCGACCGTCGACACGCCGGCGGTGGGGCGACTAGGGGGAGGGAGACACGGCCTCGACGTCGATCCACTCCCCGCCACGCTCCGCCGATCGGCGGGCCGCGTCGAGGACGGCCATCTGGGCCACGCCGTCGACGAACGTGGCCGGTTCGGGGCCGGCGGTGTCGACCCCGCGGATCCTGTCGCGAAAGGTGGCGGCGAGGCGGGTGTAGGGGCCGTACTCCACCCCGAATGTGGTCATCTGCTCGTACGTGGTCGTGACCGCACCCTCGGGCAGTGGAGGTGCGGGAACGCTGGGCAAGGTGTCGGGGACGGCCATGATGCGGACACCCGACGCGTCGGCCACGCGGACCTTGTCGCCTACACCTTCGATCCAGGCCGTGCCGGTGGAACCCGTCACCCTGGTCTCGACGACGATGCCGCGATCTGAGGCCGTGCTCTGCAAGACCCCCACGCATCCGTTTCGCATCCGGAAGTGGACGACGAAGCCGTCATCCGCGGTCATGGGCCGGTCGACGACGTGGACCACCGACGCGCTCACGCCCGCGAAGTCCCCGAGCGTGGCCCGGATCTGGTCGATCAACTGGGATCCGTGGGCGCCGAGCCAGCCGCCGCCGGCCGAGTTGTCGGCCCACCACCCGGGCACCACAGCGTCGCGGTCGGCCAGCATCGGGACGTGCATCAACCACGTGGCCATGCGGGGCTCGCCGATGAGTCCGGTGCCGACGGCCGCGGCCAACAGGGCCTGGCCCGCGTCGAAGCGGAATTCGGTCCCCAGGAGATGGACGATCCCGGCCCGCTGCGCGGCGTCGAGGACAGCTCGTCCCTCCGCCGCGTCCCGGGTGAAGGGCTTCTCGCACAGGACGTGCCGGGCCGCGGCGATGGCTTCGAGGGCGAGCGCGGCGTGGGTGTGGGGAGGTGTGGCGATGGTGATGGCGTCGACGCCTGGGAGCGCCAGTGCCTCGGTGAGGCTGCGACAGGCCAGGGGCACCTCGAACATCGCGGCGCGCGCCGTGGTCCTGTCGGGGTCCTTGCCCACCAGGGCCCGGACCTCGAAACCGGCGTGGCGCAACGCCCGGACATGGGTGTAGCAGCCGAAACCGGTTCCCACCACGACAACGCCGAGCGGTTCGTTCCCCCCGACGCCAGAAGCCGCAGAAGCCATCAGGGGACCTTATGCATCATCGGTGCGATCGGACCACCGGGCCGCGTCGAGCACACGGCGGGCTGCCGCCGCGGCGGCACCGGCGCCCGCCTGTGCTCCGGTGTCGTGGAGGGAATCGGAGAACACCTCGAGGCCCACCGGACATCGGACCCCGCTGTCTCGCAGCGCGCCGAGGTAGCCGGTGAGGTCGAGTTCACCGCGGCCGGGCAGGGCCCGGGAATGCAGCGTCGCCTCGATCAGGTCGTCCTCGGCCGCCAACGGTGCGTCGGAGAGCTGGACGACCAAGACCCGGTCGGCGGGCAGGGCGCGTAGGTCCTCGGGCGTGGTGCCGGTGCGGGCACAGTGCCAGGTGTCGACGTTCAGGCCCCCGTTGGGCCGGTCCGCGCCCCGGACCACCGCCCACGCCGTAGCCAGGTCGGGCACACGCGACCAGGCGAGCCACTCCAGATGGACGAGCAACCCGTGTTCGGCGGCGTGATCACACAAAGTGGCGAAGGCCTCCGCGGCGTCGTCCATGGTCCACGTCCCGCCCAGGACCTCCGCCGCGTTGAGCGAACGGGCTCCGACCGCAGCGGCGATCCGCAAGAGGTCGTCCTCGCCGTAGCGGAAGACGTCGAGAGGGTCGACGTCGATCAAGGTGCCTCCGATCTTGGCGGCCCCCGGCGTCCACCACCAGGCCGGGTCGACCTCGGCCACGACGAGGCCATGGTCGTCGAGCATGGTGCGGATCTCGACGTCACCGTGACCGTCGCTGCGGGCCCGGTCGTAGTCGCGCCTCCACAGGGAGATGGCGTCGTAGCCGGCGTCGGACGCGGCGCGCAGTCGATCTCGGAAGGACACGTCACGAGGAATGGTGCCTGAGCACAACACGAGCGAGCCCGGTCCGAGTGTCACTGCCGCTCGTTGGGATCGTTGGTGCTCACGACGTCTTTCAAGACACCTCCGGTGTGGACCGCGGCCAGGTTCTCGGCGAGGTACTCCGGAGCGTCTTGGGTCTCGATGAACCAACCCGTCGGGCACATGGTGAGGATCTCGACGAAGGAGAACCCGGCTCCGGCCTCTTGTGTCCGCAACGCCTGAAGGAGCATCTTCTTTGTCCGGGCCACATTGCCGGCGCTGTTCACCGCCCCCCGTGCCACGTAGGCGGCGCCGTCGAGCTGCGCCAACAGGGTGGCGAGCAGAATGGGACGACCGTGAGCCTCAGGGGTGCGACCCTCGAGGCTCGTTTTCGTGCGTTGCCCGAGGAGTGTGGTGGAGGTCATGTGTCCCCCGGTCTCTCCGAAGACCCCGTTGTTGAGCATGACGCAGGTCACGTTCTCGCCTCGTGCCGCGGTGTGGAGGACTTCCTGGAGTCCTTCGTTCACCATGTCGCCGTCGCCTTGGATGGTGAGGACGAGGGCGTCAGGTCGGGCCCGCTTCACCCCGGTGGCCACCGATGGTGCCCGGCCGTCCACCGGCACGAGCTCGACCATCTGCTGGTGCAGGTGGCGGGGGACCGCATCGCCGTGGTGCCCGAGCCCGACTCCGAGGGCCCCTTTCGGGACTACCTCGAGGCTGACGTGATCCCCGGCGCGGTCGTGCACGTGGCCCGGGGAGGAGTCGAGTCGGCCCGCAATGTCGGGTCGCAGCCGTATCTCGAGATCGTCGTCGAGCTCAAGAACTGAGCGAGGCTGTTCAGCCGAAGTCCGCCCGGAAGGCGGCCAAGGCGTTGGGGAAGCTGCCGTCGGTGATGTCGTTGTCCTGGCCGCCGGCTGTGTCGTTGTACGAGAAGATGCACGTGAACGCCACGTTGTGGCTCGCGATCCAATTGGCGAATTGGTTGATGAAGTAGGGATCGTCGCCAAGGCCGTGGCCGTCGCTGCGGTAGTCGACCGACCATTCCGGAATGGCGATGGTCTTGCCCTGGGCGGCCGCAAAGGTCGTCAGCCAATTGAGGCCCCAGGTCTGGGTGACGGCATTGCTCCATGAGGCCTGGGGAGTGAATGGGCTGCCCCAGTACTCGTCGTAGACGTCGGTGCCGATGTAGTCGACATAGGCCGAGCCTGGATAGGCAAGCTCGAGATTCCAACTCGACGGTCCTCCGCCGTTGGGGTTCCACAAGAACTTGAATTGCTGGCCCGGGACCGCACGCATGGTGTTCACGATCTGTCGCCAGAACTGCGAGAAGTTCTGTGCGTCGGTGTTGTTGGCCACGCTCCAGGGGTACCAGGTGCCGTTGAACTCCCACCCCAGCCTCAGAATCGCGTTGGCGGCTCCGTCGTTGACCAAGGTCTGGCCGAGGATTGTGAAGTACTGGTTGTAGGCACCAGCCGCGCCCTCGGCGAGGGTTCCTCCCGAGCCCCCAGGGAGGATGGGGACACCGAGCACCAGGCGGTATCCGCTCGAGCGCCACTGGTTGAGCATCCAGTCCTCGGATCCCCCCGCGCCGTCCATGCCGTCCCAGCCGCTCGTGCGCAAGAGGTAATCCGAGGAGATCACGGGATGGGTCCCGGTGATCGAGGCGAAATTGGCCAGGGCCCCGGGCTCACCCGAGCCGGCGAAGTCGCCGAGCAGGGTCGATTTGGCGGTGTGGGGGCCGACGATGGCTGTGTTGAGAGGGTTTGTCGAGGGGGCTGGGACCGCCCCGTTGACGGGGGCCCTGACGGCGGCTTTGGCGGTGGTCCTGGTGGGGCTCGAGCGTGGGGGCGGGCTCGTCGGCCACATGTGCGTCGTGGTGCTCGTGGCGCTCGAGGTGGTGGGCGGGAGGGGCAGCGTGGTGGGGAGAACGGGGATCGTCGTTGTCGGTGGGGTTGGTTGGACGTGCCGTGAGGGCGCGATCGGCTCGGTGGCACTCGTGTCGGCCAGATGGGTCGGAGGTGGTGGTGCAGCCTCGACGGCGTCCACCGCCACGACCGCGGTGGCTGTCACCAGGGGTGCGGCGACGACCTTCGTGACGGGGTGGTCGATCACGCCGCGCCGCTCGCGTCGGATGCCGTGACGTGGTGGTGAGAATCGGATCAGGCTCAACAAAGCAGCTCCCTGTGAACGTGTGTCACATGTGTTGCTCGTGCACCAAATCTCGCTAGTCCCTCACCCGTCACGGTCTTGCGCGTGCGCGCCGAAAGACCCTCACGGGATTGGGTTGTGGGCAGGCAATCGACAAATTGCCCATGCGGGGGCGACCTTACCGATCGACATAGGACCTGTCGACTCTTTGGACATGTCGCCGGCTGGGCGGCGTTCACAGGTTCGGCGTGAGAAAAACTCCTGTGCCCGCCGGGAGATTTTCCCTCAGGTCCGGATCACGACGGTGTTGGTCACCTTGTCGTGCAACGTCTGTCGGCGCGCGTCCCACAGCGGGAAGACCATGTCGATCACCCACGGCGCGAAGAGAAGAATGACCATGAGGTACTCGAAGAGGACTCGGGCCAGGGCGCGGGCATGTCCGATGGGTGCGCCTGTCACGGCGTCGACGGCCTTGGCCCGGACCACCATCATGCCGATGGTCTGTCCTCGCGCCGACCCCGTGAAGGCGGTGGCGTAGATGATCACGAGAAGGGAGAAGAGGATCGCACCTTGATTCGTGATGGTGACGTTGAAGAGCGGCTTCGACGACCCGGTGGCGACGGCGGAGCTGGCGTGCTTCACGGCATGGAGTGGGAGCAACGCGATCGAACCGACGACACTGGCGAGCACCCAGTCGATCAGCCACGCGCCCACCCGGGCGCCGAAGTTGGCATAGGGCGACCGTGCCGGTGACGGGCTCCACGTCGGGGGCGGGGGATATCCCGGGGGCGGCGGGAACGGAGGCGGCGAAAGCGGCGGTGGTGGAAGCTGTGGCGGCGGGGGGAGCTCCGAGCCGGGTCCAGCCGGCGTCTCGGCGTCGTCGGGTCCGGGCGCGTCGGGCATCGAAGGGCATTGTGGCAGCCAGCGTCCTCACCGATGGTGTTGAGCCACTGTGCCCACTCCGGTAGACCCTGTCCATGTCCGTGCTCGAAGCCCTTGCCATCGTGGGCACGGGCCTTGTGGCCGGGACGATCAACACCATCGTCGGCTCGGGATCACTGATCACGTTTCCCACGTTGCTGGCGTTCGGGTTCTCGCCTGTGGTTGCGAACGTCAGCAACACCGTCGGCCTCGTGCCGGGATCGCTCAGCGGTGCCATCGCCTATCGGACCGAGCTGCGGGGCCAGCGGACCCGGCTGATGGTGTTGGGGATCGCCTCGGTCGCCGGCGGCGTGACGGGGGCCGTGCTGCTCCTGGCGCTGCCCGGGAGCGTCTTCCGGCACGTGGTGCCCGTGCTCATCTTGATCGCCTGTGTGTTGGTGGCCGTCCAACCGCGGTTGTCGGCACGGTTGGCGCAGCGAGCCGACCGGCCCACCCATGGTGGCCCGGTGCTGTTCGGGTCGGTGTTCCTGACCGGGGTGTACGGGGGTTACTTCGGCGCCGCCCAGGGCGTCATCCTCTTGTCGCTGCTCGGGATCTTCCTGAGCGACCACCTCCAGAAGCTCAACGCCACCAAGAACGTGCTGGCCTTTCTCGTGAACGGCGTGGCCGGTCTGTTGTTCATCGCCTTCGCGCATGTGGCATGGGAAGCGGCGGGGTTGCTGGCCGCGGGATCGATCGTGGGGGGCCAGGTCGGGGGCGAGCTGGGTCGACGGTTCCCCGCCCCGCTGTTGCGCGCCGTCATCATCGTGGTGGGCGTCATCGCAGCCATCGCGTTGCTGGTGTGATCGGGGAACAGGGCCAGGATGCCGTCGTCTGGGCATCGTGACGCCGGTGGTGCCTGAACCCCCGGTTCGATCTCCCCGAATGGGAAGTGCGGAGAGATCGACGACATCGTCGAGGTGGCCCGCGCCGCCGAGCGGTTGGGATATGGATGGATGGGCTCGTCGAAAGCGGAATTCCACCTCCCCGGCGCCCCCTTCGCCGGGCCTGGCGCACGCGCCGACGACGCGCGGCGGGCCATCCGGGCCTCGTTCGCGCCTCGGGTCCCGAGCTACAAGGGGACGGTTTTCGAGTCCTCGGGGTTCGTCGTCGAGCCCAGCGGAGTCCAGGCACAGGTGCCCATTTGGGTGGGGGGCCGACCCCGTCGGTCGTTGGTCCGGGCCCTTGAGCTCGGCGACGGGTGGATCCCGTTCGGTCTGCCCGTCGATGACCTCGAAACGATGGGGCGGACCGATGACGCGGTGGAGGCGCTGGCAGTGCGGTCAGAGGGCTTCGACATCGTGCTCGTCCCCGAGCCACCGATCGACCCCATCGGTGATGCCGAGGCCGCTGTAGCGTCGCAGCACCGACCGCGCCCCGGTCGTCGACAGCTCGCCGAAGGTCCCCGGTCCATCGGCCGAAAGCTGGCGGGGCACGGTCCCATGGTGCCCGGCGGTCGTGACCGCGCAAACGTTTCCGGTCGCGGTACTGACTAGCTTCCTTTCATGCCCGACGCCCCTACCCCCGGTTCCAGTGAGCTTGATTCCTCCACCACCAGAACGATTGCCGCCGAGCTCCTGACCCTCGGCGCCGCAACGGTGGGCGAGTCGGGGGGTCACCCCATGCATCCCCGGATCCACGCCGCGTGGCCCGGGGCCCGGCTGGCCGCCCCCGCCTTTCCCGTGCGGTGCAGCCCGGGCGACAACCTCGCCATCCACGTGGGCGTGGCGAGGGCGCCGCGGGGGAGCGCGTTGGTTGTCGACGTCGGCGACGAGGAGGAGTTCGGGTACTGGGGCGAGGTGCTCACCACCGGGGCCGAGGCTCGAGATGTGGTCGGCCTCGTCATCGACGGCGGCGTCCGGGACTCGAGCGCCCTCGCCGGGCACGGCTTCCCCGTGTTCTCCACCACCGTGGCCCTGCGGGGCGCCTCGAAGAACCGTCCCGGCACCGTCGGTGTCACCGTCGACGTGGGTGGTGTGTCGGTGGCGGCGGGGGACTGGCTGGTGGGCGACGCTGACGGCGTGGCGGTGCTGAGCGCGGCGCGCATCGACGACGTGCTCAGAGCGGGCCGGGCACGCCTCGAAAAGGAAGAGGCCATGTTCATGGCGCTGCGGGGGGGAACGACGACACTCGAGCTGCTGGGCCTCGACGCGTCGCCGGTCGAGGGGGCGTGAGGCTCAGCCGGTGACGAGGTTCTCGGGCCGGCGCCCGGCGAGGACGTCAGACGCGCCCTGACAGGCGACGCGGGCCATCTGGGTCCGGGTGGCGCGGCTGGCGCTGCCGATGTGGGGGAGAAGGACTGCACGCGGGGCACTCAGGAGGCGGGGGTGGACGGTGGGCTCGTCCTCGTAGACGTCGAGACCCGCTGCGAAGATCGTCTCTGCATGCAGGGCGTCGGCGAGAGCCTCCTCGTCCACCACCGGTCCCCGGGCCGTGTTGACCACCACGGCGTGGGGGCGGAGCAGGGCCAGCTGACGGGCGCCGATGAGATGACGTGTGCTGTCGCTCAGCGGCACGTGGATGCTCAGGACGTCGCACTGCGCCAAGAGGTCGTCGAGCGATTCCACGTAGCCGGGCATGTCGGTTCGGTGGCGGGTGTGATGGAGCACTTGCATCCCGAATCCCGAGGCCCGGCGGGCCACGGCCCGGCCGATGCGGCCGTACCCCACGAGCCCGAGGGTGGCGCCGTGGACGTCGTTGCCGAGGTACTGGTTGATGCCCCAGCCCGACCAGGCGCCGCCCCGGAGGTCGTGCTCGGCCTCCGACGCCAGGCGCGACGCGGCCAGCACCAACAAGAAGGCCACATCGGCCGTGGTCTCGTCGAGGACCCCGGGGGTGTTGCACACCGCCACGCCCAGCCGGCGGGCCGCGACCAGGTCGATGTTGTCGTAACCCACGGCCACATTGGCGACCACGCGCAGGCGCGAGGCCGCCCCGGCCTCGAGGACAGGCGCGTCGATCCGGTCCGTGAGCAGGCAGACCACGGCGTCGACACCGCCGACGAGCTCGGTGAGTTCGGCTTGGGTGTAGGGCGTGTCGCCGTCACGGCGGACGACGTCGTGGCCGTGTTCGACGAGCGGGTCGAGACCCCCTGCCGGGAGCGCCCGGGTCACCAGGACGCGGGCCACGACCTAGTGGTTGGTGTAGTCGATCGGTCCCGAGTCCTTCACGCCGATGGCGAAGCAGAAACAGTGGATGGGGGCGTGGTCGCTCACTGGACGGAGGCTGTGGACCTTGTCCGGTGGGATGTGGACCAGGTCACCTTGGACGATGTCGCGGTCTTCGCCGTCGATGGTCATGATGCCGCGCCCGGAGGTCACGTAATAGAACTCGTGGGTGGGGTGTGAGTGAGGGTCGACATAGCCGCCTCCGGCCACCTCGAACTCGTTGACGAGCTCGAGGAACCCCCCCTCGGTGATCTCCTTCATCTCACGCGACTTGAACAGCCACCACACCGGGACCGTGCCGTTGTGTTCGACCACGGGCTCCACGTCCTCGATGCTGCGCACGTCCATCGCCTTGTCCTCCTCGCTCACGGGATCACGCGCCATAGACTGACGCCGCCGTCAGCGTAGATCAGAGGGGATGGACCATGGCCGGAGCGATTCGCCGTCTCGTCGCCGGGCCGGTCGACGCCGCGGCGTGGGCACCGTTCGGATGGGTTCCCGTGGCCGACACCGACCCGGCCGACGGGTCGGGTCGGCTGTCATATGCGTGGGGGGACCCCCACGTCAACGTCATCAGCCATGCGCCCGAGGAAGTCGAGCGCGACGGGGACGGGCTGGTCTGTGATCGTCTCTACCGCCACGACACCCACACCCAGGTGCTCCTGGCTCTGAACGGGCCGTCGGTGCTGGCGGTGGCCCCCGCCGACGCCGATGTGTCGACCGAGGCGGGACTCGACACGATGAGGGCCTTTCGCCTCGAGAAGCTCGACAGCGTGGTGCTGCACCAGGGGACCTGGCATTGGGGCCCGTTCCCCCTCGGCGATGAGCCCGTCCTGTTGTTCAACGTGCAGGGCCTGGGATATGCCCGCGACAACGCCTCGGCCGATCTCACCTCGCACGGTTTCCGGCTCTTGATCGTCGGGGGCTGATCCTTCGTCCCCGCCCTGTGGGTGACGACCAAAGTGCGCGGGAGTCGGTCACAATCAGCGCGTCATGGACGATCGCGCCCCGCGCCGGGCACCCGAGACCGGCGACGGAGCTCGACGCGCCCTCCCGCCGGTGAAGATCTCGAGGCGGACGTTGCTGGCTGCGGTCCCCCTCGGCGTGGCCGCCGCGAGCCTGGCCGGGTGCGCGCCGAGCGACGAGGGTGTCGACCATCCCGTCGGCTTGCTCGGCGGGACGGACCTCTGGGACATACCCGATGCCGCCTGGCGCCGTGCCCTCGGCAGCCATCCGCCGGGCTCGACGGGCACGGTGTCGCCGTTCGGCACGAAGGCGAGGCCCGTGAGTCGCACCAAACGGGGCATTCCCGTCGGGGGCATCGGCACCGGATCCTTCATGCTCAACTTGTCGGGGTCATTCGGCCCCTGGCACTTCGACATCGGCGGCGACGACTCGGTGGGGACGCGGTGGGGGTCGCCGCACAACAGTGGGTTCGAGGACCGGTACCTGTCCCAGGCCGCCTTCCATCTCTCTCTCACTACCGGGGCCGGGACGGTCACCACCGCGCTCGCCACCGAGGACCTCCTCCCGGCGTGGCCGCTGCTCGAGACCGGCGAGGGCTTCTACGCCGCGCTCTTTCCAAAAGCCTGGTTCGTCTACCAAGAGCTCCCCCTGCCCGTGGCCCTCAAGCAGTTGACACCCTTCGTGGCGCGCGACGACCGGCGCTCGTCGCTGCCAGGAGGGCTCTTTCAATTGGCGGTCTCCAATCCCACCGACGCCCCGGCGCGGGTGTCGTGCATGTTGAGCTTCCCCAACGCCCCCTACCGGCTACCCACCGCCCAGTACCGGTACACCCGCCAGGGCCTGCGCTCCTCGTTGGTGCGGGGGCCGGGCACCATCGGGGTACGGCTCCAAGCTCAGGACCGGGACAACGTGCCCGAGACCGAGCGGACCGAGTGGGTGATCGGGGCGCGGGGGCCGAGCGGTTCCGTGCTCAGTGCCACCGAGGACTGGGCCGGCGACGGGGACGGCGCTGACCTCCTGGCCGCCTTCAAGACCGGACAGCTCCCCGACCGACCGCTCGACGTGCGGCGACTCGGCCTCGCCGGGGCGGTATGCGTGTCGTTCACACTCGCCCCCGGCGAGCAGCGCGCCGCCACCTTCGCGCTGGCGTGGGACTTTCCCGTCGTGCAGTTCCGCAACCCGGTCAACGGCACCCAATGGCGCAAGCGCTACACCCAGTGGTACCCGGGGTCGTATCGGGGTTGGGCCATCGCCTCCGACCTTCTCGCCGATGCGTCACGCCTCGAACGTGGGATCAACGCCTGGTGGACGCGGGTGGCGCGCGATCCCGTCTATCCCCTGTGGTTGCGCGGCGCCGCGCTCAACGAGCTCTATTACGACGTCTTCGGTGGCGTCTTCTGGGAGAACGGGTGTATCACCAAGCCCAAGCGGTTCGGGGCGCGCCGGGGCCAGCACCTCTATTTCACGTTGGAGACCGACGTCTACCGGGACTGTGAGTCTATGGACGTCCGGCACTACGAAGCGAGGCATCTGCTCGAGCTGTTCCCCACCATCGAACGTGACGTGTTGTTGGGATGGGCCGACATGGTGAACGCGGATCCCATGGGGCGGACTCCCCATGACGCGGGCTCACCCGTCGACGATCCCTGGTTCGTCGTCAGTCAGTATTCGGCCACCCGACCCGGCCAGGCGCCCTTGCGCGTCGACTGGCTCGATCTGCCCGCCAAGTTCGTCCAACAAGCCCATGACTACTGGACCTACACCGGTGACCACACCTTCGGGGCCGAGGTCTATCCGGCCCTGACACGGACCATGAACCACTTGGTGTCGCGCGACGTCGACGGCGACGGCATCCCCGACGCCCGGGGATGGTGCACGACCTACGACGCCATCGAGATGGACGGGTTGGCCATCTACGTAGCCGCACTGTTCATCGGGGCTTGTGACGCCATGGCCGACTTCGCCGATGTCTTCGACACCGGCGCCGTCTCGAAAGCCTGGACGGCGATCGCCGTCCAGGCGCGTACCGCCACCGAAGCGGCCTTGTGGGACGAGCGTGGGGGGTACTACCGGCTCGACACCGACGGGCCTTTCAGCACGGCCCTGCTCGCCGATGCCCTGTGCGGCCAGCGCTACAGCGCCCGCGCCGGGCTGCCCGACGTGCTCGACCCCCACCGCATGGCGTCACACCTGAACCGCGCCTATCGGCTCAACGTGCTGGGCGTGGCTGGCGCGCAGATGGGGGCCGTCAACGCGATGGACCCGACGGGGCGACCCATCGACACCGCCCAGGGCAAGGCGGTGTGGCCCGGGGGCACCTACTTCACCGCCGGGCTCATGCACACCATCGGCCGTGCCACCGGCGACAGCGACCTCGTCGCCAACGCGCTCACCACGGGGTACGGCGCCTACCGGACTACCTACGAAGACGACCGGACCGCCTTTTGGTTCGACACCCCTGCCCTGTGGATCCCCGAGGAGGACCCGTCGAGTCCCGTGCCGTACCGGGCTGCGGCCTACCAGCGGAGTCGGGCCGCGTGGGAGCTGCTGGTGGCGATCAAGGACCCCTTCCCCGCGGGATGGAAGCCCTCGGTGTGAGCCCGCGGGCCCGGCCGGCCCGGCGCTGGGCTCGGATTGATCATCACGGCGCCGGCGCGCGAGTCATGATCGGGTGGTGCCGGGACCTGCGTTCGAGTCGAGCCCCCCCGGGGGCACGCTCACGGGGCGCCTGTTGGTGGCCTCCACCAGTCTGGGCGACCCCAACTTCGAACGGGCCGTCGTGCTCGTGGTCGACCACGGTGACGACGGAGCCCTCGGGGTCGTGCTGAACCGCCCCACGCCCGTGCCGGTGGGCGAGATCCTCGAGCCCTGGGAGGAACAAGCCCGATTGGTCCCGCCCGGGGTGGTGTTCCGGGGAGGGCCGGTGTCGCTCGACGCCGTCATCGGGCTGGCCCGGGCCCGGTCACCCGAGCTGTCGTCGGGCGCACCGTGGCGGGTGGTCATCGAATCGGTGGCAACCGTCGACCTGTCGGTGGCTCCCGTCGATCAACCCGTCGGTCTCGACGGCGCCCGGCTGTTCTCGGGGTACGCGGGATGGGCGGCGGACCAGTTGGAGGTCGAGCTGGCCGAGGGGGCGTGGTTCGTTCTCGACGCGTTGGCGGCCGACGTGTTCTGTGTCGAGCCCGACAAGCTGTGGCACGACGTCATGCGCCGCCAAGGTGGTGACCTGTCGTTGCTCGCCACCTATCCCGCCCATCCGTCGCTCAATTGAAGGTCGCGCTGGTGAGGGTCGCGCCGGTACCATGGCTGCAGTGGCGGTCGGGGGCCGGAGGGCCGGGCAATGACCCGCATCGAAGGCGAGGACCACAACCGCGGCGACGACGCGTCGACACCGGGGGCGCGTCGAGAGCCCCATGTCGTGCGGCGGGTCGTGCCCGCCGACGTGGAGACTCTGGTCGAGGTCCTGGCACGCGCCTTTGACGACGACCCTGTCCCGCTGTGGTTGTTCCGAGGTGATCGCAGACGTCGGCGTGGCCTGCGCCGGTTCTTCGCCATTCAGCTGCGCCACACCTATCTCGAGCGCGGCGAGGTGTACACGACCCAGGATCTCGGCGGTGCGGCCATGTGGTCACCACCGGGCCGGGCCCGGCCCGGTTGGCGCGACCTCGTTCGTCTCGTGCCTGTCATGCCTTATCTCACGGGGCTGGGCCGAGACACACCCGAGGCGGCCCGGTTGCTCAGCGCCGTCGATGCGGCACGTCCGGTGGAGCCGCATTGGTATCTGGCCACCCTGGGCACTGATCCCGAGCGACAACGCACGGGCGTGGGCTCGGCGTTGATGCAGTGTGTGCTCGACGGAGTTGACGCCGAAGGGCTTCCCGCCTATCTCGAGTCGTCCAAAGAGAGCAACCTCGCCTTCTACGGACGCCACGGGTTCGAGGTGACCGGTGAGATCCGGACCCCGCGCCAAGGTCCCACCCTGTGGTTGATGTGGAGGAGGGCACGCCCGCCCGCAGCCTGAGTCGGCCGGTCCCGGGACCGCCGCCCGCAGACTCACCCGTTGGGCACGCCGAGCACCCGGAGGGATCCCTCGGCGCGGGCGCGCTGGTCGCCGATCACCGGGTGGACGCCGGGGGGGAGTCGATCGGGAGACGCCATGAGCCCGCGCAAGGTGTCGAGGACCGCTCGGGCCGGTGCCGAGGGGAGTCCGCGGCTGCGCTGCGCGATCCCCACTCGTCGCGGGGCGAGCCCCACGACCCGGACGAGTCGGAACCGGGAGCGGAGATGCGGTGGGACGGCGGTGGCGGGGAGCACGGCCGGGCCGTACCCCTCGAACGTGAGCGAGGCCAGAAGGCGCACGCCGTCGAGCTCGACCCGGGGCCGCAAGCGAACGCCGGCGGGCTTCACAGCGGCATCGATCTCGCCGCGAAATGGCGTCCCGGGGGCGGGGAGGAGGAGCTCGAATCGCCCCAGGTCGGTGATGTCGATCTGCTCGGCTCCCGACAAGGGGTCGTCGTCGACGGGGACCACGAGGACGATGTCCTCTTCGAACAGCGGTTCGGAGACGAGGTCGCGGCCCGGCACCGGGAAGGTGAGGACGGCCAGGTCGAAACGACCCGCCGCCAGCTGGGGCTCGAGGCCCAAGGTGGTGCCGTCGGCCAGCACCAGATGGAGCCGGGGATGGCTTTCGGAGAGCTCGGCCAGGAGCATGGGCACGAGCCAGCGGGCGGTGGTGCCCAAGATGCCCACCCGGACGTTCCCGGCCACGGCCTCACGCAGGGCCCCGACGTCGGCCACCAGGGCGTCGAGCTCGCCCATGACCCGGTGGGCCCGGGCCACCACGACCTCCCCGTCGGCGGTCAGACGCCCCGCCGAACGGTCGACCAGGGTTGTCCCCAACTCACGCTCGAGCCGGGCCACGTGGGCGGAGATATTGGATTGGACCGTGCCGAGATGGTCCGCCGCGGAGGAGAACGAGCCGTGCTCGGCCACTGCCACCAGTGCCTGGAGGTGTCGGAGTTCCATCTCTTTTTACGATAGTAGAAATCTGTAATAGCTGTTTGACTGATCGAAGACCATCCTTCAGAATGAAACCCAGAGACCACAGGAAACGGACGCCCCCCTCCGAATCCTGTCGAGTCCGAGCAAAGGGACCGGGTCCCCCTCCGGTCCCTTTGCCGCGTCAAGGCCCTGGTGGCAGGCACCCTACGGCAGGTGACGAGGTGGACGGCGGTATGGTCTGCGCCATGGTGACGGCCCGCTCGCCAAAGACGCACCTGCACAACGGCAACGGCTCCGGGCACGACGCGCCGCAGTCTCGGGTCGCGGTGTTCGTGGACCTGGACCGGACCCTGCTGCGCGGGGCGAGCGGTCTCGTCCTGAGTGCCGCCATGCACGCCGAGGGCCTCTTCGAGGGTCGTCGGTCCCTCCCCGGCGAGCGTCTGTTCTACGGGTTCTACGACCTCATGGGCGAGAGCCTCGCCTTCATGGCCATGGTCCGGTTGGCACCTCGCTTCACCAAAGGATGGCCCGTCGAGGCAGTGTGCCGAGCCGGGGAGCTGGCCGCACCGGAGCTGGTCGAGCTGGTCCAGCCCTTCGCCCCGGGGGTGCTGGCCGAACATCGCGAGGCGGGCCACCTCATCGTGCTCACGACGACCACGCCTGCGGATCTCGTGACCCCATTCGCCGGCATGCTCGGCTTCGACCATGTGCTCGCCACCAGGTACGGGCGCGAAGACGGGCACTACACCGGTGGCATCGAGGGAGACTTCGTGTGGTCCACGGGCAAGCTCGCCGCGGTACGGCGATGGGCCCGGGAGGCGAGCATCGACATGGCTGCCAGCCACGCCTACTCCGACAGTGTCTTCGACCTTCCCCTGCTCGGCGCGGTGGGCCGTCCCCATGCGGTCAACCCCGACCGGCGTCTGCATGCGGTGGCCCGCCTGCGGCGGTGGCCCGTGGAGCATTGGGACCGGCCCCCCGGAGTGCCCAAGGTGGGAGGGCTCGAGCCCTACGACGTGATTCGACCGCTGGTGCGCCCGGCCATGTTCCCCTACGCCCGGTTCGACATCGACGGGGTGGCGCGCGTGCCGAGGCGCGGGCCGGTCATCTTGGCCGCCAATCACCGCAGCTACTTCGACGTCGTGGCCCTGGCCATGGTGGCGGCCCGGTTGGGGAGGCCCGTGCGGTTCCTGGCCAAGCGCGAGTTGTTCGACGCGCCGGTGGTCGGCCAGCTGGCGCGCGCCCTGGGCGGGATACCGGTGGACCGGGGCAGCCGCTCCGACACTCCCTTGCGAGAAGCGCGCCGTGCCCTCGAGGCGGGCGAGGTCGTCGTGATCCTTCCCCAGGGGACGATCCCGCGCGGCAAGAAGTTCTTCGATCCGGTGTTGGAGGGCAAGACCGGGACGGCCCGATTGGCTGCCATGACCGGCGCGCCGGTGCTTCCTGTCGGTGTGTGGGGAACCGAAGCCGTATGGCCCCGCTCGGCCCGGGTTCCCGACGTCGCCAACTTGCTGCACCCTCCGCCTGTGCGCGTCCGGGTGGGCAAGCCCGTGCACCTCGGGCTCTCCGACGCCGCCGCGGACACCGAGGCCATCATGGCGGCGATCATGACCCAGCTGCCCGCCGAGTCCCAGCGTCAACACGAGCCCACGGCCGAGGAATTGGCGCGGACCTTCCCGCCGGATCACACCGACACGTGACGTCACCGCCCGCCGACGGCACATTGCCGGTGCGGGCACGCCTGGCCGGCCGGGCTTCGACCGCGGTGAGCGCGGCGTCGCGGCGGTTGCACCTCGGGGGCGGGTCGGTCATCGGTGGGCGCATCGGGCTGTTGATCGCTCCTGATCTGCTCGGCTCCCTGGCGACGGGGCGCCAGGTCGCGCTCGTGACGGGGACCAACGGCAAGACCACGACGACGCGCTTGTTGGGGGCCGCGCTCGGCGGCGCGCCCGGGGTGGCGACATCGTCGGCGGGCGCCAACCTTCCCCCCGGATTGGCTGTGGCTTTGGCGTCAGCCGCACCGGGGGTGCCGGCCGTGCTCGAAGTCGATGAGGGCTATCTCGGTGTGGTCGCGCAAGCGGTGCAACCCGAGGTGGTGGCCCTGCTCAACCTGTCGCGCGATCAACTCGACCGGGTGAGCGAGGTGCGAATGGTGGCGGCCCGCTGGCAGAGCGCCCTGAGCGCGTCGAAAGGGACCACCGTCGTCGCCAACGCCGATGACCCGCTCGTCGTGTGGGGAGCCCGGGGTGTCTCCAAGGTCGTGTGGGTGGCAGCGGGCCAGCTCTGGCACCACGACGCCGTCGGTTGCCCGGCGTGCTCGGGCCGGATCAGCTTCTCCGACGGCGACTGGTCGTGCTCGTGCGGATTCCGACGTCCTGTGCCCGACGTCGAGCTCCGCGGGGACCTGCTCGTCTGCCCCGACGGTCGTCGCCTTCCGATACAGCTTCTGCTCCCCGGGCGGTGCAACCTCGCCAACGCCGCCATTGCGGCCGTGGCGGCGGGTGTACTCGGCGTCGACGAGGCCACCGCACTGGGGGCGATGGCTCGGGTGGCCGACGTCGAAGGAAGGTTCGCCACCGTGGCATGGGGCGAGACGAGTGTTCGGCTCCTCCTGGCCAAGAATCCGGCGGGATGGACCGAGCTCCTCGACTTGCTCGAGGGGGGTACGGACCCGGTCGTGATCGGCATCAACGCCCGCGTCGCCGACGGCCATGACCCCTCGTGGTTGTGGGATGTGCCCTTCGAACGCTTGGGAGGGAGGTTGGTGGTGGCCACGGGGGAGCGGTGTCGCGACCTGGCGGTGCGACTGCGCCACGGCGGCGTGGCCCACATCACGGTTCCCGACGATCTCGACGCGCTGCGCGCCGCGGCTTCGCCCACCGTCCAGTACGTCGGCAACTACACGGCCTTCCAGACACTTCGGCGCCACCTCGCCCACGGCGCGCCTCCAACACAGACCGCGGGCTCAGGCTCCTCGACGGGAGTCGGCGGGGCTGCGGGTCTCGCCCCGTTGCCGGCTCCCGGGATGCCCGTGAACATCACCGTGGTGGGCGAACAGGCCAAGGCACGGCCTCGCCCGCGGGCCCGGTCGTCGGGCCCTTCGGCGTTGCGGGTCGTGGTGGTGCACCCCGATCTGCTCGGCACCTACGGCGACGGAGGCAACGGTCAGGTGTTGGCCGGCCGGGCCGTGTGGCGCGACATGCCTGTGGAGCTCATCCACGCTCTATCGGACGCGCCCTTGCCGGCCGGCGCCGACATCTACTGCCTCGGCGGTGGCGAGGACGGCCCCCAGGTGGAGTCGGCTCAACGTTTGCGCGACGGTGTGATCGCCGGTGCCGTCGACGGCGGAGCGGTCGTCTTCGCAGTGTGCGCCGGCTACCAGGTGATCGGGCAGTCGTTCCCCGGTGCCGACGGAAGGCTCCATCCCGGCGTGGGACTGCTCGACGTCGTCACGGTGAAGGGCACGGGGCGGCGCGCCGTGGGGGAGCTTTGCGCCGCGCCGATCCGCCATGGCCTCGGAAACGGGACTCCGGACCCCGTCGTGCTCGAGACCTTGACCGGGTTCGAGAACCATGCTGCGGTGACGAGCGTCGGTGTGGCCGCGCGTCCGCTGGCGCGCCTGTTGTCAGGAGTCGGCAACGGTGGCGGTGACGGCACCGAGGGGGCGCGCGCCGGTCGGGTCCTGGGCACCTACGCGCACGGCCCGGCATTGGCTCGCAATCCCAGCCTCGCCGACCTGCTCCTGGCCTGGGCGACGGGATCCGTCCCCGCCCCGCTGGCCGACGTGGAGGAGCGAGCCCTCCGAACCCAACGCCTCGAAGCGGTGGGGGCCCGGGGTTGGCGCCAGGCCACCGCGGCGCCCGCCGACGCCGTCCGCCGCATGAGAGACCTCGTGAAGGTGCGCCGGTCGTAGCGCCGCGTGGCAAAGGTGGGTGTGCGGTCATCGCGCCTTCGCTCTACCGTTCGACGACGCAACCAGGAGAGGGGCGCCCATTATGACGGTTCGGATCCACACCAAGCTTGCCGGTGTCACCCAAGACGAATTCGATGCTGTGCACAAGCACGTGATGGCCGGCGAACCGGCGAAAGGCCTCATCTTCCACTCGTCAGCACCGATGGACGGAGGCTGGTGTGTGATCGACTTCTGGGAGTCGCGCCAGGACTACGACGCCTCCGCGCCTCGGGTCCAGCAGGCCGTCGCCGCGGCCGGCGTCACCATGCCAGGTCCCCCCGAGGTCGAGGAATTCCCGGTCTACGAGACGTGGCAGCCGTAACGACGACGCAGCCTCGGCCTTCGTGTTGCACGACGACACGCTGTCCGATCACCTGGCTGGCGTGATCACGGATTAGGTCTGATACGGCGGGTGTTCGACGTAGCGACGGGCAGAAGCAAAGCCGGCAAAGGCCAAGACAGCCACGAAATCGAATTTGTCATCGACGTGGACCGGCGTCGTCAAGTACGTCAGCGCGAGCGAGTGGCGCGCCCCGATGGCAGGAGCTGCCCGACATCGTGGCAGGCATCAGTGACATTGGTCGACCGGTGGAGACGGGTGGGAGGTGCGACAAAGATCCACCGGAGCGCCCGACGGGGGTGCGCGTATCGGCGAGTTCCTGTTCCCGGGGGAGTGTGCCCCGACGCTCCGGGGGACCAGTCGGCTCGCGGACCAGGGAGGAGTGTCGCATGGCAACAATCCAGCAATCCATCATCAGCCGAGTGCAACCAGGTCGCTTCGAAGACTTCCTGTCGTTGAACGGCGAGGCCGTGAAGCTGCACGAGCGCCTCGGAGTACCGGGGCCGGGGTCTTGCTCGCCGGTCCGGCCGGTGAGTCGGCCGGCACGGTCATCTTTGCTACCGAGCATCCCTCCCATGAGGCCTATGCGGAGTACGGCGAGGCGGTGGCGCTCGACGGCGAGATGCAAGCACTCTTGGCGCGGCTGCGCGCCAAGGACAGCCCGATCGTCATCGAGCAGCAGACCCTCGCCGCCGAGATCCCTCTCGGGGCACGGTGGTCGAGGTCCACGCCAGCCGGGCCCTGCCGGGACGGTTGGACGATGTCATGGCGCTCGGGCGTCGGGTGTGCAACTTCGTCGAAGCCCACGGTGCGACCAACGCCCGCAGCTTCCAACTGGGCCACGCCGGTCTCGGGACGGGCACGCTTCTCACCTCATGGGAGTTCCCGACCCTCCGTGCCTGGGGGAAGGGCGCCGATGCGTGGGAGACCGAAGCCGAGGGCCGGAGTATCGCTCTCGAGTCATTCGGGACCGACACCCCGGTGGCTCACGTCTTCAGCGCCGTCTACTCGGAGATCCCTGTCTGACTCGGCGAGTCGTTGCGACAAGATCCAAACACTCCGGCGATGGCCCTGCCAGGGTGGGGCCATCGCCGTGTCCAGGCCACGACAACTAGGCTCACACCTCCGATCACGAACGGAGGGTTTCGAATGTGGGCACAACTGATCATGATGCGCCTCAAGCCGGGGAAGGATTCGGAGTTGCCGCGCCTCTACGAGGAGTTGCGTGCCACCGAACAGCCGGGCTCGGGCCTCTTGCGCACGACGGCCTTCCGCGACCAGAACGATCCGAGCCGGATCTACCACATGGTCGTCTTCGAGAATGAGGAAAAGGCGCGCCAGCGCGAGGAGGATTCGCGGCGCACGGAGAGTCTGAGCGCGGCTCGGGCCACGATGGCCGAGATTTTCGAAGGTCCGCCGGAGTTCGTCGACCTCACCGTGGTAGAGGAAAATTCGTACTAAGCCCGTGACTCAGCCGACGACGGTCCCGTACATGTCGTTGAGCGGGTAGGAAAGCAGCTCCAGGCGCTCGCCGTCGGGGCCGGCGAAGTAGACCGAGGTCCCATGGACGATGTGGGTCTCGACGCCGGCTGCTTCGAGCTTGGCCACGAGCCGTTCCCACTGTTCGGGACTGACGGAGATGGCGATGTGATGCAGGCCCCCGAGCACCTCGCGGTACTCCCCGAGGTCAAGTCCGGGGAAGTCGAAGTAGGCAAGGTAGTTGCCGTGGCCGACGTCGAAGAAGAAGTGGGTCGATCCCCGGTAGTCCCGGTTCTCGAACAGCTCGGCCAGGGGGAACTCGAGGAGGTCCTGGTAGAACGCGATGGTCCGCTCGACATCGCTGCACAACAGGGCGAAATGGTGCAGGCCCCGGGCTGTCGACGCCGGTCTCTCACCTAAAGGCCTGAGGTGGCGGGCCTTCATGGCCTCCCACTCCGCACTCCGGTCGATGTCGCTTCCGTGGGTGGTCATGGCCTTGTCTCCATTCAAGTCAATCGGGTCAGTCGCGCTTGAGCGCCCAGCGGGTCTCGTCGTCCTCGTCGGCACCCTGAGGGTCCGGTCCCAGCGCCCAGGCGCGGCGCCACGGCGACGCGTCGGGCCCCCGGGGCGACGGGGTCTCTCCTGCCCCGGCCCGCCGGCGGGCCGTCCACCAGTCCGAACGCGACTCGTCGGCCAGGACTCCGAAGACGGCGTCGATCCGTGCCTCGAGCCGGCGGGCGTCCTCGCCCTCGGCCGCCATGATGGGTGACCCGAAGGTGATCCGCGTCGGGCTCCGGCGAAGCCTCTTGCCGCCCCGGGGCCAGATCCGATAGGTGCCCTCGATGTGGACGGGCACAACGGGCCTTCCCGTGCGCGTGGCCAGATAGGCAGCACCACCTCGCATGGCCTGGAACCAGCCGTCATGGGACCGGCCGCCCTCGGGGTAGATGATGAGGTTCCAACCGTCGCGTAGCAACGCCGCGGTGTCTTGCGCCGACTTCCGGTTGACCTTGTGGCGCTCGATGGGGACCGCGGCGAGGACGAGGGACCACACGTGTGCCTTCCAGCGCCGGTCGAAGAAGTGGTCGGCGGCGGCGGCCACGACGGTCTTGTGACGGACCCGGCTGGGGAGCACCGACAGCAGCAGCCCCGTATCGACATGACTGGCGTGATTCGCCACGTAGATGGCGGGTGCCTCGACGAGCTCGAGGATCTCGTCACCGCGCACCTCGGGCGACGCCACGATGTGGGCGAGCGGACGGGTGAGGTTGTCGAGGACCATGGCCCGGACCAGGCGGGCCGGGTAGCGCCGGGTCCATCCGGTGTCGTAGTCCGCGCCCAGGTTCCGTTGCGGTGCGGCTCGGTCGACGCTCACGGGCCAGGTGGGCGCGGCCCAGGGGAATCCCTCGGGGCGCACCCGGCGAGCACGTCTCACCAGACGTTCCACACCACTCACCACGTCCCCCCTGATGATCCTGGCGGAGATGTCATCGCACGTCGGCCATGAGGAGCGGCGGAGAATGCAGGTGCGTGATCGAGGGGTCGCGCCCCACCACGTCCGACGCCATCTCGAAGGCGTCGGCCATCGAACTGGCGGGCTTGAACCCCAGACGTCGCACCGCGGCACGGTCCCCACCCACGATGATCACCGCCCCCACGTGCTCGAGGGCATGAGCGCACCAGTACCACATGTAGAACGGGTGCACCCCGTGGTATGCGTTGCCCGTCCGGTAGAGGTGGACGTACCAGGGGTCGGTGGCGTAAGCCTCTTCGTACTTCCCGATCTCGGCCGGGTCGGTGGTCTCGGCGAGCACCTGCTCGAAGAAGTCGATGTAGCTCGGGTGGTGACCGGGGTGAAACGCCCACGGGGTGGGATGGCTCATGATGACGACTCCGCCGGCGCGTACCAGCGGTTGGCCTCGGTACATGTTGAAGAAGTATCCGAGCCCGAGACACGCCACCAGGATCGGGTTCATGATCGAATTGACGTTGTAGGGGCAGATGTAGGGGAGTCCCATGGTGAGGATGTCGCTCTGGCCGTCCACCTCGAGCAGCTGCTGCGCATAGACGTTCTCGGTGGTCCGGGCGTGCACGGCTTCGACCTCACCCGCCTGCACCGCGCTCATCTTGTGCGGGGCCCGGATGGAATGGAAGATCGACCGCGCCACGCGATCGGGTGTGGCCTGGAGGGCCTTCGACGATGCCAGGAAGGCGGCCCGGTCGCGCGTGGTCCACTCCCACTCCCGACGCTGGAGGAACCGGAATTGCTCGGGGAAGGTGTCGGTGTTGAGGTTGGTCTCGATCTGGAACACCTTGACGCCCGATGCCGCGATGAGCTGGCCCATCCGCCAGTTCGACGAGTGCAGCTCGGACCGGTGCTGGTCCATGAAGGACCGACTCTGGGTCATGGTGTGCGCATTGTGGTGGTGGCGGAGGCTCTTGTAGCTGGCCAGGCCGGTGGCGACGGACTTGTGGCCCCCGTCCATGGCCACCAGGTTGATGTTCACGTAGACGAGGAGGTCCGAGGTCGCGGCGCGTTTGTTGATCTCGACGTCCTCGCCCTGGTCCGTGGGCCCCAGGTGGACGAGCTGCTCGGGGTCCTCGGCATCGTGCTGCCACAGCAGCCCGTGGGGCGCGAAGGCGTCATAGATCCGGGCGCCCAGCGCGTGACGGAGCTCGGCGTCGGTCATTCGGCGGTGCAACGCCAATGCCGCGATCAGCACCACGTCGTCCACCCCCGCCTCGGCCGCCAGCTCGAGCACCTGCTCGATGACGAGTTGACGTATGTCGGGGCTCCGCATGGGAGGCAGTGGTAACGACACGTCATCGAAGGCGATGGTGAGCTGCATGCCCGCCCGCAGCTGCGACCGCAGAGGAGCGGCATCGCCCAAGGGCTCGTCGAGGGCGCGCCGAATCGCACCCACCGGGTCGGCCAAGGCGTCGACAGGCTCGGGCGCGTACAGCACCCGGCTCCCGACGGGGAGCTTCTCGAGCCGGTACCCCTCGCCGTGCCAGAACAACGTCGACGGGGTGGAACGGTCGACCTCGAGGACGAAGCCGGGCCTGGGGCTCATGAGACGGGTCCTTTCGTGCTGGGGCGCGTGCCCCGGTGGCGCTCCCGAGCGTGGAGGTCGAAGACCACCTTCACCGCGCCCCGGCGTCCGGCCGCACCGGCATGCGCCAGAGCTTCTTCGAAGCGATCGAGCGGATAACGCGCCGACACCAGCGATCCGAGGCCCTTGGCGGCGACGACCTCCATGGCGATGTCAAACGTCCGCCGCAGCAGTCCGCCCACGTTCTCGGTGCCATAGGCGTAGGCGCCCACGACCGCCACCTCCCGATGCCACAACGACGCCAGGTCGACACTGACCCGGCCGGGCATGCCCACGAGCACCACCGTGCCCCGCGGTCGGACCATGCTCAGCGCCTGGGTCAGCGACTCGTCGCTGCCGACGCAGTCGACGACCACGTCGGCTCCGCCGGTGAGGGTGCCCGACGCCTCGAGGGACCGCGATCGGGTCCGCACGGCCCGGGCCAGCTGGTCGGGGTCGACGACCACGTCGGCGCCGAGCTCCTCGGCGAGCCGACGCTGATGCGCGTACTTGGCCCCGACGAGCAGTGTTCCCGGTGGCGAGATGTGGGCCAGCGCGGCCACGGTGCACAAGCCCAAGGTCCCCGCGCCGAGGACGGCCACGGTGTGGCCGGTGTCGACCCCCGCCGCCACCGCGGCGTGCACCGCGCACGCAGTGGGCTCCACCATCACGGCGTCGTCATCGGAGAGGGGGTCCGGTACCGGGTGCACCTGCGCCTCGTGCGCCACGAGCCCTCCGTTGGACCAACCCCCGCCGGTGTCGGTGCAGAACCCGATCTGCAGTCCCGGCGCCAGGTGGCCGAAGGCGACACGCTCGCATCCACCGGTGCGTCCCTCGGCACATGCCCCGCAGCGCGGGACGATGCCCCGTGCCACACACCCGAGGACGGGCTCGATCACGACCCGGGTGTCGGTGTCATCGAGCGTTCCGACCACCTCGTGGCCCGGGATGAAGGGAAAGCTCACCACGTCTTCGAAGTAACGCGAGCTCCTCCCGTCCACCGTCGACAGGTCCGAGCCGCAGATGCCGGCCAGCAGGGGATGGACCCGATGCCACTGCGGGCCCGGGAGCTCGGGGGGATCGACATCGGTGAGGTGTAGGGGCCCGACACCCGCACCTCGGCCCGATCCCGAAAACGCCGACGCCACCCGCGACGCCGCGAACCGGGCCAGGTTGCGTTCGAAAACGAGACCTTTCATCGCCATCTCGCCTGCCCCTCCCTCGTAGTGGCACCCGATCCCGCACCGGCACTACCTCGTTCCACCATGCTCTCGATGCGTGCCCACCAGCGCGACAGGCTGAGGTCGACGGGCCCGAAGGGGAGCGGCGGGCGCGCTCGGCCCCCCGCCTTGTCCCACTGCTCGACGTGCCATCCCCGCCGCCGGGCGATCGTCGCCAACCGGGCCTCGGGATTGACCGCCACGGGGAACCCGACGCACTCGAGAAGAGGGAGGTCCGACGCCGAGTCGGCGTAGGCGACGGCCTCGCCGAGATCGAGGCCCTCACGGGCCGCGCACTCGGCGAGCACCAGGGCACGGGCTTCACCGGTGGGGGGAAGTTGCTCCAGACGCCCGGTGAACCGGCCCGCGCCGTCCTCGCCCAACTGCGCGCAGACCACTTCGTCGAACAGGGGCCGCAGAGGCTCGACCACGAAGTCGAGGGCGCCGGTGATGAGCACGGTGCGATGCCCGAGCGCCCGATGGGCACGCACCCGGGCGAAGCCGGCGGGGAACGATTTGGCCAGCAACAGGTGGTGGAACATCTCGAGGGCGTCGTCGCGCAACAGCTGCGCAGGCGCGCCGTCGTAGCGACGGTAGAAGCTGCGCAGGAAGTCACCCCGGTCGCGCCGGTCGAGGGCCAGGAGCGCTGGTGCCTCGCGCAGGATCCGGGCTGTGAACGCGACCCGCTCGTTGACCCGAAGATGGCGGCTCGCCAGCCATGCATAGGACTCCACCACATTGGAGGCCACGAGTGTGTTCTCGAGGTCGAAGGCGGCCAGGTGCCGCTCAGGCGCCAAGATGGCGGTCCGGGCCCGGTCCGACCGGTTGGCGACGGTCGAGCGCCGGGGCGAGGACCGCACCCGGGCGTGTTCGACCACCGACGGCAGATGCACGTCGTGCACGTAGCGCGGCCACGAGATCACCCCGGGGTCGAAGCAGAACGCCGCTTTGTCGGCCGGTGACAGTCGTTCCCACAACGCCAAGAGCCGGTCGATCCGGAAGTGCGCCTCGGTCTCGGTGTAGGCGCCGTAGAGCGTGGTGTAGCCCAGAGCCCGCTCCGCTTGGGTGCGCCGCTCCTCGACCCGGGCTGCCAATTCGGCGCGCTCGCCGCGTACCGGCAGTGCCCCGAGCACCCGTTCCGCGGTCGTGAGCGCCTTCGTGGCCCGCTGCAACTGGCGCTGGACACGACCCCGGCCCGGGAACGACCACTCGGGGACCATGATGGGCTGGCCGTCGGAGTCATAGAGAGGGTGTTCGGTGAACCACGACCGCACCAGTTCGACGAGCTCGCCGTAGCGCAAGGGGTTCCGTACGCTCGACGCCACGTGGTACACGGTGGGCCCCGACGGATCGGGGCCGACCCCAGCCACGGCGACGAGCGCGGCGACCACCATGTCGACGGGGATGACGTCGACGACACCCTCGGGGACGCCGGGGAACTCTCGCAGCAGTCCACGGGCGTAGGACACGATAATGGGCTCGGCCATCCGGAATCCCCGGATCCATCCCGGGCGGGGCTCGGCCAGTGCGGACTCGATGATCGAGGGCCGCACGATGGTGATGGGGAGATCCCGATACGCGCCGACGAGGGCCCGCTCGCCGAGGGCCTTGGTGAAGGCGTAGGCGTCGGGCCAACCCAGTGCCTGGGCCCGGGCCCGACCGTGCTCGACGAGCTGGGTCCGGACCCACTCGTCGCGCAGCTTCTCGGCCCGCTCGGCGAGCAGGTGCGTCCCGGCCGCACCGAGCTCGGCCCGTGCTCCTTTGGTGAGCTGGGCCAGCTGCTCGGGCGACCGGCTGGCGGACTCGAGGTCGTCGCGCAGGCGCCGCGCCGCGGTCACCTCGGCGTCGATGTCCACCTCGGTCGTGACCGTGGTGTGGGTCCGGGCCCGGGCTCCCGACGCCAACGCCTCGGTGGCGAGTGTCTCGGTGGCATCTCCCTGGTGGGTGCCCGCTACATAGGCGGTGGACACGGTGACGAGATGGGTGGGCACCGCGCTGGGATGGTGGCGTCGTCGGAGCTCAGCCGCAGCGTCGATGGCCTGGGCCACGCGCGACGGTCCCAACAGGTTCACCTCGACAGCGGTGTCGAGCGGCGCGTCGAACGCGACCGTGGCCGCGCAATGAATGACGACGTCGCACGAGGCGAGCACCCGTCGGCCGTCTTCGTCGAGGTCGAGGCCGTCGCGCCCGACGTCGCCAGCCACCGCGCTGAGCCGGGAGGCGATCACTTGGTCGAAGTCCGCCCCGAGCTCTTCTCGCAGCCGGTTGAAGCAGTCGTTGCGCACCACCTCACGCGCCAACCGGGCCGCCGCGTCCAGGCGGCGGGTGGGGCGCACCAAAACGACCACGGCACACTCCGGGACGGCGCGCATGAGGCGTTCCACCAGTGCGGTGCCGAGGAATCCCGTGGCACCGGTGACGAAGATGCGCTTGCCCGAGAGGGCATCGGCGATGGACAGCGAGCCCGCGCGCCCAGCTGTCGTGGGGGTCGTCACCTCGGCCACGATCTCTGTCTACCATATGGTAGGTGGACGGGGGGAGAGAGCCGAGCACGGCGTCGCGCCGCCCCGGGGGCGGCACGGCAGACCGGATCCTCGATGCCGCCTTGTCCTCGTTCGGATCCCGTGGCTACGAGGCGACCTCGCTCGACGCCCTGGCCGAAGGCCTGGGCGTGCGCAAGCAGTCGATCTTGTACTGGTTCCCTTCGAAAGAAGCCCTTCTCGAAGCGCTGATCGACCGCTCGGCCACCGAGTTGGCGGCCGCCCTCGAGGAGTCCCTGGCCAGCGCGGGGTCGGGCTGGTGGCGGGTCGAGGCGGTGGTGCGATCGGTCTTCCGCCTGGCCTCGCGTCGCCCCGAGCTCCTGGGCTTGTTGCGGGAGGTCGGGCGCTTGGGACCGCCCTCGGCGACACGGCTCATGCTCGTCCTCGAGCCTCTGGCCACCCGGGCGTCGAGCTTCCTCGAAGAGGAGATGGACGCCGGCCACATGCGACGCCACGAACCACGCCTGTTGTTGTTGGCCATCTACTCAACGGTGGTGGGCATGATCACCGAGGTGGAGGTGCTACGGGCCTTGGGGGAGGAGCCCACGCCGCGTTCCCTGGTGCGCCGCCGTCAGGAGATCCTGCGACTGCTCCGATCAGCCCTTCTCGTCGACCCCGGCGTCGAGACCGCTCCCCGTCACGGCGGCGGAGCAGGCGGGCGGGGTCGTGTCGGCCGGGGTGGTGTGTAGCGCTTCGACGGCGTCGGTCCCGTCGGGGCCGGTTCCTTGCGCCCCCGCCGTCCCCGGGACTGCACCCGTTCACGAGCTGCGGCTGCGCCGGCACGTCCCGCCGCCCGGGGATTGGCCGGAACCCGAGCTCCGCCCGGTGCCCGTGCGGTCATGGCACTTCGCCCGCCGCCGCGAGCTGTCCCTCGGGTCGCGCCCCGGGCAGCGCCCCGGGCGGTCGCGCCCCGGGCGGTCAGGACCTTCTGGTACTTGAACACCCGCCAGATGAGATAGCCCCCCAGGACCCAGAACGGCAGCGCGAACAGAGGCGAGCCCATCGAGGTGCCGAGGAAGAGGAGCGAGAAACCGACGAGGGATCGCCGCCGTGTCAACGCACAGGCCATCACGATGCCCGAGAGCAAGATCCGGGCGCCACCCTCGAGCAGGATGAGCGACTCACTCACGTGCTTGGGATTCACCTTCCCGTGGAGGTGCAAGCCAGGGTTGAGGTGGAGCGTGAACGCGGTGAGGAGGATGCCGACGAGGACACCAAAAGGCGCCGCGGTCAGGGCCAGGAAGCGCTCGCGGTCGTCGAGTCTCTTGATCCGATGGGTGATCTCCTCGCGTGTCATGGAGTCGAGGTCGTCGACAGGACGCCTCCGTGCCCGAGACGACGTCGCGGGGAACACCGCCTCCATGAGCCGACCGCCGATCCCCGTCGGCGCCCGGACCGACGCCGCCTCGGTCGAACCGTCGTCGGCGTCGCCGTCGACGGTGTGGGTTGGCTCGGAGTCCGCCGAGTTAGTGCGACGGTCATCGGTGTCAGCACCCGTCTCCACCGCGGGCGCGCGCTGGAGATTGGGCAGAGCGGCCAGAATGCGCTGCCCGATCGTCAGCCTCGGCGGGGCACCACCGAGGGCGCCGGAGTCGTCGTCGGTCACCGGTCCTCGCTCAAAGTGCATCCCAGGCTATCGAAGGTCGTGGCGCCGACCTCCTCGCCACCGCGCCCGGACCGGCTCAAGCGCTGACGCCCCCGTCGGGGGTGACCAACACCAGTCGCGTGCCGAGGTTGTCGTCGGGTTCGATGACCCGGGCCGGGCCGTCGCTCGGGAGCAACCCTGCAACCGCCCCTGACGCTGAGCGGAGTTGGTCATCAGAGGGCTCGTCGTCGGTCGCCCGAGCGAGCGCGAAGGCGAGATGGTGGACCCGGCCTGAGAGGCCACCGATCCACGTGGCCAGCGGCGCCGGAGTGAGCCCGGCGTCCCGGCGGCCGGCTCCGACCGGCGAGATCAGGCGAAGGGCCGGGGGTCCGGGCCACTCCAGATCGACGAACTGCCAGGTCGCATCGGGCGCCAACCCGTGTCCGACTCGTCGTCCGCCTAACAACACCTCGAACAGTGCCAGTCCTGTCTCGAGCTCGTCCACGGCGTGGGTGACCCGCAGCAGCGACGCAGGCGGATCTCGTCTCGCCGTCGGAAAGCCCTCGGGTGGGTGTGATTCCCAGGCATAGGCGGCCTGGGCCAACTGGACGACGATTCCGGTGGCCTGGCGCGGATGGAGGAATGCCTCTTTCCATTCGTCGTTGCTGAGGTCCACCCCCACCGGCGAGAAGCCCGCCACGCGGGCCTGGTCGATGGCCGCGGCGATGTCCGGCACCTTGAAGGTGAGGTGATGGGGGCTCGGGCCGTGGTGGTCGAGGAAGCGCCGGAGGAACGGGTTGTCCTCGGGCTGCCATGGCTGGAGGATCTCGACCCGCCCCCCATTGGCGAACCGGAGTTGGGCGGGAGCGAATCCGATGTTCATGCCCCCCGAATTCCATTCCCCGCCGAGCCCGACGGCGTAACGCGGCCAGGCGTCAGTCCAGCGTTCGACGGCCACGGCCACGTGGTCGAGCGAGGCACCGGCGATGGTGGGGGGCATCGGCCCAGGTTGCCGTGTGCCATCGCACCGTGTCCATCTGTCACTAGGTCGCCGGTATCGCAGGGTCACCGGAGCGCGCCGGGGCGGACCGTGCTACGCCTAGGGCCATGGACTTCCGCCGCGAGGCTCTTGCCGACCTGGCTACCGGGGTGCGCTCAGGCCGACGGAGTGCCCGAGAGCTCGTCACCCACGCCCTCGAGCGCATCGAGGCGCTCAATCCCCAAGTGAATGCCTTCGTCGCCGTCGACGCCGACGGCGCGCTCGAACAGGCGGCGCGCATCGACACCGCAGTGACCGAAGGGGACGACCCGGGCCCGTTGGCGGGCATTCCCATCGGTGTGAAGGACCTTGACGATGCGGCGGGATTTGTCACCTCGAAGGGATCGGCGGTGTTCGCGGGCGGCCCCGCCGCTGTGGGTGACTCCCCGCTTGTGGCGCGCTTGCGGGCGGCGGGGTGTGTCGTGGTGGGCAAGACCAACACACCCGAGCTCGGATGGAAGGCCGACACCGACAACATCACCTTCGGGCCGACCTCCAACCCGTGGAACCTGGCCTACAGCCCGGGCGGCTCGTCGGGAGGTGCTGGCGCGGCCATCGCATCGGGCATGGTGCCGCTCGCCACGGGATCCGACGGAGGTGGATCGATCAGGATCCCCTCGTCGTGCTGCGGTCTGAGCGGGATCAAGCCGTCGCTCGGACGGGTTCCTTCGGGCGGTGACCATGGATCGGACTGGCCCGACCTGTCGACGAAGGGGCCTATGGCCCGTCGCGTCGCCGACGTCGTGACCGCACTCGACGTGGTGGTCGGCCCCGATCCCACCGACATCTTCTCGCTGCCGAGGCCCGAAGCGTCGTGGCTGGCCGCGCTCGAAGGCGCGCAGCTTCCCACCAAGGTGGCCTGGTCTCCGACACTGGGCTATGCGCCGCTCGACGACGAAGTCCGCGCCCTGTGCGAGGACGCGGTAGGAAGGCTCAAGGCACTGGGCACCGAGGTCATCGAGATCGAGGTCGTGTTCGACGAAGATCCCGTGCGCGACTGGTTGACACTGGCTGTCGCATACAACTGGCGGACCCTTGCGCCGTATCGAAATACCGAGATGTGGGACCGGGTCGACCCACTGCTGGCCGCGCAGATCGACTGGGCGGCCGAGCATCTCTCCGCCCTCGACATTGTGGCGGCCCAAGCCGCCTGTCACCGCCTGAATCTCCGGATGGTAGAGCTCTTTCGCGACGTCCGCCTCCTGCTCACTCCGACCTGCGCGGGTTCACCGCCGCCCCGCAGCCTCGAGGGCCAGGGCCTCATCAACGGCGAGGTCGAAGCCAACTGGGCTCGCTTCACCTATCCCTTCAACATGACCCGCTCTCCGGCTGCGTCGGTCTGCACCGGCCTGACGTCGAACGGCCTTCCCGTGGGGATCCAACTGGTAGGGCCCCAGCACGGAGACCTGGTGGTGATCCGATCCGCGGCCGCACTCGAAGCCGCCATCGGGTTCGACGACGTCGCTCCCATCTGAGCGACGGACATAGGCGCGGCGTGGCGGTGGCGACGATCATTCCCGAGGGCTAACGTACGTCCGCTTCGGTGCCAGCCGAAGTGGTGTAGGCCCAGCGAAGGCCGGTGAGATCCCGGCGCTGTCCCGCAACGGTGATGCCCTCTCGGGGGACGAGCCCGGACGCCTGTCCTGCATCAGCGAAACCTGTCCTCGGAGGAAGGGCGGTTCGTTGGGCACCACCATCGGGTGTCGCAGCGGGCGCACTTCGTCCTCCGCCAACCGATGGAGGATGATCACATGAACAAGCGCACGCAGCGGACGCTGCTTGGTGTCTGCGCCGGGCTCGGCCTGCTCGCCGCTTCGTGCAGCTCCACGCCGAACACTTCGGCCGCAGCCCAATCCAACTCCGGGTCGTTCCCGGTGTCGGTGTCGGCCGCCAACGGCACCGTGCGGATCAAATCCCGTCCCGATGCCATCGTCTCGCTGTCCCCGACCGCCACCGAGATGCTCTACGCGATCGGCGCCGGGAGCCAGGTGAAGGCCGTCGACAAGTACTCGGACTACCCGAAGAACGCTCCTCGCACGACCCTCGACGATCTTCAGCCCAATGTCGAGGCCATCGTGGCCTACAAGCCTGACCTCGTGGTGGTGCCGGGCGACAGCAGCGGTCTCACCGGTCGGCTCAAGGCCTTCGCCATCCCCGTCCTGTCGCTCCCGCCCGCGGCGACGCTTGCCGACGCCTACGGGGACTACGCCAAGCTTGGCGAAGCCACCGGGCACGTCCAGGCTGCACAGACCGAGGCTGCGCACGTGAAGGCGCAGATCGCACAGATCGTGAAGGACGCCCCCAAGTCGAGCGCGGGTCAGACCTATTACTACGAGCTCGACCAGACCTACTTCTCGGTGACCTCGTCGACCTTCATCGGGAAGGTGCTGGGCCTGCTCGGGCTGCGCAATATCGCCGATCGCGCCCCCTCGGCCGCGTCGAGCGGCGGCTACCCCCAGCTCTCGGCGGAATTCATCGTGCAGTCGAACCCTGACTGGGTGTTCCTGGCCGACACAATCTGTTGCGGACAAACCGTCCACACAGTGGCGGCGCGCCCGGGGTGGTCGACGATGACGGCGGTGCGAAAGGGCCAGGTGGTCGGTCTCAACGACGACATCGCGTCCCGATGGGGACCGCGCATCGTCGACCTTCTCCAGACAGTGGAGTCCGCTCTCAAGAAGAATTCCGGCGGGACGTGAGTACCACGCTGCCGCGACAACAGAGCGCGCCGGTGACGTCCCGGGCCGTGGCGGAGGAGGCTCCCGCGCTACGCCCCGTCGCGGCTCGCGGTCCGGTCGTGGTGGCGTTGGGCGCGCTGTTGGGCGCGGTGCTGTTGGGCATATCGATGGGCCCCGCCGACCTGTCATTCTCCGCGGCGCTGCGTGTGCTGCTTTCGCATGTCCCGTTGCTGCACTTTCATTCCGGGGTCAGTCGCATTGACGCTGACATCTTGTGGCAGATCCGGCTCCCCAGGGTCGTGCTCGGCGGTCTGGTGGGAGCGATGTTGGCGGGAGGCGGAGCCGCGTTCCAAGGGGTGTTCCGCAATCCCCTGGCGGATCCCTATCTTCTGGGGGTGGCGGCAGGAGCCGGGCTCGGAGCCACCGCCGTCATCGTGGCGGGGCCGGGGCTCTCGCAGCTCCTGCCCCTGGCTGCCTTCGGTGGCGCAGTGGGTGCGGTCACGCTGACCTATGTGGTGGGGGCGACGGTGGGTCGACAGGGGGCGACGGTGTCGATCGTCCTGGCCGGGGTGGCGGTCGCCGCCTTGTTGACGGCGATCCAGACGTTTCTCCAACAGCAACATGCCCAGGACCTGCAGTCGGTCTACGCATGGATCCTCGGCAGCCTGACCGTGGCCTCGTGGTCCGACGTCGTCCTCATCCTCCCGTACGTCGCGCTCAGTGCCGTCGTCCTTCTCGCGCACCGGCGCCTCCTCGACGTGCTTCGGGTGGGTGAGGACGAAGCCGACAGCTTGGGTGTGAGGTCATCGCGCGTGCGCATCACGATCGTGGCGGCGGCCACCCTCGGCACCGCCGCAGCCGTGGCGGTGAGCGGGCTCATCGGCTTTGTCGGCATCATCGTCCCCCACACCGTCCGTCTGACCACCAATGCCAGTTACCGCGTGGTCGTGCCCGTGTCGATGATCGGTGGTGCCGCCTTCCTCATCTTGGCCGACGTCGCCGCCCGGACCGTGCTCGCCCCCAGTGAGATCCCGATCGGCGTGGTTACCGCCTTCGTGGGAGCACCATTCTTCTTGTTCGTCCTGCGCTCTCGGCGCGTGGGCCGGAGCACGTGAAGGGCCCGACGTGATCGCCTTCGAGAGCGTCACGGTGCGTTACGACTCCGTCCCCGCTCTCTCGGACCTGACCGAACGGATCGGGTCGGGGGAGTGGGTGGGCCTCATCGGCCCCAACGGCGCCGGCAAGACGACGTTGTTGCGGGCCGTGGCCCGCTTGGTGGCGCACGAAGGTGAGATCAGCGTCGACGGCGTACGGGTGTCCTCGCTGTCGCCCAAACATCTGGCGCGACTCGTCGCCTATGTCCCTCAGCAACCCGAACTGCCGCCTGACATGACCGTGGGGCAATACGTGCTGCTCGGTCGGACCCCGCATATCGGCTATTTCGGCTTCGAGTCCCCCGAAGATCGCCGCGTGTGCGGAGATCTCCTGGTCTCGCTCGATCTGGCCACCATGGCCGAACGTCGACTCTCGACACTGTCGGGGGGTGAGCTCCAGCGCCTCGTGCTCGCTCGTGCGCTGGCCCAACAGGCGCCGGTCCTTCTCCTCGACGAGCCCACCAGCGCGCTGGATCTGGGTCGACGGGTCGAGGCGCTGGAACTGGTCGACGAGTTACGTCGCGAGCGGGGCCTCACGGTGCTCAGCGCCCTGCACGACCTCACGCTGGCTGGGCAGTTCGCAGATCGCCTCATCCTCCTGGGAGAGGGGCGGGCGGTGTCGATCGGCAAGCCCGACGAGGTCCTGACCGAGGAGGCTCTCGGACGCCACTTCGGAGCGAGTGTGCGGGTCATGCGCTCGGACGCCGGTGATCTCATCGTGATCCCTCAGCGCGTGCGATGACGAAGGAGAGTGCGATGGCAGATTCTGATTCCGACGCCGTCAACGACGACGGGTCCGAAGACACCGGCGAGCGCGCGGCCCGTGCTACCTCGCTGGTCCTGATCAACACCGGGCACGGCAAGGGCAAGTCATCTTCCGCGTTCGGCGTCATGGGCAGGGGCTGGGCCCGAGGTTGGACCGTAGGAGTCGTTCAGTTCGTGAAGAGCGGGAAATGGAAGGTGGGTGAGCGCAAGCTGGCGGAGCACCTGGGCATCGAGTGGTCGACGATGGGCGACGGGTTCACCTGGGAGTCCTCCGACCTCGACGAGACTGCGGCCAAGGGTCGCCACGCCTGGGAGCTGTCTCGGGCCAAGCTGGCGTCGGGCGACTACGACCTCCTCATCCTCGACGAGCTCACCTACGCCGTTACCTACGGCTGGATCGATGTCGCCGATGTGGTGGCGGGGATCACGGGTCGGGCGCCGAAGACCAACGTGGTCATCACCGGACGTGATGCCGCCCCAGAGCTCATCGAAATCGCCGACACCGTCACCGAGATGCGTAAGGTCAAGCACGCGTACGACAGGGGCATCAAAGCTCGCAAGGGGATCGAATTCTGACCATGACCGACTCCGCGCCGCACCGGTGGGGCCCGCCCATACACCCCGAGTGCTTCGAGCACGGCGCTGTTGACGAGCAGCTGACCATGCTCGTGTGGCGCTTCCCCGAGCCACCGCTCGTGATCTCCTCGGCGCCCCTCGGTGGTGGCATCGGCCTGCGTCATTGGGTGATCAACGCGCAGGTCCCCACGAGCTACTCGCGCCGTGATCCCGAGACGCATCTGGCCGAGCTGGCCTTCGAGCACGGGCTCACCGGTCCCGGAGTCGGCATGCTCACCGCTGTAGATCTTCGGACGGTGTGGCGCGACGAGGACGATGGCGCGCAGGTCGACGTGTCGGTCGGTATCACCCGTCCGACGTGGGCCGCGGCTCCCGACGACCCCCTCGACCCCCCGGCGCCGGGGCCGGGCACGATCAACATCGTGGGCATCGTCCCCGAGCGCTTGTCGCGTGCCGCCATGGTCAATGCCGTGATGACCGTCACCGAAGCCAAGGCGCAGGCCCTGTGGGATGCGGGTGTGCCGGCCACGGGGACAGCGTCGGACGCCGTGTGCATCGCCTGTCCCGATGAGGGCATCGCGCACTCCTTCGGTGGACCCCGCTCACCGTGGGGGGCGCGCCTGGCCCGGGCGGTGTACCGGGCCGTTGTGGCGGGCTGTCGAGACGGTGGTGCGAGGTGATCGCCCTCATCCTCGGTGGTGCCCGATCGGGCAAGTCCGCGGTGGCCGAGGCCGTCGCGTCGGGACTTCCGGCCCCGGTCACCTACATCGCCACGCTCGACGTCGGGTACGACGAGGAGCTGGCGGCCCGGGTGAAGCAGCACCAGGCTCGACGCCCGTCGGCATGGCGCACCGTCCAGGCCGGTCCTGACCTGGCCGAGGTGTTACGCGAGGTGACCGGCTCGGTCCTGTTGGACTCACTGGGCCCGTGGGTGAGCGCGGCTCCGGGGATGGAGGTGGATGTCGAGGCATTGTGCTCGGCGTTGGCCGATCGCAACGGGGACACCGTCGTCGTCTCCGAGGAGGTCGGGCTCTCGGTCCATCCGTCGACCGCGGAGGGCCGGCTCTTTCGCGACGCGCTCGGGAGGCTCAACCAAGCAGTGGCAGCCCGGGCCGATGACGTACGTTTCGTCGTGGCGGGTTGCACGCTCCAACTCGTTGCGCCCCGGGCTCGCTGATGCGCAGGGCGCTCGGGTTCCTGACGCCGTTCGGCCGTGCCGCCGTCCCGTCGGTGGCCACGTTGGACTGGTTCCCCGTCGCGGGTGCGGCCATCGGGCTGGCGGTGGGTGTGCTGTGGTGGTTGGCGGGCCGGGCGTGGCCCCCTGTCGTCGCCGCTGGAGTGGCGCTCGCCTGCGACGCCGCGCTGACGGGGTATCTCCATCTCGATGGGCTCGCCGACTCGGCCGATGGCCTGCTGCCACCCATGGCCCGCCCGCGTCGCCTCGAGGTCATGGCCGACCCTGCGGTGGGCGCGTTCGGCGCGGTGACCCTGGTGGTCGTGCTCGTGCTCCGCTTCGGCGCCTTCGCGTCGACAGCCGCCGCCCCTCTGGTCCTCGGCGCGCTGTGGTGCGGGTCGCGTACGGGCATGGCGGTCGTGGCCCGATGCGGGCCTTACGCGCGACCCGGTGGCCTCGCCAGCGCCTTCATCGGCCCCGGCGAACAGGGGGGGTCGACCGGGCGGGACGGCATCAGCAATGCGGTGGTGCCGGGCCTGATCGGTGTGGCCCTGGCGGTCGGGCTCGCAGTCGCGGGTCGGGGTACCCACGGACTCGCCGCGGTGGGTGGCGAGGCCGTGGGGTTCGCTCTCGTCATCGCCTTCGCGCACCGGAGGATCGGGGGCTTCACCGGGGACGTGCTCGGAGCGGCCGGGGTGGTCGGAGAGACAGTCGGGCTTCTCGTCCTGGCGGCCAAGTGGTGAGCGCGTCGAAGCCCATGGCGGCCGCCCTCGGTGTCCTCGCCGATCGCGTCCTGGCCGAACCACCGTCGGGATTGCACCCGGTGCGGCTATTCGGGCTCTGCATGGAAAGGTTCGAAGCCCGGGCCTACCGAGACACTCGCGCTGCCGGGGTCGGTCATGTGGCCTTCGGCGCCGGATTGGGTGCGGCGGCGGGAGCGGTCGTGGGCTCCACCGCCGCGGCGACGTACCTGGCGGTGGCGGGAAGACAATTGCGCGAGGTGGCGGCGACCATCGGCGACGCGCTCGAGGGCGACGACCTCGAACGGGCCCGGGAGCTCCTGCCCAGCCTGGTCGGACGCGAGGTGGCGACCCTCGATGCGCAGGGCATGGCCCGGGCGGTAGTCGAATCGGTGGCCGAGAACACCGTGGACGCCGTGGTGGCGCCGGCGTGGTGGGCCGCCGTGGCCGGCGCGCCCGGCGCCCTCGGATACCGCGCCGTCAACACCATGGACTCGATGGTGGGGTACCGCAGCGATCGATATCTCCGTTACGGGTGGGCGAGTGCCCGTCTCGACGACGCGGCCGCCTTCGTCCCCGCACGAGTGACCGCCGCTCTGGTGGTATCGGTCCGCCCCCCCGCCGCCGCGGCCGTCTGGCATGCGGTGCGAACCCAGGCGCCCTTGCATCCTTCTCCGAACGCTGGCGTGGCCGAGGCTGCTTTTGCCGCCGGATTGGGTGTGCGTCTGGGCGGAGAGAACACCTACGGGGACACCACCGAGCGTCGCCCCACGCTCGGAAGCGGGCCGAGCGCCGCACCCCCGGACATCCGGCGCGCCGTGGGACTGTCCCAGGACGTGAGCGACGCGCTGTGCGTGCTCCTCGGCGCCGTTGGGCTGTGCCTGACAACGCGACGGCTCGCTCGGGGCCGACGACGATGACGACATTGCCCGCCCCGGGCCCACACGGCGGAGACGCGGCGTCGGTGGCATACGCCCTTGGACTGGATCCCGAGAGCGTGCTCGACCTGTCGCAATCGTTGAACCCGGTGGCACCAGATCCCGTGCCGGTGCTGCGCCGGCACCTGGCGTCGTTGCGCCGCTACCCCGACGCCTCTCGAGCTACGGCCTCGTTGGCCGAGGCCATGGGAGTCGACGAGCGCCGCCTGCTGCTCACCAACGGAGGAGCCGAGGCCATCGGGTTGGTGGGCCAGGAGATGAGCGGACGCGTGGTCGAGCCCGAATTCTCGCTGCATCCACGGGGCGGGGGACCGCTGTGGCGCTCGAACCCCCATAACCCGAGTGGGATCCTGGCGGGTCACGACGACCACGCCGAGGTCTGGGACGAGGCCTTCTACGCACTTGCGACCGGATCCTGGACGCGTCGTGACCCTGACGCCGTGGTGGTGGGCTCGCTCACCAAGCTCCTGGGGTGCCCGGGGCTCCGCATCGGCTATGTCCTGGTGCCCGGGGGCGAGGAGGCCACGATCGCCCGCTGTCGAGATCACCAGCCCATGTGGTCGGTCAACAGCCTGGCGGTGACCGCCCTCCCCGACCTCTTGGCAGCTGTCGAGCTCCCCACCTGGACCGCTCGCGTCCAGACGCTGCGCGGGCAGTTGGCCGCGCTGCTTCGTGCTCACGGGTACGAACCTCAACCGTCCGACGCCAACTGGGTGCTCGTCGCCGCGCCGGGGCTGCGCGCCGATCTGGTGACGCACGGGATCGTGGTCCGAGACTGCACCAGCTTCGGGATGCCCGATGTGGTCCGCATCGCAGTGCCCGCACCGTCGGGCCTCGAGCGGTTGGAGCGGGCCTTGTCCGAGATCGATCAGCCAGCAGCCAGGAGAAGCGCGTCATGACCACTGAGGGATTCTTCGAAACCTGTCGCAGTGTCGTCGCGGCCGACACCGGTGCGGCTGCAGCCGCGGCCGAGCTCCAGGCACGGTTGACCAAGCCCCGTGGTTCGCTCGGAAGCGTCGAGGACATCGGGGTCCGCCTGAGCGCCATGGCAGGGGAATGTCCGCCGCCGATCCCCGCACCGGTCACCGTAGCGGTGTTTGCCGGAGATCACGGCGTCGTGGCCGAGGGAGTGACACCGTGGCCGCAGGAGGTGACTGCGCAGATGGTGGCGAACTTCTGTGCCGGTGGTGCCGCCATCAACGTCCTCGCCCGGCACGTCGGCGCCGAGGTCGTCGTCGTGGACGTGGGAGTGGCCACACCCATCCTGACCGACTCGAAGGCCTTGGTCCGCAGGAACGTCGCGCTCGGCACCCGAAACCTTGCCGTCGAGCCGGCCATGACGACCGATCAGGCCCGTGCTGCTCTCGATGTCGGTGTGGACGTGGCAACGAAGTCGATCGATACAGGCGCGCGCCTGGTGGTGACCGGCGATATGGGGATCGGGAACACGACATCGGCGGCGGCGCTGATCGCGGCTCGGTCGGGTCGATCGGCGACGGAGGTGACCGGGCGCGGTACCGGCATCGACGACGTCATGCTCGACCGCAAGAAGGCGGTGATCGCCCAGGCGCTCGCGCGTCTCGCTCCTGAGGCGGAGCCCCTGGTCGTGCTGGCCGAGCTCGGCGGCCTCGAGATCGCCGCACTGTGTGGGTTCGTCGTCGGCGCCGCCTCACGCCGGGTACCGGTCATGGTGGATGGTGTCATCGCCGCGGCCGCCTCGATGATGGCGACGGCGTTCGTGCCCGAGGCCCTCGACTACCTGATCATCGGACATCGTTCCAGCGAACCGGGATCAACGGTCGTCGTGGACGAGCTCGGGCTCGTCCCGGTGCTGGACCTCGGCATGCGACTGGGCGAGGGATCCGGGGCGGCCTTGGCAGTGCCGATCGTGCAGGCGGCGGCCAAGATCCTGCGAGAGATGGCGACCTTCGACTCCGCCGGAGTCAGCGACAAGACAGCTCATTCGCATTGAAAGGCAGCATCCTCGTCGCTGGCACCTCATCGGGTGCGGGCAAGAGCACACTTGTCGCCGGACTGTGTCGTTGGTGTGCGACGAAGGGCATCTCGGTCGCTCCCTTCAAGGCCCAGAACATGTCGTTGAACTCCTTCGTGACCGGTGACGGGCGCGAGATCGGTCGCGCCCAGGCGTCCCAGGCCCAAGCGGCCCGGGTCGAGCCCGAGGCGATCATGAACCCAGTTCTGCTCAAGCCGGGCACCGACTCCCGGAGCCAGGTGGTCGTCCTCGGACGAGCGGTGGGGGAGATGGAGGCCAGGAAGTACTGGAACGAGAAGGAGAGCCTCCTCGACGTCGTCGTCGACGCCTTTCGCCAGTTGGAGGCGCGATTCGACGTCGTGATCTGCGAAGGGGCCGGGAGTCCGGCCGAGATCAATCTCCGCTCCTTCGACATCGTGAACCTCGGGTTCGCCCGGGCGGTGGGTGCGCCCGTGGTGGTGGTCAGCGACATCGACCGGGGTGGGATGTTCGCGTCGTTGGTAGGAACCCTCGCCCTGCTCGACGACGAGGATCAGCGCCACGTGCAGGGATTCGTGGTGAACCGGTTCCGTGGGGATCGTGGCCTTCTCGAGCCCGGTCTGGCCATGCTCCGGACCTTGACGGGGCGACCCGCGCTCGGGGTCCTGCCCTTCGTGGAAGACCTCTGGATCGACGAGGAGGACCGCCCCGATCCGGGCGCGTACCGTGATCCGGGCCAACCGCTCGGAGAGGAGACGTTGCGGGTGGGAGTCGTCCGCCTGCCGCGCGCCAGCAACCTCACCGATCTTGATCCTCTGGCTGCCGAGCCCGGTGTGGCCGTGCGCTTCGTGGCCCGTCCACAGGAGCTCGCCGATGCTGACCTCGTGATCCTCCCCGGCACGCGGGCCACCGTTGACGATCTCGAATGGATGCGGAGCCGGGGGATCGACGTCGCCCTCGAGGAGCGGGCCCGAGCACAGCGCCCCATCCTCGGAATCTGCGGCGGTTATCAGATGCTGGGTGGCTCGATCGACGACGAGGTCGAAGGCGGACTGGGCATCGTGGAAGGCCTCGACCTGTTGCCCGTGAGGACGACGTTCGGTGCCGACAAGATTGTGTCCCGACCGCGTCGTGTCCTCAGTGACGGCAGCGTCGTCGAGGGATACGAGATCCACCACGGCGTGGTGCAGCGACTGGGTGGCGACCATCTCTTCGCCGACGAAGGCTGTCGTGTCGGCCCGGTGACCGGCACGTCGTGGCACGGATTGTTCGAGAACGACGGTTTCCGACGAGCGTTTCTGACCGATGTCGCAGGGCGCACGAACCGGCGCTTCACGGTGTCCTCTGACTGTCGGTTTGCGGAAATTCGCGAAGCCCGATTCGAGCGACTGGCTGTCATGGTGGCTGAGCATCTGGATACCGAGGCGATGGAAAGGATCATCGAGGGTCACACCGAGAATCACCCTCCGCTGCGCTTTTCCTCGACATGAGGGTCGAGGGATTGGACTCAGCAGAGCTTTCGGACCACCAGGCACGCTTCGGACGGGCACGACGCGGTACCATCGCGGGTTCCGGGCGCATAGCTCAGTTGGTTAGAGCGCAGCCTTCACACGGCTGAGGTCGAGGGTTCGAGTCCCCCTGCGCCCACCCCTGAGACCCCTGCGTTCACCGTTCAAAAAACGCAACGTTTGGACTTGTCAGGATGGTGATCTCGTGTCGTATCGCTCGTCTCGCGCGTTGCGCTCGAATCCGCCGACAGAGACAGCCACGCACGTTGACCCTATTTGGGCCGAAGGGGCGTGATACCTCGGGTGGCTGTGGTTCAGCTGTTGCCGGCCACGCGCCGAGCGCACCCCGGCGCAGTTGCGGGGTCCGGTTACGCGGGTGGTTTGCCAAACCTAGACATCCCACGGGCACAAATGTCAAGCGACCTCGGCAAGTTGGGCCGTCCGGTGACCCCAGCCGACGGTCTCGTTGTAGACGCTGTGGTGCTCGAGACAGCCGTGGAGGATGCCGACCAGTCGATTGCCGAGGGCCCGGAGGGCAGCGTGATGGGTGTCACCGGCAGCCCTTCGGGTGTCGTAGAAGGTCCGGGCTCCAGGTGACGCGCTGAGAGCGGCGAAGGCCCAGAGGTAGATCGCATCGGCCAGGCGATGGTTTCGTGCGTAGCGGGCGAGCACGACTCGCTTGGTGCCCGAGGCTCGGGTGATCGGTGACGTGCCGGCGTAGTTCTTGCGAGACTTGGCGGTGCAGTAGCGATTCGGCTCATCGCCGAACTCGCCCAGCACCCGGGCGCCGAGGATGGTCCCTAGTCCTGGCAGGGATCGGACCACCTTGGCATCCGGGTGCTGCTCAAAACCCGCTTCGAGCTCCTCGGCCAGGGTGGCGATCTGGGCGACCATGGTGGCGATCACGGCCACACTGGCAGTCACCGACGCCCCAATGCGCTCGACACCGCGGCGGGAGCGGCGAGCTGCTCGGAGAGCAGAGCCCCTTGGATCTCAGCCGCCCGGACCTCAATCCGGCGCTGTCGGCCGCCCCGGCGCAATGCCGAAGCGATCTTCGACACTGACAGGGTCTGACCCAGCTCCGGGGTCGGCGCCATGCGGAGCACTTCGAGCGCGTCGCCGCTGGCCAGGTCGTCGAATGCCACCAGCGCGGCGGGGTAGAACTCCCGCAACGTCGAGCGCAGCAGGTTCGTCTGGCGCTTCCTCGACCACACCATCGTCTGATGGGCCCGGGCCAACACCTTGACTACCTGTACCGTCTCTGAGTCAGCCGCCACCGGCCGGTGGTTGTGGCGGTCGGTACGGACCATGTCGGCCAGCACCTTGGCGTCTCCGGGATCGGACTTCGCCCCCGAAGTCGAATGCCGGTCCCGGTAGCGCGACGTGGACATCGGGTTGACGGCGAACACCTCGTAGCCCGCCGCAACCAGGGCGGTCACGAACAGACCCCGATCGGTCTCGATCCCGATGACCACTTCACCCGGCTCCTCGACGTGGTCACCGACCAGATCGTGGAAGCGGGCAATGCCCTCCACTCCTTCGGGAAGACGACCGCCGCCGATGCGTTTGCCGTCCTCGTCCTCCACATACACGTCGTGGTGGGCCTCAGCCCAATCCACCCCTACGAAGACCATCTGGGTCCCTCCTCCTTTGTCCGGCATCGACACGAGCCCGAGGACCCCAGCAGCTTCCTAATGGACAGTGCTCGAGGCACACCAATACCCATCGCTGCGTTGGTGCCGACGTTACGGGCCCCGGATGCAGTCCCGAGAGTGACGCTGACAAACCCGAGCGTGAGTAGGACCTAGCGCTCGAAGGCTGAGGGATGCGCGACGGGGACAGGAAACGACCTTGCAGGGTTGGACTTTTGGCCAAATGGAACTTTCCGTGCCAATGGACCTCTGAAAATGGCTGCCCGAATCCTGTTCGGCTTTGGTGGCCGGTCTGATCGGTGGCCAGGCCGACATTCCAAGTCAGTAATATTGTCGTCGGCCCCCGACGGCGTGACTAACAGGGCCGAAAGTCCCAACCATCGAGACGGCGGATGGCTGTCATGGTGGGGCATGCTTTGCAGGCGTATGCTCTGCGCAGGCCGGGTTGGCCACCAATGATGTCGTCCGAGACCCTGACGTCGCGCCCCAAAGGGGCGCCGAGGAAAGGGCGATTTTATGGACCAAATACCGGGGCCCACTGACCCCTTCGAAGAGAACCCCGGGGTCGATGGGTGTGAGTTGGACAGTTCCGTTGCTGTTGAAACCATGGACGGGTCCAAAGTCCATCTGGCAGCGCCAGTCCTAGAGGTGGACCGCTTGTTGCCTGGCACCTCTGATCGACGATCGGATCAGACATTTCGCCAACTCGAACAGTTCAGTCCCGCATCGGGCCAGCCAATCCCTCTCCCCGGTGACGACGCCCAAGGTGAGTCATTGACGCTCGCTGGGCGCCCCGACATCGATGTAGCCATGTTCGTGGCCCTTCGGAGGACCATGGTTACCGACCAAAGTTCGCAGGTTCCGGCCGCGGTGGCGCGAGGCCGAGGCCAGCTAGGGCTGGCGGGTACCTCCGGAATCCAACGTGCTTCGACTTGGGGGTCACCGGTGCGCGCTGGACGCCCCGACATCGACGCGGCCATGGTTCTGGCCCTCCGGAGCGCCCGCCTTACCAAGAACAGCTTCCTGGTGTCCGATGATCTGCCCCCAGGCCGGAACCCGATCGGGACGACAGATCCTCCCGGTGAGTGTTGAGAACCACCTCACCACAGGGCGAATTCAGGGCGATGCGTAACGCCAGCTGTCCTGAACGCGGCTGCCAGGCTTTCAGCGTTTCGTCTCCATGGCGTGGTGGCCACGCGGAGGGAGTGACGACCTCGAACGCCACCGGCGGCTCATGCTCGCCCAGGTCCGCATTCGTCATCAGACGCAGGACACGGCGGCCCGTCGACCATGCAACGCGGCGTCGATTCCAAGGATCTCCAGGGCTAGACCGAGGTCCTTTCGCCACATGACCGGTGCTTCGTTGGTGCCAGAGTCGATAAGAAGCGCTTGGCGACAATGAGAGCCGAAGACGCCGACCAGTTTCTGGCTGAGTTGATCGCCGGCTCCGAGGATGAGTCGGCGTCGCTTACGAACGTTTGTCGCAGCGCCACCGAGCCGCTTCGGATGAGTGGCGCCGCTGTGGTGTTGATGGGCGAAGATGCGGTTCCGAGCGTGGCGGGTTTCTACGGCGTCTCGGAGGCCGTGCGGGACCTGGAATTCACCTTGGGTGAGGGTCCCGCCAGCGACGCCTTTGCCGAGGGCAGGCCGGTCCTGGTGGACGATCTTACGTTCTTTACTGATCGCTGGCCCCAGTTCACCCATGGGCTCGCTGACGCCGCAATCCACGGTATCTACGCGCTCCCCTTGCAGGTGGGAGCGATCAAGCTCGGCGTGCTCGTCCTCTACCGCGATCAACCCGGCGTCTTGTCAGGTGAGGAGCTCTCCGCCGCGCTCCTGGTCGCTGACCTGGTCACCGACCAAGTCCTTGATATCCAAGCCGGTGTTGGCTCGGAGACCTTGGCGTGGGGACTCGAGGTCGACGACTACCGGGCTGTCGTCCACCAGGCCACGGGGATGATCTCTATCCAGCTCAACTGCGATGTCGGTGAAGCCCTGGTCCGGCTGCGAGGGTACGCCTTCGGAGCCGAGCAGCCCATTGAACAGGTGGCCACCGACGTGGTCACGGGAGACCTCAGGTTCGAAGAACCGTGACGCCCCAGCACAGACAGGCAGGCGGGATGAGGTTCCTTGACGTCCCGATCTGTGGCAAAGTGGGCAGAGGGCTTCCGGTACAAGAGCCGCCGGGAACTTGCCCGGACTCTGAGGCTCTGGACGTGGCCATGGAACAGAAAGACCATGGATCATAAACAGGAGTGGCTGGCTCGGACCTTTGTCGAACTGGCCGACACACTGGTGGCCGACTTCGATCTCATCGACTTCATGTCGGTCTTGGTCGAGCGCTGCGCAGAGCTGCTGGACTCGGCCGAAGTGGGCCTGGCTTTGGCTTCCACCCGAGGTGAGCTTCGGGTCATGGCGTCTTCGACCGAGCGCATGCGTGCGCTCGAGCTGATCGAGGTCCAGAATGACGAGGGCCCTTGCAGGGATTGTGTGCGCACCGGTCAGCAGGTTCTGAACCAGCGACTTGACGGCGCCGAGGATCGCTGGCCGCTGTTCGCTTCCGAGGCCCGGGAAGCCGGGTTCCAGATGGTGCACGCCCTGCCGTTACGGTTGCGCAGTGACGTGATCGGAGCCATGAACATCTTCAGCTCCGAACCGCGCGAGCTCTCATCAGAAGATGTGAACCTCACGCAAGCCCTCGCCGACGTGGCCACTATCGGAATTCTCCAGGAGCGCGCCGTGAAGCACGGAACCGACCTGGCGGGTCAGCTCCAAGGTGCGCTCAATTCTCGAATCGTGCTCGAGCAAGCCAAAGGCATCGTGGCCGAGAGGCGACAAGTGAACATGGACGAGGCGTTCGCCTTGCTCCGAAGCTACGCCCGGGGCCATCGCACTCTGTTGAGCGTTGTGGCCCGCGCCATCATCGACCACTCGCTCGCGCCGGCCGAGCTGCACCTCGTAGTAGGTGCGGAACATCGCGGGCGGGAAACGAAACCCACGTCCTGATTGCAGCGAGAAACCGGGATTTGCGCCTGGTTGTCCCGGAGAATCTCCATATGCCTCCACGATCGTCACTTGGAGGCTCGATCGGATTGTACTAATCCCCAGAGGGTCCAGTCCCCTCCCGGCACTGAGACCTGCGGCGTGCGAGGGCGTGGCGCGGCAAATCGCGTCCTAAAGAAACCGGAGAAGGACCCTGCGGCGCCGATTACGCCGAGCGGGGTAGTTCACGTGATTGGGACCTTCGGCCTCTGCCGTTCCAAGAACCCCAGGCGTACGATGACCGCAGGTGGGTTCCGGATCGGCGCCGTCTCGTCGCCTCGGGGGGAATGCCCATGGGGACACCTACGGGGGCAGGAGCGGTGGCGCGTAGGGATTGCTGGCCCCCAGGGTCCCTGCGCCCCACCGGCGCCCCTCGCCGATTCAGGCCAGCTGTTGCCCCGAGAGTGTGTCGAACAGAGGTCACGGTCCTGATGGTCGGTCGTCCGGTCCTCCAACCCTTGGCCGCGGTCCGGAATCGTGTCTTTGGCGGGGCACAGCGAATCTCTCGGCAGGACCGAGCAGGACCAGGGCGCTGTGGCACCCGTTGGAGTCACACAGGAAAGCACCCTTGCTATAAATGGCCACGATCCGTGCCCCACGTCTGAACAATCCGCGACGACGGGGTGCAAAGATCCCCAATTGTCTCGGGCACGCCAGGTAGACAGTCCTGGTCCGGAAGCACGACTTCGCCGCGGGTCCCGCAGGCGAACGCGAGCAAAGTCGGCAGCGTTCCCGGAATGTCGCTCCGCTACACCTAAAGTGGCGTCTGTGCTACCGTGAGAGGGCTGAAGGGTCCCAGACCCCGCCTCTTTCGCTCCCTGGCCGATGGCCGGGGCAACGAGATGGAGGCACAACAAATGGGTTTAGCAGGAATGGTCTTCAGCATGATCTCAATCGCGGTGGGTGCCGTCATGTATTGGGCGGTGACCAGTCAAGGTCATGGCTTCCGGCTGTCCACGGTGGGGGTCATCCTCATGGTCGTCGGAGCGGTAGGTCTGGCCATCTCGACAGCGATCTTCGCCACGTCTCGTCGTCCGGCTGGCAGTCCCAACCGCACCTACGACAAGCAAGTGACCGACACAGCAGGTCGCACGGCTGAGGTGCATGAAGAGGTCCACTAAACGGGCCTCGAGTCGCAAGACAAGCATCTGCTTGAGCAAACGCTTCTCTTGGAACGGTCTACTAGCCCGGACTTTTCAGTAACTCAGCCGCCCTGAGCGGGCGCGTCAGCGAAAACGCCCTCCCGGTAAGGGAAACTGCTGCTTATCGAAGGCACAGCAACCCGAACCAGAAGGGCACCTTCGAGATGCAGAATATTCCGAGCCGTCCGCGCCTGTCCGTGACCACTGGAGGCAAAGGAGAGTGGTGTCGCATGCCGGTGCTCAGGCAAGACTGACGAAACGAAGGCGTCTCTCAAAGATGCGGGCGAGAAGGTCAAGGACGCCGTGTCGAACGTCAAGGACGCCGTCAAACGCAAGTAGTCCGGCACGATCGTCGGGGCAAAGGCTCTGGTACCCGGATGACTAAGAATGGGAAGGCAGGAAGCTTCATGAAGAACGCTTGGAAAGGTCTCATCGTCGGCGCCTTGACGGGAATGGTGGGTGGCTCAGTCATGGATATGGCGTCTGGTGCCCGGCGCAAGACGGCCCGAGTAGCGCATGGCGTGATTGACAAGGCTCCTACCGTTGCGAAGGCCGCAACTCACAAGGCAGCCGGCATGCTTCACGACGCCGAGGTTCCAGACGCATTGCGGGGGGCAGCGGTGCAGGTGGGTGATTCCCAAGTGGCCCAGAATGCCAAGACAGTCGCCGGGCAAGTAGCAGCGGGCTTCAGGCACTGAAGCGGAACCCAAACCACTGAACTCAGACGGTGACCTGCCGGGCGCTGCCAACATCACCAAACCAAGGCGCCGACGGATGATTCATCATCCGTGTCCAGGCTAACTGTCACCCGAGTTGAAGAATGTCGCAAAGCTGCCCGCCACCACTGTGATGACGAAGACAGCCCACACCTCTAGTCCAATATCGACGATCCTGCCGGGCCACGTCAGCGGGTTCTTGATCTGGGACGAAACGGTCAGCATTTGCACGACAGAGAAAAAGGCAGCATCACCGAATCCGTTGATGTCGCCGCCCTTGTGCCCACTCTCAAACGCCCAAGTGAGCACCGTGCCGCCGACGAAGACCACGATGGACAGCCCGAGCGCCAGTAATAGGCGAGCCAGCAGGCGCCGGTGGCGCTCTTCAATCGTGAGAAGTCTCGACACTTCTTCTCGTATCACGACGCAGTCTCCTTTCGCCCTGCAGGTCGGAACAAGGGCGTCCGATGATGCCTCGGCGGGCCATGGGAGGCAAGGGCTCAGTCCAACAGTGAGATGCAGCTGAGGGAGGAGTGAGGCCAGCGTCGACTCAATATGTGTTGGGTGCCACCGGGATGTGCTGCCGATCCTGCTCTACGGGGTCGAAACGGAACCTGTCAAGCGATTTGAGACACGTTCTTATGACGCCTTCCGTGCAACCTCCTCTTGTGGAATCGGCTCGTTGATCCACGCCACGGTGGGAAGCTTTGGCGGCTGCGGCCGGCGATGGCGGAACCGGTCTGGGTTCGCCGCGTAGGCGGCATCGAGGGTCTCGGCACGTTGGGCCCGGACCT
>DATKQM010000062.1:0-116551 GCA_035532735.1 Acidimicrobiales bacterium | reverse complement strand
CGATCTCGGCCGCCTGGGACGTCGTCACCCGGTCGGGATCGGCACGGGCCAACTCATCGGCGAGGGCCTTCCGGGCGGACTCGAGGGTGGTCAGGAGCACACCCGAATCGTGACATGAGGGTGTATCAGTGCCTCTGAGATAACACAGGAGGCTTCTGAGGCCAGCGAGGTGGATGGGGCAGTCGAGGTCGGTCGAGCCACCGACGTCGGCACCATCACCGACGCTCTTCGGATCACCGAGGTCCCCCGTCGTCCCTCGCAGTGTCGGCCTTTCACCGAGAACCCGCCCGTAGCATGGACTCGTGCTCTTCGACGGTATGTCGCATCAACTTCCCGACTCCGATCCCGAGGAGACCGCGGAGTGGATCGACTCCTTCGACGCCGTCGTCGGTTCCGAGGGACGCCCCCGGGCCCGCTTCCTCCTCATGAAGCTCCTCGAGCGGGCCCGGTCCATGCAGGTCGACTTCCCGGCCACGGTCTCCACCCCCTACGTGAACACCATCCCCCACGACCAAGAGCCCTGGTTCCCCGGCGACGAACACATCGAGCGCCGCATCCGCGCCTACATCCGCTGGAACGCGGCCGCCATGGTGAGCCGCGCCAACCACCGCTCCGAGGGCATCGGGGGACATCTCGCCACCTACGCCTCCTCGGCCGCGCTCTACGAGGTCGGCTTCAACCATTTCTTCCGAGGCAAGTCCGACGGCGGCTTCGGCGACCTCGTCTACTTCCAGGGCCACGGCTCTCCCGGGATCTACGCCCGCGCCTTCGTGGAGGGCCGTCTCACCGAGGACCAGCTCGACCACTTCCGCCAGGAGGTCTCAGGCCAGGGGCTCCCGTCCTACCCCCACCCCCGCCTCCTCCCCGACTTCTGGGAGTACCCCACCGTCTCGATGGGACTGGGCGCCCTCTGTGCGATCTACCAGGCCCACGCGGCCCGCTACCTCCTCCAACGCGAGATCGTCGACACCTCGGCCAACCGCATCTGGGCCTTCCTCGGTGACGGCGAGCTCGACGAGGTCGAGTCCATCGGCGCTCTCGGTGTGGCCGGACGCGAGCACCTCGACAACCTGATCTTCGTCGTCAACTGCAACCTCCAACGCCTCGACGGACCCGTCCGCGGCAACGGCAAGATCATCCAGGAAGCCGAGGCCATGTTCCGCGGCGCGGGCTGGAACGTGATCAAGGTCATCTGGGGATCGAAGTGGGACGACCTCCTCGCCCGTGACATCGACGGCGTCCTCCTCGACAAGATGAACACCACTCCCGACGGCGAGTTCCAGAAGTTCGCCACCGAAACCGGGGCCTATATCCGGGAGCACTTCTTCGGCCCCGACCCCCGTCTCCGCCGACTCGTCGAACACCTCTCCGACGCGGACCTCCAGGCGCTCCCGCGCGGTGGTCACGACTACCGCAAGCTCTACGCGGCCTACAAGCTCGCCACCGAACAGGTCGGTCAGCCCACCGTCATCCTCGCCAAGACGGTGAAGGGATGGACCCTCGGGCCCGAGATCGAGGCCCGCAACGCCACCCACCAGATCAAGAAGATGACCAAGGCCCAGTTGTTGGCTTTGCGCGACCGCCTCTATCTCCAAGAGGAGATCCCCGACGAAGCCCTCGACGCCGAACAACCCCCCTACTACCGACCCCCCGAGGGCTCACCCGCGTACGACTACCTGACGGGCCGCCGCAAGGTCCTGGCCGGCCCTCTCCCGACCCGCATCGTCCGCGCCGTCACGCCCCATGCGGTACCTGACCCGGCGGTCTTCTCCGACATGTTGGCGGGCTCGGGCGCCCAGTCGGCCTCGACGACGATGGCCTTCGCCCGCCTGCTGCGCAATCTCGCCCGCGACCCCGCCCTCGGCCGTTACGTCGCACCCATCGTCCCCGACGAAGCCCGCACCTTCGGCCTCGAGCCCCTCATCGCCGAGTCCAAGATCTACGCCCCCGAGGGCCAGCGCTACACCCCGGTCGACTCCGACCTCATCCTCCGCTACGCCGAGGACCGCAAGGGCCAGATCCTCCAGGAGGGCATCACCGAGGCCGGCGCCATGGCCACTTTCATCGCGCTCTCCACCGCCTATGCCACCTGGGGCCGGCCCATGCTCCCCATCTACCTCTTCTATTCGATGTTCGGCTTCCAACGCATCGGCGACCTGGCCTGGCTCCTCGGCGACATCCGCGGCCGCGGCATCCTGGCCGGCTGCACCGCCGGCCGCACCACCCTCCAGGGCGAGGGCCTCCAGCACGACGACGGCCACTCCCCTCTCCTCGCCTCGGTCAATCCCGCCGCCCACATCTACGACCCCGCCTTCGCCTATGAGATCGCCGTGATCATGGAGCACGCCGTCACGAAGATCATGGGGCCCGATCCCGAGGACCGCTTCTGGTACCTCACCCTCTACAACGAGAACTACCCCATGCCCCCCCTCCCCCAAGCCGACGCCGGCGACGCGGTCCGGGCGGGCATCCTCCGCGGCATGTACCGCTTCGCGGAGCCCGCCGAGACTGCCAGCCCGGCGCGCCGGGCCACCCTCCTCTTCTCAGGCCCGATGTGGCAGGCGGCCATAGAGGCCCGCGCCATGTTGGCCTCGGACTGGGGGGTCTCGGCCGACGCGTGGTCGGTGACCTCATACACCGAGCTCCGAGAGGACGCCCTCTCGGTGGAGCGCGCCAACCGCCTCCACCCCCACGCCGAGCGCGCCGTCCCCTATGTCTCCCGATCACTCGAGGACGGGACTGGGCCGGTCGTGGCGGTGACCGACTACCTCCGGGCCGTCCCCGACCAGGTGTCGCGGTGGGTCCCCCGGCCCTTCACCTCACTCGGCACGGACGGCTTCGGTCGTTCCGACACCCGCGCCGCGCTCCGTCGCTTCTTCGAAGTCGACGCCTCTCATCTCGTGGTGGCGGTCCTCTCCGCGCTGGCCGAGACCGGTGACGCCAAACCCGACGAGGTGGCCGAGGCCATCGCCCGCTACGAGATCGACGCCGACTCCGCCGACCCCTGGACCGACTGACCTCCTCCGGGCGCTTCGGCGAGGATGGCCTTGGCCGACTTGAACGACATCGCCGACCATCGCGACCGGGCCGACAGCACCGAGCCCAGGGAACCGGCCGACCCGATCGAGAATGCCGAGAAGAACGATCCGATGGACCCGATCGAGCAGGCGGACCCGATCGACCCGATCGACAGGACCGAGCCCTTGGACCCGATCGACAAGAGGGAATTCTCCGACCACAAGGACCAACTCGAGTTGCTCGTCTTCGCTGGATTCATACCGCCATCCTCTCGCACTCCCGACCGCGCCATGGCTGGGCCCGGGTCATCTCGTGGCTCTTCCTCCGGTGCCCGGCAGGCGAGCTCCCGATCACCTGACGAGGTCACCTGACGAGGTCACCTGACGAGGGTCACCCGGCGAGGGTCACCCGGCGAGGGTCACCTGGCGAGGTCCGCTTTCGTCATTCGGAGCGAAGCAGCACCGCGGTGGGCGTCCGGGCCGCGCTCCGACCCGGCAACGCGGCCACGATGTTGGCGAGCACCAGCGCGCCGAGCGCCACGACGACGACCGAGAGGGCGGGAACGGTGGCGTCGGGCACGGCGTAGATCTGGTGGGCGAAGAGATCCCACAACCACCGCCCGAGCGCGATCCCTACGGGCACGCCCACCACGACGCCGATGACCGCGGCCACCGATGCCTGCCAGGCCAGGGCGGCGGCCAACTGGCGCTGCGTGAATCCCAGTGTCTTCAACAGAGCGAGATCGTGTCGTCGCCGCCGCACCGAGACGGCCAAGGTCAGGCCCAGCGCGATCACGGCGCCGGCCGCGAGTGCGGTCGCCAACAACGTCGGGGTGGCCCCGGTGCTCCGGTAGTTGACGATCTCCGCCGGACGCTGCACTCCGACCACGGTGACGCTGTTGCCCTGCCCGCCGCCATCGGGCACGGCCGCGAGGTCGCGGGTGGCGGAGGCGGCGTTCTTCTTCAGGCCGGCGAGGCCGACTGCATCAGGGACATGAGCCCGGAGACGCACCAAGATCAGGTCGGGACCGTTCAGCGTGGGGTCGGTATTGAGCTGTGCCTTTTGAAAGGCATCAGGCTCGATGTCCCGACTCACCAGTGCGCCGGTCCCCATGGAGGTGTGATCGGAGATGACACTCGAGAACCCGACAGCGGGCATCGTGGCCGTCCCCACCACAACGACATTGGTGGGGGGCACATAGAACGGAGCATCCTTGGGGAGGCCGAAGCTGACCGAGACGGTGCCGCCGAGGTGGGTGTGCAACTGCTTCACCGTGGCCGCCCCGAGGACGATCTGATCCTTACCGGTCAGTCCGTGGCCGCTCAGGATGGGCGGGGCGACCGGGTCCGACTGGTCGGACTGGCTGTCCTCGAAAAGGAACGGAACGGTCTGGCCGTTGATCTCGGCGTCGGTGTAGTCGTACCGGGCCCACGAAGCGACGTCGTGGTCGTGGGCGAGAAGCGTCTCGGCTTGGGACGGAACGGTGTTGGTCGGATTGAGCATGTAGGTCCAGTTCCATCCGTACAGCGAGGGATGCGACACCAGTGACCCCAGCCCGCTCCCGAAGGTGAGGGTGGCGACCACGAGGGCCACGGCCAGCACACTGCCCAACAACGCGGAGCGCACCGGCACCGCGGTCCGACCCCGCCCTGACTCGAGCGCGAACCGAACCCCGACCGCCGCGGGTGGGGGCAGTCTCGTCGACGCCACCGCGCCCGCGACTCTCGAGGTCCGGGGGGTGCTGCTCGCTTGGCGCTGGGCGACCCGGTGCGGCGCCCCCCGATAGGCGAGCCCGAACGCGACGGCCCCGAGCCCAAGGACCAGGATGGCGAGCCCGATACCGAGCACCGTCCAGTCGAAGGCGACACTCGATCCCGGATACACCGACCGAACCGGCCCGAGCGGCGACAGCGGTGACAGGGCGACAGCCACCACCCCGGCCAGCGCCGCCCCCACCGTGATCGCTCCCACGATGCCGATCAGACCATCGGCGATGGTGGTGCCGGGAGCCGCGCCCAGGGCGCGCAGCACGCCCAGGTCCTCATCCGCGGCTCCCAATTGGCGGGCGATGACCTGGACCCCGATGAGCAGCGCGGCCAGAGCGGCCACCACTCCGAACACCCCCAGGGCGATGGCGATCGGTTTCACCGTCCGGTCCACCTTGGCCTACACGGGAGCGATGGCATGGAGGGAGGCCGTGGAACGACTCGGGACCAGGGCGGCGAATTCCCGCTCGACCTTGGCTACGCCGGCGTTCCCGCCGTCGACCTGCAACCCGTACGTGATAGCGCCGCCTTCACCTTGGCCTCCGTCGGCCACGATTTCTCTGCCCAGCGCCGGTGTGAAGAAGATGAACGTCGGAAGTCGATCGATGTCGTCCTGCACGATGGCGTTGTTCAACTGGACCAGGCCTACCAACTTGGCATCGATCCTTCGGTGGGGCGGGACCTTGGGAGTGCCGAACCCGGGCAGGCCTTGCTGTTGTTGGGTGTAGAACCCGTAGGGGATGATCTCACCGACGTGGAACCCGAGCAGGTGCGCGGCGACGGCAGTCATGACGATCTCATCGGTCCGTCGGGGGTCGGCCATCCGGCCCTGGGTGACCGCCAGCCGGTCCTGGTCGAAGAACAGACCGTCGACGCTCGCCACCGCGAAGCTGTTCTCGAGGACGTTGGCGTCGAGCCGGGGGGCACCGTTTCGAAGAAGCGGGGCGGCGACCAGAATCATGGACGCTTCGACGTCCTTGACGCCGGGCAGCGCGCCGATCTTCTTCGTCACCGCCGAGGAGTAGAAGGCGCCGCTGCCGTTGTTGAAGCCGCCGTAGACCGGCACGTTGAAGTTGGACGGATCGGTGCTGGCCAGATAGGTGGAGAACGACGACTGGGTCCGTCGGGCCCCAGCCAGGGACCCCATGGCCACGCCACCGACCAACCCGACCAGCATGACGATGGTCAGGTAGCCGGCGCGCCGGCGGCGGAATTCGATCCGGAACCGATACCAGGCGATTCGAAGGTCCTGGCCGTTCACGCCCCTCCACCGCCCGACAGTTGGCCCCGCACGCTCCCGCTCTCGTCGTCCGTCGGCTTCTGATGGCCTCATCGAAGTCTGGCCTACCTCGGAGCCCGCTCCAAGGTGGTCAGCCCCTCGATCGGCCTTGGTGCCAGCACCACAATGTCGTGGAAGGTCGTCGCTCTCACGGTCTCGGAGGGGTCCGAGGGTGTCCTCGCTGGGAGGAGAGGCCGGAACTCGCCTCTCAGCACGGCTCCCAAGGCAAGATGACCCCGAAGCGATCCTTGGTCATTCACGTTGATGACGACTGACAATTGCATTTCGCGCCGACGATGGGCGGGAGTGGAGCCGACGGGCTCGCCTCGTCGCGCATTCTTCTCCTCGAGGTCGGCACGCCGAGCTCAACCGAAGGTCCAACTCCATGACGTCGTAGGCCTCTTTGCGGACTCCTTCTCAGTCCAAGGGACCTTGTGAGCATTGCACCTCGACCGCCCGCCTGAGCAGCGCCTTCAGAATGTCGGCAGTGAGGGACCCGATCTGGGCTGGAGTCTGGTTGAAGTCGACCATCAATGCCTGCGTGGTGAATGCCGAGAAGTTGAGAGCGAAGGCCATGGGAAGCTGGTGCGGAAGTTCGCCCTCCGCACCTGCCCTTTGCCAGGCAGGGGTCGCCAGATACTCGATCCCTTGGGTCCGAAACCTGCATCGCAGGGCGCTCACTTCGGCGAGGACCTCTGAGGCATGTTGATCTGGAGCGTGAATGTCCCAGAACCCCTGCCCGACGACCTCGACATTTCTCGTATGGAATGTCATGGCCAGTCCGTCGATCCAACCGTCGAGGTTATCGGTCGGTGTGGGCAATCCCTCGGTTGGCGTCCGGCCACACTCCTCGAACATGTCTCTCACCATGGAGACGATCAGCTGGCACACCCGACACCTGGGCGATCTCCGGCACCGTGGCATCGAAACCCCGGCGGGCCACTACCTCCATTGCAGCATTCCTAATGCCTCCATTGCAGCGTTCCTAATGCGAGTGAGTTGCTTCTGCGCTTGGGCCAGCGAAGGTGAAGGAGGAGGATAGGGCTCCGGAGTCTTGTCCACTGGACTCTCCGGGCAGGTCGTGGATCGGCGTTGGAGTATCGCCGCTGACCTCGGGATCTCCAGCCGTCACCGAGATCCAGCGGTCATGTCAGGTTCCAAGAGGCCTGCCATCGGTCACGGTCGTACCCAGCCCCGGATCCCATCCTCGGTAGACACCAAGCACATTCCCTCGTCCTCCGCCATCTCACGGACGATCTGCTCATCGCCCTCGAGATAGTCAGGTTCGGTATCGAAGTAGTGAACCTCGATGCGGCGACTCTGCTCATACCAGACGACGCTCACGATGCGCCCTTCAACACCTACGTCCACCGACCATTCATGGAGCGCCGGACCTCGCGACAGCGTGCAAGAACGTCGGGTGGCCGAACAACGCGGCGTCGCCCCCGCGACCTCCCGGGGGGAAGAAGTCGCAAGGGCGACACCCCGTCGCACCGCGTCGAGGAGCACCAGCGCGCAGCGAGTGCCGACAGCTATCTCCCGCCGGTCAAGGTAAGGAGGAGGCGCTGCTTGGCAACCGAGTTCCGGCGGAAGTTCTTGGCGCGCACCAACACCACGTATGTCTTGTTCTTGTCGGTCCTGAGTGCAGTGCCGAAGATTGTGGCGGTGCCGTTGCCGTTCTTCACCACGTTGAGACCTTTCGGAAGTCGGGTCACGGTGATGGTCGGTGCGGGAACACCGGTCGTGGTGATGGCGAACGAGAACGGCGTTCCGGCGACCACAGCACCCGTCGCCAGGCTGGTGATGGATGGTGCCGAGTTGTTCACGGCGTTGAACTGCACTGCGGGGATGTACCACGGTGATGCTGCGGTCCCGCTACCCCAGCACCCGGAGTTCGTTCCGTTATTGGTGGGATACCCAGCGGGCTCGTCGATGCGGAATACACCGATGCCTGCCGCTCCACCGTCGCAGTAGTTGCTTTGATATCCACCGCCATGAACAGCCATGTACAGGGTCCCTGGATATGAGTCGCTCCCCACACTGGGAGACTTGGGTTCGTTTGACAACGCCACGTTCAACGAATCAGTAGGACCAGTGTGCCCGAGCGGGGAAAAGCCTGAGGTGTTGGTGTTGAACGTGATTCCGTAGATCACATTGCTGGGCAAAGTGACGTGCCCGAAGGTGAACTCGATGTCGGTGAAGTACCCGTTGAAACACTTGGCCAACCCGGCGTCATACCACGTCGTAGGTGTTGATGGGCAGTCTGTGGGATCTGCTGACGGCCGATAAGGGATGGCAAAGGTTTGAGTGTCGGTTGCAAGCAACGCGCCTGTTGTCGATGGCCCGTTGGCCGAAGCCGGACCCACACCGAAAATGTTGAAGGTGATGGGGACGCTGAACGTCGCTCCGGGTGCAGTCACGCAAGGGCTAGGACTTCCGGTCCAACTTCCTGATTGACAAGCCCAGCTGCTCATCTGCACGACGACACTACTCAATACTCGAGAAGTGGTGTCGAAGTTGATCTGGTTTCCGAGTTCTTGTACTCCATCACCTTCGTAGCTCATGCTGGGCACATTGCCGGGGTTGGGATCGATGATGGAGTCGTAGATCACTGGGTCATGCACTGCGATCTTCGCCGCTTTGACACGATGGGTCTTGGCGATTGCCGCTGGGGCTGTTGCCACTCCTAGCAGTGCCAGCAGGGATATTGCCGACACTCCGATCAGGATCTTTCGCATTCTTCCGCCGCCTTTTCTCTGGATTCCTCAGAGCCAATGCCAATTGGAATGTTTGTCTGATTGGATTTGTCTGGGTCTGGACACAGACGAGTGGGTCGAAAGCCCCTACTCGCTTGCGAGTGCAACCGACTCCACTCAGCAGTCTTATCGCGCACTGACGATTACCTACAGACGATCTGCGCGCCATCGCCAACTTTGATGAGCACTGCTGTATGCCAAGACGTCAGTCCCGCGTGCCATGTCGACACACCAGACCCCTCGGCGCTTCATCGCGCTCAGGAGATCGCGAAGAGTCACATGAGGCGGGGTCGACGAGATGACACGTCAGACTGTCGCGGTGGCAGACCAGTCTTATCGAATCATCTGCGTGCTGTGCATGGAACTGTTGTTCGTCGCGGTCGTTCAGCGAGGGTCGCGCCACATGGCCCACACCACCGGCCCACGCGGCACCTGGATCTCCTGGGTGACGGCGAACCCGTGTCGGGCGTAGAAGGGGATGTTCCGCTCCTTCGAAGACTCCAGGTACGCCCGTTCGCCCTCCCGGTCACATCGTTCGAGGACCGGGCCCAAGATGGCCGAGCCGAGCCCCTTGCTCTGCGACGCCGGCTCTGTCCCGAGCATCTGCAGATACCAGTGCCGCTCCTTCGGGTGATGGCTGGCGAAGTACATGAGCCCCTGCGCGCACAGCCCGATGCGCGGACCCACCAGTCGCGCCGTGGTGATCCCCAGCTTGGTGTCGGTGTACCAGCCCATGGGGAAGGTCCCGGGCGGGTTCCAGATGGCCGCGCACTGCCCGTTCCCGGCCGTGTACACCTCGCCGAACCGAAGCGATGCCCGCAGCAACGATCGAAAGAACGCCGGGAGCTTGCGGCGCCGTGGGTCTGTCTTCGGGAAGAGCCACATCGTCAGGGGGTCGTCATCGAAGGCACCGGCCAACGTCGTCGCCAGCGCGTCAACGTCGGTGCGGTTCGCCTTGCGGGTGGTGGGGCCGTCCACGGCCCTCACGATACCGGCGGGCTCAGCTCCCCAATGAAGCCAGATGCTGCTGGTAGCCGATCCCGTAGGTCGAGGGCGTGCCGGAGTAATCGGTGATCAGCGACGGCTCGCCCTCACAGCTCCCGACGAACCAGGCCCAGCCGAGGTACGAGATGCCATGTTGGTCGGCGAAGTTCAGAAACAGCGGGTAGAGGCTGTCGCCGCAGACGAGCCCCCGAACTCCCCCACCACGATCGGCACCTGCGTGGACAAAGGAGCCAGGACGCTTCTCCAGCACGACGACTGGTAGCAGGGCGACCAACTCGGGCTGGCAGTGGTATTCCAGTAGACGTGGAGGCTGGACGCCGCCGAGCTCCAGAACGACGGCCCCTACCGCTCGTCGGGCATCGGGAACTGACGGACGGCCTTCTTGGCCGTCCCCTTGGAAGACCAGTGCATGTCGATGATCACGTACATGCCTGCCGCGTTGAGCGCGCTCACGTACTTCTCGATGGCCTGCTGGTAGGCCACACCGGAATAGGCGGGCTCGACTCCCTGCACGCCTAACCAGCACGACTCGTTGACCTGGACGCGCGCCACGTTGAATCCCCAGGAGGCCATCCCCGCGATCGAACCGGGGCTGGCCTCCCGGGCACCGTCGAAGATGCTGTTCTCCTCGACACACGCGTTCTCGGTCCCCGATGTGTTGGCCCCCGCAGCACGACGGTGTTCCCGTCCTGGTTGACGAGGTGGTTTCCGTCCGGCCAGCCGTCGCCCCGCTCGAGCGTACTGCTGACCTCGCCGCGACGCTGGGGTCGATTCATCGACTGCCGGGAACCAAGGGGGCTCGCCGGTCGTCCAACCCTCGATGTGGTCATCTCCCGTGACTCGACGCCTGTGCCTCCTCTTGGCCTCAGTGGTGCCGCTCGTGACGACACTCTCGAGCTGTGACTACTCGACCACGGTGGTGGATTGCATCCTTGGTGCGCATCATCCGGCGGGCCGCGAAGACATCTGCGTTCCCGACCCTGTTCCTCCCTCGACCCGAGCCACGCTCCTGGCCGCCGCCCGAACCGCTGCCGAGGAGAACCACGGCACGGTGACGAAGGCCGTGGCGGTGGAGGCCAATGGCCAGAATGCGGCGCACTACACAACCGGCGCCACGGTCACCGGAGATGGGTTCGTCTGGGTCGTCCAAGTCGCCGGGCGATTCCAATGTGGCAGTGCCTGCTTCGGCTCACCGTCCCGAGCGTCTCCACGGGGAACGGTGCTCACCATGCTGATCGACACCACGACGTACGAGGTCTCGGGCCTCACCCTCACCACGAGATGGCTGGACCTCTCCCATCTCGGAATCGTCGTGGTGCTGCAGCGATAGAGAACGCCCTATGAGGGGTGTCGCTGAGCCCGCGTTACGAGGATCGACAGGACTCGTTGCTCCAACGTCTCGCTCGGCGCACCTCCTTGGACCTGGCTCGCTTGCAACTCGATCTCGGCTCGCCCCGAGAGAAAGCCGATCTCGTCGGAGCTGATCGAGACCGAGCCCTCCTGTGCGATGGCCACGGTGGCACCGAGACGGAGTGCGAACGAATCCTTGGGCACACCCGTCGGGTGGATGGCGTTGATCTGGAGGTTGGACAAGGTGGCCCCGGTAGGCAGTTCGCTCTTCAACTCGGGGACCGCGATCTCCTGGACACAGGCATCGAGCTTGGAGCCCTGCAATGTCTCGAGATCTGAAACTCCGTCGGCGTGCGCCTTCACCATGGTCACGTCCGAACTGACCTCGGTCTGCCCCTGGTCGAAGTTGGGCGACTGGACGTCCACGACGTCGACCACATTCGGATCCTTGGCGCCCGCACACGTCGCCAGGCGACTGGCCATGGCCTGATCCGAGGAGCTCGAAGAGTTGGGTGTCTGCTTCCACCCCGGGAGATCATTCGCCGTCAGGCCAATGGCTTTGGCGGTGGCCCGATCGAGTTTCGGGCTGACCCTTGTCGCTGAGGACCCACACGACGCAATGCTCACGCCGATCGATTCGAGAACGAGTGACGCCACGACGTTCTCGAGTCTCATGCATGGTCTCCGATTGCTGAGATCATCGAGCCCTCCGAACTTGGCTGCCAATCTCGGTCGAGGGCGAGTGTGGATGCGGAGCACGGCAATGGCCTTACCTGTGCTTCCCAATGCAGCAGCAACCCGAACACCTATTCTATCATCGAGGCTTCGGAGTCATTCGACGCACCCGCTAGGCCTCGTGCCCATTCCGGCATCTGGCGGGGCTGCCGGAGCTTCCTTGAGTTCGAGGACACAGCTGCCGATACAAGATGGGTGCCTTCTGGATCCCGTCTACTCGTGGAGTCCAGCTTTGCGACCGAGGTCTTGGACGCGTTACCCGATGTGACTGCAATCCTGGATCACGCCGGAACGATCATCGCCGTGAACCGGGCGTGGCGCATGTTCGCCGTCGACAATGGCGGAAGAGCGGATGCAACGGGAGTCGGCACCAATTATTTCGACGTGTGTACCCGAGCTGCTGCAAATGGCTGTGAGGACGCCGGGGAAGTCATCCGAGGCCTGAAGGCCGTTCTGGCCGGCGCGACCGTGGAGAGCGACCGTGAGTACCCGTGCTCGTCGCCGACAGTGGGCAGATGGTTCAATTCGAGAATCACGCCGATCGGCGGCCCAACAGGTGGGGCAGTCGCGTCACACGTCAACATCAGCCGTCGGATCGGTTCGGAGCTGGAACTCAAATATCAGGCCTCTCACGACTCGTTGACGGGATTGGCGAACCGCGTCCTTTTCTCCGAGGAGTTGTCACGTGCGCTCAGCCCGCGACCGGACCGACGGCCTCGTGCCGATGTCGGTGTCCTCTACATCGACCTTGACGGATTCAAGGCCATCAACGACACCTTCGGCCACGACGCTGGTGACGAGGTCCTTCAAATTTCTGCTCATCTCTTGCGTTCTCAAGTACGACCGCAAGACACCGTGGCACGGCTGGGAGGCGACGAGTTTGCCGTCTGTGCCCCCCGCATCTCCCCGGCCGGACTGCTGGCCCTCAGTCAACGGATCAGCGCCGCACTGGGCGAACCACACCAGATTCACGGGAGGCAAGTCCACGTATGTGGCAGTGTCGGATCCCACCTCGCCAGGTCCGGCAATTCGGTTGCAGACGCGATCCGTTGTGCTGACCAGGCCATGTACCTCGTGAAGGCTCAACATCACTCCGATGGTGACAAGCCTGGGTCGACCGTGGGGAAACGATCACCCGGCCGCGTGTAACAGGAGGTTCAGCGAGACGGTGCGTCGGTATGGGGCTGGGGCGTTATGCAGCTCTCTCAGCGAGGCGTTCGTCGGGAGCAGACCTCGGCGAAGATCCGCTCGAAGATCTCGCCGTCACCCCGATAGGGAGCCGCCGGTCGGGGCCAGTGGACGACCAAGTCGGTGACCCCGGCCTCCGCATACCGCCCCGCGACTTCGTCGAAGGCGTCGAGCGACGTCAACCCGGCGTCGAGACGCGGCCCTGTCAGCACGAGCCGGTCGACCGACCTGGGGTCACGCCCGATCGCAACGCAGCTCTCGTCCAGCCGGTCCATCTGTGCGCGCACCACCTTCACACCCTCGTCCACACCGAGCAGCGATCCCTCGGGACCGAGGTCGCCTGTCGTCACCCAGGTCGAGCCATAGCTGGCAGCGAGGTGCATTCCACGGCCGCCGGTCGCGGCCACTGCGAACGGGATGCGTGGGGCCTGCACACAACCGGGGTACGTCCGGGCGTCGACGGCGACATAGAACCGCCCGTCGAACGACACCTCCGGCTCGCGCAGCATTCGGTCGAGCACCTCGACGAACTCGGCGAAACGCTCGGCACGCTCCGACGCCGACCAGGGGTCCTGTCCGAGCATGACCGCGTCCCAGCCGTGACCTCCCGCGCCGATGCCCAAGGTCAGTCGACCACCCGAGATGTCGTCGAGCGTCACGAGCTCACGTGCGAATGGCACCGGGTGTCGGAAATTGGGAGACGCCACGAGCGTGCCGAGCCGGATCCGATCGGTGACGACCGCCCCGGCCGTGAGGAACGGGACCGCACCGAACCAGGTTTCGTCGCGCATGGATCGCCAGGCCAGATGGTCGTAGGTCCAGGCGTGGTCGAAACCGAGCTCCTCCACCCGGCGCCACAACGATCGGGCGGCAGACCAGCGAAACTCCGGAAGAAGAACCACACCAAATCGCACGGGACGAACCCTAGGCATGCGGGCGCTCCCATGACCGCTTGAGCGCGTGCCCGACGGCTGCCAAGCTGCCCCTATGCCAATCGTCCTCGTCCACGGAGTCCCTGAGACCCCCGTCATCTGGGAGAGCACCTGCGCTCAGAGCTGACCCGGAGCGACGTCGTCACTCCCCAGCTCCACGACTGGGGTGGGGGCTTCGTCGTACGCGTCGTCAGCACCCGCCCTGACCTGGTCTGCTCCTGGGTCACCGACGCCGCCGGGATCGGTGACGTCGACTTCGAGTGGCACGAATTCGCCAAGATCTGGCAGACCCCAGGAGAAGGCGAGCAGTTCTTCGAGCAGCAGATGGAGGCCACACCCGAAGTACGCGGATCGGTCTTCAAGCCGGGTCTGGTCCTCCTCCCGAGCGAAGACCCTTTCCTTTCCGATACCGGTGCCGCGAACGCGGCGCGCCAGGCGGGAGCGTCGATCGAGAAGCTCGAGGGGATCGGTCATTGGTGGATGCTCCAAGACCCGGCCCAAGGAGCCCGAGTCCTCGAATCGTTCTGCCCATCACTGAACTGAATCCGTCGAACGAAGAAGGAGGCAGGTCGTCGTGGACTGGGAGGACTGGACCAAGAGGTTGAAGACCGCACTCGGTGCCGATGCCACGGTCCGACTTCGTGAGCTCTTCGCGTCCGGGGGTGTCTTCAGCGATCCGGTCACCAAGTCGACGACCGACATCAAGTCCGTCGAGGACATTACCGACTCGTCATTCCCCGACTGGCAGCAAGAGGTCACGAAGTCTCACGGAGACCCGACCGGTGGTGCCTTCGAGTGGATCGGGCGCGGCACCATCGGGGGCAGCATCCGCATCGAGATGCACGGGTGCACCATGGTCGAGCTCGACGCCGATGGACAGGTGACGAGGTGGCGCGACTACTTCGACCTCAAGGAAATCGAGACCCAGATGGGCGCGACGATCGAGAAGTACCAGCAGCCGTAGGTGCCTCTCGAGGTCGAGTCCCGAAGCCGTCTACGGGCCGGGCCGAACGCGCTTGGCAAGGACCGCCTCATTCTCCTGGAGCACGATACGGAAAGGTCCACCGGGCTTCGTGAGCCGACGCAACAGCAGTTCGTCGGCCAGAGAAACGTCGTTGGACGTCGCCAACACCACATACTGGACGCTTCTCGGACTCTCGGGAGGTTGGGTCGCGCTTGTTCCGTAGTACGACCGGATCCAGGGATTCGGCCAGGTGTAGATCTGGTCGCGATGCGAGAGGTGAGGAACCACGTTGTAGGTCGCCGAGACTCCTACGCCGGCCGGCACCATGTGGACCATCTGGTCGAGCGTGTTCCTCTGGGCATCCGAGGTCAGAATCCAGATACCGCTACTGAACAGCTGGTGATTGAGTCGCGATGGCGACCACGCAACGTTCGACGCCAATGCGCAAGCACAGACCAGGCCGATCTGGAGACGTCGGAGTCCGAGGTGTCGCAGACGTCCCGCTGCTTCGATGACGGCGAGAAAGATGCCGGCGGCGACGAAGGCGCCATACTGAAAACGGATGTCGTGGGTGTAGCCCTGGTTGTCCGTGACGTTCACGAGCAGCGTCGGCATCGCCAGGAACAACGTCGTCGGGGCAAGGAGCGCCATCCCGCCCACCGGCACCAGGAGCTGGGAGTAGTACTGATAGCGGTCATGGCGGAAGGCAAGCCGAAGGATCCGTGAGGGGTGACGCACCGAGTTGAACAGGATCTGACCCATCGAGTCGCCGAGCGATGAGAACTGGTAGGCAAAAAAGGGCGCGGCAGTGGGGGTTGCGCTCGGCATGATCACTTCGATGCACACGAGGAACCACGCCAGAGCACCCGCCATGGTGAGCAGCCCTGCCCGCCGATGGTGCCGGAAGGCGAGGAGGATTCCGAGCGCGATGATCGGCAGGGCCGCATCCTCCTTGGTAGCCAGGACGAACACGACGCAGGCTCCGTACCATCGCCAGCGGCCCCGGTCCGCCAGCCAGTACGCAAAGAGCAGAGCAGGCACGCCCAGGTATTCGGGCTGGAAGGGCCATTTGGTCATCCACTCGACAGCCGGGTAGAGGAGCCACGCCAACGGGATGCCGAGAGCGAGCCACGGATTGCCGAATCGGTCCCGGGCGAGCAGCCAGAGCGGGATCGCGCTTGCGGCCAACGCCAGGGTCTGCACGATGTACAGGAAATGAGGCCCGGCTCCGAGCCAGTAGAACGGCACGAGCAAATAGATGACGGGATTCACGTGATTGGCCCACATGTTCAGGCCGCGAATCGTGATGAACGGGTTCAGATGGTGAGCGGCAAGCCAGATCTCCTGGTCGAAGACCCCCATGTCGTAGTCGAACGTGCCGTAGTGCGACTGCTGGAGCCACGTGAGCCGGATGAAGACGATGCCGTACACGAGGATCATCAGACCCAGCACGACCTCGGGCCTCATCCAATCCCGGGTCTTGCGCCGAAGGGCTATATAGGTGGGCTGGACCCATGGAGCGAATCCAAACTCCGCCCATGATTGTTCGACAGGCGTCGGCGTATCTTGGACTTCGTCCGTGCGTGAGTTGCCGATGGCCACCGACGCCCCCGTGCCTACGCCGCCTATTTGTCATGCTACTGCGAAGCGATAGTGAAACGATGGGGATGCCAGGGCCTCGTTCGACAGGCAGGTCGCCCGCGGCCGACTATGGGCTCACGCAGATGCGGACGCCTGGCGGGGGTCCCAGCGGATCGGCATGTGTTTGATCCCGCCGACGAAGTTCGAACGAAGCATCTCCACCGGTCCATCGAACTCCACGGCAGGCATGCGGGTGACCAACTCGGTGAAGATGAGCCGAAGCTCCATCCGGGCCAGGCTGGCACCGAGGCAGAAGTGCGGGCCTCCACCACCGAAGGTCACGTGGTCGTTCGGCCAACGTTCGATGTCGAAGCGGAACGGATCGGAAAACGCCTCCGCATCTCGGTTGGCCGAGGCATACCACATGACGACCCGGTCACCTGACCTGATCGTCTTGCCCCGAAGCTCGACATCGCGAGTTGCGGTACGCCTGAAGTACAGAATCGGCGACGCCCACCGGAGGATCTCTTCGACGGCCCGGGTGATTCGATCCTGGCTTGCGTCGGCGCGAAGCTTCGCCAGCTCGACCGGATGCTCGATCAGGGCGCGCATGCCATGCGAGGTGGCGTTGCGGGTCGTTTCGTTCCCCGCCACCACGAGGAGGAGAAAGAAGACAGCAAGCTCCTCGTCGGTCAGTCCGTCCACGTCGTTCGTCGCCCCCGTGAGCATGGTGATGATGTCGTCTCGGGGCTCCGCAGCCCGCGTACGACGAAGCTGATCGGCGTAGGCGAGCATTTCGGCCGATGCCACCATGGCGGCCTCCCTGTCACCGCCGAACTCGGGGTCGTCGATGCCGGTCATCTGGTTGCCCCACGCGAAGATCTTGCGCCGGTCCTCGTCCGGGACCCCCACCAACTCCGCGATGGCCTGCAGCGGGAGCTCGGCGGCGACCTCGTCGACGAAGTCGCACGATCCGCGGTCGATGATCCGGTCGATGATCGTCTTCGCCTTCAAGGCCAGATGATCTTCGACGAGTCGAAGGGTCCGTGGTGAGAAACCCTTACTGACGATGCGGCGATACCGGGTGTGCTCGGGGCGGTCCATCCCGGGGAGCATCTGCTGCATCATGATCCCCTGCAGGTCCTCAGGGTCGATGTCGATGAGGGTGAACCCTCTGCCGCTGACGAATGTCTCAGGATCTCGACTCACCATCTGCACGTCGGCCTGCTTCGTCAGGCACCAGAAACCGACGCCAGCGCTGTCCACGTGCCAGTGCACGGGATCGCTCACCCGCAAGGTTTCGAATATCTCGTGGTGAAGTTGGTCACGGAAGATGTCCGCGCTGAGCTCGACATCGGGGTCACGACGTACAGAAGACGAATTGTTCACGGGTCACACCCTCCGTCTCGCTCGGCGACGGTCCACGTGAGACTACGCCGCGCCTTTGACTGTCGGTGTCTCGGTCAGTGTTCTCGCCAATCGGCGTGGAGGCCGCGTTCTCTGGCAAAACGTGGCGCGGAGATGGTCGAGCCGTTGAGTGCGGCCCGTTCGTCGGGCGTCACGCCCCCCTCTCCCCCGGCCAACCACGCCACCACCGCTCCCGGGACCGAGGGCGGAGCGCCGGGAAAGCGGCCGGCCAGTCCCAGGCGCTCCTGACCGAGCAGCATCCGCTCGGTCAGGACATAGCCGGGCTCGACGTTCACGACGAAGATCCCCCGAGGACCGAGCTCGACAGCCAGGATGCCAGCCACCCGGTGAAACGCCCCCTTCGTGACGGCGTAGCCCAGGCCCCAGCCTCCTTTGCCCGTGGGTGCGGGCGGATCGCTCGTCGCCACGGCGGAGGTGATGTCGATGATGGTGCCTCCGCCACGCTCGAGCATGTTGGGCAGGATCGCCTTGATCAGGACCAATTGGCCGATCACGTTCGCCTCGAGCTTGGCCGCGACCATATCGATGTCGAGATCGAGGAATAGCTCCATGCTTCCCGGGCCTGTGTGCACGGCGTTGTTGACGAGCACGTCGACGTGCCCCCACTCCTCCAGAACACGTTGCGCGACGCGCACCAGCGATGCCCGGTCGAGGAGATCAGCCTGGATGGCCAAGGCGCGGCCGCCGCTGGCCTCGATCTCGAGCGCGGTGGTCTCGAGGCTCCCGGGAATATTGTCACCGCCGGTCGAACCGGACTCGTCGACGGCGTCGCCCTCTCGGACGGTGCGGGCGGTGATGGCGACATCGAAGCCTGTCGATGCCAGAGCGATTGCCGATGCCTTGCCGATGCCCCGGCTCGCGCCGGTCACCAGGGCGATGGGTCGATCCTCGGCCATGACCGGGGACAGTACCCACCGAACCGGCGAATCACATCACCGTGAGAAGGGCTCTCGGCGCGGAGTCCCGACAACAGCCGGATCAGGCGGACTGCTTCTCGCGACGACTCGCGGCCCGCAGCTTGCGCCGCTCGCGCTCGTTGGTCCCGGCCCAGTACCCCACGAGGTCGGGGACGGCCAGCGCGTAGCGCAGGCACTCGGCACGGACCGTGCAACGCGCGCACAGCTGCTTGGCACGGGCAGTGGGACCGCCACGATCGGGGATGAACATCTCGACGCGTTCACCGCGGCATGCACCCACGGACTGCCACCGGGGCCGGCGCAACAGTTGGACGACAACGGTGGAGACGTCTTCGGCTTCGGTCTCGTCGGCGATCTCACACCCGGACTCGGCGGACATTGCGAGGCTGGTCATGTCCAAACTTTCGACACTCCCACGCAGGGCCTTTAGCCCGCAGGAAGAAGTGGCCACGCTATGTGGGCGCTGATGGGCACGAATTCGTCCCCGACCACGTTCAGCGGTTGCCCCTGAAAAATTTGAGACTCCGAGCCCTTGACAGCCGATGGATGAACCGCGAATTGACCAGCGCGCCGGTTAGCCTCGATACATGGCAGCGGATACCGACGAAAGGGTCACGCTCGTTCGGAAGGGCATCCTCTCGGCGATCGTGAAAGAAGCGAGCAGCACCGGCTTCTACGGCCCCTTCTCGCTCGACGACATGCTCCATGCATGGCTCAAGCATGACGCCGCTGACATCGCCAAACTCCCCGACCCGCCCGGGCGCGCCGAGTCGTCATCGAGTCAACGTCGCAACTATTGGTTCTACGAGGGCTGTCAGGCACTCGAAGAAGGCGCGTGGATGGCCGAAGTCGGCGACGGCAAATTCGCCATCGCCTCGCTCAAGGTGTTGATGTCGCGGATGCTCCACTCCGAGCCCACACCCCAGGACTGAGCTCGGTCCTCCGGGCGTCGCCACGGAGCTGGACCGACTCCCGCTCCTGGCCAACACTCCAGGCGCAGTAGGTACGCTGGCGACTCGTGGAACTTCATCTCAGCCAGGAGCCCGAGGCCGACGCACTGCTCTCGAAGAGCCCCTTCGCCCTGCTCGTCGGGATGGTCCTCGACCAGCAGGTCCCCCTGGAGTGGGCATTTGCGAGCCCCTTGGAGCTCGAGCGGCGACTCGGCAAGGCGCTCGACCCCAAGCGCATCGCCCAGATGGACCCCGAAGCACTGGCAGCCGCGTTCTCATCGAAGCCCGCGCTGCACCGCTATCCCGGATCGATGGCAGCTCGTGTCCAGGAGCTGGCCAAGCTCGTCGTCGAGCGCTACAACGCCAAGCCCGAAGCGATATGGACCGGAGCCGACTCCGGACAAGAGCTCTTTCGGCGCGTCAAGGAGCTCCCGGGATTCGGCGAGCACAAGGCGAAGATCTTCGTCGCCCTCCTCGGCAAGCAACTGGGTGTGCGCCCCGCGGGCTGGGAGTCGGTGAGTAGCCCCTTCAGCGAACCCGGCAGCTTCCGCTCCGTGGCAGACATCACCGACGTCGAATCGCTCAACACCGTTCGTGCCTTCAAGCAAGCCATGAAAGCCGCCAACAAAGCCAAGGCGACCGCCGACACGGCGGAGAAGCCGCCCAAGAAGACAACCAAGAAGGCCGCCAAGACGACGAAGACAAAGACTCAGAGCCGTAGCACCGCATCCGCTCGGACCCGTTGAACGATCGCCACGCGGGGCGCTTCGCCCAACGGCGGCTCTACCTCTGCACGGCCGATCGTCCTGACCTCGAGTTGTTTCTCGCGTCCTGTATCGCCGGCGGTGTGGACGTCGTCCAGCTCCGGGACAAGCACCTCGCGGCGCGCCACGTCGTCGAACGGGCTCGCCTGGCGGCACGCGTCTGCGCCGCGCACGACGTCCCGTTCATTCTCAACGACCGTCCCGACCTGGCGCTGGAAGTGGGCGCCGACGGTGTCCATGTCGGCCAGGACGACGCCTCACCCGCGCTGGCACGCCGCATCCTGGGCCCTACCGCCATCGTCGGGCTTTCCACCCACGCCACAGGGGAGCTCGACTCCAGCCGCACCGAACCCGTCGACTACGTCTCGGCCGGGCCTGTCTCTCCGACACCGACCAAGCCGGGCCGATCGGGAACGGGCCCGGACTACGTCACCTTCGCCGTGGCGAATGCCCCCCGGCCGGTCTTCGTGACCGGCGGCGTCACGCCCGAGACCGTACCGGCGCTCACCACGGCGGGTGCCCGTCACTTCGTCGTCGTCCGCTACCTCACCGAGTCCGACGATCCCGAGCGCGCCGCGGCGCAACTCCGGGCGGCCATCGACCTGCACGTGGAGAACGCCGACGCGTCGTGAGTCACGCCGGCCGGGAGACCTGCGACGATCAAGGCCCCTGCCGTTCCAACCACCCTGCCAACAGGGCAACGGCGCGGGGGTCGGCGCGCAAGCGATGCCCCGCCCCGGCCAGGACCCGCAGCTCGGCGCCCGGACCGGCGAACTCGGCGAGACGACGTCCGTCGGCGATGGGCACCTCCTCATCGTCGGCACCGTGCACGACGAGCAGCGGCCGCGGCGACAACTTGGCCGCTGCGGCATCGGGTCGGAGCAGTGTGAAGGCGGCCCCCCACTCGCGCCGGTCCGAGGGAAATCCCGCTGAACTGATGGCACCCACCCGCCGGGCGTATTCGATCATCCCCACGCCCTCATTGGCCCAGTCGGCGAACGTGGCCGGTGACCCGAAACATGCCACTCCCCGCACCCGACTGTCCTCGCCGGCGACGCACAGGCCGAGCGCACCACCGGTCCCGAACCCGACGATCCAGACTCCGCCTCCGTTACCGATCAGCGCGGCGTGATCGATGACGGCCCGCAGGTCCTCGTACCAGCCCCCGAGCGAGAAGTCACCCTCGGATCGACCCACGCCACGCAGGCATCCCACCACGACGGGGTATCCGTTCTCGGCCGCGATGCGGTCGGCCAACATGGGAAGGGTGTCGGCCACGCGCTCGGCCGAGTCCCGCTCGACGGGGAACCCATGACAGAGCACGAGCACATTGGCCTGATCTCCTCGGGTCGGTGACCCGGCTGCAACATGCACCGCCAACGCGCCCGACGGACCGTCGATGGTTTCCCACGTCGTCGCCACCCTCGCTTCCTTCCCGTCCGCCCGGCTCGTCTGTACTGCTCGAGCTCAGCTCCGCCAGAAGCGCCACGCGTGGCGCTTCTGGCCCGGCGGCCTGTGGGGAACGTCGACGGCGGGGAACTCAGGAAGATCCGAGCTCAGCGCGTACAACTCGACCAGGGTCCGAGCCGCCAGGACCCGGTCCATCCGATCGGAGAACTCCTCTTCACTGAGCCGCCCGTCGACGAAATGGCGTTCGAGCATCGTGGCGAACCGGGTCCGATCGGCGTCAGAGGCCCGCAGACCACTCCCTGCCGAGGACGCCGGGGACGAGGCGTCGGGTCTCTTGTCCGGTACGTCCTGCACGATCTCAGTATCCCGCAGGAACGGGCCGCCAGGAGGCCCAGTGGATGTCGCTTCGCGACCGGCGCCGAGCGAGACGGCGCCGGTGGGTGATCAGATCCCGATCCGCTGGGCGAGGAGCTCGCGGTGGTAGCTGGGGTCCCCGAGCATGAGCTCGGAGGACTTGGCCCGCTTGAAGTAGAGGTGGGCGTCGTGCTCCCACGTGAAGCCGATGCCGCCGTGGATCTGGATGTTCTCCGCGGCGGCGTGGAAATAGGCCTCCGAGCAGTACGACTTGGCCAGGCTGGCGACGACGGGGAGCTCCTCGGAGTCCTCGGCCGCGGCCCACCCTGCGTAGTAGGCCGCCGACTTGGCCGACTCCACCTCGAGCAGCATGTCGGCACACTTGTGCTTGATGGCCTGGAAGGACCCGATGGGCCGACCGAACTGGATACGGGTCTTGGCGTATTCGACCGCCATGTCCAGACAACGTTGGGCGCCCCCGACCTGCTCGGCGGCGAGCGCCACGGCGGCGAGGTCCAGCGTCCGGGTCACCACGGGAGCGGCTCCACCGTCTTCTCCGATCAGACGGGCGGGTGTCGACGCGAACTCGATCCGGGCCTGCTTGCGGGTCTGGTCCATCGTGGCCAACGGCGTCGTGGTCATCCCGGCCGCGCCGCCCTCGACGGCGAAGAGGCTGACCCCCTTGTCGGTCCTGGCGGCGACGAGGACGAGGTTGGCGTTCTGACCGTCGATCACGAACATCTTGTGTCCGTCGACCTTCCACTCGTCGCCCTTGCGGGTGGCGGCCAGCGTGATCCCGTCGGTGTCCCAGCGACCGGAGTCCTCGGTGAGCGCCAGGGTGGCGATGGTCTCACCCGACGCGATCCCCGGTAGGAGCTCTTTCTTGGCGGCCTCGTCACCGCTCGACAAGAGCGCGTTGGCGGCGAGGGCGACAGTGGCGAAGTACGGGGCACACAACAACGCCGCGCCCATCTCCTCGAACACCACGGTCAACTCGACGTACCCGAACCCGACGCCGCCGTACTCCTCGGGGATGGCCAGCGCCTGCAACCCGAGCTGGTTGGCCATCTGGTCCCAGACGGCCTTGTCGAATCCTTCGGTCGTCTCCATGAGGCGACGCACCTCGGTGGAGGGCGACTTGTCCTCGAGGAAGCGGCGAACGGATCGACGCAGCTCCTCCTGCTCCTCGCTGAAGGCGAAGTTCATGACTCTGGGTCCCCCTCGTCGGGTGCTCGGCGGGCGCCTCGTGGCTCTTCACGGCGCGCCGCTCGTGACGTCCGTTGTCTACCAGACGCCGAGCGTTGTTGACCAATATGTCAATAAGAACAGTGCCTCGCCGCGATCGGGCTCGTCACTGACCGAGGCGCTGCCAATTTCTCCCGTCCGTGGTCCGCCACAACCCGGTCCCGGTCTCACACACCCAGCCGTGGGTGGCATCGGCGAACACCACGTTGCCGGTCCCGCCCGCCACCAAGCCGGCTTCGACCAACCCCGCCACGACACCCCAGGTCTTGCCCCCGTCGGTCGTCTCGTAGACACCCGACCGGTCGGGAAAGAGCCATGCACCGGTCGCGCTCAGCACGGCCAGGTTCTCGTGACCGAGCGAGTACGGCGTGACGTATCCACCGGTGGGAAGACCACCCGCCGCGCCGAGGACACTGCCACCGGTCAACACCGGTGCGTTGGCGGCGGCGGCGAGGCTCCACTGGGCGCCGCCGTCGCTCGATCGGTACAGCGCCTTGGCTTGGGTCCCCGCACTCGCCTGTGACGCGCAGATCATCCACAGGTCCGCCGTCCCCGACGCCGCGATCTGCTCGCCGAAGTCGAAGTACGGCGGGCAGGGGTCGGGGCGCGACGCCCAGGTCTGTCCTCCGTCCGCCGTGTAGGTGAGCGAGCCGGTCACGCCAGGAGCACCGGCCTCGGCCGCGAAGGTGAGGACATAGGCGCGCGCCCGGGTGATCCGGGCCAGCTCGATGTTCTCGTCACTGACGGTCACCTCGGCGTTCTCCGACAACGGTGGGGCCGCGCCGGCGCCTGTCCAGGTTTGTCCGTTGTCGGTGGAGACCTCGAGGACCACGGGGCACGCCGGTCCCGCCAGCGGCCGGATGGGACAGGTCCCCACCACGGCCCACACATCGGGCCCGACGGCACTGACGTCGGACACCACCGGCCCGAGTCCGGCCCGCGCCCAGCTCCGCCCACCGTCAGAGGTCACCCACAGCGCCACGGTGCCGGTGGCCGACGGCGGCCCGCCCCACAGGTATCCATGGCCGGTGTCGGAGAATTCGAATTGAGCGGGGAAGCTCACCGGCAGGCTCGGGTCGGCGACGGTCCAGGTGTCGCCACCGTCGACCGAGACCGCCAACAAGGTCTGGGTGCCGTGGACGACGAGCGCGAACCCATGGAGGTCGCCGACGAACACAACCGAGGCCAGGTCCGACGAGGGCACGGGCGTCCCCGTCGCCAACAGGCCGGACTCGGACTCGAAGGCGGCGAAGGTCTGTGACCGCGGCGGGCCCGAGACGACCACGCCGATGACGACACCCAGGGCGAGCGCACCGACCACGACGCCGCCGAGCGCGGACGTGGCCCGTCGTCGTCGCAGACGCGCCGCGCGCGCCAGCACCGCCCCCAGGGTCCGAGCCGTCGCTTCCGGCGGCGCCGGGTCATCCAGATGCTCGAACATCATCTCCTCCTCGAACTCCTTTGTCCTCGAGGTGATGCCGCAATTGGGCGAGACCACGTGATGCATGGCTCTTCACCGTTCCCGGCGTGCAACCGAGGGCGTCGGCCACCTCGAGCTCGGGCCAGTCCGCCAGGTACCGCAGCACCACGACTTCGCGTTGTCGACGTGACAGTCGCCGCAGGGCCCGGGCCAGGTCGATGCGCTCGGACAGGTGCGTCTCGACCAGTGCCACGGGCTCACCGGTCGACTCCGTCGTCCTCCCCCGCCGCCGCAGCCGGTCGATGGCGAGATTGGTGGCGACCCGCACGATCCAACCCTCGGGGCGGTCGCACAACCGGGCCCACCGCACGTGGGTGCGGGCCAGCGCCTCTTGGGCCACGTCCTCGGCGTCACCTCTGTCACCAAGCACGCGGAACGACACCCGGTAGGCGAGCCGGTACAGGTCGGGGAAGACCTCCTCGAAACGCACCGCCTCGGCCACGGCCCGCTCCCTCCTCGCCTGGTCCACGGGTCTATCAGTTCTCACGTCCGGCGACCCCGGGGCGTTGACGCCGGGAGGCGACGTCGACACCGGGAATCCCAAGGTCGGCCCTTCGCCCTTCTCAGACTCGGCACGACGAGGGCGGGGTGATGGACTGCAGCCCGTTCCCGTCGGTGGCGAGCACCTGACCGGAGGTGGGGTCGACCGCCAGGAGTTCGAAGCTGTTGCCCTGCGCCGCGGCCAGGTGCTGCTGGGCCCGGACCACGCCGAGGCGCGGGTCGGCACAGGCCATGACGCCGTTCTCGTTCACCACGAACAACGCCCCGTCGCCGTAGATCGTCGACGCGTCCATGATCCACCGGAAGACACCGTCGGGTTGCCCGGCCAGGGACGCTACCGAAGGCCCTACGACGGCCAGATCGGACTGTCTGAGGAGGAGGGTCTCCCCGAGCATCCCGGTCCGAAACGACATCCAAACTCCGCCGGGCACGGCCGTCAACGCCCCGCCCGCCACGGAGTCGGTCACCTCGCTCGTCTCGGGCGTCGCCGCCAGCAGCTGACCGGTGCGGGCATCGAATTCGACCACGGCCGCATCGACGGTCTGGCCCGCCACGGTGGGATAGGACAAGGCGACGTACAGGGAGTGAAGGGCGGGATCGACCGAGACGCTCGCCACCGTCCCCGAGGCGATCGGCACCGAGGTCAGCAGCTCCCCGTCACCGGTCGCGATGTGGACCAAGGTCCGGTCGTACCCGACCCACACCGTGGCACCGGGACCCTGTGCCACCGACAATTGGTACGAGTTCGACACCGATCGTTGGGGAGCCGAACTCTGGGGAGGGGGCGAAGGCCGAGGCAATTGGATCTGGCGAACCACCGCCAAAGAACTCGGATCGACCTGGCACAACAGCGGGCCCGTGCTGTCACCGGCGATGCTCCGCCCGCACGAGATCCAGAGATACCCCGCCGCCACGGTCAGAGAGCCGACCGAGAACGTGGCACCGGTCTCGGTCGTGGCCCGGTCGATATCGATGCGTTGCAGGACCCACGGGCCCTGATCGGTGGGCACATGGGAGACCAGGGCGAAGCCCGCGCCGACGGCGGGATCGACGACTTGGGGACAGGTTCCCGCGATCAGGGTGTGCTCGTCCCACGATGGGCCCGGTCCGGTGGTGGTCGGTGCGGGCCTGAACGGCGCGGGAGAGGCGGCGTCACCGATGGCGGCTTCGTCACACGCGTCCGACGCCACCTGTTGCATGGTTGTGGTGGTCGCCGTCGGCGTGGACATCGACGGTGTGGGCGAGGTCGTGGGAGCGCCGGTGGTCGGAGGATGTCGAGCCACAGGCGCCGCATGGGCGCATCCCGCCAGCGCCAGGCACGTGGTGACCATGGCCACGGCCGGCGCACTTCTCGGGGAGTTGACCGGTCGCATCGTCTATTCCACGTCCGGGGGCCCGGTTCCGTTCACGCCGCCCGGGCTTTAGAGTGCGGACATGCCCCACTACGAAGACAGCCTCATCGAGGTCCACAAGGTCGTGGTCGGCCCCGTGGACAACAACGTCTACGTCATCCGCAGCAAGGCCACCGGCGACGGCGTGCTCATCGACGCCGCCAACGAACACGAGCTCTTGCTCCAGATGTGCCGCGACCTCGGGGTCCGCAAGGTCCTCGAGACCCACGGCCACTGGGACCACATCCAAGCCGTCCCGGCCGTCCGTGAGGCGGGGTTCGAGGTATCGGTCACCGCCGCGGACGCCGAGATGCTCCCCTCCTACGATCTCCTGCTCGAAGACGAGACCGTCATCGAGGTCGGCGACATGCGGTTCCACACCATCGCCACACCGGGCCACACCCCGGGGTCGATGTGCTTCGCAGTGGAGAAGACGCCGCTACTCTTCAGCGGCGACACGCTCTTCCCGGGCGGGCCCGGCAACACCAAGTTCCCGGGGGGAGACTTTCCTACCATCATCAAGTCCATCGAGGACCGGCTGTTCTCCCCCTTCGGGGCCGACACCGTCGTCCTCCCCGGCCACGGTGACGAGACCACGATCGGCGCCGAGCGGCCCAAGCTCCAGGAGTGGGTCGACCGGGGCTGGTAGCCCGGGAAAGTAGCCCGGGAAAGCGGAGGTTAGGGAAACAGACCCCGGGCCTTGATGGCCGCCGCCAGTCGTTCCACCGCCACAACCCCAGCAGCGCGTCGCATGGAGACGCCCAGCGACTGCGCGCGCCCCCACACCTCGGCGAAGGCATCGTCCATCGTCTTCGCCAGCCGCGACGCCACCAGCTCCTCGTCCCAGGCGTAGCCCTGGCGCGACTGGGCCCATTCGAAGTACGACGCCGTGACACCACCGGCGTTGGCGAGGATGTCGGGAACGACGGTGATCCCCCGCTCGGCGAGGACCCGGTCGCCGTCGGGTGTGGTGGGGCCGTTGGCCGCCTCCACCACGACCCGGGCCCGCATGGCCCGCGCGTCGGCGTCGCCGATGGCCCCTTCGAGCGCGGCGGGGACGGCCAGCTCCGCCTCGACACTCCACAACGCTGACGACACCAGCGCATCGCCCCCCGCGAATCCCGCTACCGAGCCCGTGGTCGAGCAGTGGTCGGCCAACATGCTCAGGTCGAGCCCTCCGGGATTGTGGACCGCGCCCCCGACATCGCCCACCGCCACGACCCGCATGCCCGCCGATGACAACAAGAAGGCGAGCGGACCACCCACCTTGCCGAACCCCTGGACGATGGCCCGGGTTCCGGCCACGGGCATGTCGAGCGCGGCGAAAACAGCCCGTACGCACCGCACCACCCCGGATGCCGTAGCGCCGGTGTGCAACCGCATCCCCCCCACCGACAACGGCTTGCCCGTGACGACCTCGGGGAGCAGGTTCCCCTGGAGCATGCCGAGGGTGTCGAGCAACCAGGCCATGACTCGCTCGTCGGTGTTGACGTCAGGGGCGGGGATATCGCGATCAGGCCCCAACATGGGCGCGATCTGGAACGTGTACCGCCGGGTGAGCCGTTCGAGCTCTCCCGCCGACATTTCACGGGGGTCGCAGCGGACGCCGCCCTTTCCCCCACCGAAGGGAAGGTTGACCACGGCGGTCTTGAGGGTCATGTCGGCCGCCAGGGCCGCCACCTCGGCGGCATTCAGGTTGGGGTGGAACCGGATCCCCCCCTTGGCCGGGCCCCGGGCGAGGTTGTGGTGGATCCTCCACCCCAGGAACACCTCGACGTGACCGTCGTCCATCCGGACCGGCACCGCCACCTCGAGGACTCTGTCGGGCAACTGCAAGAGCCGATGGACGTCGGGGTCGAGACCGGCCAGCTCGGCGGCGTCGTCGAGACGCTCGAGGACCGCTGCCCACGGGTCGTACCGGCCCGCCTCCACCGCCGGCACTCCCGACCCGACCGACCCCGGAGGGGCCACGGCCCGGACCGTGGACACCGTGGACACATCCGCCCCGACAGGCCGCTTCTGGCGCCGGCGCAGACCCTTGGCCGGCCGCGGCGTCGGTTCGGTGCTCACCCCGGCTCCAACACGGGCCCCGGCCCGCCCCGTCGACGGGCCCCGAGCACATGGGGGTCTTCGCCGTCCTCGCTCTTCACGTGCACAACGAGCGGAGACCGGGTGAGTGAGAAGACGCCGGCGAGAAGGACCATCATGGCCAGGATCTCACCAATCAGCCTCCCACCCGCGGTTTGGACGTGGTCGCCGAACAGACCGATCCCGATGGCGATCGACACCAGGGGGTCCACGATGACGAGCGCGGACTGCGACGCGGTCACCGGCCCGGCATGGAAGGCGTTCTGGGCCAGGAACACCCCGGCCAGTCCGGCCCCGACCAGGGCGTAGGGCGGCCAGTTCACAAAGACGTGGGCCCAGCCCCGGGTGATCTCGTCGTTGACGGTCTTGATGAGCGCGGCGGTGAAGGCGAAGGCGATGGCCCCCGCCGTGCCGAACCACGCGGCCCGCCACGCCGGTGACCCGGTCCGGGTGAGCAAGACCGACATCGAACACCCGGCGATCACGGCGAAGGACACGATCCCCCAGTTCTCCAAGTCGGGAGTCACGTTCCCCCCGCTCGGGGACGACAACGCCAGGAAGGCGGCCAACCCTCCCGCGGCCATGCTGGCGCCCATCCACTCCCTCCAGGTGAGAGGCAACCGGAACCAGATCCCCAGAATGGCGACGAGGAAAGGCAGCTCCAAGGTCAAGATGGGTTGCACCGTGGTGAGCCGCCCGAAGTGCAGGGCCAGGAACTGTAAGAGGAAGGCCGCGATCAACACCAAGAAGCCGGCGATCCACACCGTCCGGCGTATGGCGTAGGTGATGAGGCTCAGCTTGAGGTTCGTATCAGCGGGGGCGGACTCCACCCCCATCCGTTGCAGGACGCTGGTCAAGGCGTTGGCGAATGCCGCCATGACAGCGAGCACGTATGCCATCAAGGCCTTTCTACCGCACCGGCCGGCCCGTCGGTCCGGTTGGCCATGGTCTGGCGGCCGTTCGGGGCCCCTCGGTACGCTGGGAGACTCACCTCTGTCCGCCCACAGCGTCGTGACGCGGCCCCGGAGGGTGGCCTAGGCCGTGAAGGGCGACGCGAAGAGCGCCGTGACGGGCCAAAGTGAATGAGCGAGGCGAAAGGTGGATGTCCCCATGGTCGACACCATCACCGAGGAGGAGTTCGAGCGCGCCGCGCGGAAATTCCTCGAGACCAACGCCGAGCCCCGGGTCGTCGCCGAGCAGAGCTGGGGTGAAGGATCGGACCAGGTCTCGCTTCTTCCCGAGCGGACCCTCGAGGAGGAGCTCGCCGAGCTCACCGCGGCCCGGGCCTGGGCCCAGCAGCGCTTCGACGCCGGCTTCGGTTGGATCGCCGGTCCCGTGGCCTATGGCGGCGGCGGGCTCACGCGCGACTACCAACGGCTCTACGACGCCATCGAAGCCGGCTTCGACACGCCGCCCATGACCGCCTATGGCATCGGCCTCGGCATGGTGGCACCGACGATCCTGGCCCATGCCACCGACGAGGTGAAGGACCTCTACCTGAAGTCGCTGTGGCGCGGCGACATCGTGGCCTGTCAATTGTTCTCCGAGCCCGGGGCCGGCAGCGACCTGGCCGGGCTCCAGACCAAGGCCATCCGTGACGGCGACGAGTGGTTGGTCACCGGACAGAAGGTGTGGACCTCGGGCGCGCACCTGTCGGACATCGGCGAGATCATCTGTCGGACCGATCCCGACGCCCCCAAGCACAAGGGCCTCACCGGATTCGTGGTGGACATGCGCGCCCCGGGAGTCGAGATCCGACCGCTGCGCCAGATCACCGGCGGCGCCTCGTTCAACGAGGTCTTCTTCACCGAGGTCCGGGTGCCCGACAGCCACCGTCTCGGTGACGTCAACGGCGGATGGACCGTGGCACTCACCACCCTCATGAACGAACGGGCCGCCATCGGCGGCGGTTCGATGTCCTCGGGCAACGGCAACCTGTCCACGCCCCGGCTGATCGAGCTGGTCCGCCATCACGGCAAAGCCGACGACCCCCTCGTCCGCCAGCAACTTGCCGACATCTTCATCCACGGCCGCGTGGCCAACTACACCAACCTCCGGGCCATGGCCAAGATCGCGTCGGGACAGCTCCCTGGGCCCGAGATGTCGATCGCCAAGCTCTCGCTCACGATGAACATGCGTCGCATGACCGACCTGCTGTCCTCGGTCCTCGGTCCCAAGCTCGTCGCCGACACCGGCGAGTGGGGGACCTACGCGTGGTCCCAGTTCCTCCTCGGCCTACCCGGGATGCGCATCGCGGGAGGAACCGACGAGGTCCTCCACAACATCATCGGCGAGCGCGTCCTCGGGCTCCCCAAGGAGCCCCCCGTCAAGGTCTGAGCCCCGGGTCCGGTAGTCACCGGGCCACGTGGTGAGCTCCCAGGGAAGGTTGTCGACAAAGGCCCACGACCGTCGGTGGACCGCGCTCAACCCGTACCCGCACAGAGCCCGTTGGTGCGCGGGGGACGGATAGCCCTTGTTCCGCTCGAAGTCGAAGGCCGGGTAGTAGTCCGCGCTGGCCCGCATCATCCGGTCACGGGTCACCTTGGCGAGCACCGAGGCCGCCGCCACCGACGCGCACCGGGCGTCGCCGCCGATCACGGTCTTGACCGGCGGGGCCCACACCGGGCCACCAGGCGCGCCCGGAGCTGCGCCCCCAGCGGCGTACACCGCATCGGGCTCCACCGCACCGTCGGCGTCGAAGAGCTGGGGCAGTGCCGGCGGGCTCACGAAGTCGAAGGTCCCGTCGAGGACCACGGCGTCGGGGACGAGGTCGGGAGCCAGTTGGTCGACTGCCCGGCGCGTCGCCAGCCGGAGCGCCGCGGTCATACCGAGCCGGTCGCACTCCTCGGGCCCGGCGTGGCCGACCGCCCAACCCGCGCACCACGCCGCGACCCGTTCGAACATGGCCTCGCGCGAGTCCTCGGTGAGCTGCTTGGAGTCACGCAGTCCCCGCGGGATCCGGCGGGGAGTCTCCGACAGCACCGCCACTCCCACGCTGAGAGGCCCGGCCCAGGCTCCCCGACCGACTTCGTCGATGCCCGCCACCATCCGGTGCCCCGCACCCCACAGATCGCGCTCGTGGACCAGCCCCGGCCGGGCCGGGACGACCCGTCGCCGTGAAGTGGAACTCACCGACGGTCGTGGTCGGGCCCTAGGTGTCATCACCTAGGCAGGGCGGGGGCCGGCCGCGTTGGCTCGGTGTTGTCCAAGTGGCCCTTGTAGCGGGAGGTCCAAGCGCCCATCATGGGAGGTGTTCGGGGCATGACAGGAGGTCACCCGTATGACCAACGGCCTGATGGACGTCACCACCGACATGCCCGACACGTACCTTGCCGAGGGCACTGCCGTCGACGTTCGAAACCGCTTCGTCGGCTCGTGGAGCCACGGATTCGAAGTGGCCGAGCGCGTCCAAGGTGGGTACCGCGTGCGGCGGCTCTCCGACAACAGCGTCCTGCCCGACGTCTTCCCGAGCGAGGACGTCCGGTCAGAGCGTCGCAAGCAGGGCATGTGGTGGTACTGAGCAAGGACTGCGCCAACATCTGAGGTCGCCGCGACCCATGGGCTCAGGGCGTGCCGAGCGTCTCGATGAACTCATCGATGGGCACCGCGATCAAGGTCTTGGTCTTCAAGGTGCCCCGTGCGCCCAGTGCCACCGCCACGCGCGTCACGACCTTCTCGTCGGGCGCCTCGAGCACCGTGGCGAAGTCGTACTGACCGAGCAGCGCCCACTGAGCCACCACGTGCGCGCCCATGGCCTCGACCTCGGTGTTGACCTCTTTCAACCGCTTGGGGTTCTGACGCAGCGTCGCCATCCCCTCGGGCCCGAGGGTCGAAAGCATGAGGAACGTCGGCATGCGGGCACGCTACCCCACGGCTTGTCGACCCGCGCCGGGGCGCGATACCCGGACCGCCGGGCCCGGGACCACCCTCCCCCGGGTGCGGATCGGCTGTAAATACAATCTGGGGGCATGGCGAACCACTACCAAGTCACGACCACGACGACCGCCAAGGAGCAGGCCACCCACCTGGCCCATCTCGCCGTCGAGCGACGACTGGCCGCGTGCGCGCAGGTGTCGGGGCCGATCACATCGACCTACTGGTGGGAATTACAGCTCGAGACCACCGACGAGTGGGTATGCACCTTCAAGACATCCGCTCTGGCCCTCGAGCCCCTCAAGACGGTCCTGCGCGACACCCAGGGGTACATGGGCTTCACCACGCCGGAGATCGTCGCCGTTCCCATCGAGAGCGGCGACGCCGACTACCTGGCCTGGATCGACGCCGAGACCACGAGGACCGCCACCTCCTCCACCTGAGGACAGGGCCGCGACTCAGCGCAACTCGGAACGACGGACCTTCCCCAGGGAGTTGCGCGGCAGGGAGTCGACGAACCGGACGCGGCGGGGCCGCTTGTAGGGGGCGAGACGCTGCGCCGCGTAGGCGATGAGGGCGTCGGCGTCGGGAGGCGACGCGCCGTCGGGGACCACCCAGGCGCAGACGACCTCGCCCCACTCCTCTGACGGTGCCCCGGTGACGGCCACCTCGAGGACCGACTGATGGCCGAGCAAGACGTCTTCGACTTCGGCGGGGTAGACGTTGTAGCCACCGGAGATGATGAGCTCGGTGGACCGACCCAACAGCCGGACGTATCCGTCTTCGACGACACCGAGATCTCCGGTGCGGAACCAGGTGTCGACGAAGCTCTCCGCCGTCGCCGCGGGGCGTTCGAAGTAGCCGGAGAACACGGTGGGCCCGCGCACGAACAACGAGCCGTCGTCCTCGACCCGGGCCTCGACACCGGGGAATCCGAACCCCACCGTTCCGGGCCGCCGCTCGCCCTCGTAGGGGTTCGACAGCGTCATGAGTGTCTCGGTCATCCCGTAGCGCTCGAGCACCGCGGTCCCCGCCGATTCGCCGATGACACGGTGCAACTCGGCGCTGAGCGGTGCCGAGCCCGACACGGCCAGGCGCAGACGACCGAGCTCCTCCACCCGGCCCGAGGCGGCCAGCCGGTGGTACATGGTGGGGACACCGAAGAACATCGTGGCCCGGTGCTCGTTGGCGGCGTCGAGCACGGCGTCGACATCGAAGCGCGGCAGAAGGACGACCGAGGAGCCCACCAGCAGCGACGTGTACAGCGCCACGCACAGCCCGTGCCCGTGGAAGATGGGAAGGGCGTGGACGAGGCGGTCATCGGCCTCCCAGCGCCACGTCAGCGCGATCGACTCGCTGTTGGCGAGGAGGTTTCCGTGGGTGAGCACCGCCCCCTTGGGCGCGCCTGTGGTTCCCGAGGTGTAGGCGATCAGCGCCACGTCGTCGGGCTGCGCGGCGTCGAGGACGAGAGATCCGAGCCCGGCGTCGGGCGTGACCCCGGCGTCCCCGCCGATCACCTCGAACTCGGGGGTGACCACCACGAGATCGCCGTCGGCGCGCGAGAGCAGCGCGGCTCGGTCCGGGTCGTCGACGATGGCGAGCGCGGGCCGGACGTCGCCCACGACATGGGTGAGCTCGCGTTCGGTGTAGGCCGCGTTGACCGGCACCACCACGAGCCCGGCCCGCAGCGCGGCGATGTTTGCGGCCACGGCGCGAAGCGACGACGCCGTGCTCCACAGGACCCGGTCGCCGGGCTCGAGGCCCAGCCGTCCCATACCGTGGGCGAGGGTCCGTGTCCTCTCCTCGAGCTCCCCGGCGCTACACCACTGCTCCGCGCCCGACGCACCCGCGTCCAGGAGGAGCGGGGCCCCCGAATGGCGGGCCCAGGTCTCCGCCCAGGCCCGGGGCAGGCTGGCGCGGGCCGTCAGGTTCCGAGGATCGAAGGTGGAACCGAGGGGCAGGTGGTCGCGCCAGGGTCGGGGGTGCACGGCGGCACACGGTAGTGGCCGGCCACGATTCCAATTCCGATGCGGGGCCCGGTCGGTAATCTCGGTTCGTGGCCCCAGACAAACCGAGACAGATCGCCATCGTCCCCCATACCCATTGGGACCGGGAGTGGTACGAGCCCTACCAGAGCTTCCGGTTGCGGCTGGTGAAGATGCTCGACCGGCTCATCCCCCTCTTGGAGGGCGACCCCTCGTACGCCAAGTTCCTCCTCGACGGGCAGATGGCCGTGGTCGACGACTACCTCGAGGTCCGGCCCGAGAGCGAGGCGCGGATCCGGGCCCTGGCCGCGGCGGGTCGGTTGTCGATGGGCCCGTGGTACATCCTCATGGACGAGTTCCTCGTCTCGGGAGAGACGATCGTCCGGGACCTCCAGAGCGGGCTGTTGCGGGGTGCGGCATTCGGCGGGGCCATGGAGGTCGGGTACCTGCCCGACATGTTCGGCCACATCGCCCAGATGCCCCAGATCCTGAAGGCTGCCGGGTTCAGTCACGCCGTGGTGTGGCGGGGGGTGCCCTCGGTCATCACCCGGACCGGGTTCGTTTGGGAGGCGCCCGACGGGTCGTCGGTGCGCGCCGAGTACCTGCCCACCGGCTACGGCAACGGCGCCTCGATCCCCGACGACGCCAAGGCACTCGTGCGGAGGGTGGCGGACCACGAGAAGGAGATCGGCGACTTCCTGATCGGCGGCATGCTCTTCATGAACGGGACCGACCACCAAGAGCCCCAACCCTGGCTCGGGCGGGTCGTGGCCGAAGCCAACGAGCTCCAAGACGATTACGTCCTCGAGGTGACGACCCTGCCGGACTATCTCAGGACCGCTCCCACCGACGGCCTCGAGAGGTGGAAGGGCGAATTGCGCTCGGGGGCGCGGGCGAACGTGTTGATGGGGGTGGCGTCGAACCGGGTCGACGTGAAAGTCGCCGCGGCGCGCGCCGAGCGGGCCCTGGAGCGAATGGCCGAGCCGCTGTGTGCGCTCTATATGGCGCCCACGGAGTTCCCCGAGCGGTTGCTCGATCTGGCCTGGCGCGAGATGGTGCGGAACTCGGCGCACGACTCCAGCTGCGCGTGCTCGGTCGACGAGGTCGTCGACGCCGTGCTGGTGCGGTACGCCGAGGCCTTCCGGATCGCCGAGGGGTTGGCCGGGCAGGCGCTCGGTGCCTTCACGCGCTCGCTGGCCGAGGCGGGGCCGACCGTCGTGAACGCGACGGCCCGTGCCCGCAGCGGCATGGTGGAGGTCGTCATCGCCGGCGAGGAGGTCCCCGCCGGGGGCCAGGCCCTTCCCGACGAGCCCGGCGCCTTCGGCATCCCCCGGGGTCTGGGCCCGCTCACCCTCGACGCCAACACGGTCAAGACGATCCTGGGGATGCTCCCCAACGGGAGTCAGATCGACGCCCACACGTGGATCCAGGACGTCCACGTCGACGAGGACGAGTCGGGGATCGACATCACCATCGCCTTCGGGAGCGAGGAGCGCTTCGACGTCCCCATCGCCTCGATCAAGCAAGACCTCTACACCCGACTGGGGGCGCGGCCCGACTCGATGGTGCGGATCAGGATCGACCAGGCCCCCGTGCGGCGGGTGCTGGCCCGGGTCCACGACGTCCCCGGCTTCGGCCATCGGGCGCTCGTGGCGACAGTGCCGAGCCATCCCGTCACCGTCGAGGAGCCCGAGGCCGGCCACGGGCCGGTGGTCATGGCCAACGGCGTCGTCGCCGTGGCGGTCGACCCCGGGGTGGGGACCTTCTCCATCGACGGCGTGGCCGGCTTCGGCAAGCTCGTCGACGGTGGGGACCACGGCGACTCCTACAACTACTCCCCCCCCGCCGGGGACGTCGTCGTCGACAGCCCCGACGAGGTGACGGTGACGGTGGGCGACCGGGGCCCGGTGCGGGCCATCGTCACCGTGACGGCGCGCTACACCTGGCCCGACCACGTCGACGGGGTGACCCGGGCCCGGACCGGTGAGGTCGGTGTCGAGGTGAGCACCGACATCGAGGTGCGCGCCGACGAGCGGGTGGTGCGGGTGGTCACGCGGTTCGTGAACCCCGCCTCGGATCACCGCCTGCGCGTGCATCTGCCCCTGCCCGCGCCGGCCGAGGGGTCTGACGCCGAGTGCGCCTTCGCCGTGGTGCACCGGGGTCTCGACGCCGAGGGCCGGGTGGACGAGTTCGGGCTCCCCACCTTCCCGTCGCGTCGGTTCGTGTCCGCCGGTGGGCTCACCGTGGCGCACGACGGGCTCCTCGAGTACGAGTTGGTGGACATCGAGGGTGCGCAGTCGGCACGCCGGGCCAAGACGATGGCGCTCACGCTGCTGCGCTCGACGGGGATGCTGTCTCGGCTCGGCATGGCCTACCGGCCCCTCCCGGCGGGGCCCCTCACGCCCGTCGAGGGCTTGCAGCTGAGGGGGCGGACCATCGAGGCGCGCTATGCGTTGTGTGTGGCGTGTGACGACCCCTACGCAATGGTCGACGATGCCTTCGTGCCTCTCGACGTCGTCTACGCGCCAGGCGGGGGATGGCGGCCGGAGTCGGGCCGCGCCCTCGAGGTGGAGGGGGCCGAGGTCTCCGCCGTGCGCCGTGTGGCGGGGATGCTCGAGGTCCGGGTGTTCAACCCGACCGAGCGGCCCACCACGGTCACACTCGGGGCGCGCTCGGGCTGGCTCGTCGACCTGCGGGGACGGACCCTCGAGCCCGTCGACGGCTCATTCGAGCTCCGAGGATTCGGGATCGCCACCTTCCGCTCCCCCGGCTGACCTCGCCCCCGCGATCAGGCGCTCGCCCTTCTCGCGCAACTCGTCGAGATCGTGGAAGACCTCCGCGATCCGCTCGAAGCGACCACCCAGACGACGGTCGAGTGCCACGGGGTCCGCCCCGGGACGGTGCAGGGCATAGAGCGCGATGCGGCCCACGTCTTTCACCCGGCGTGGGCGGATCGCCAGGAATTCGAACTCCCCCGGCGGAGCACCGACCGCAGAGTGGAACTCGTCGGTCACGATCACCGACCCCGGTGCGGCCATGTTCACCACCCGGCTGGCCAGGTTGACCACAGGCCCGTAGAAGTCGCCGTCCTGGACGAGCACGGGCCCGACCGCCAGGGCCACCCGGACATCGGAGAGGAGCTCGTCACCGGCGTAGGCCTCGGCCAGGGCCAAGCCGATCCGGGCCGCGTCGAGGGCCGACTCGGTCACGAACATGGCCTCGTCGCCGATCATCTTCACGACGCGCCCGCCTCCCGCGGTCACGGTGTCGTGGGCGACTTCCTCGAACCGGGCCACCACCGCGGCGAGCTCCTCTTCGGAGAGCTGCTGGCTCAAGGTGGTGAACCCCACCATGTCGGCGAAGCCCACGGCCAGGACCGGCAGGGCGCCGCTGTCGCTCCGGCTGCGCAACAACATGGCCCGGCGGACCGCGGCCTGGACATGACGGCGCCAGACGAACTCGAGCAGCCGGGCCATGGCGGGAAGTGAATGGTCGGCCAGCGCCGCGAAGCGGTCGGCCGCCTCCACCGTGTCGGTCGAGCCCGTGCCACCGGCGATGGCGAGCCCGCGCGCCTGGGGGGAGACCTCGGCTTCGGCGATGCGGGCCATCGAGGACCCGATGACGCGGGCGAATTGCAAGCTGGTCTCTATGTCCGCCACCCCGAGGTCCATCATCGAGCGGAGGATCACGAGGGCCTCGATGTCGAGGTCGGTGAACATCCGCTCCTCGAGCTCCACGTCGGGGAATCCCAGCGCCCGCCAGAAGCGCCGGGCGAGGTCGAGGTCCATCCCCGTCATCTCCGCCACCTCGACCTGGGTGTAGCGGCGTTCGGCGGGGACGAGGAGACGGTCCGCCACGAGGAGGTCGAGGACGTGGCGCGACTCCGCCTCGGCGATCTCGTCCTCGGGCGTGCCATGGGCGCGCAGGAAGCCACGCACCCGGACGAGTGCCTCGGCCTGCGCCGTCGACGCGGTCTCCGATGTCATCCCTGGAGGCCGTCGAACTCCGGCTTGGCCGAGCGCGACATCAAGGTGAGGATGGCCTTCGACGGAGAGGTCTCCCCCTCGAGCACCGCAGCGACCTGCTCGCCGATGGGCATCTCCACCCCTCGGGCCCGGGCCAGCTCGAGCAGGGGACGAGCCGTCTTCACGCCCTCGGCCACCATGCGCATCTCCGCCATGATCTCCTCGAGGGTCCGGCCCCGGCCGAGCTGCTCCCCCACCATCCGGTTCCGGCTCAGGGAGCTGGTGCAGGTGGCCACGAGATCGCCCACGCCCGCCAGCCCGGCGATGGTGATGCGCTCGCCCCCCATCGCCACGCCGAGCCGTCCCAGCTCGGCCAGGCCCCGGGTGATGAGGGCGGCCAACGAGGAGTCCCCGAGCCCGAGTCCCTGGAGGATGCCGGCCGCGATGGCGAGGACGTTCTTGGTGGCCCCCGCCATCTCGCATCCCACCACATCAGGGTTCGTGTAGACGCGGAACGAGGGTGTGCGGAGGACCTCTTGGACCTGGCGGGCCATCGCTTCGTCGGTCATGGCCACCACGGTGGCCGCCGGTTGTCCCGCCGCGATCTCGCGGGCCAGGTTCGGCCCGGTGAGCACGCCGGCGACATGGCCCGGCACCACCTGGGCGATGACCTCGGTCATGCGGAGACGGCTGCCCTGCTCGAGCCCCTTCGCCAACGACAGCACGGGGGCGTCGTCAGGGATCGATCCCGACAATTCGGTCAAGACGGCGCGAAAGCCGTGCGAGGGCACCGCCATGATCACAAGGGCGGCGCCGGTGACGGCCTCGTCGAGCGACGCCGTGGCCCGCAGCGTTTCGGGCAGGACGACGCCGGGCAGATAGTCGGGGTTCTCGTGGAGGGTGTCGATGCTCCGGGCCAGCGCGGGGCGGCGCGCCCACAAGACCGTCGGCGCCGATGTCGCCGCCACCGCGGCGACCGTCGTGCCCCATGAGCCCGCGCCGATGACCGCCACCTTGTCGAGCATGGGACTAACCCTACGGCCTGGACCTGGTCACGACCCGTGCCCGTACACTGAGGCCGTGAATGCAGCGCCGGTGCGCCTGCCCCCCTTGTCAGGCTGCGTGGTGCTCATCCCCGTGAAGGCGTTCGGTGCCGCCAAGGCGCGCCTGGCGCCCTCGCTCGACGCGGCGGGGCGCGACGCCCTGGCCCGCGCCATGGCCGACGGGGTTCTCGCCGCCGCCGGCGCGTTGCCCGTGGCGGTGGTCTGCGACGACCCCGAGGTGGCGCGCTGGGCCATGAGCCACGGGGCCATGGTCCTCCCCGAGCCCGGGCGCGGGCTCAACGGGGCGGTCGAAGCCGGGGTGGAACGACTCGGCGAGGCCGGGGCGACCGAGGTCCTGGTGGCGCACGCCGATCTTCCCTTCGCCCATGACGTCACCCAGCTGGCGGGGTTCGGCGGTGTCACCCTCGTCCCCGACCGCCGTGACGACGGGACCAACGTGGTGTGTGTCCCGACGGATGCGGGCTTCCGGTTCCACTACGGGCCCGGGTCCTTCCATCGCCACGAGGCCGAGGCGCAGCGTTTGGGCCTCGACTACCGGGTGGTGCGCGACCCCGAGCTCAGCTGGGACGTCGACGTCCCGACTGACATCCCGGCCGGATTGAGCCCTCCGGTCCCTGGATGACACGTCCCTGACAGATGACGCAGAAGAGGGGCCCGCGAGGGCCCCTCTTCTGGCAATGTCTCGCCCCTGAGTCGGGCCGAAGCCCGCAGGGACCGATCCGACCGCCGGGTGAACCCGGCCGGACGGTGTTCGTCTACTTGGCGGTCCGCCGACGAGCCGGGGCCCGACGCGTGACCCGACGAGCCGTAGCCCGCTTGGGAGACGCAGGCGCCTTCTTGGCCCGACGCTTGACTGCTTTGCGAGCCGGGGCCCTCTTCTTCGCAGCCTTTCGTGCCGGTGCCCGCTTCTTGGTCGCCTTGCGAGCCGGAGCCCGCTTGGTGGCCTTCTTGGCGGTCGCCCGCTTCTTGGTGGTCCGCTTGGCGGCCTTGCGAGCCGGAGCGCGCTTCTTGGCAGCTTTGCGAGCCGGGGCCCTCTTCTTCGCAGCCTTTCGTGCCGGTGCCCGCTTCTTGGTCGCCTTGCGAGCCGGAGCCCGCTTGGTGGCCTTCTTGGCGGTCGCCCGCTTCTTGGTGGTCCGCTTGGCGGCCTTCCGTGCTGGAGCCCGCTTGGCGGTCTTCCGAGCCGTCGTGCGCTTTACGGCCTTGCGTGCCGTTGTGCGCTTGGCGGCTTTCCGTGCCGGAGCCCGCTTTGCGGTCTTTCTTGCCCGCTTGACTGCCATGCTTTACGCCCTCCTAACGGCCTTCTTGGCCGATCGCTTTATTGCTTTCCTCGCCGGAGCTCGTCCGGCGGCCTTTCTGGCCGATTGCTTTGCTGCTTTCCTCGCCGGGGCGCGCGTCGTCTTTCTGACCGGGGCGCGCCCGACGACCTTTTTCGATGCCCGTCCAGCGGTGCTCTTGACCGCCTTCTTGGTCGAGTTCTTGGTGGCCTTGGTGGCGACTCTCTTCGTTGTCTTGGTCGTGGCCTTCTTCGCCGTCGCCTTGGACGACTTCTTCGCCGGCCCCGTGGACACCTTCAGTGCCGGAGGAGCCGCCTTGCCGTTGAGGACGTCCTTGAGCATTCCGCTGGCCGCGAAGCGGACTCCGCGGGACGCCGAGATGCTGACCGGTGCTCCTGTGCGTGGATTACGTCCCTTACGAGCACCACGGTGCGTGGGATTGAAGCTGCCAAAGCCTGCAACCACCACACGTCGTCCCGAACGAACCTCTTTCGAGACCACGTGGACGAGCGCGTTGACCGCATCTTCGGCATCGCGTTTCGCCAACGACGTCGTCTTGCTGACCGCGTCGATCAGTCCCGACTTATTCACCGCACCTCCTCCGGGAAATGCAATCTCAACAATCAAAGAAGGTTTTCGCGGCAAAAGCAAGCATTTGCGTGAGAGCGCGCCACGCGGAGCGCGCAGACGCGCGAGGTCATGTGCAAGGTCCACGGCAAGAAAACAACGCGTCGCCGGGCGTGTGTGCGGCGCGACAACAGACATCACCGACGCGAGAGATGTGATGGCTACTGATTGCCTATGGACGGGAAAGGCCGTGTTTGCAAGGATTTTTGACCATGCCGCCGCTTCCTGACGACACCTACGACGTCATCGTCGTCGAAGCCGAGGTCGGTGACGACGGTGAGTTGCGTCTCGAAGTGACGGTCACGCTGGGCCCGCATATCGGGCGGATCGTGGCACTGAGAAACTTGCACGTGGAAACCCGTCGCGGCGTGCTCGACACCACTGATCCGTACTCACTGCTCGGAATTCCCGGCACGTTGCGGGTGCGAGACGGCGTGCCGACGTTTCGTCCCGAGATGGTGTGAATGCGTCGTGAATACGAATTCGGATGCCAACGTTTCGCGACGCGAAGCTTTTTTTTCCACATCGGAGCGTGACCGTGTCACGCCTGCAGGCACATGGCGTTCCAGGCACGATGACGACGGATTTCGGCGCGAGAGCGGTGCGTTGACCACGATTCGCGCCACTGTCGGTGCTGCACACGCCGGCGTGTACCTGGGAGCGGGATCGATGGGGCCGGCGTGGGCGGGGACCGAACAGGCCGTGCTCGTGCTCGGACCGCCGCGATCGGGCAAGACGTCGTCGATCGTGGTGCCTACCGTCCTCGGTGCACCGGGCGCGGTCGTGTCGACGTCGACAAAACCCGACGTGCTGCGGGCCACCGGATTGGCGCGCGCCACGGTCGGACCGTGCCTGCTCTACGACCCGAGTGGCACCGTGGAGGCTCCTGCACATGTACAGCGCATCCACTGGTCGCCGGTGGAGAGCTGTCGGACGTGGGATGACGCGCTCCTCGTGGCCCGGAGCCTCGTGGGCGCAGCCCGACCCTCCATCGGGCGCGACGGCGGTGCGCCAGGAATCGGTGACCATTGGAACGAGCGGGCCGAGGCGCTGCTGGCCCCCACATTGCACGCCGCTGCGCTCGATGGGGCGGACCTCACCACCGTGCTGTCGTGGGTGGACCGGCGCAACGCGGGGAGCGCCCTCGGGATCCTCGACCGCAACCGGGCTACGCGCCCTGGGGACCTCTTGGCCGGGATCGCGGCGACCGATCCCCGCGAGCAGAGCGGGATCTGGTCGACCGCCTCGGGGGTCCTGGCCGCCTATCGAAGCGAGGCCGCCCTCGAGAGCACGGTGGCACCGGACTTCGACGCCGGGGCGTTCTGTGACTCCTCGGCCACGCTGTATATCTGCGCCACGGGCCGGCATCAGGCCGTGGCCGCGCCGTTGGTGGTGGGGCTGCTCACCGACATCCGTTCCGCTGCCTATGCCCGGTCCGCCACCTCCGGTGCGGCCGGGGCGGGCCCGGAGGACCGACTCCCCCCGGTGGTCCTGGCCCTCGACGAAGTGGCCAACATCGCCCCGGTCCCCGACCTCCCCGGGATGGTCAGCGAGGGGGCTGGCCAGGGACTTCTTACCTTGGCGTGTCTCCAGGACCTCTCCCAGGCCCGGGGTCGGTGGGGCCAGGCTGCCGACGGATTCCTGTCGTTGTTCGGGACCACGGTGGTGCTGCCGGGGATCGGCGACGTCCGCACCCTCGAGGCGCTCTCGGCCCTCGCCGGCGAGGAGGAGCTGGTCACGCGGTCGGTGTCCGCCCCGGTGGCGAGCCCCCGGGGCACCGGGGCGGTGTTGTCGCGATTGATGCTCGGACCCCGGGCCCAGCGGGCCGAGTCGGTGCCGACGGTGACGACCTCCACGGTTATGCGGCGCCGGTTGCCGGTCGACGTCGTGGCGCGCGGGGAGACAGGGATGGCCCTCGTGGTCGACGAGCGCAACCGCATGGGATGGGTCCGACTCACGCCGTGGTTCGCCACCGAGCCGTGGCGATCGGCCGCCCTGGCGCCGACAACAGTGCCGACTCGGACACCCGCGCCGATGCCGACCCCGGCTCCTGAAGGGGGGCCGGACCTCGGTCTCGGAGGTTTCTGAGGTCTCTGGACAGGGCCGGAATTCCCGGTGGTGAATCGAACATATGTTCGATAGTGTCCGATCATGGGCCCCTCCAGCTCCGGGCAACCGGCCCCGTTCATAGCGCCACAGCAGGGAAAACGTCGGATCGGGGTGGGCCACATCAGCACCACGCTGGCCGCCCGGGCCCGGCCCACCTCGTCGAGCCGGGACCAGCTCCTGCCTGTGCTTCTTGCGCTGGCTCCCCTCTTCCCCCAAAGAGGCTTGCAGCGAGGTGGCGTCGTGACCATCGACATCGGTGACGCCGGAGGTGGCACCACACTCGGCTTCGCGCTCCTCGCCGCCGCCTCGAGGGCCTCGTGGTGCGCGGCCGTGGGCTTGGCCGACCCCGGGATGGTGGCTTGTGCCGAGCTCGGGGTGGACCTCGGACATCTCGTACTCGTCCCCCGACCCGGTCCCCTGTGGGCGCAGGCCGCAGCCACTCTCTTCGACGGCATGGACGTGGTGCTCCTCCGACCGCCCGGGCCCGTGCGCCGGGTCCTGGCCCGTCGACTGGCGGCCCGGGCCCGCGAGCGCCGGGGTGTGCTCGTGGTGCTGGGGTCGCGGACCTGGCCCGAAGGCGGGGATGTCCAGCTCACCGTGGGGGCCGGGGTGTGGCAGGGGGTCGAAGCCGGCCACGGCCACCTCCAGGGCCGTCACCTGGAGGTTCTTTCCTCCGGGCGACGGGCCGCGGCCCGGCCGGTGCGGGTCGGCCTGTGGCTCCCCGGTCCCTCGGGGCAGGTGGTGGCGGACCCCACGACTGGCGAAAGAAGCAAGAGAGAGGCGGAGGGAGAAGGTGCAGCGGCTGGTCGCGATCTGGTGTCCCGGCATCCTTGAGGAAGGTGAGCTCGGGCGCGAGGCGCGGGCGTTCGACGCCGTGGTGGCGGCCCTGGAGGCCTTCGCCACCCGCGTCGACCCCGTGCGTCTGGGGGTGTGTGCGGTCCCTACCCGGGGCCCGTCCCGGTACTTCGGAGGAGACGAGGTCCTGGCCGACATGGCCGTCGAGGCAGTGGCCGGCGTGGGGCCAACCGGGCTGGGGCCGGCCCGCCAGCCAGCCGGCGTGGGGGTGGCCGACGGCTTGTTCGCCGCCGTCCTGGCCGCCCGCGCCGCGCTGAACGGCGACAGGCCGGTGATCGTCCCTCCGGGCGAGACCCCCTCCTTCCTCGACCCCTGGCCCGTCGCCATCCTCGACCGGCCCGAGCTCGCCGACCTGCTCGTCCGGTTGGGGGTGCGCACCCTGGGTGGGTTCGCGGCGCTGCCGGGGCCGGCGGTGCTGGCCCGTTTCGGCGCGGAAGGTGCCCTGTGCCAGCGGGTGGCCCGGGGGACCGAGGGGGAGCTGCCCGGCTTCCGGCTCTTCTTCCCCCGAGCCGGCTTCCCCCCCGGCAACTCCGGACCGGCCCCCGCGGTGGTGACGCGCCAGGCGGGATTCTGGGGGGACTCGGCCGACTCCGATGCCCGGGCGGTCCGGGCCGTGGCGGGTGTCCAGGAGCTGCTCGGCCCCGAGGCCGTGGTCAGGGGCCGGCTCCAGGGGGGCCGGGGGCCGGCACAACGGGCCCGGTTCGTCCCGTGGACCGGGCCCAATCCCGGTCACGACAGTCCCGGTCACGACACCACCCTCGGGGGGCCGTGGCCGGGACAGGTCCCCCCACCGGCCCCGACCGTCGTCTTCGGTCGACCCCTGCCCACCCAGCTCACCGACGCCGCCGGCCGGTCCGTGGGTGTGAGCGGAGGCGGCATCCTCAGCACCGTCCCCGGCCGACTGTCGGTGGCGCGAGGCCCGTGGGCCTTGGTCACGGGATGGGCGGGGCCGTGGCCGAGCGACGAGCGGTGGTGGTCGGTCCGAGGCCGTCGCCGCCAGGCCCGCATGCAGGTCGTCACCACCACCACCACCCACCTCCTCACGCGTGAGCGGGGGGGCTGGTGGCTGGAAGCGACCTACGACTGAGGCGGTGTCTGTGACCGCCCCCTACGCGGAGCTCCACTGCCATTCCAACTTCAGCTTCCTCGACGGGGCGTCACACCCCGAGGAGCTCGTGGCCGAGGCGGCCCGGCTCGGCCTCGAGGCGCTGGCCCTCACCGACCACGACGGCCTGTACGGGGTGGTCCGCTTCGCTGAGACGGCGCGCGCCCTCGGGATGGCGTCGGTGTTCGGAGCCGAGCTGACGCTGATCGACAGTGGACGATCGCCGGGACGCACCGGCGCCCCCGATCCCCTCGGCACGCACCTGGTGGTCCTGGCCCGCGACCCCGAGGGGTACGCCCGCCTGAGCCGGGCCATCACCGAGGCCCACCTTGCCGGTGGGGAGAAGGGCCGACCCACCTGCACCCTCGAGGACCTGGCCCGCCAGCACCGCGGTCCGGGCCGGGGCGGGCACTGGGTCGTCCTGACGGGGTGTCGCAAGGGGGCGGTCCCCACCGCGCTCACCACCACCGGCCCGGCCGGGGCGGCCCGTGAGCTCGACCGGCTCATCGAGGCCTTCGGCGCCGGAGACGTAGCCGTTGAGCTGTGGGACCACGGTGACCCGCTCGACACGGCGCGCAACGACGCCCTCGCCCGACTGGCGGTCACCCGGGGCGTGGACATGGTGGCCACCAACAACGTCCACTACGCCACCCCGGCCCGACGGCCCCTCGCCACCACCCTGGCCGCGGTGCGGGCCCGGCAACCGCTGGCCGAGCTCGACGGCTGGCTCCCCTCCGCGGCCACCGCCCATCTGCGCTCGGGGGCCGAGCAAGAACGCCGCTTCGCCCGCTGGCCCGGCGCGGTGGCCGGAGCTGCGGAGATCGGCCGGGCGTGCGCCTTCGACCTCCACCTGGTGGCCCCGGGGCTGCCTGACTGCGCGGTCCCGGCCGGACACCACGAGCACAGTTGGTTGGTGGAGGTGGTGGGGCGGGGCGCCCTCGACCGCTACGGCCCCGCCACGAGGGAGCGGGTGCCCGGGGCGTGGGCCCAGATCGACCACGAGCTCGAGGTGATCGGGGCGCTCGGCTACGCCGGGTACTTCCTCATCGTGTGGGACATCGTGGAGTTCTGCCGGCGCCAGGACATCTACTGCCAGGGCCGGGGCTCGGCCGCCAACTCCGCGGTCTGCTTCGCGCTCGGCATCACCCGCGCCGACCCCGTGGCCCTGGGGTTGTTGTTCGAGCGGTTCCTCTCTCCCGAGCGCGACGGACCGCCTGACATCGACGTCGACATCGAGTCGGGCCGACGCGAGGAGGTCATCGCGTACGTCTACGACCGCTACGGCCGGCACTGCGCGGCGCAGGTCGCCAACGTCATCACCTACCGCGCCCGCTCGGCCATCCGCGACGTAGGCAAGGCATTGGGCCACAGCCCCGAGGAGGTCGACGCCTGGGCCAAGGCCGTCGACCGCGGTGAGCCCCTCGACCGCGGTGGTCCGTTGCCACCACTGGTGGGTCAGCTGGCGCGCGACATCTTGGACTTCCCCCGCCATCTCGGTCTGCATTCGGGAGGGATGGTGCTCTGTGACCGGCCCGTCATCGAAGTGTGCCCGGTGGAGTGGGCGCGCCATCCCGGACGCAGCGCCCTGCAATGGGACAAAGACGACTGCGCCACGGCCGGGCTCGTCAAGTTCGACCTACTCGGGCTGGGCATGCTCGAAGCCGTCCACCTCACCGTCGACCTGATCCGCGCCGCGCACGACGAAGAGGTCGACCTGGCCCTCATCGACCAGGAGGACGCCGTCTACGACATGTTGTGCCGGGCCGACACCGTGGGCGTGTTCCAGGTGGAGAGCCGGGCCCAGATGGCCACGCTTCCCCGCATCCGGCCCCGCTGCTTCGCCGATCTCGTGATCGAGGTGGCGATCATCCGGCCCGGTCCCATCCAGGGGGGGTCGGTACACCCCTACATCCGCCGGCGCCAGGGCCTCGAAGCTCCCGACCCCCCGCACCCGCTGCTCAAACGGGCGCTCGAGAAGACCCTCGGGGTGCCGCTGTTCCAGGAACAGCTCATGCACATCGCCATCGACGCGGCGGGATTCACCCCCGCCGAGGCCGACGAGCTCCGCCAGGCCATGAGCGCCAAGCGCTCCGGAGCGCGCATGGCCCGGCTGTCGGAGCGGCTCTTCGCCGGCATGGCCGAGCGGGGCATCACCGGTGCGGTAGCCAAGGAGATCGTGGACAAGTTGGCTGCCTTCGCCAACTTCGGCTTTCCCGAGAGCCACGCCGTGTCGTTCGCGTACCTCGTGTACTCGAGCGCGTGGCTCAAATTGCACTACCCAGCCGCGTTCTGCGCCGGACTGCTCAACGCGCAGCCCATGGGATTCTGGTCGCCGCAGTCGTTGGTGGCCGATGCCCGACGCCACGGCGTGACGGTGCAACGCCCCCATGTCGATGTCTCAGGGGTGGGAGCCACCTTGGAATGGGGACTCGACGGGCACGATCTTGACGGGCAGGGTCTCAACAGGGCAGATCATCAACCCGCCGTGCGGTTGGGGCTCACCTCGGTGCGAGGGATCGGAGAGGCCGTGGCGAACCGCATCGGCGCGAGCGGTCCCTACGCGTCGGTGGAGGACCTGGTGCGTCGGACCGGGACGGGTCGTCGCGAGCTCGAGGCCCTCGCCACCGCCGGAGCTCTCGAGGGGCTGGCCCCGCGTGACGGCGCGGCGGAGATGCACGGAAGGCGAGAGACGCTGTGGGCGGCCGGCGCCCTCGCCCAGGGCACGGCGGAGCGACTGCCGGGGCTCGTGTCGGGCGAACGGGCCCCTCCGCTTCCCGACCTCAGCGCGCTCGAGGAGGTGGAGGCCGACATGTGGGCCACCGGCCTCACCGTCGGGATGACCGCGGTGGAGCTCGCCCGGCCCCGCCTCGACACCATGGGGGTGATTCCCGCCGGCCGGTTGACGGGTGCGGAGACCGACGGCAAGGTGCTCGTGGGCGGTGTGGTCACGCATCGTCAGCGCCCCGAGAGCGCCAAGGGCACCGTCTTCCTCAATCTCGAGGACGAGACCGGCATGGTCAATGTCATCTGCTCCCCCGGCGCATGGGAGCGGTGGCGGGCCGTGGCCAGAGGTGCACCGGCCCTCCTGGTCAGGGGCCGCATCGAGCGGGTGGACGGGGTGGTGGGTGTCGTGGCCGAGAAGATCGTCCCCCTCGACCTCGGGCCCGACCCTGTGGTCCAGGGGTCGCGTGACTTCCGGTAGCGGCCGAAACCTGGCTCACGGTGCTGCGCCTAGGTCGCACCCGGCGTTGGGAGGGCGTTGCGAAATCCTCAAGGCACTCACGCCCGGCGCCGATATTCGTGAGGAGACGTTCCCGCCGAGCGTGGTGCCGGAATTGGGGGGGTCGTACGAGACAGATGTCGTCTCGAGCGACATGGAGGAGACACTGGACCATGAGGAGTTGCCCCGGTCAGCTGGTAGTGCACCGCGACGGGACGGTCGCCTACTGCACCGAGGAGACCGCCGGGCGTCGATGCACCGGTGAGGACCACCCCCATCGGGGAGGGTTCTTCGCCTGTCGCGTCGTCGACGGCGACAACTGCTCGTACTGCGCGGCGGCTCCCCTGGACCTCGACACCTTCACGACCGACGCCGTCACCGTGGCCCCCGGCGCCCTGGCGCCGGTCACCGCTGCGCCTCGTTGAGCCAATCACCTCGACCCGAGGTCCGATCGGCATCTGAACGCCGTCCGCGCGTCATCCGTAGTGCATGACGGACCACCACGCCCTGTGGGCATCCGTTGTGCATCACTTGTTCGACCCAGACCCTGCACAGGCCGATTCCATAGGTGAACTCAGGGGCGAGCGAAACGAGGTGGGGGTGAGGTGTTGATCTGCGACGGTTGCCTCGTCCTTCATCGCGACGGTGAGATCGCCTACTGCTCCGAAGAGCTCGACGGCAAGACCTGCGCCGGCTACGACATGCCGCACCTCGCCGGCGTCATGGCGTGTCGGATCACGCCGCGTGGCACACGCTGCCGGCACTGCGACGAGGTCATGCGCATCAGGCTGATGGTGGCACCCGACTTCGTGCCCGACGGCTTGCGCACCGTCACCAACTGACCAGATCTCGACGCGCGGTACCTTCAGGTCGCTGCGTCTCGAACGACAGGGCCCCAGATGACGGCACCCCAGGTGACGGCACTTCAGATGACGGCACCCCAGATGACGGCACCTCAGGTGACGTAGAGCCCTCCGTCAGGACCTTCCTTCACCGGGATCCGCCCCAGACCCCTCGGTGAAGGCCCTCGCAGCAGGCCACCGGTGGCGCCGTTGTACTCCGAGCCGTGACACGGACAGATGAACTTCTTCTGCGGTGTCGAGAACGCCACGATGCACCCTTCATGGGGACACACCGCGTCGAAGGCGGCAAAGGTCCCCGCCACGGGTTGGACCACGATGGCGGGGTCACCGGACTTCGGGTCTTGGAAGTTCGCCGAGCCCCCGACCGGCACTGCGCTCGCCGATGCCACCCGTGTCCCCGACGGTCGGGCGACCGGCGTGGTCGTGGGTGTCGTTGTCCCCGACGCTCCGGTGGTGTCGGTGGTGTCACTCGATGTCGTCGACGATGACGAGTCGTTGACTGGTGTCACCGACTTGCCTCCCAGGCGGCCCAGGCCGGCCGCCAGTCCCGCGCCGCCCAGTGCCACCGCGGCCAAGCCCGCCGCGAAGATTGCTTGGAGTGTGAATGCCCTCCGGTCGATCCCCGCGACCGTCGAGGCCGGACCCGCCTCGGGCCGGGCCCGTGCCATGTCACGCGACAGGGCGTCGAGGGAGAAGACACCCCCCGCGCCGGCCACCAGCAGCGGTGTCCAGGCGAAGACGAAGACGATGTCGGACCCCGTGTAGTACGGCCTCGAGTGGTAGCTCACGGTCAGGAACAGGCTGAACGACAAGAGCATCCCGCCCACCGCGGCCACACGCGACCACAAGCCGACGAGCGTGGCCGCGCCCACGGCGAGCTCGGCCAGCGCTATGACCACACCGAGAGGCACCGCCGACGACTCGAGGTGCGTGATCAACGTGTGGATGGGACTGACCCGCGCCGCGGAAGCCAACTGGGACTGGATCGATGTCGGGTTCGAGGCGTCGAAGAATCCAGGGTTGGCCAGTTTCTGGAGGCCGGCGAAGACGAAGGTGCCGCCCAGGAAGGCTCGCAAGGGCAGCAGCGCCCAGCCGGCCATCGACGTGGCCCCGGCCGGAGGCTGGTGGCGGACCCCGGCACGACCCACCCGGCTCTCGTCCGGGTGCGCGGCGCCGGTCGTCGCCTGCGTTCGTCGGGGGTTGGTCGTCGGCAAGACCCATCATCCTCTCGCGATCGGGCACCCCGAAGAGGTCGCCCCGGCGCGCCAGGCCACACCTTACGAACCGCTCACGCCGGCGCCGACACCTGCGCCTCAGGATCCGGGTCCTCCCGTGCCGTCGGGGAGGAATACGGCCGAGCCGAGAGGACTGCTCAGGCCGGGGGGCGGGGCGCAGAACGCGGGCAATTTCGTGGCTGACGTCATGAACGCTGTCTCGCGCCTGCCGTACCCTGGTGGGCATTCTCGGTTCACGGGGGATGAGTACTGGCGAGACCGCCCGGGGCCACCGAATTGCGCTGAGCCCGACACGTCGGAGTCCACCGACCAACCCATAGTCTGGCGGGGGTGTTGACCGAGGCGCAGTGGCTCGACGCGACGAGGCGCAACGCCCGGTCCGTGCAGACCCTGATCGGATGGACCTTCTGGGATCCCGGGGCCCTTGCGCGCTACGAGGTCCTGGGCGTGCCCGGTCCTTATGGCTATGTCGCCTCTCGCTGTGCACCCCTGGCCCCAGCCGGGCCCGATGCGGTCATCGCCGCATTCGGCTCAATCTCTCCCGCTGTCATCCGCCACACCTTCGAGCTCGTTGGGGCAGGCTCGTCCTTCGAGTCGCTCTGGGAGGCTCGAGACGCCGCTGTGCTCGAAGGGCTCGCGGCATTCGCATCCTCGGTGCTGGGTCCCTTGGAGGAGCTGGGGCCGGCCTTGTGGCCGGTTGTCGAGAACCTCTCGAGTCTCGGTCGAACCTTTTTTGCTGCGCATCTCCGCATGCCACGCCCCGCCGATCCGGTCCTCTCGGGATGGCATGCCGTCAACTGCCTCCGGGAATGGCGTGGTGACACCCATTGGGCCCTCGTGGCCGGTGAGGGATTGAGCGGTCCGGAGGCTTCGGTCCTCCACAACGCGTGGCTGGGATACGAGCCCGATTGGATTCCCATCTCGCGCGGCACCTCCTCGGAGGATCTCGACGCGGCGTGGGAGGCGTTGGCCGGCCGTGGTCTGGCCGCCGGGCGGACGGTCAACGCGTCAGGCCTCGCTCTTCGACAAGACATCGAGGACCGGACCGACGCCCTGTGCATGGGCGTCTGGCGACGTCTCGGCGAGGCAGCCACCACCCGCTTTCCCGACGAGTTCGAACCGGGATGTGCACTGCTCTTGCGTCGGGTCGACGTGACGGCCGGTCCCAACTACCAGCCTGCGTCCCGGATCCGCCTCGACGGGCACCGCCACTCGCCATAGCTGAGCCGCGGGGAGGAGAAGTGGCTGGCGGGGGAGGGCTCGAACCTCCAACATCCGGCTCCAAAGGCCGGCGTTCTGCCGATTGAACTACCCGCCAAGGGGCGCTATGGCCGTCCCCCGTAGGATGTCACGCCTCGATCAACTCGAGTCGATTCCCGAAAGGGTCGTCCACATAGCATCGCCGGACCCCAGGCATGTCGTCGTCGAAACGGACCTTTCGCCCCGCTGATTCGAGCGACCCACACAGGTCGTCGAGGTCTTCGACGACCAGGGCCGGGTGCGCCTTGCGGGCGGGGCGGAAGTCGTCATCCACCCCCAGGTGCAGCGTCACCCGGTCGTTGGAGAACCAACATCCTCCCCGGGCGGCGAGCACCGGGGGCTTGGGGCGCTCCTCGAGCCCGAGCAGGTCTTGGTAAAAGACACGGGCCTCGGCCTCCCGGCCCTGGGGCATGGCCAGTTGGACGTGATCGACGGCAACCAGCTGATACCTCACCCTTCACCTCCGACGAGCCTGAGTCCGTTCCGGGCGAGAGGCTACTTGGCGGTTGTCGTCAAAAGGCCGCTAACCTGCGCATAGACATGGGATCGCTGATCAAGAAGCGCCGCAAGCGCATGCGCAAGAAGAAGCACAAGAAGATGCTGAAAGCCACCCGCTGGCAACGGCGGGCGGCGGGCAAGTAAGCCGCAGAACTCACTCCCGCCCCTTCCGGGCGGGAGTGCCGCGTCAGGGCCCTTCAAGAGACCGGGTACTCGATGTTACGAGACCTGGTACGCGGGCACCGTTCGCACCGCCACCAACGGAGCGCGCTCACCGTCGAGCTCGAGGAATTCTCTTTCGGCGATACCGAGCTCCTCGCCGTCGCTTTCCACGAACCACGACGACCCGCTGCCGGCCAGCCGCGGCCGCAGGCCGGTGACCTCGGCCAGTCGGTCGCGCCAACGAGCCAGCGTCGGGGCGACGTCGATGGCGGCCGCTTCGAGGTCGTTCGCCTCCGAGTCCTCCTTGCCGCGGTGGCCGACCGCGTTGGCCCCTCGGTCGTCCCAGCGCGCATAGACCGCACCGGTGTCCACCGAGACCGGCGGCATGAGGAGAATGAAACGTCGGTTCTCGAACGACAAAGGCTCGAGGATCTCCCCCACCCCTGTCACCCGCGCCCGTCCGCCGCGCACGCAAAACGGGACATCGGCGCCGAGCCTGACCGCCAAAGCCAGGTCGTCGCATCGGGCCCAACGCAACACCGCGGCCGCATCGGCCGACCCACCCCCGAGCCCGGCACCGACCGGGATGCGCTTCACGAGACGGACAGCCGCGCTCCGTTGCACTGCGGCGAGGGCCCTGGTGACCAGGTTCTCGGGACCGGCGGGCACGCCTGCGACTCCGAGACCGCCGCGCACCTCGTCGTCCACCACGATCCCCGAGCCCGCTTCAAAGGCGAGGGTGTCGGCGAGGTCGATCGAGACCATCTCCGCGTCCAGGAGGTGAAGGCCGTCGCCTCTCACTCCCGTCACCCGCAGCGACAACGTGAGCTTGGCAGAGGCGGTGACACTCACCTCCACGGTGTGGCTCCGAAGCTCACGGGACAGGGTGTTCCAAGGCGCATGCGGTCAGTCTCCCCCACTCCTCGACCCCGAGCGTCTCGGCGCGCGCTTCGGGGTTGATGCCAGAAGCAGAGAACGCGTCGGGAGACACCAATCCCGCCAGCGACTGGCGCAGCATCTTGCGGCGATGGCCGAAGCCCGCCCGCACCAACTCGAACATCGCCGCCGCGGGCACCACGGCGGGGTCCACCGCCACGCTGTCACGACGCTCGATGCGGACCAATACCGACTCGACGGCGGGACGGGGCACGAACACCGACGCCGGGACGCGCCCCACGACTCGTGCCGTGGCGTGATACGCCACCTTCACCGACACTGCGCCATAGGCCTTGGAGCCGGGTCCCGCCGCCAGTCGCTCGCCCACCTCTCGTTGGACCATGACGAGCATCGACCGCACGGCCTGAGCCTCGTCGAGGACGCGCACCACGACCGGGACCGCCACGTTGTAGGGGAGGTTCGCCACCATCATCCACGACACCGAGCCCGGCCCGGGCTCGGTCGTCTCGAGGAGCTTGGCCCAGTCCAGTGTCAACGCGTCAGCCTCGACCACCGACACGCCACGGAGCTCGACCTGCGACCGGAGCAACGGGACCAGGCCGCGGTCGACCTCGACAGCAGTGACACGAGCGCCCGTCTCGACCAGCGCCTCAGTGAGCGCGCCGAGCCCGGCCCCGATCTCGACCACGCGGGTCCCGGGCCCGATGCCCGACAGGCGGGCGATGCGCCGGACCGTGTTGGCGTCGACGACGAAGTTCTGACCGAGCGCCCGACTGGGCGTCAACCCGTGCTCGTCGAGCAGGTCGCGGACCTGGCGGCGAGAGAGTGTCACACCCTGCATGGTGCCGCCACCACGAGGTGGACGGCGCTCACCAGCTCAGACGCACCTCGATGACCCCGACCACGAGGCTCGCCAGCTGGGAGAACGTGGCGGGAGCCAGGTCGATGACCCGCCCGGGGTTTTGCGCCTCTCGGTCGTCGACGGTGCAGCGGACCGACGCCCCTGTCGAGACGTCGGTGACGGTCACCACCGTTCCGAACGCCAGGGACGGGCTCGCACAGGTGCCGGCCCGAGCGCCGTACCACGAGGCCAGCCCCGTCGAGGTGTGTTGCGGGGTGGGGGGCACAGCGACCACGGGCTTCGGTGTCGGCGCCACCGGGGACTTGGGGCCGACGTCCGCTGACACCGACACCGCGACAACCGGCTTCGGGGTGGGGGGCGGAGGAGGCGACGGCGCGGTCGTGGTCGTAGTGGGCAGCACTTGGCGAAACGACACGTTGACGATGTGCGTCTGAGGTCCGAGATCGGTCGATACTGTTCGAGCCCGCGGAGTTCGCGATGTCGAACGCACCAGACCGGCGAAACCGGCGGGCGTTGTCCAGGACGTCGACAGACGCGTGAGCGCCTCGTCGGCGCGGTGCTGTGCGACACCGGCGTGGTGCCTCAGACCGTGCAACGTCGCGCGTTGCGGTGTGGCAAGCAGGAGGAGCGGCACAACCACCAGGGCCAGACAACACCCCAGCTGAATTCCGTGTCGCCACCCCCCGGCGCTGCGGGTCCTCAGATCTCCACCCTTCCTCTGCGGACTCCATGTCAACTGCGTCGGGATCGAACACGACGCTAGGCGACGTCGCGCGCACCATCAATTCAATGCTCCGAGCGCAGCCGTCACGTTTGTCACACCTGCGTCCTCAAAGCTCGCTGCGCTGTGAAAGATGCGACAGAGCGTGACACAAGGGCTACCTCGCCCGAAGGGTTGTGGGGCGACCCTGTGGACAACACCCATTTCACGGGGTGAAACGATCACAGAGCGCAACATTGCGGCCACAGGGAATTCTCTTGGTGGAGTCGAGTGATGCGTGATTCAGGAGAGCGCGAATGCGGCGCGCGTGGCGGCCGTGGAAGTCTCGGCGAGTGACGTGACTGGAATGCCTTTGATCTCCGAGACCGCGGCACCGACGTCGACCACCCAGGCCGGTCGATTTTGCTTTCCCCGGTGCGGGACCGGGGCCAGAAAAGGGGCGTCGGTCTCCACCATGAGCCGATCGAGTGGGCACAACGCCGCCGCGTCGCGTACGTCTTGCGCACCTCTGAAGGTGACGATGCCGCTGAAGGAGAGATACGCACCGATGTCGAGACAGCGTCGCGCTTCGTTGGGGCCTCCCGTGAAGCAGTGCAACACCGTCCGCGCCGGAGGGCCCGCCGCGCCCAACACGTCGAGCGTGTCGTCCCACGCGTCGCGCGAGTGCACCACGAGCGTGAGGTCGTGACGACGGGCCAACTCGACTTGCGCCGCGAACACGTCGCGCTGGGCTTGTCGCGGCGAGTGCTCGTAGTGGTAGTCGAACCCACACTCCCCGACCGCCACGACGAGGCCGCGCCCGGCCACGATCTCGGCTTCGAGAGCGACGGCGACCTCCTCGACGCCGTGGACGGCGTCATGAGGATGCAGCCCCATCGTCGCCCACACCCCGAAATCTGCCGGGATGGCACCCTCGGCGCCACCCTGGCCCTCTGCGATGCCAGCGCGCACGCGCCGGGCCAGCGCCACGGCCTGGCGAGAGGTCGTGGCGTCGGTGCCGACGCACACCACGCCCCCCACCCCGGCACCCCAGGCTTCGGCCAGCACCGAGAAGAGCTCGTCCTCCTCGGGCCGGTACCGGTCCTGGATGTGACAGTGCGAGTCGATCCAACGGGCGGTAGGTGCCGATCCGCCGTCCACCGAGGTCATTCGCGTCGTCGAGGGAAGAGCGGGGCCGCCTTCTCGACCGGGCCTCCACCGGGGTGCCCACCCCACGCCGCGTCCTTCGGAAGGCGGCGATCCTCGGGACGCCCGTCGAGGCCGAGCCGGCGCCAGATCTCCGCGCTCGTGTCGGGCATGGCCGGCGAGACCAGCAACGCTACGATGCGCATCGCTTCGAGCGCGCTGCCAAGGACCGCCGAGACACCAGGACCGGGCTCGGCCTTCCAGGGCTCGGCCGTCTCGAGCTCGGCGTTGGTCTCGCGAATGAGTCGCCAGGTCGCCTCGAGGGCGAGATGCGGCTGTCCTTCGTGCCACGCCGCGGTGGCGTCGGCGACGACCGCGGCGCTCACCGCCGCCAGCCGGCTGTCGGGATCCGCCGCGGGCCCCAACCCGTTGCACTTCGACCCGACCACCGTCGCCACGCGGGCCAGGAGGTTCCCCAGATTGTTGGCCAGATCAGCGTTGTACCGGGCCGTGATGCCCTCGTAGGAGAAATCGCCGTCGGTCCCGAACGGCGTGTCGCGCAGCAAGAAATACCGCACGGCGTCGACACCGAAGTCGTCGGTGAGGTCGCTCGGGGCGATCTGATTCGCCTTCGACTTCGACATCTTCTCCCCCGAGACGAGCAACCACCCGTGCACCAGGAGGTGCGCAGGGGGATCGATGCCCGCGGCCATGCACATCGCCGGCCACCACACGCAGTGGAACCTGATGATGTCCTTCCCCAGGATGTGATGGACCGCCGGCCACCATGTCTCGAACCGGGCCGGGTCATCGGCGTATCCGATGGCGGTGAGGTAATTGACCAGCGCGTCGTACCAGACATAGAAGACATGGGCCCGGTCCCACGGCACCTCGACCCCCCACCGGGTGGAGGTGCGGGTGATCGAGATGTCCTCGAGGCCGCCCTTGATGATGCCCAGCGCCTCGTTGCGCTTCGTCGACGGCCGGACGGCATCGGGATTGGCCTCGTACCACTCGAGGAGGCGCCCCTCGAAGGCGCTCAGCTTGAAGAAGTAGTTCTCCTCCTCGAGCAGCTCCACCGGCGTGCCGTGGATGGCGCAATTGCCGTCGATGAGCTCGGACTCCTTTTTGTAGTCCTCGCATGAGACGCAGTAGAGCCCGCTGTAGACGCCCAACTCGGTGAAGCCGTTGTCGTGGATCTTCTGCAGGAACTGCTGGACGGCGACGTGATGGCGGGGCTCGGTCGTCCGGATGAAGTCGTCGTTGGAGATGTCGAGGCCCTCCCAGGCCTCGACGAACCGTCGGGACGTGGAGTCGACCCACTCCTGGGGGGACACCCCGTGCGCCTCGGCGGCCCGGGCGATCTTGTCACCGTGCTCGTCGGTCCCGGTGAGGAAGAAGACTTCCTCACCGAGGAGTCGGTGCCACCGAGCCAGCGCGTCGGCGATCACCATCGTGTAGGCGTGCCCGATATGGGGCACGTCGTTCACGTAATAGATCGGCGTCGTCACGTAGAAGCGGGGCACCGACGTAGCGTACCGACCGCGTGCCGCGCCCCGGTCCGGCTCCATGCCGGGCCGCGGGCGCTCCCGACCCCTACCAGTTGGCCACGTGGCACGCCCCGTGCCCGGTGCGCTCGACATAGCGCTGGTGGTACGCCTCAGCCGGCCAGAAGGTCGTGGCGGGCGATACCCCGGTCACGATCGGACGCCGAAAGCGCTCCTGGAATCGCGCGAGGGACTCCTTGGCGAGGCGCTCCTGTTCGGCGTCGTGGACAAAGACCGCGGAGCGGTACTGGGTGCCGACATCGGGACCCTGTCGGTTCGGCGTCGTGGGGTCGTGATGACGCCAGAACTCCTCGAGGAGGTGGTCGTAGGACACCTTGGTCGGGTCGAAGGTGACGAGAACGGCCTCGGCGTGGCCCGTGGCCCCGGAGCAGACCTGCTCGTAGGTCGGCTGCGGTCGTGCCCCACCGGTGTAGCCGGATACGACATCGACCACGCCGGGAATGGCGAGGAAGAACTCCTCGACTCCCCAGAAACACCCGGCCGCGAATGTCGCCAGGGCCAGGCCCTCAGGTGCGTCACCGGGCTCCACCGGCGGTGCCTGGGTCTTGTCCATCCCGAATCTCGCCACCGTCACATTCCTTTCCTTTGATGCTCCCACCCGGAGAACCGACCGGGCCCCTCAGGACCAACAGCCGTTCACGGCTTCGCATTCCGGCGAAGCTCGAGCGCCAGGTCGTAGGCGCGTCGACGGGAGACCCCGAGTTCCGCCGCCACCGCGGCGGCCGCGTCACGCAGGCTGTCACCGGCTTCGAGCCTTCCCCGCACGGCGCGCACCACGTCGACGTCGTCAGGGGCACGACCGGCGGCGGGATCTCCGGCCAACACCACCACGATCTCGCCACGCACCTCACGCTCGGTGAACACGCTCGCCGCTTCGGCCAGAGTCCCCCGCCACAGCTCTTCGTGGAGCTTGGTGAGCTCGCGGGCCACCACCACCCGACGGTCCGGACCACACGCGCCCAAGAGGTCTTCCAGTGTCGCCCCCAACCGGCCCGGTGCCTCGAAGATGATCATGGTGCGAGCGTCGCCCGCCACGGCGTCGATCCGACGACGGCGGTCTCCTCCTCGTCGGGGAAGGAACCCCTCGAAGCAGAACCGGTCGGTGGGGAGCCCGCTCACCACGAGGGCGGCCAGCACCGCGCTCGGGCCCGGGACCGTCGTGACGGAGAACCCGCCCTCGACGGCGGCCGAGACCAGGCGCGCACCGGGGTCCGAGACAGCCGGGGTGCCGGCGTCGCTCACCACGGCCACGGTCCGACCTTGGGCCAGCTGAGCGAGGATCTCCTCGACCCGCGCCATCTCGTTGTGGTCGTGCAACGACACCAGCCTGATGCCCTTCAAGCCGGCGTGGGTCAGCAATCCCCGGGTGCGGCGGGTGTCCTCACAGCACACGATGTCCGCCCCGGCCAAGGCCTCGAGGGCCCTGGGTGAGAGATCGCCCAGGTTCCCGATGGGAGTGGACACGAGGACGAGCGTGCCCAGCGCGATGTCAGGGGTCACCGGGATCGTGGAGCTCGAGCTTGTCTCCGATCCGAAGCCCCCAGCGTTCGAACGCGCCAGCCTGAGCCTCGAGCACCATCCGGGCCCGCAAGCGCGGCAATGACATCCGCCACGGGGCCAGGCTGACGACATCGACGACGCACATGTCGCGATCGAGAAAGGCCACATCGATGGTGAAGCGCATTCCCAAGCTGTGCACCGATCGTGTCCGAGGGAGGATGAAGGCCCCTTCGTATTCCTTGCGACCCAGCAAACCGCGCAGTCGCTCGGCGTAGGTGCTCGCCTTGTCGGCGTTCGCCAACACCACTCCCTCTCGCAGCAACCACGTCGTCGACGTCACCGTGAATCGGGCTCGCTCACACGTTGAATCGGATCTCGAGCACGTCGCCGTCGGCGACCTCGTAGTCCTTACCCTCGAGCCGAATGCGACCCGCTGATTTCGCCTTTGCCCATGAACCGAGCTCCAACAGCTCGTCCCAGTGGATGACCTCGGCCCGGATGAACCCACGCTGGAGATCGGAATGGATCACACCGGCGCACTCAGCCGCGTTGGCGCCGGCCCGAAAGCTCCAGGCCCGCGACTCCTTGTCGCCGGTGGTGAGAAAGACCCGTCGTCCGAGCAGGTGGTAGGCGCTCTGGGCCACTCTGGTCAGTGCCCCGGCCCCAAGGCCGAGTCCTTCGAGGAGCTCGGCACGCTCCTCGGGTGTCAGCCGGGCCGCTTCCGCCTCGAGCTGCAGACACACCCCGAGCGCCTCGCCGTGGCCCTCGAGAGCGGCGCTGACCGCCCCCGCCAGCTCGTCGGAGCGATCCAGTTGGTCCTCGCCCAGATTGACCACGGCGAGGACGGGCTTGTCGGTGAGCAGGAACAGGCTCTTGAGCGCCCCTCGGTCATCGGGGTCGAGCGCGGCTCGGTACAGCGGGACACCGGCGGACAAATGCTTGGAGGCGATCTCCATGGCCGCGATCTCGCCGGCCAGGCTCTTGTCCGACTTGGCGGCCCGGCGCCGCTTGTCGAGCCGGGTGTCGACCGTCGCCATGTCCGCCAGCACCAACTCGAGCTCGAGCGTGGCCCAGGCGTCGAGCGGGCTCGTGTCGCCGGGCACCTCGGGGTCCTCGAAGGCCCGGAGCACCAGGCACAGGGCGTCGACTTCACGGATGCCCGCCAGGAACCGGTTCCCCAGTCCCTCGCCTGTCGACGATCCCGACACCAATCCCGCGATGTCGACGACTTCCATGCCGGCCCGGACCACCTTCCGGCTCGCACTCATGTCCGCGAGGGCGTCGAGGCGTGCGTCGGGCAGGGGCGCCGCGGCCACGACCGTCTCGGTGGTGGTGAACGGATGCGACGCCACCGACGCGTCCGCACCCGTGAGGGCGTTGAACAACGACGTCTTGCCTGCGTTGGGCAAACCGACGAGACCCAGCCGTTCCATTCCTCGAGACGCTATCGGCTGGCCGACGATGCCCTCTCAGGCCCGGACATCGGCGCGGCCTCGGGGCTCGACGGCCCCGCCCGGGCCCCGACGACCCCGCCCGAGCCCCGATGACGGAGCTCCGGCGTCGAACCGATAGCGTGGGCCGCTATGTCCAAACGCACCGTCAAACGCAAGATCCGAAGCAAGAAGAAGGCGAACCACGGCAAGCGGCCCAACTGCGGGCGGGGCTGAGCTTCAGGTTCGACGGGTCCAGCGCTTGCGCCGGGCTCAGGGCCGGTAGGCGAGTCCTCGTGCTGCCACCTGCGCCACGAGCGGTGTGGGCAGGTCCGAGATGAGGCCGTCGACCCCCAGGTCGAGGAGTCTGCCCATCTCGACCACGTCGTTGATCGTCCACACGTGCACCGCCATCCCGCTCTCGTGCGCCGCGCTCACAAAGAGCTCGTCCACGACGACGAGCTCGCCTTGGTTGGCGGGTACCTGAAGCGCTACGTGCGCCGAGGTCGGGGGCGTCTCGCCCTCGTGCACCGCTCGCCAGAAGATGGCCGTGGCGAGTGTTCCCGCCGACGTGGCGATGTCGGGCGCGTACTTGGCGAACGAGTCGGTGGCGATATCGAGGAACGAGGCGACGATCACCCGATCGGTGCCCCGACGACCCGAAATCTCCTGGGCGAGGAGCTCTTCGTAGGGCTCGACGCTCGGCGCCGTCTGCTTGATGTCGAGATTGAGCGCGACATGGGGGTGGTCGTCGAGGACGTCGAGCACTTCGGCGAGCGTGGTGACGCCGAATTCCGCGCTGGCCGGGGCCCGTCCGCGGTACGGGTACGACCCGGGATCCAGTCCCTGGGTCTCGTCTCCTCCCGGAACGAACCAGTAGGCATTGTCGAGCCTTCGCAATTCCTCCAGCGTCATGGAATGAATCGGACCGTGGCTGTTGGTGGTCCGGTCGACGGTGCCGTCGTGACAGACCACGAGATGACGATCCGCCGTGGCATGCACGTCGAGCTCGATCCCGCTCACCCCGAGCTCGAGTGCACGGCGCAGGGCGAACAGTGTGGACGACGGCGCCTCCCAGGCACCGCACTGGTGCGCGTAGGTGAGCACACGACGTCCGAGCCATGGGTTCGCCGCGGCGGGGGCCACAGCCAACGGTAGCCTCTCGTCCGGCATGCTCGACCACATCCTCGTTGACCTCATCACCCAGACCCGCGCCGCGCTGGAGAACGCGCTGCTCCAACGCCAGGCCGTCGAAGAGCGATTTCAAGTCGATGTCTTCCTGGGCGACGTTTCATGGGAGACGTCGTACTCCTTGCCCGGCGAGGAGAAACCACCTCGGGTCCGGGCTGACTTGTCATTGGACTGGCCGACCTGGAGTCAGAGCGCGTACCGGTCCTGGTCGATCGGTGAACCTCCCGATGACCTTCCCGAGGTCGTCTTGGAAATCACGTTGCGCGTGCAGCGACTCGCCGAGATGCCCGACCTCGACGCGGTGGTGGCGTGTCTTCCCGAGGAGAGTCCCGCCATCGGCGCGGACACGCTCGTGCGGGCAGCTCCGGTCGTCGAGCAGGTCCATGAGCCCGACGGTGAGCCGAGGTTCGCAGTCGAGACGACGTACCAGGGGACGCTGCGTCTAGACGAGGCGGCCATGAACGACGCGTCGACATTGGCGGGACCGGTCGGGGCCCTCGGTCGGTGGGTGGCCTCGGTGCTCGTCCGGCTCGGCGACCTGGACCTGGCCTACCTTCCCCCCGAAACACCCATCAGCGGCGAGAGCCACTGACCCGACTCACGCCGTGTTCAGGTGCGCCCGGGTTCAGACGAGCCGGATGTTCAGAGGAGCCCGGCGGCGGTGGCCAACTGGCGGAGGTCGGCCTGGGGGCGGGCGCCGATGTGCGAGATGACCTCGGCCGCGCACAGCCCACCCAGCCGGGCACAGCTCTCAGGATCCTTGCCGTGGGTGAGCCCGTAGAGGAATCCCGCTGCGAAGAGATCCCCTGCCCCGGTGGTGTCGGCGACGCGCGCCACCTCGTCGGCACGAATGTGCATCGGACCCGACGCGGCCACCACCACCGAGCCCGCTGCACCCCGGGTGAGCGCGGCCAGGATCCCGGTTTCCTCGACGGCACCGAGAGCTTCGTCGAACGTGGGCGCACCGAACAGCAACGTGGTCTCGTCCTCGTTGGCGAACAGGACGTCGACGTCGCCGTGCAAGAGCTCGAGGAATTCGCGCTGATGACGTTGCACGCAGAACGGGTCCGAGAGGCTCAAGGCCACGAGCGAGTCCGCCCCGTGGGCCACCTCCATGGCTCGGCGCAGGGCCGACTTGGCGGGCTCGAGATCCCACAGATAGCCCTCGAGGTAGACGACCTGGCCACGAGCCACGAACTCCTCGTCGAGATCCTCGGGCCCGAATGTCGACGCCACCCCGAGGTGCGTCGCCATCGTCCGCTCCCCGTCTTCGGTGACATAGACGAGGCATCGCCCCGTCGCTCTGTCGTCGGCGGGATCCTGCGAGGCCTCGACACGCGACGTTCGACCGAGCACCACGCCCGCGGCGGCGATGTCATGGAGGAATATCTCCCCGAGCTCGTCGGCGGCCACCTTGCCCAGGTAGCCGACCCGGCCGCCGAGCTCAGCCACTCCCACGGCGGTGTTGGCCGCCGAGCCGCCCGAGACCTCGATGGCGGGCCCCATGGCCCGGTAGAGCGTCCCCGCCCGAGCCAGGTCGACGAGGGTCATGGACCCCTTGGCCATGTCGAACCGGGCCAGGTCCTCGCTCGTGGCGTCGGTCAGGACGTCGACCAGGGACGACCCGATGGCGACGACGTCGAAGGTTGCGGAACTCGCATCTGGACCAGATGAGCCGTTGTTCACAGGTCGGCAAGCTACTCCGAGACGAGGGCCACCGGAACCAGAGCCCCGAGCAAGCCCAGGTAGCCTTCGCCCAATGACCGAGACGACCGTCGCCGGACGCGCCGATCCGTCCGCGCAGTACCGGCTTCCCTACTCCGTCGAGCCAAGGCGTTACGCGCTTCGCCTGACTCCCGACCTCGACGCCGCCACCTTCAGCGGCGAAGTGCACATCGAGGTCATGGTGCACGAGGCGGTGACCACCGTCGTCCTCCACGCCGCGGAGCTCACCGTCGCCGAGGCCTGGATCGAACCCGGTGGGGGTGAGCGACTGCCACTGGCGGTCGAGATGGATCGGGGCTCGGAGCGACTCGTCCTGAGCCCTTCGACAGCACTCCCCCCGGGGCCGGGGGTGATCTCGATCGAGTTCTCGGGCATCCTCAATGACCAGTTGCACGGCTTCTACCGCTCCGCCTTCACCGACGACCAGGGCGTCTCCCACACCATCGCCACCACCCAGTTCGAGGCCACTGACGCCAGGCGTGCCTTCCCCTGCTTCGACGAACCCGACCGCAAGGCGGTGTTCTCGGTCACCCTCGACGTCCCCGACGGGCTGTCGGCCTACTCCAACGGCCCCGAGGTCGACGACTCCCCGCTCCCTCAGGGCGGGAGGCGGATCCGGTTCGGCGACACCATCCCCATGTCCACGTACCTGGTGGCTTTCGTCGTGGGCCCGCTCGTGGCCACCGACCCGTTGGACGTCCGGGGCACGCCGGTTCGCATCGTGCATGTCCCGGGCAAGGGCGATCTGACCGCCTTCGCGCTCGAAGCGGCTGCCCATTCGCTCGAATTCTTCGTGGACTGGTTCGGCATCGAATACCCGGCGGAGAAGCTTGACCTCGTCGCCATCCCCGACTTCGCCTTCGGGGCTATGGAAAACCTCGGCTGTGTCACCTTTCGCGAGGCCGTGCTGCTCGTCGACCCTGACCGGGCGTCACGCCTGGAACTCGAGCGCGTGGCCGATGTCATCTCGCACGAGATCGCCCACATGTGGTTCGGGGACCTCGTCACCATGCGGTGGTGGAACGGGATTTGGCTCAACGAAGCCTTTGCCACCTTGATGGAGCTGCTCTGCGTCGACCACTTCCGTCCGCAGTGGCAGCGGTGGGTTTCCTTCGGCGTCACTCGTGACGCGGCCATGGCCACCGACGGCCTCCATGCCACGCGCCCGGTCGAGTATCCCGTCGGACCTCCCGAAGAGGCCCAGGGGATGTTCGACGTCCTGACCTACCAGAAGGGTGCCGGGGTGCTGCGCATGCTCGAGCGCTACCTCGGGACCGAGCGCTTCCGCGACGGGGTCCGGCGGTATCTCGAGGCGCACCGGTTCGGCAACACCGAGACCGAAGACCTCTGGAACGCCATCGAAGAGGCGAGTGGCGAGCCCGTGCGAGACATCATGGACAGCTGGATCCTCCAGGGTGGCTTTCCTCTGGTCAGTCTCGACACCGCCCCGGGGCCGACACCGCCGGCGGGCACACCAGTTGTCAGCCAAGAGCCCTTTCACTACGCGACCTCCGACGGGCCCAGTGCCATCGGCTCGGGTTGGAAGATTCCCGTCATCGCCCGGGCGATCGACGGTGACGAAGCCCGACTCCTGTTGGACTCGGACCCCGAGCCCCTCGACCTCGGGGGCGACACGCTGGACGATGCCGTCGTCGTGAACGCCGGCGGTTCGGGCTTCTACCGAGTCCGGTACGCGCCCGAGCACCACCGTCGACTCGCCGGTCGGTTGGACGCACTCGACCTGTTGGAACGGTTCAACCTGCTCGGCGACAGCTGGGCGGTCGTGGTGGCCCAGCGGTCGGGGCCCGAGGACTTCCTCCTCCTCGCCGAGGCCCTGGGGAACGAGGACGACCCTGACATCTGGGCACAGGTCACCGGGGCACTGTCGCTGCTTCACCGGGCCGCGGCCGACGACGTCCGGCCCCTTGTCGGCGCCTACACGCGTGGTCTGTTGGGCCCCGTGTTGGCCCGGCTGGGATGGTCGGCGCGACCCGGCGAGGGGCCTCGCACGCCGACCCTGCGTGCCCAGGTCGTCGCCGCACTGGGCACGGTGGGCCGAGACCCCGAGGTCCAGGCCGAAGCACATCGGCTTCACGACGTCGCCCAACGCGGCGAGGTAGCGCTCGACCCCGACCTGGCCTCGGCCATCTTGAGCACGGTCGGCGCCTCGGGAGGGACCGAGGACTTCGAGACCTTCCTCGACCACTACCGACACCCCGCCACACCCCAGGAGGAGATGCGGTACCTCTACGCGTTGACGGGCTTCGCCGATCCGTCTCTGGCCGCCAGGGCGTTCGGGCTCGCCATGACCGAGGTCCGCTCACAGGACTCCCCCTTCGTCATCCAGCTGTTGCTGACCAACCGCGACAACGGGCCGGCGACCTGGGCGCGCGTCGTGGAGCATTGGGACGAGCTCCTGGCGCGGATCCCGTCCAACATCCTGCCCCGCATGCTCGGTGGGCTGACCTCGTTGTGCCGCGACCCGGACCTCGCCCGTGCCGTCACGGCGTTCGTGCGCGCCCATCCCCTGGCTATCGGCCAGCGCACCGTCGAGCAGACCCTCGAGCGGCTCGAGATCAACGTCTCGTTCGCGGCGTCCTTGGCCGAGACGGCAGGACCGGTGTTGAGCGCCGGCCTGCAACGCCTGGAGGAGCGCTGATCCGCGGCCCCATCCCGATCAGCGCCGCGCTCGCATCGATCGGCGGGCACACGACCACGAGGACCTGTCCATGAGCTTGTCGGTCCTCGCCATCACCTTCGGGATCATCTTCGTCGCCGAGTTGCCCGACAAGACCATGATCGCCACCATCGTGTTGGCGAGTCGGTACCGACCGCTTCCGGTATGGATCGGCGCCGCGCTGGCCATGGTCGTCAACTCCGCCGTGGCCGTCCTGGCGGGACGACTCCTCGAGCTCCTCCCCCATCGTTGGGTCGAGGCCGTGGTGGCCGCGCTCTTTGCCGGTGGTGCTCTCTACCTCATCTTGGTGAAGGAGTCCGCCGAGACCACCCAAGGCGAGGAAGAGGCCGACAGGGTCCGCTCGGGGAATCGCATCGTTCTCGGCGCGTTCACCGTGATCGTCGTGGCCGAACTCGGGGACCTCACCCAGATCCTGACCGCCAACCTGGTGGCGCGCTATCACCAGGCCTGGTCGGTCTTCGTGGGCTCCGCGGTCGCTCTGGTGAGTGTCATGGGGCTCGGCGTCATCGGTGGCCGGGTCCTGCTGCGCGTCCTGCCTCTCGCCACCATTCGCAAAGTGGCGGGTTTCATTCTGGCCGGGTTCGCTATCTTCACGGCTGTGCAGGCGGCGAGGGGGTGAGCGCCCACAACGGGAGAAGAGACGAGATGGAGCACCGCAGCGAAGAGCTCTTCAGCCACGCCCGCGCCGCCAAGGGGTTCATGCCCGACGATGAGGGGACCGCCCTGTTCCACGCGGCGCGGCGTGCCGGGAGCGACCACCCGACCACAGCGACCTTCGTCGAAGTCGGGGCGTGGTGCGGGAAGTCCACGGTCTACCTCGGCGCCGCGGCCGAAGCCACCGGAGCCGTCCTGTTCAGCATCGACCATCACCGCGGTTCGGAAGAGAACCAACCGGGATGGGAGCACCACGACCACGAGGTCGTGGACCGGACCACGGGTCGCATCGACACCTTGCCGTTCTGGAGACGCACGATCGACGCGGCCGGACTGGGAAGCAGTGTCGTGGGCATGGTCGGGAACTCCGTTGCCATCGCATCACACTGGCAGACCCCCCTCGACCTGTGCTTCATCGACGGAGGCCATGGTGAGGAGCCGGCGTGGGCGGACTTCCTGGGCTGGGCGCCCCACGTCGCGGTCGACCGCTGGCTGGCGATCCACGACGTCTTCCCCGACCCGGCCGACGGCGGTCGACCTCCCTATGAACTGTGGTGCGCGGCCCTGGCGTCCGGAGAATTCGTCGAGGACGGCGAATGCGGCTCGTTGCGCGTGCTCAGGCGGGTGGAGCCTCCCACCGAGGTTCGGTGAGGTCGAGCCAGTCGGGCAACGACTCACCCCGGAAGAGCCCCGCCGCGGGCGAGGCGTTGGACAAGGCGTCAGCCGCCAGCACGATCGCACCGGCGGTGTAGGTCGTCCGCTCGGTGAAGGGGAACGTCTCCATCTCCGGATAGACGATCCCGGTCCAGTACGAGCCGTCGGGCCGACGATGCGCTCGTGTCCAGGTGAGCAGGGCCAACGCCTCGGCGCGCCGACCGACCGCATCGAGAGCAAGCGCGCATTCCGCGGTCTCCGCGGCGGTGACCCAGGGGCCGGTCGACACACAACGCACCCCACGACCGTCCATGACGAAGGTGTCCCACCACTGGTCGATGCGCGCCGCGGCAGCTTCGCCCGAGAGAGCTCCCGAGAGCACCGGGTAGTACCAGTCCATGGCGAACTCGTGCTTGGGCTCGAACACTTCCGGCGCATGCGCGATGGTGTGAGCCAGGCGGCCCGCAGCGAGCTCCCAGTCGGGGCGTTCGTCACCCAGTGTCTCGGCACAGGCCACGCCGCAGCGCAGGGCGTGATAGATCGACGACGATCCGGTTAGCAACGGGTAGCGACCGGGGTGGCCGTCGGGGTCGACCGACCACAAGACGGCCCCGTCCTCGCGCTGGTACCGCAGCACGAACTCGAGGGCTCTGTCGAGCACCGGCCACATGGACCGCAAGACCGTGACATCGGCGGTAACCCGGTAGTTGTGCCAGGCACCGGTGGCGACGTACGCGCACACGTTGGTGTCGAGGCGGGGGTCCTTCACCCCATTGCTGGCCAGGTAGTAGTTGAACCACGACCCGTCGGGGAGCTGGGTGTCGGCCAGCCACTGGTAGGCGAGGGTGGCCTCCTTGTGAAATCCGGCCACACTGAGCGCCATCGCCGACTCGACGTGGTTCCAGGGGTCACAGTGCCCACCCTCGAACCACGGGATCATCCCATCATGGAGTTGCACCTCGGCGATGGTGGCCGCGGTCGCCACCACCTCCTGGGCGCTGAGCACGCCGGGGATCTCGGGGATCGCCGCCACCACGGGTCGACCGACGAGCTCGCCGTCCACCTCACTCACACGGCCCGCCATCGGGATCGTTCCTTCGGTCCGTGTCATGCAGGCTTCTCCAGGTAGACGACGAGGCTCTTGCCGAGAAGGGGGTTGAGCACACGCTCGGTGACCCGCGTGAGGCGTGGGGCGCGCATGATGTCCCAGACAAGCAGCCGGTGATAGGCGCGCACGGCCACATGGTCGTCGCGCCGGGGCCCGACCCAGCAGCGCAACCACCAGTACGGCGAGTGGAGGGCGTGGGCGTGATGACTGGCGACCGGACGCAGCCCCGCCCCCCGGAGGCGTTCGAACAGCGTGGACCGGCGGTAGATGCGGACGTGGCCACCGGGGACGTCGTGGTAGTCGTTCGACAACGCCCAGTTGACCGCTTCGGGGCCGAAACGCGGCACGGTCACCGCCATGGTGCCGCCGGGTCTGAGCACCCGGGACAACTCGGCCATTGCCGATCCGTCCTCAGGAATGTGCTCGAGGACCTCCGAGGCGATGACGCGGTCGAAGCTGGCGTCGGCGAAGGGAAGGCGTAGCGCGTCACCTTGGACCACACCCGCCTCGTCGTCGACCCGGACTTCACCCGCGTCGAGCATGGCGCCGATGGTGTCTCTGACCTGTGCCACCTCGGTGGCCTGGGCATCGAGGGCGACCACTCTCGCCCCGAGGCGCACGGCCTGGAAAGCGTGACGTCCGCCACCACATCCGAGGTCGAGCAACCGCTCGCCGCGACCCACTCCCAGGCGTCCGTAGTCGACGGTCAGCACGGTCGGTTCGCTCCCACAGTGACGGCAGTGGCGTCGGCCGACACCAACGAGTCGCGACGGTGGTCGTCGAGCAACAACCGGTACTGCTCGGCGGTGCCGCGTGCAGTGGCCTCCCATGTGAACCGTCCCAGCACGCGCTGACGACCACCTTCGCCGAGCCGGGACGCCAAAGCGTCGTCGTCGAGAATGCGGCGGATACCCGTGGCCAGCGCCTCGGGATCATCGGGCGTGACCAACAGGGCTGTCTCGCCGTCTGCGCCCACCACCTCGGGGAGCGCACCTCCGGTGGTGGCCACCAGCGGGACGCCACAGGCCATGGCTTCGATGGCGGGCAGGGAGAACCCCTCATACAGCGACGGCACCACGGCCACCTGAGCCTCGGCGTACATGCAGGCGAGCTCGTCGTCGGAGATCCCACTCACACAGTGCACGGCGTGGGAGAGCCCGAGCCGATCGATGGTCCGAGCCACCCGCCCGCCCTCGGTGGGCCGGCCGATCACGACCAACTCGACGGCGCGCTCGGTCCGCAGCTTGGCCAGGGCTTCGAGCAAGGGGACAAGACCCTTCATGGGGACGTCGCTCGAGGACGTCACCATGATCCGTCCCGGGATGCGGGGGCGATCGGGCCGAGGCCGGAACACCGTGTGGTCCACGCCCACCGGGACCACCGTCATTCGGGCCAGGTCCACACCCATCTGCGCGTTGATGTCGACCTTGGACGACTCCGACACCGTGACGATGCGCGGCAACTGCTTGGCCACGCGCATCTGCATCCCCAGGAACCCGAACCAGCGTCGTTGGGTGAGTCGGCGATAGGCGTTCTCGGCATGGGAGAGCGCCAGGACCCGGTCGACGGTGATGGGGTGATGGAGGGTGGTGAGTAGTGGCCACCCGTCCTCCAGCATTCCCAACAGGCCCGAGCCCAGACATTGGTTGTCGTGCACGACGTCGAAGTCACTGCGTCGTGCCGCCAGCAGTCGGCGCGCCCGCAGAGAGAAGGTCCGGGGCTCGGGGAACCCGGCGGTGCACATGACGCCGAACTCGAGCAGGTCCGCGGAGGAGTGGAACTCGCGCGGGTGCGGCACCCGGAAGGGGTCGGGATCCCGGTACAGGTCCAGGCCCGGGACGGGCGTGAACCCCACGCCGTCGTCGAGCACGGGCCAGGGTTGGCCGGCGAAGACCTCCACGGAGTGGCCCAGGCCCACCAATTCGCGCGCCAGGTGGCGCGTGTAGACACCCTGGCCACCACAACGGGGGTTCCCCCGGTACACGAGATAGGCGATCCGCAATCCCCCCGGCCGAGCCGGGGCGGCGCGACGAGCCGCGGGGACGGCGATGTGGGTGCTGCGCTCCCACGAGGCACGAATCTCCGCCCAGCGCTGCCAGGGACTTTTAGGCACGCGCGTGGCCAGCGTGGGAGATCATGGCCGATCAGCCTCCCAAGGATCTCTCCTCGGGCGCAAACGGTGCAGGTCAACGGCAAGGGGCCCGTTTCGGTCCTGGCCACGCCTCCGAGGCATGGGGCGAGGCACGTCGCCCCGATGGAATCCACTAAGTTGGAGGCGGCTTCACGCACTGCGTCGCTCGAGGAGCGCCAAGGATGGCCATCGAGATCCTGCACCTGTCCAGCGTGGTCAGGGGCGCGCTCGTGGACCGGGACGGGGACCGTCTCGGACGGGTCGAGGACCTCATCGCCCAATTGGGGTTCGCCCCCCATCCTCCGGTGACCGGCGTCGTCGTCCGCATCGCCCGCCGTCAGCTCTTCGTACCGATCGCCCGCATCCCCGACCTCCAGCCCGGTCGGGTGCAGTTCGTGGGCGACACCGTGAGCCTGAAGCGCTTCGAACGACGCCCCGGCGAGGTCCTGCTGTCGAAGGACCTGCGCGCCCGACACCTGATCAACCTCCAAGGCGCCCGGCTGATCCGGGCGAACGAGATCGAGCTGGCGCACGTGGACGGTCGTTGGGAGGTCGTCGCCGTCGACCCCAGCCCGCGCGTGGCGCTGCGACGGCTGTTGCCCCGTGGCATCGGCAGGCGGATCCCGGCCGGGAAGGTGGTGGACTGGGCGAGCATCGAGCCCTTCGTCGCGCACGTCCCGACGGCGCGACTGCGCATCCCCTATCGAAAGCTCGCCCGGCTCCATCCCGCGCAGATCGCTGACCTGGTGGAAGCGGCCTCACACGAAGAGGGCGAAGAGATCATCGAGGCCGTGGGTCAGGACCGCGAGCTCGAGGCCGACGTCTTCGAAGAGCTCGACGCCGAGCATCAGATCGAGTTCGTCCGCAGCCGCTCGGATGCCGAAGCGGCCCGCCTACTCGCCACCATGGCCCCCGACGACGCCGCTGATCTCATCGTCGAGCTCGACCAGGACCACCGACTGCCGGTGCTCCAGCTCCTCCCCGGAGCGCAGCAGCGCAAGATCCGGACACTGTTGAATTACAACCCCGAGACCGCGGGGGGGCTCATGAGCCCCGACTTCCTCTGCCTGGCGGAGTCGACGCCGGTCAGCAACGTCCTCGAGGCGGTGCGCAGCAGCACCGCACCCCCCGAGGCCCTCGCCGTGGTCTTCGCCCGAGGTGACGACGGCCGCGTCACCGGCTCGGCGTCGGTGGTGCGGCTCATCCAGGCGGCACCGACCCGGACGCTGGGCTCGGTGGTCCGCCCCAACCCCGCCCACGTCCATCCCGATTGGGACCTCCACGCCGTGACCCGCAAGATGACCGACTTCAACTTGACGGTGGCCCCGGTGATGGACGAGCAGCACCGCATGGTGGGAGTGATCACCGTCGACGACGTGCTCGAGATGCTGCTTCCCACCGGTTGGCGGCGAGACTTCGGGATGACGTCGGTCGACGATTGACCCTTCATTGTGGCCCGGTCCAACTCCCGAAGACGGGGCGGACACGGTAGGATCCCTCCCGAAGAAGCCGCACCTCAGCCGGTTCTCCGGCGTGAAAGGGTGCACCGTGAGCAAGTCGCGGCGAGTCCGGCGCCCTACCGGATGCCACCGCTTTCTCTGGTGCGGCTCCCAGGGCCGACAAAGGAGCAGCGCTGCACGCTGACCCGTCACCTAGACGATTCACGCGCGCACGCCGCCAGGCAGAGTTGACGCCACTGGGCTAACCGGAGGCCGGCCGACGCCATGGCGTGCGCGCGATCCCTGCACGCCCACGACGTCGGCACCGTCGGGAGGTCCTTCATGGCCGCACAGGCCTTGCACACCGGGAATGCCCGTGCCCTCTGACGAGGAGCTCGGGGGTGGCATCCAAGGTGCTCTCGGGACCATTCGCGTCCACGATGAGGGGCCTCGGCGCTCGTGGCGCGGGCGTGTGCTCACGTTGCTCGCCATCATCGGCCCCGGGCTCATCGTCATGGTGGGCGACAACGACGCCGGTGGGGTGGCCACCTACTCCCAAGCCGGGCAGAACTTCGGCCTCAGCTTGTTGTGGACGCTCCCCCTCCTGATCCCGGTCCTCATCGTCAACCAGGAGATGGTCGTCCGCCTCGGGGCGGTGTGCGGCGTGGGTCATGCCCGGCTCATCAACGAGCGCTTCGGGAAGTTCTGGGGGGCATTCTCGGTCGGCGACCTGTTCGTCTTGAACTTCCTCACCATCGTGACCGAGTTCATCGGGGTCAGCTTGGCCCTGGGCTACTTCGGCGTGAGTCCCTACATCTCGGTCCCGCTGGCCGCGCTCGGGCTCGTGGCCATGACCGCCAGCGGCAGCTTCCGGCGTTGGGAGCGATTCATGCTCCTGTTCATCACGGCGAACTTCCTCGTGATCCCCCTGGCGGTCTACGCCCATCCCCACGCCGGGCCGGTGCTGAAGCACTTCGTGACCCCCGGGGTGGCAGGCGGGTTCAACTCGACGTCGATCCTGCTCATCATCGCCGTCGTGGGCACCACCGTGGCGCCGTGGCAGTTGTTCTTCCAGCAGTCCAACATCGTCGACAAGCGCATCACGCCCCGCTGGATCAACTACGAGCGGGTCGACACCGTCCTCGGCTCGTTCATCACGGTGCTGGCAGCCAGTCTGATCATCATCACGGTGGCCTTCGCCTTCGCCCACACGCGCGCGGCGGGGCACTTCATCAACGCCGGCGGCGTGGCGAACAACCTCGACCGCTACCTGGGAAACGCCACGGGCACCCTCTACGCCATCATCCTTCTCAACGCGTCGATCATCGGTGCGGCCGCAGTGACGCTGTCGACGTCGTACGCGTTCGGTGACATCTTCGGCACCCGACACTCACTCAACCGCCGGGTGCGTGACGCCAAGTTCTTCTACGCCACCTTCACGGGGATCGTGGCCCTGGCGGCCACGATCGTCCTGATCCCCGGAGCACCGCTCGGGGTCATCACCACCGCCGTCCAGGCGCTGGCCGGGATCCTGTTGCCGAGTGCCACGGTCTTCCTGCTCCTGTTGTGCAACGACAAGGCCGTGCTCGGCCCCTGGATCAACCGCCCCTGGCTGAACGTCCTGTCGACGTTCATCGTGTCGGTGTTGTTCGTCTTGTCCCTCATCTTGATGACGACCACCGTGTTCCCCCACATCGACGTACCCGCCCTCCTGGCGGGCCTTTCGAGTGCGCTGGGGATCGTCTTGGTGGTGGCGGGCGCGCTGTACCTTCGGGCGCTTCGCCACCGCGCCGCTCCGGACCACGAGGACCTCGAACGGCGGATGACGTGGCGGATGCCCCCCCTGGCCCTCATCGAACGACCCAAATGGACGCGGGGCCGGACGACGACGATGTACCTCATGTACGCCTATCTCTTCGTGGCGGTGGTCCTGCTGTTCGTGAAAGCCGTCCAGCTCTCATAGGGACGATCCCACTCGCCGATGATGCCCTTGGCTCGACGCCTCATCCGGGGATACGTTCGACCCTATGGACCTGACCTATCCGCCCGAAGCAGAAGCACTCCGCAAAGAGGTCCGGGGCTGGTTGGAGGACAACCTCCCCGATGGGTGGTTCGAGCCCGGGTTCCAGCTCACCGGTACCGAGCGCGAGGCATTCAACGCGGACTGGGTCCGCAAGCTCCGCCAGGGGGGATGGATCTGCGCCTCGTGGCCCAAGGAGTATGGAGGCAAAGGCCTCTCGCTGATCGAACAGGTCGTCCTCAACGAGGAGTTCGCCCGGGCGGTGGCACCCATGCGCGCCGACTTCTTCGGCGACACCCTCGTGGGCCCGACCATCTTGCAGTGGGGCACCGAGCAACAGAAGCGGGAGTTCATCCCCAAGATCCTCGACGGAACCATCTCGTGGTGCCAGGGCTTCTCCGAGCCCGACGCAGGCAGCGACCTGGCCTCGCTCAAGACGCGAGCCGATCTCGACGGCGACGAATGGGTGATCCACGGCCAAAAGGTGTGGACGACCCAGGCGCAATTCGCCGACTACATCTTCCTCCTGGCCCGCACCGACCCACAAGCACCCAAGCATCAGGGCATCTCCTATCTGCTCGTCCCCATGAAGCAATCGGGGATCGAGGTCCGACCCATCCGGCAGATCGACGGCTCTTCGGAGTTCAACGAGGTGTTCTTCACCGGTGCTCGCTGTCCCCGGGAGAACGTGGTCGGGGGCGAGCACAACGGATGGAAGGTGGCCATGACCACCCTGGGCTTCGAACGAGGGGCTTCGTCGACGACCGGCCACCGGCGCTTCTTGCGCGAGCTCGACCACGTCATCGACGACGCCAGGCGCACGGGACGCAGTACCGACCCTGAGGTCCGCCAGGGCCTGGCCCGCGCCTGGTCGAAGGTGAAGATCATGCAGATCAACGGTTACCGCTCGCTCACCGACGCGCTCAACAACACCCACGACGCCGCTGCGCTCGGGGCAACGCACAAGATGTTCTGGTCCGAATACCACCGCGAGGTCATGAACCTCGCCATAGACATCCTCGGGCTCGAGGGCCAGGTCCTCGGCGGGCCCGGAGGCGACGAGGGCGAGCTCATGCGGCCGCGGCGCGGGGCGACCGACTACCCCGTGGGCGACTTGCAGGCCTCGTTCTTCTTCAGCCGCTCCGAGACCATCTGGGGTGGCACCGCCGAGATCCAGCGCAACATCGTGGGAGAGCGAATCCTCGGGCTCCCCAAGGAGCCCAAGGCCGCCCACGCCTAGTCCCGCAGCGCCGGCGGTAGGGATTCAGGCCACACCGAGCTCGGTGCCGGGCTCGGCCTCATCGATCACCGGCGACATCGCGGCGATCCGGCGGTGTTCGTTGCGGTGACCCAACCGGGTCACCGTCGAAGCCACGAGGGTGGCGAAGGCTCCGACGAGAAGAGCGACCCGGGGACTCGAGGTCTGGCAGATCCAACCCACGAGCGGCGCGCCGATCGGGGTGGTGCCCAGAAACCCCATGGCGTAGAGCGCCATGACGCGACCGCGCATGGTCGGCTCGACCTGGAGCTGGATGGCGGAGTTGGCAGTGGCGATGAAGGCGATGGAGAGCCCACCCATGAATACGAGTGCCACACACGCGACGGCCAGGCTCGGAGACAGGGCGACGGCGCCGATCATCACGCTGAATGCGATTCCGACCGCCGTCAGCCGGTGAATGTTGGGCTTGCCCCGGTTGGCCACGATCAACCCACCCACCACGGCCCCACCGGCCATGAGCGAGGTGAGCAAGGCAAAGGTCCCAGCTCCTCCGTGAAATGTCTCTTGGGCGAGCAACGGGAGGATCACAGTGAAGTTGTAGGCGAGAAGCCCGACCACGAAGACGAGCATGAGCGGGTCTCGGAGGTTCGGGGTCCGCCATGCGTAACGCACCCCTGCACGCAGCTGGCCCTTGGCACGAGCCACACGCTGGGCGGGGTGCAGATCCGATCGGTGCATGAGCATCAGCGCCACGATGACCGCCCCATAGCTTGCCGCGTTGGTGAGGAAGCAGACACCGAGGCCGACCGTGGCGATCAGCACGCCGCCGATGGCGGGGCCGATGACCCGGGCGCCGTTCATGACGATGCTGTTGAGGCTCACCGCGTTCGACAGGTCGTTCTTGCCCACCATCTCGATGACGAATGTCTGACGGGCGGGATTGTCGAACATGTTCACCACCCCGACCAGAAGCGACAGCAGGTAGATCTCCCACAGGTGCGCCGATCCCGCCTGGCCCGGGCCGATGAGCACGAGGAGGCCGAGCGCTAGCGCCAGGAACCCGGCAGAGATCTGGGTCGTGACCAACAGGCGTCGCTTGTCGACGCGATCGGCGATGAGACCACCCCAGGCGCCGAAGAGGAGCATGGGCAGAAACTGCAGGGCGAGGGTGATCCCGATGTCGACGCCGCGTTGGCTCTTGGGCGCGAGGTAGTGGACCACCAGCCACGCCAGCGCCACGCTCTGCATCCACGTGCCGCTCACCGAGATGATCTGTCCGGTGAAGTAAAGCCGGTAGTTGCGCGTGTGCAGCGACCGGAAGGTCGTGTCTGCGATGCGCCGAAAACGCGTCACGGCTGTTCCACCAGGTGTTCGAGCAGGCGGACCGCGTCGGCGAGCGCGCCTCGCTCATCGGCCGAGAGCCGGCGCAGTCGTCGCACCAGATAGGCATTGCGCAGTGACCGGCTCCGCGCCAAGGTACGCCGACCCTCGGCGGTGAGCTTCACACGCACGATGCGCCGGTCGGTCTCTTCCTCCTGGCGCGCCACGAGCCCGGCGGCTTCGAGGCCGACGACGATCTTGGTCATGCTCGGCGGTTGGACCTGCTCCGACGAGGCGAGCTCCCCGAGCGTGGGCGTGCCCAGACGCTCGACGGTGGCCAGGGCGGAAACCTGCGACGAGGTCACTCCGCCTGCGACTTGTTGGCGGAGACGACGCGACAGGCGCAGGATCGCCAGTCGCAGCCGGGCGGCCATCTCGGCGTCGGAGCCCTCCGCCTCGCCATCGGGCCCGACGACGGGCTCGGAGCCCGGGCCCGAAGCGGACTCGGTGGGGCCACCGATCTCAGGGCCGGACGGGTCATTGGCGATCGTGGTCATCGTTCACCATTCTAATTAGTTTTCCTAAGTGATCGTTGGCGGGGCTGGCGGGCCCCCGGGAACGCCCCGGGCCGTAGCATCGGACGATGCTTCCCGACTACGCCGAGTACGAGCAGGCCGCCGGCCTCGACTGGTACTCCCTCGACCCCAACCTGACCGCTCTGCTCGACCGCCATCTCCCCGACCCCGGGGACCGGTCGCTGGCCGAGGAGCACGTCAGTCGATTCGGAGCCCTGGTGGGTGGGGTCATCGCGCCCCGAGCCGAGGTGACCGACAAGCACGGGCCGGTCCTGGCTCGCTACGACCGCTGGGGCCAGGAGGTGGACGAGGTCGTCCACCATCCGAACTGGACCCAGAACAAGGCGGACCTCGTCCGCAACGGCTTCGTCAGCCTCGAGGCCCTGGCCGGACGACCGGTGCCCGGCGTGGTGACGGCGTCGGTCTCCTACCTCGTGTCACAAGCCGAGACGGCGATCTACTGCGGCCTCGGCATGACCTCGGGTGCCGCCGACATCGTGGAGCGATACGCCCCTGCCGCGGCCCGCGACGACCTGCTCGGTCGCCTCCGGAGCCTCGATCCCGACCAGGCATGGGAAGGCGGGATGTTCCTGACCGAGCGCCAGGGCGGGAGCGACGTCGGTGCCAACACCACCCGCGCCGTCCAAGACGGCGACGAATGGCTGCTGTCGGGGGAGAAGCATTTCTGTTCCAACGTCGACGCGGAGGTGTTCATCGTCCTGGCCCGACCCGACGGTGCCCCGAGGGGGAGTCGCGGGCTCGCCACCTACATCGTCCCTCGCATCCTTCCCGACGGGTCGGCCAACGGGTTCAGGATCAAGCGTCTCAAACCCAAACTCGGCACCGTCGGCGTGCCGACCGGCGAGGTATCGCTCGACGGAGCCAGGGCATGGCTGGCAGGCGGGTCCGGTGCCCTTGACGGCGGCGCCGGTGCGGGCGCTGCGGATGCGGCGCGCGATGGGCGAGGCCTCAACCGCATGATGGAGATGGTCAACGGGAGCCGGTTCGGCGTGGCTCTCATGGGACTGGGCATCCACCGCCGGTCGTTCCTCGAAGCGGCCATCTACGCCGGGAGGCGGTCCCAATTCGGACACCGCATCGACAGCTACCCCCTCGTGCGAGAGACCCTGGTGGACATGCTGGTGGATCTCGAGGCGGGCATGGCCGCCACCTACGAGTGCGCGGCGGCCGCCCGAGGAGCACAAGACGCCGAATCCGGTCGACTGGTGCGGCGCATACTCGTGCCGCTGGCCAAGATGCGCTGCACCCGCATGGCTTTGTGGGCAGCGTCGACGGGACTCGAGGTCCTGGGAGGAAACGGGTACATGGAGGACTGGCCCATGGCCCGCCAGCTGCGCGACGCCCAGTGCCACACGATCTGGGAAGGCACCGAGAACATCTTGTGCATCGACGTCCGGCGAGCCATGCGCGGCGAGCAGGCCCATATCGCCCTGTTGGCGCGGACCGAGCAGGCCCTCGAGAACGGCTCGGGCCACAAGGTTCTGGCCGGCGCCATCGACACCGTGGCGGCATCGTTGCGCGACACCCGCCAAGCGATCTCGTACCTCGAAGGTGCCCCTGACGACATCGCCTTGCTCCAGAGCAGGCGATTCGCCGAGCTTCTCGCCGACACCGTCGAAGGAGCCCTGCTCGTCGAGGAAGCCGCCTGGGCCCTGGATCGAAACGGCGACGCCCGCAAGACAGCGGTGGCACGACGCTTCATCAGCCGCCGGTTGACCACACCGGCACTGCGGGGGATCACCGACCCGGACCGCTCGGTCCTCGACCTGTTCGAGCCGCTCGTCCGGTACGGGGAGATCGACGAGTCCGACCTCGCCGCGTAAACGCAGGACCGGGTGTGAATCAGAGCTTGGGGACGTAGCCCCCTCGGCCCATCCCCGCGCTGTCGAAGGGGTCGGCGCTCTCGTCGACGCCGCCCACCACTTCGGTCACCCAATCCAGACGGCCCCGCAGGATGCGGTCGACCCCACCCTCGAGCGTCGCCGAGGAGATGGCGCACGAGCTACAAGCGCCCTGGAGCTGCACCTCGACGCGCCCCGACTGCACGTCGAACGCCACGAGCTCGAGATCGCCGCCGTCGGCCTGCACGGCGGGCCGCATGAGCTCGATCAGTGACCGGAGATCCACCTCACGTTGGGCACGAACCTCGTCACTCACCCCGACCCGGCTCGGCTCGGGCTGATCGGTATCGGATTCTCCCTGGTCAGAGAGGCGTTGCTCGGGTTGGCTGAGGTCGGTCACCCCTCCATTGTGCCGTGACTGGGTGCGGACCGTGTCGTGCCAGCTCCGCAGGGGCGTTGTCGCCTGGATCTGACGGATCGTCACAATTGGCCCTGGATACCATGAGGCGTGCCCTCAGACACGTTGGCCGGGCCAGCACGCCACGTGACCGAGCCGGGCGCGCCGAGCCTCGGGCTCATCCTCCCCACCTTTCCCCAGCACGCTACGGAGCTCCCGAGCGCCGCAACCCTCGCGGAGCTGTCCCGCCGCGCCGAGACGGTCGGAGCCCGGGCGCTGTGGGTGTGCGACCACATCTTCTGGCACGGCCCCGCGCTCGAAGCTCTGAGCGCGTTGGGTGTCGCCGCCGCCGCCACGAGCCGGGCCGCCATCGGGACGTGCATCTTGCAGTTGCCGCTGCGCCACGCCCCGTCGGTTGCCAAAGAAGCTGCCTCGCTCGACCACCTGTCGGGCGGCCGGCTCGTCCTCGGCGTGGGCGTGGGCACCCACGCCGGTGAGTATCAGGTCGCCGGCGTCGCATTCACCAGCCGCGGCCGGCGTCTCGACGAGGGCATCGACAGCCTCCGACGATCGTGGAGGGTCTCCCCCGGCCAGCGCTACACACAACTTCCCGCCGCCGGCCCGATTCCGGTGTGGGTGGGAGGATCCAGTGAATCCGCGCTGCGACGGGCCGCACGGCGCGGTGACGGATGGATCCCGCTGTTCATTCCGCCCGACGAGTACGGCGCGGCGCTGCGTCGGCTCGACAAAGAAACCGAGCGGGTGGGCCGCGATCCGGCCACCGTGGCGCGCGCCACGGTGGCATTTGTGTCGGTGGGAGGTTCGAGTGCCGCCGAGCAAGGGCTTTCGTGGATGGCCTCGCTCTATGGCCTCTCGGCCCGCTCCTTCGAACGACATCTGGTGGCGGGGAGCGCTCTGAACTGTGCTCAGGCTGTGGCGCGATTCGTCGAAGCCGGCGCACAGCACGTGGCGGTCTTCGTGACCTCCGACGACCCGCTGGTACAGTTCGAGGACCTGGCCGGCGAGTTCGCCGGCCTCATCGCGTCTCGCTCCGCCCTGGCCACGGGGCCAGCTCCGATGAGCGGGACCGTTCTCGGTCGCCACGAAGCGAGCCGTTCGGAACGGGTCGGCGAGATGGTGTCGAGCGCATACGGGACACAGGTCGAAGACCAGGTTTGGAGGTGAGGTCGTCGTGCGACAGGACGTAAGCATCGTTGGGATCGGGATGACGCCGATGGACCGGCGCGACCTGACACCCGACGTCATGGCGGGACAAGCGGTCAGAGCCGCGCTCGACGACGCCGGGCTGTCACCAGGTGATGTCGGTCTCGTCATCGCGGCCAACGCCTTGGGCGGTCGACTCTGTGACCAGGGCTGCATCCGAGGTCAGAGTTGGCTCCGCGATGTCGACCTCGGCACCACCGGTGTGGTCAACGTGGACAACTCCTGTGCCGGTGGGTCCTCGGCCATGCATCTCGGTGTGCTCGCAGCACAGGCGGGCCAGTCACCGGTGCTCGTGGTGGGCGTGGAGAAAATGTGGACCGGCCACCGGGGCGAGACCATCGCCGGGATCGAAGACGGACTGCCATCGGACGAACGGGCCGAGCTCCGGGTTCGCTTCGACAACGATGCCGGCAGTGTGCTCATGGCACTCAACGCCACCTGGGTCCGTCATCAGATCGAAGAACGGGGCACCACACCTCGTCAGATCGCGGCGGCTGCCGCCAAGGCCCGTCGGTCTGGGGCCCGGAACCCTCTCGCCCAGTTCAAGTCCCCGGTGACCGTGGAGGAGGTGCTCGCCTCACCGGTCGTCGTCGCGCCCCTCACCCGCCTGATGTGCTCGTCGTTCACCGACGGCGCAGCCGCCGCGGTGCTGTCGGTCGGCACCGCCCCGGGTGCGCCCCGGGTCCGCGCCAGCGTCCTACGATCCGGCAATGGCGAGCTCGACTACCACGATCGGCTCCGCGAGACCGGGGATGAGGCGTGGAAGGCAGCCGGCGTCGGCCCTGAAGACATCGACGTCGTCGAGCTCCACGATGCCACCAGCGCTGAGGAGCTCTACGCCCTCGAATCGCTCGGGTTCTTCCCCGCCGGCGAGGCCGGCGTCGCCACCCTGGCCGGTGACACCGACGTGGGCGGACGAAGCGTGTGCGTCAACCCGAGCGGTGGCCTCGTGGCCCGAGGACACCCCCTGGGTGCGACCGGTATCTGTCAGATCGCCGAGCTCGTGGCCCAGTTGCGCGGGACCGCCACGGGCCGGCAGGTGCACGAGCCGCGCCTGGCCGCCGCGGTGAACACCGGCGGGATCATGTCGGGGAAGGACACCGCCCTCGTCGCTGTGCATGTCCTCGAGAGAACCTGAGCCGCATGCCCGGAGCGGTCGTCACAGGGTGGGGAATCGCCGTCCCCGACAAGGTGGTCACCAACGAGGACCTCTCGGCGCGTCTCGACACCAGTGATCAGTGGATCGCCGAGCGCACGGGGATCCGGGAACGACGAATCGGCGGGACCACGGCGGAGTTGGCCATTGCAGCCGGCAGAGCCGCCCTCGAGCGCGCCGGGCGAACCGGCGATGACGTCGACGTGCTCGTGCTCGCCACCTCGACTCCCGATGCTCTCGTGCCCGGCACCTCGGCGACGGTCCAGGAAGGCCTCGGCGTGCGCGGCGGCGCCTTCGACGTCAATGCTGCGTGTTCTGGGTTCGTCTACGCGCTCGTCGCCGCCCACGGCCTCGTGCTCGCCGGTGCCCAGCGAGTGCTCGTCATCGGCAGCGAGACGCTGTCGCAGATCACGGACTGGGACGACCGCAGCATCGCCGTCCTGGTCGGGGACGGCGCCGGTGCGGTGTTGCTCGAGGCCACAGAGGGCCCGGGCCAGTTGTTGGCCTGGGACCTCGGGGCGGACGGGTCTCTGCGCCACCTTCTCAAATGCGACCACGGCGGCTACCTCTATATGAACGGCAAGGAGATCTTCCGCCATGCCGTCCGGGTGATCGTGGAGTCGTCGCAAAAAGCACTGGCCAAGGCCGGGCTCCAAACCAGTGACGTCGACCTCTTCATCCCCCATCAGGCCAACGCCCGCATCATCACCGCCGCGAGCCAACGACTCGGGATCCCCGACGATCGCTGTGTGGTGACGATCGACCGCTACGGAAACACCTCATCGGCGTCCATCCCCCTCGCGCTGGCCGATGCCCTCGAGACCGACCGCCTCCGCCCCGGCGCTCTGGTGCTGCTCTCTGGCTTCGGAGGCGGGATGACCTGGGCCAGCGCCGTCCTACGATGGGGAGGATGACGACAGGCGGCTCCGACACACGGCCCGTGCTCGTAGTGCTGGCCGCAGGCATGGCCAAGCGCTACGGCGGATGCAAGCCGCTCGCACCCTTGGGCCTGCACGGAGAAGCAGTCATCGACCTCATCGCCGGCGACGCCACCGCGGCGGGGTTCGGGGACATCGTCCTGGTCCTCGGCCCTCAGACGGGGCCGGCCATCCGATACCACGTGGGGCGTTGCTTTCCCTCACCGGTCGTCGTCTCGTTCACTGAGCAGCGCGTGCCGCTCGGTACCGCCCACGCCGTGCTCTGTGCGCGCTCGTACGTCGCTGACGGGTCTTTTGCCGTGGTGAACGCCGACGACGTGTACGGCGCTCCCGCCCTGGCCCTGCTGGCCCGCCAGCTCAGCGACAGCGACGATCACGCCATCGTTGCCTACCGACTGCGCGACACGATCGTCGCCGACGCTCCGGTGACCCGCGGCACCTGCGCGGTGAAGCCCGACGGGCACCTCGAGCGGCTGGTCGAGCGGCGGGGGGTGACACGACGAACCGACGGGTCCTTCGACGTCGCTGACGGCCTCGAGCCCGCCGTGCTCCCCGGCGACACCCCGGTCTCGATGAACCTGTGGGGGTTCCAGCCCTCGATCTGGCCCGTGCTGGAAGCGGCCGTGCTCGGTGCCCATCCGTCTGTGGCAGCGGACGGCTCGGTGTCCGATCCGTCCGCGCTCGCCAATGACGCCGAGGTGCTGCTCCCCGAGGTGGTGGGCGCCATGATCGCGAGCGGGTCCATGGCCGGCACCCCGGCCGCGGTGCGCGTGCTCGACGGGCCGGGCCGATGCATCGGCGTCACCCACGCTGACGACCTCCCCGTGGTGCGCAACGAGCTCGCACTCATGGTCGCCCAGGGACTTCGCCCCGAGGGTCCCTGGGACCCGGCTCGCTGAGCCGAAACACCGACGCTCCCCGACCGGCGCCGTGGCACCACCACCGACCCTGCTCCCCCGCCCGCGCTCGTTCCGAGGCGCGCCCGACGGCGCTCGAGTACCCGACCGCCCACCTGACGAGGCCATCGACACCGCCGTCGCACCCCAGGGCTACCGCCTCGAGGTCACGCCCGACGTCATCCGCCTCGTCGGGGCCGACGAGGCGGGACTGCGCCACGGCCGCGCCACGTTGGCTCAGTTGCGCCACCGCGCCAACGCTCCCGATGCAGTACCCGACGGCAAGCTGCCGGCGTGTCGGATCGAGGACTGGCCCGACTTCGCCGTACGCGGCGTGATGCTGGATGTGTCACGCGACCGCGTGCCGAGCATGCCCACGCTTCTGGGTCTCGTCGACAGATTGGCGGGCTGGAAGATCAACCAGCTCCAGCTGTACATGGAGCACACCTATGCCTATCTGGGCCACGAGGACGTCTGGCGCCGGGCCGATCCCTACACGTCGCGCGACGTCCATGCTCTCGACGCGCACTGCCGATCGCGTGGAGTCGAGCTCGTAGCCAACCAGAACACCCTCGGCCATTACGAGCGTTGGCTCAGGCTCGAGCGGTATCGACCTCTTGCCATCGCGCCCGACGGCTTCGACTGGATCTTCGGGATCCGTCGCCCCGCACTCACGCTCGACCCCGCCAACCCCCAGGCGTTCGAGCTCGTGTCGGACCTGCTCGGCCAGCTCGTCCCGCTGGTCGCCAGTACCCGGGTGCACATCGGCTTGGACGAACCCTGGGAGCTCAGCGCCGATCGCCGAGGCGAATGGCTCCAGTGGCTGCGGGCCCTGCGACAACTCCCGGTCCTGGACCAACGTGAGCTGCTCGTGTGGGGTGACATCCCCGCCGTGCACCCCGAGCTCCTCGCCGAGCTTCCCGAAGGCGTCACGGTGTGCGAATGGGGATACGAGGCCAACCATCCCTTCGACCAGCGCACCACGCAACTCGAGCAGGCCGGCGTGCCGTTCTGGGTGTGCCCGGGCACCTCGAGCTGGATGTCGATCTCGGGACGGACCGACAACATGATCGAGAACATCGCCCGGGCCGCGATGGCCGGGGTCGCTCATGGTGCGGGCGGGCTCCTCGTCACGGACTGGGGTGACATGGGCCATCACCAACAACCGTGTGTGAGCGATCCCGGCTTCGCCACGGCCGCCGCCTTCGGATGGTGTGTCGATGCCCATGGCGATCTCGATGCCGACGACCTGGCCAACGTCTTGGACACGCACTGCTACGACGATCCCACCGGGCGGACGGGACGAGCCGTGGTGGGCCTCGGGCAGACCTACCGGATGATCGCGCCGCAGCCTCCCAACATGTCCGCCTTGGCCCTGCCCTTCCTGCTTCCGCAGTGGCCGATGGGAAAGGCAGTGACCGTCGGGCTCACCACGACCGATCTCGACGCGGTGGAATCGCTCCTCGACGACACCGACACCCTTCTCGAGGGCGCCCGGCCCGGGTGCTCCGATGGCCCGCTCGTCCTCGAGGAGCTCCGCGCCACGACCGCGCTGCTTCGCCTTTCGTGCCATGACCTCGCCCTGCGCCTGGGCGGCGACGGCACCTTGGCATCGGTGAGCCAAGGCGATCGCGACGGCCTGGCCACCGACCTCGGCGAGCACATCGAGGAGTTCCGCCGCTTGTGGCTGGAACGCTGTCGCCCCGGAGGGCTCTCCGACAGCACGGCCTGGTTCGACCACGTCCTGCACTCCTACCGGACCGGGCACGCCGAGCGGTCGTGGTTCGGTCCATTCGGCTAGGCGCGGAGGTTACAGAGGGCCCCCCGGTAGGCTGGACACACCGACACCAATCGAGGAGCCACTCCGGCGATGGACCGCGCCACCAGCCGCACACGACGCCTCGTGGTCGCCCTGGGCCTCAACATCGCCCTGGCCGCGGCCCAGCTCGTCGGTGGTCTGGTGGCCCATTCCACCGGTCTGCTCTCTGACGCCGGACACAACCTCACCGACGTCGCGGGCGTGGCGATGTCGCTCCTCGCCGTCCGATGGGCCACGCGCCCCCGCAGCCCCTCACACTCGTTCGGGTACCACCGCGGTCCCATCCTGGCCGCGCTGGGCAACGCCGCGGTGATCGCGGTCATCACCGTCGCCATCGTGGCCGGGAGTGTCGACCGTCTCGTGCATCCCCATGCCGTCCACGGGGGCCTCGTCGTGACCGTGGCGGCGATCGCCTTCGTGATCAACGGCCTGGCCGCCTTGATGCTGCGTGAGCGCGACGGGGATCTCAACATGCGCTCGGCCGCGCTGCACATGGGGGGCGACGCCCTCGGTTCGCTGGCCGTCCTGGGCGCGGGGGCGGTGCTCGTGGCCAACCCGTCGCTGCAGTGGGCCGACCCCACCGCCTCCTTGGTGGTGGCGGTCATCATCGTGGTCGAGGCCTATCGTCTCTTGCGGTCGAGTGTCGACGTCCTGTTGGAATCGTCTCCCGCCGACGTCGACCTGGACGAGCTCACCGCCGTCATGGGGCGAATCCCCGGTGTGGCCGAGATCCACGACCTCCATGTGTGGAGCCTGTCGAGCGACATACGGGCCCTGTCCGCGCACGTCGTGTTGTCGGGCCACCCCTCCCTCGAAGAGGCTCAGGTCGTGGGCGACAAGGTGAAGTCCGCCATCGGGGCGCCGTTCACGATCGCCCACAGCACGTTGGAGCTCGAGTGCGAACGGTGCATCGACGGCGAGGTCGACCCGTGTCTGATGGACAGCGTGGTCGACAGCCGGGGCACCGCCTCGCGGTGACATCGACAGACTGGTGACACCGTCAGACCAGGCAACCGCCGTCATCCGGCGCCGGGTCCTGATCCACGGGCAAGTCCAGGGGGTGGGGTTCCGGGCGTCGTGTCTCGGTCGGGCCGCCGCGGCGGGGCTCGGGGGCTGGGTTCGCAACACCGAGCGCGGAGAGGTGGAGGCCGCCTTCGAAGGCCCTGTCCACGACGTGGAGGGCCTCGTGCAGTGGTGCCGCAACGGTCCGTCCTGGGCGCGCGTGGACGGCATCGACGTCATCGACGAAGAACCGCGCGGGGAGACGACGTTCACGATCCGCTGATCGGCGTCACCTGGCCCCAGACGCGGCGAAACCCCGAGTAGCCGGTTCGACCGAAGTCGCCCGTACTCCTCGGGGCCGCGCCCTCGGCTGACAGCTCGCCCTTTCCATGGGTCGGACGACCCCCGGTCCGGGCGTTGTGGCGGTCGATCCCAGGGAACCTTCCACCACTTCACCATCCGCCTCGCCGGCGAACTCGTCGCCCTCCGTCCCTCCGGTGATCTCGCCTTGCGGCGCTCTCTCCGGCTTCCGGCGGGTCGTTGTTCGTTCGGCTGATCCCCACTCTGCGCCTGTGGCAATCGAAGGTCAATAGCGCGACGCGAAATCCCTATGTTCTCCAGAGAATTTATGGGGCCATCCCCAATTGGGGCGGAGATTTCCCCAGGACCGTGTAGGGTCTTCCCCAGGTCATCCCCAATTGGCACCGGTCCCCGGGGCCCCGGGTGAGACAACGCCGTGAGACAACAAGGTCCCCCAATCGCCGATACTTGTCCCGTGGACCATGGCGAGCCCCGACCCGACGGCGATCGGCGCCAGGACGGCACCGTGGGAGTCGGACTGGCCGTCGAAGACTGGACCGGGGACGCGCGCTTCTACGAATACAGCGTGGCGGTCGACCCCATCGGGTCCGGCGCCACGACCACCATCCCCGTTCGACAATTCCCCGCCCAGTGGCACGATCCGGAGACGACCCGGGTTGTCGACCTCGACCTGTCCGACGCGCTCGTCACCCCGTACCCCGCCACGGGCCCATCGCTGCTGGCCCGGTTCCTGTGCATCGCGGCGGGCGATGAGCTGGACGTCGCCCCCAACGCCACCAGCGTGCTCTTCTACTGCCTGCGCGGCCGGGGCTCGAGCGAGATCGAGACCGCCGATGGTCCACGACGAACCGCCTGGCAGGCCGGTGACGTCGTCACCGCTCCCGGAGGCACAGCACCCCGACACCGCGCCGACCAGGACGCGCTCCTCTATCACGTCGACGACTCACCGTTGCTGGGCTATCTCGGCGTCGAGGCAGGCCGGCCCCGTTTCGCCCCGACACGATTCGATGGCGAGGAAGCCAGCGCCCGGCTCGCCGAGGTGGCGGCAGACCCCGACGCGGCGAGGCGCAGCCGGGTGGCCGTGCTCCTCGGCAACGCCCGCAACGACCAGACCCTGACCGCGACACACACGCTGTGGGCGATGCTCGGTGTGCTGCCACCAGGGCATGTCCAACGGCCGCATCGTCACCAGAGCATCGCGTTGGACCTCATCGTCCACTGCGACCCGGGGTGCTACACGTTGGTCGGCCCCGAGATCCGGTCTGACGGTGCCATCGTCGACCCGATCCGCGTGGACTGGGAGCCCGGCGGCGCCTTCGTGACGCCTCCGGGGCTCTGGCACAGCCATCACAACGAATCAGGTGCCGCCGCCAACCTCCTGCCGGTCCAAGACGCGGGGTTGCACACCTACTTGCGGACGCTCGACATCCGGTTCACCGGACCTGACCTGACCCGACCCTGATCACGAGCGAGCTCGAGCGAGCTCGAGCGAGCTCGAACGTGCACGATGCGAGGCGACGCTCAGCCAGTGGTGTGATGTTCGGGCCCGTTCCCTCGCTCGCCTGACTCGAGCAATCGAGCGATCTCTGAGACCTCGCGGGCGACCGAGCGCGCGAACCACGAGCGGGCCACCATGTCGTGGAGCATGCCAAAGGGTCCGTGGCCCAGATCGAGTTCTTCGACGTGGCGCACTCGTGTCCCCCCGTCGACAGCGGCGATCTCGAACCACGCGTGCAGGGCCCGGGGCACGCCGTGTTCGAGGGTGACGTCGATGTTCGTAGGACGCGTCCAGCGGTAGCGGGTCACCACCGATCCCTTGAAGAGGCCCAGGAACTTGCCGTCTTCACGTGCCAGCATGCCCTCGGGCAGGTCTGCCAACTTGGTGACCCAGACGATCTTGGTGTCCGCCTTGGTGTACTGAGCCGGGTCGAGCACGAAATCGAAGACCTCGTCGGGGGTCACGCCCTTCACGACGGCGGTCCCTTCCCCACGGATCACGGTGCCTCCCCCTGCCGTCGTTCCCCCGCTTCGGGGTCGAGGATAGGCCGCTTCGGGGTCGAGGATAGGCCGCTCCAAGGCCCGCTCCAAGGCCCGCTCCAAGGCCCGCTCCAAGGCCCGGGCCCAAGGCCCGGACCAGGGTCGGAGCGGCCCGGGTCCCGGGGGTATGCCGTCGCGGCCCACACCTCGAATTGGAAACCGGAGTTTCTGTTGGGCAAGTGTTGGGGATCGATAGGGCAGGCGGTGAGGCTCGAGGATCACCGTTGCCCTAGGCGACAGGGGGTGTCCGGCCGGGCTCGGGGGTCCGGTCGGATGTCGGCAAGGGGGGGAAGGGTCCATGGCTCATCGATGCCGCGACTACTGCTTCCGGTGCGACCTGCTCCGTTTCCTCAGAGATGTGCTGGTCAACACCGCTCCCAAGCCGCCCTCACACGCTTCGCACTCCTGAGCGCCGGCCCCGTCTGGGGTCTACTGCGCTGCGGCGCTCCACGCAGCCGGCGCGGCCAATGTGCCTCGATGGCCCGTTGGACGGCTCCCTCTACGGCTCGCCGTTCGTCGTGGCGCAGTGCCTCGCCGACAAAGTGACCAAAGTCACAAATCCTCCTGCCCGGACCACGTCTCCTTACTCGGTGTCGTGCCCACGACGATGAATTGACCAGTGGTCGATGTCGGGAGCGCAGGACGAGCCCCTGAGCGCCACACCGTCGCAACGGGGGGACACGATGGCATTCACCAATCGAACGTGCGAAAAGTCGGGCGTGTGGGCCGGACGCTGTGGCCACGGCCAGATCGTCGTGACCAAAGGTGATCGATTCCCCGACTGCGCAGGATGTCGGCGAGGCATCGACTGGCACATGGTCGGCACCCTCGGTGAGTCACTGCGCCAGAGTCCCATGCAGAAATACGCCGACTCGGCAGACGAGGGTTGGTGGCCCGACAAGGCTTCGTCTTCGGCGATCACCAGTCATTCCTGAGACGAGCATGACCCCTCGACGCCGCCACCAAGGGACCTCGTGCCCCAGCTGAAAATCGCCGACGCGGTGTTGATCGACGCCGACAGCGACGACTCGTCGCGCCGGGCCCGGCTCGGCGACTGGCTCGTCTCGCACGGGTACCTCACCACGTCCGACGTGGACTCGGCCCTCGCCGAGCAACGCGTCACTGGCGACCCCTTGGGTGGATTGCTCGTCGCTCGCGGCGTCATCGGCGAGGAAGAGCTGAGCCGCGCCCTGGCCGGCATCTTCGACCTTCCCTTTCGTGACCTCGTCGAATTCCCACCCGACCCCAAGGCCGTCGCCCGGCTGCCCCAGAACTTCTGTCGACGCCGCGGCGTCCTGCCCGTGGCCTTCGACGGCACCGTCCTCCTGGTGGCGATCTCGGACCCCGCCGATGTGCTCACCCTGGACGACGCCCAGGTGGTCGCCGGCACCGAGGTGGACGCCGTCATCACCGGCCCGGGCCAACTGCAAGACGCCCTGGACCAGGCGTTCAGCCCAGGATCGGCGCTGTACAGCGGCGCACGGTCGGGCCGGGCCGCCGCCACCAGCGCGGCGGGCGTCGAGGACGCCTCGAAGAACGACGTCCAGGTGGCGGGGTTCGTCGAGAACCTGCTCGACCGGGCCGTCGCCGAACGTGCCTCGGACGTGCACATCGAACCCAACGAGGGCCGGTTGCGCTTCCGCCTTCGGGTCGACGGGGTGATGCACGACGCCACCGACCTCTCACCGTCGGTCCCCACCGGCGTCGTCAACCGGATCAAGATCCTGGCCGGCCTCGACATCGCCGAGCACCGCCGGCCCCAGGATGGCCGGATGTCGTTCGAATCCAACGGTCGACCCATCGACGCCCGCATCGCCACGCTCCCCACCTCGCACGGTGAAGCGCTGACCTTGCGCCTGCTCGACCGCGATCACGGGCTCCTCAACATCGACACGCTCGGTTTCGAGCCCGACGCGCTGCACCGCCTCCGTCTGTCCTACGGACGACCCTGGGGCCTCATCCTGGCGGTGGGACCCACGGGATCGGGCAAGTCCACGACGATCTACTCCATCTTGAGCAAGATCAACGAGCCCAATCGCAACATCGTCACGGTCGAAGACCCGGTCGAGTACGACATCCCGGGGATCAAGCAGACCCAGGTCCACACCAAGATCGACTACACCTTCGCGGCCGGCCTGCGTGCGATCCTGCGCGCCGATCCCGACGTCATCGTCGTGGGGGAGATTCGAGACACCGAGACCGCGCACACGGCGGCCAAGGCGGCCCTCACCGGCCACCTCGTGCTGTCCACGCTGCATGCCAATGACGCGGCGACGGCCATCGCCCGGCTGCTCGAGATGAACCTCGAGCCCTACCTGGTGGCGTCGTCACTCACCTGTGTCGTGGCCCAGCGGCTGGTGCGACGGCTCTGTCTCCATTGCAAGGTCGCCTACACACCGGGCGAGGACGAGCGCTTGGCGATCCAGGCCATGTTGCCGGCCTCGGCCGGCGGTGTCGTCCCTCACGACCTGACGGTGTTCGGGCCCGGCGGATGCAGGCAGTGCGACAACAACGGCTATCGCGGTCGTAGTGCGGTCTACGAAGTCATGGTGGTGACGGCGCGCATTCGCACCCTCATCCTCGAACAAGCCTCGGCTGCGGTGATCGAAGAAGCTGCGGTGGCCGAGGGCACCCAACGACTGCGCGAGAACGGGATCGACAAGGTCCTGGCCGGAACCACCAGTTTCGCCGAGCTCAACCGCTGCATCGTCTGACGCGCCCACGCCGGTGTGTCCGCCGAACTACAACGTCGAGATCGCCGACTCGAGCACGAGCCCCGCGGCCAGGAGCATCTCCTCGCTGCGGTGAGGGCCGATGAGCTGCAGACTCCCCGGCAGTGCGCCCGAGGTCGGCACCGGGATGGCGAGGGCGGGCACACCGGCCAGGTTGACCGGAAGCGTGCAACGCGCCATCAGCAGTTCTTCGCCCCCGTCGAGCCCCGGAGGAAACACCGTCAGGGTGGGCGTGGCGATGACATCGACGCGCCGGAACATCTCGTCGAGGACTGCACTCCACTCCTGCTGCACGAGCCGCGCCGAGGCCAGGCCCTTGGCATCCAGCGATCCCCCGAGCTTGAGGCGCCCGACGACATCTGCTCCGATCTCTCCGGGGCGTCGGGCCACCAACTCGCGGTCGGTCTCCCATGCCTCAGCCACCAGCAACAATCCGCCCGAGGCGGTGGCTTCGTGCCAGCGGGGCAACTCGATGTCGTTGACCTCCCATTCCGAGGCGGCCAGGGCGGCGTCGATGGCGGCGTCGATGACCGGGTCGGCGTCGACTCGCAGTCGCCCCACGCGCAGCGGGCCCCGCTCCGACACGGTGAAACCGGGTTCGAGGAGCTCCATGCCGAGCACGAGGCCAGCCACGTCGCGCGCCATGGGGCCCACGGTGTCGAAGCTCGGCGACAGGGGCCACACCCCAACGAGGGAGACCCGACCCCATGTCGTCTTCAGCCCGGCCGTGCCGCAGCACGCGGCGGGGATCCGGACCGACCCGCCCGTGTCACTGCCGTAGGCGACGTCGGCTTCGTGCGTGGCCACCGCCACGGCTGAGCCGCTCGACGAGCCCCCCGGCACCAGTCGGGAGTCGAGGGGGTTCACCGGCGTCCCGTACCAGGGGTTCACGCCTGTCACACCCAGGGCCAACTCGTGGAGGTTGGTCCTGCCCACGATGCGGGCGCCCGCCAACCTGGCGCCGTGCAGACACGCCGCGTCTCGAATCGCGGCCACGGCCTCGTGGGCCACGGCTCGGCACCCTGCGGTGGTGGGGACGCCGTCCATGTCGATGAGGTCCTTCACCGCGAGCCGGACTCCCGGCCCCGAAGTGTCAAAGCGGGTGATGAACGTCGACATGGCCCGTCCCTTCGGCTCGGCGGGAGCCTCCACTGTGACACGCCCATCAGGCTCAAAGCGCCAATGGCCGGGAAGGGGCTATAAACGGTGGGCCAGCCATCCGGGGGGAAGATGGACCGAGCGTCTCTCCCCCGGCATGCGCGCCGACACCTCGTCGTCAAGGAGAGAGACATGGCCATGTTGAGCGCGCTCGAGATCTCGAGACGGGCCACGCTCGAGCCCGTGACCAAGATCGCGGCCGAAGCGGGCATTCCCGAGGGACTCCTCGAGCCCTACGGCGAATACGTGGCCAAGGTGAACCTCGACGCCATCGAAGCCCTTGCCGACCGACCCCGCGCCCGCTACGTGGTCGTCACCGCCATCACCCCGACCCCGCTCGGCGAGGGCAAGACGACGACGACCCTCGGGCTCGGCCAGGCCATGCGCCACATCTCCAAGCGGGCCACCATCGCCATCCGCCAGGCCTCGATGGGCCCCACTTTCGGGATCAAGGGCGGAGCCGCCGGGGGTGGTTACAGCCAGGCCGTCCCATTCGAGGCACTCAACCTCCACCTCACCGGCGACATGCATGCGGTCACCGCCTCGCACAACATCCTGTCCGCCATGCTCGACAACCACCTCCATCACGGCAACGACCTCGGCATCGACATTCACAACATCACGTGGCGCCGGGTGCTCGACGTCAACGACCGGGCCCTGCGCAACCTCGTCATCGGCCTCGGCACTGCCGAGGACGGGGTGCCGCGCCAGGCCGGCTTCGACATCACCGCGGCGTCCGAGGTCATGGCGGTGCTCGCCTTGTCGCGCTCGTTGCGGGACATGCGCGAGCGCCTGGGGCGGATCGTCGTCGGCTACACCCGCACCGGCGAGCCCGTCACCGCCGAAGAGCTGCACGCCGCGGGGGCCATGACCGTGATGATGCGCGACGCCATCAAGCCCAACCTCCTCCAGACCCTCGAGAACACGCCGGTACTCGTCCACGCCGGGCCCTTCGGCAACATCGCCCACGGGAACTCGTCGGTGATCGCCGATCTCATCGGGATCCACACCGGGGACTTCTTGATCACCGAGGCCGGCTTCGGCGCAGACATGGGCGCGGAGCGGTTCTTCAACATCAAGTGCCGGACCTCGGGCCTCGCCCCCGACGCCGCAGTCGTCGTGGCCACGGTCCGGGCCCTCAAGGTGCACGCCGGGCGTCATCACGTGGTGGCGGGGAGACCCCTCCCGCCCGACCTGCTCGACGAGAACCCCGACGAGGTGCACGCCGGAGGAGCCAACCTGCGCAAGCAGCTCGAGAACGTGGCCATGCACGGCGCCACCCCTGTGGTCGCCATCAACGCCTTCCCCGAGGACTTCGCCTCCGAACAGGCGGCGATCCGGGAGATCGCCGCCTCCATGGGAATCCGCAGCGCGGTGTGCACCCACTTCGTCGACGGCGGTCGGGGGGCGGTGGAGCTGGCCGAAGCCGTGGCCGAGGCGGCCGAGGAGCCCTCGGAGTTCAAGCTCCTGTACCCGATCGAGGCGACCCTGCGCCAGAAGATCGAGACCATCGCCACCCGTGTCTATGGCGCCGACGGTGTCGACTACGCACCGGCCGCGGCCCGACAACTCGAAAGCTACGAGCGCAACGGGTTCGGTGCCCTGCCCATCTGCATCGCCAAGACCCACCTCTCGATCTCCTCGGATCCGAGCCTTCGGGGGGCGCCCACGGGCTGGCGCCTTCCGGTGCGGGAGGTACGCGCCTCGGTGGGAGCGGGGTTCGTCTATCCCATCTGCGGCGACATGCGAACCATGCCCGGCCTGCCGTCGCATCCCGCCGCCGAACGGATCGACATCGACGAGAACGGCGACGTCGTCGGCCTTTCGTGAGCCGGCACTGCGACGGGCCTGCAAGACGTCGGTCTCGCCATGGCTGAACCCGAGGGCCATGGTGAGGCATGTGGTGGTGGGGCATTCGGCCAGATGCGCGTCGATGCACTGCTCGAGGCGTTCTCCAGCGCCGATCCCACTCCGGGCGGGGGTGGTGCCGCGGTGCTCGCCGTGGCGCTCTCGGCGTCGCTGTGCGCCATGGCGGCACGACTCTCGACGCCACAGATGACCCGGGCCCCGCAGCTGGCAGCAGAGGCGCTGTCGCTGTGCGACGTCCTGGCCCCGCTCGGCGACCGAGACGCCCACGATTACCTCGCCGTCATCGCCGCCCGGCAGGACCCCGACGGCGCGTCAGACACCGCGGACCGGCGGCAACCGGTGGCCGACGCGTTGTCAGCCGCGACCGAAGTGCCCATGGAGGTCATAGACATGGGCACCCGGCTGGCCGAGATGGCCGCAGAGCTGGTCGAAGAGGGAAACCCCAACCTGCGAGGTGACGCACTGGTGGCGGCCGTGCTCGCCGGAGCAGGTGTCGAAGCCGCCGCCACCCTGGCCCGGATCAACCTGGCCGGGAGCCCCGATGACCAACGTCACGAGGTGGTCCGGACGCGCCTCGACGAGACCACCCGATCGGTGCAGCGGGCCCGGCTCGCCGCGGCCGTCCACCTTTAGGCGGACACGAAGCGTCCCGCGTCGATGACCGTTTCGCCACGCTGGTTGTCGGTGCGGAACCGCACACCGTCGCCCTCGGTCCACATCGAGACCGTGAGGGTGTCGCCCGGATAGGTGGGTCGAGAGAATCGGCCCGCCATGGAACGGAACCGGGCCGGGTCCGATCCGCACACGGCGTGGAGCAGGGCCCGACCCGTGAACCCGTAGGTACACAGGCCGTGCAGGATCGGTCGGTCGAAGCCGGCCCGCTTGGCGAACACGGGGTCGGAATGCAGCGGATTGCGATCTCCCGAGAGGCGGTAGAGCAGAGCCTGGTCGGCTCGCACCGTGTAGGTCACCACGTCGTCGGGCTCGCCTGTGGGCCAGGGCTCCGCGCTCGTGGAGGGTCCGCGCTCCCCCCCGAAGCCCCCCTCTCCCCGGATGAAGAGCGACGTGGTCGTCGCGAACCGGAGCGCACCGCCGTGCGCGTCCACGGAGGTGGACTCCGACACCACCACCGCGCCCGAGCCCTTGTCGTAGATACCGGTCACGACGCTCGTGGTGCGAACCGTCCCGTCGGGCGGGATGGGACCCGACATCTCGATGGCCTGTTCCCCGTGGACCAGCATGGCCAGGTCGAACGAGCCCAGGGTGGTGCGCGCCGGCCCGCCCCCGCCGATGACGGCCGCGAACGTGGGCAGGACGCGCTGGGGTCGGTCGACGGAGTTCTCCGTGGTGTACTCGAGCTCGAAGTCGGTGGCGTCGAGCGAGCCGGCGCCCACACCCAGGGCGTAGAGCAGGCAATCGGTCGACGACCACGAACGCTCGATCGGATCGGAGACTGCTCCGACGGCTTCCAGGTTGATGGGCATGGGGGTCCTCCCGTCCACGGAGGTCCGGGTGGGATCTCCCGGACCAGGGAGATATGTAACACGAAACTATGGTACAATTAATCATGGCTCGACCGAGGTCCGCCCTGAGCCCGCTCGCCGGGGACGACGGGTCTCGACGGCTCACGATCGACGAGCTGGCCCGGGCGGCGGGCACGACGACCCGGCAGGTCCGGGCCTTCCAGACCCAGGGGCTGCTCCCCCATCCCGATCTCGTCGGCCGCACCGGCTACTACGACAGGGACCATCTCGATCGGTTGCGGGCCATCTTGCGGTTGCAGGCCCACGGCTTCTCGTTGGCCGCGTTGACGTCCTTGCTCCGAGCGTGGGAGGCGAACCTGACCCTGGGTGAGGTCCTCGGGCTGCGCCCGCCGGTGGAGCCCGTCACCGAGGACGACGTCGATGTCTTCGGTGACCTCGACCGGAGGATCGGCGGACGCTTCGCGCCACGGGCCCCGGTGTTGTCACTCGTGCCGTCCACGATCCTGGACGAGGCGGCCGCGTCGTAGTCAGACACCCCCAGGCGCGCGCTTCGACCTGCAAGCATGATCTGTGGTGCGCACAGCTGAGGTGTTCGGACAAGTCGGTCTTCCCGCGCCGGTCTCGGAGCTGGCGGCTCGACAGTGGGACGTCGTGGTGGTCGGCGGCGGGCACAACGGGCTCACCGCGGCTGCGTATCTCGCCCGGGGAGGGCGCAGCGTGCTCGTCCTCGAGCGTCGCAACCAGCTCGGGGGGGCCTGCACGCTAGAACAACCCTTTCCCGATCCGGGCTGGATCGTGAGCCCATGCGCGTACTCCGTCGGCTTGTTGCACCCACTGGTGGTCGACGAGCTCGGGCTGCACCACCGTGGCTATCGCGTCCAGCTCGTGGACCCCCATCTGTGGTGCCCGTTCGAGGACGGCACCTCGATCGCGTTGTGGGACGACCCCGGTCGGAGTGCCGCCGCCGTCGCCGAACTGGCGCCAGGCGACGTGGAGGGCTTCGAGGCCTACAAGGCGCTCTTCGACCGGATCCGCAGCGCGCTGCGCCACGGTCGACGCGACACCTGGGTCGGCGACGCTCCTGACCGGGCCGAGATCGAGGAGCTCCTGGGCGGCGACACCGAGGCCATCGACGTCGTCTTCGAGGAGTCCATCGCCGGTGTCGTCGAGCACTACGTGCGCGACGAGCGGCTGCGCACCGCGCTGCACGGTCAGGGGATCATCGGGACCTGGGCCGGACCGCGCGACCCGGGGACGGCGGGCGTGCATCTCATGCACGCCTCGGGCACCCTCGAGGGCCGGGCCGGGGCGTGGGGGTACGTCGACGGCGGCATGGGGCAGGTGTCGTTCGCGCTGGCCGACGCCGCCATCGAGTCCGGAGCGGTCGTGGCCGCGGGCGTGGCTGTCGCCGCTGTTCGGCCCGGCGAGGGCGTCGTGCTCGAGAGCGGGGAGACGATCCGAGCCCGGGCCGTGGTGTCCAACGCCGATCCCAAAAGGACCGTGGCCCTGTGCGAGCACGGCGTGCCCGACGCCTTTCGCATGCGCGTGGCGGCGTGGCGCAGCGACAGCCCGGTGCTGAAGGTCAATTGCGCGCTCAGCCGGCTGCCGAACTTCCCGTCGGCCCGGCCCGACGTCGACCCGCACCGGGCCATGGTCACCATCAGCACCGGGGTCGATGCCACCCAGTCGGCCTACGAGGCGAGTCGACGCGGCGAGCCGGACCCGGCGTGGTGCGAGCTCTACTTCCAGAGTGCCTATGACCCGACGGTGGTCCCCGAGGGTCGTCACGTCATGAGTGTCTTCGCGCAGTACGTCCCGTTCGATCTCGCCGTGGGGACATGGGACGAACGACGCCAGGAGATCGGCGATCTCGCCGTCGCCGCCATCAGCCGCTTCGCGCCCGACGTGGCCGAGGTGATCGTGCACCGCGAAGTGCTCGGCCCACCCGACGTCGAAGCGCGCATCGGTCTCACCGGCGGCCACATCTTCCAAGGGGAATGCCTTCCCGACCAGATGTGGGCCGACCGCTTCGGGCCGAGGACACCCATACCCGGGGTCTACCTCTGTGGGGCGTCGACCCATCCCGGTGGGAGCGTCATGGCCGTCAACGGTCGGAACGCCGCCACGGTCGTCGAGGGCGACCTCGCCCTGGCGCCGTGACGACACCTCAGGGGTCGGTCACGACCGGTCCGGACCCCCGGCGCGCGCCCGACCCGGCGCGCAACAGTCGTCGTCTCCCGACCGCGGCGCTGGTCGTGGTCTATCTCTTTGCGTTGGGCACCTTCATCGGGATCGTGACCCTGCGGGGCGGGCCCTCGACGGGCGACGCCTACGGCGTGACCAATCCCGCCACCGCCCTGGCCGACGGTGACCTCCACGGTGCGGCCAAGGACTCCGTCCTGCCCCAGCCACCCGGCTACGCGCTGTTGGCGTCGCCCTTCGTGTTGGCGTTTCGACCGCTGATCGGCTCGCCCACATGGTGCGACGGGCGCGTGACGGCGGTAACACGATTGTTGTTGCCGTGGTGCGCGCCCGACCAGCTCTCCACCCACCGGTGGTACCGGTCCCAGGCCGTGCTCGGACTGTTGGCGTGGGTGGTGTTCGTCTTCGGCTCGGTATCGCTCCTGCGGGTGTCGGGAGCGGGGGGTGGTTGGGCCGAAGCGCTCTTGGTGATCGTCCTGGCCGCGATCCCGGCCGCCGGTGACAGCATCATCGAGACGTTTCATCCCCAGGACCTCGTGAGCGTCGGGCTCGGCTGCGCGGGACTCGCCCAGGCCCTGCGTCGACGATGGGCCGCCACCGGGGTGCTCTTCGGCATCGCCTTTTTGTGCAAGCAGTTCGCCCTGCTCCCCCTGGTGGCGGTGCTGGTGGCCGCCCCGGGGTGGCCCCAGCGGGCTCGGGTCACTCTCCCGGCCCTGGCCGTGGTGGGGTGCGGGATCCTCCCCTTCGTGGCCGTCGACCCGTCGGGGACGTGGAGCACCCTGAGCGCGGTCGACGCCGGCGTCGTCAAGTTGTCGACCGGGACCGTCGTCGGCATGGCCAACCTGAATGAGTCGACCAAGCTCCTCATCGCCCGCGACGGGCCGGTCGTCCTGGCCCTCGTCATGTCGGTGTGGGCGCGATGGCGGGTCGGCAACCGGCTGCTCTCGCCGGTGGCGTTGATCGGCCTCGCCACGGCCTGTCTCGCCGGTCGGCTCGTGGCGGAGGTGTGGTTCGCCAGCTATTACCTGCTGGCCGTGAGCGTCGGGCTGCTCGTCCTCGATCTCGCCTCCCGGCGACTCCCGGTGGCCTCGTTCTTGTGGATCGCCGTCACCGGCGCCCTCGTCGAGCAGAACGGCGGTCTCCCCACGTCGCACACCGCCGCCTACCTGGCCTTCGCGGCGTCGCTCGCCGCCGTGGTCATGGCGCTGCGCGCCGTCTCGGCCGCCGCGGCGGAACCGACTGAGTTGTCGGCGACGGGGTGATCACCGTGAGTGGGACCCGTCGCCGATAGCGTGTTCATCGGGGTAAGGGCACGCGAGGCGGAGCTTGGGGGGTATGGAGGAACATCGGTACTGGCCGTCGCTCGACGGCGCCCGCGGTGTCGCCATCGCCGCGGTGATCGCCTTCCACCTGGGATACCTCGGGGGCGGTTGGGTGGGCGTGGACGTCTTCTTCGTCCTGTCCGGCTTCCTCATCACGAGCCTGTTGCTCGCCGAACGGGACCGATCGGGGCGGATCCGGCTCGGGGCCTTCTGGGCCCGCCGGGCCCGGCGTTTGCTCCCGGCGCTGTTGTTCCTGGTCTTCGCGTTGGGGCTCTACGCGTTGCTCGGAGGCCCGGGCGTGGTGCCCTCGCAGTTGCGCGCCCCGGCGATGTCCACGCTCTTGTACTTCGCCAACTGGCAGCAGATCGTGGCCGGACACGGGTACTTCGCCCAGTTCCAGGCGGTCAACCCCCTCCTGCACACGTGGTCGTTGGCCGTCGAGGAGCAGTACTACCTGGTGTGGCCGCTGCTCGTGCTCGGGCTCGTGGCCCTCGGGGGTCGACGGTGGATGCGCACCCTCGTGGTCGCAACCGGGCTGCTCGCCGTGGGCTCGGCGCTGTGGATGGGCATCGCCGCGCACATCCTCGGGCCCAACCGCGCCTATCTGGGTACCGACACACGGGTCTGGGAGTTACTGCTCGGCGGCCTCGGCGCCATGGCCTTGCGCTCGGCGGGACCGACCCGTCGCCCGGGGCTGTGGAGCGCGGCCACGATGGTCGGCGTCGCTGCGGTCGCCCTCGGCACGGCCCTCGGGACGGGGCCTCCCGGGTGGATCTGGGACGGTGGGCTCGTGGCCATCGCGCTCGGCGCGCTGGTCGTGGTGCTGGGATCGATCCGCCATCCCGAGGGCCCGGTGGCGCGTGTGCTCGCCTCGGCCCCGCTGCGATGGCTCGGCCGGATCAGCTATTCGCTCTACTTGTGGCACTGGCCCGTCATCGTGGTCCTCACGACGTCGAGCACAGGGTTGCGAGGCGCCGGGTTGCTCAGCGTGCGATTGGCCACCATGCTCGGCGCGTCGTGTGTCAGCTACGCGGCCGTCGAAGGACCCATGCGGCGCATCGACTGGAGTTTGTGGTGGCGACGCGCCCTCGTCCCGGCCCAGATCGTGGCCGTGGCCGGGGTGGTGCTCGTGGCTACGGTCCCCCCCGTTGAGGCCTCCGCGGCACGGGTCCGGTTGGCCCCCGCCACGCGCCCGGCCCAGGCGCTCACCCCCGTGACCCTCCCCGCCGGCCGGGTCGTGACGGCGGCGGACCCTCTCCGGGCGTGGATCCTCGGAGACAGCGTGATGGCCGACAGCGCGCCGGGGGTCACTGCCGCGCTCGAGGCCACCGGGGACGTGAAGGTGGTGGCCGACAGCGCCTTCGGGGGATGGGGGCTGAGCACCGACAAGACGTGGGCCACGGACCTGTCGGGCGTCATCGCCCAGTACCACCCCGAGATCGTGATCGGCACGTGGTCGTGGGACGCCGAGCTCGCCCAACAGGACCCCCAGGCGTATCTGGTCGAGTTGACCAGTGCCTTGCGGACGATCCTGGCCCCGGGCGACGGCGTGGACATGGTGGTGTTGTTGCAGTTCCCTCAAGAGGGCCCGGTTCCCTACATCCTAGACCCGCTCACCCAGGCCGCGACGTGGACCAAACAAGACGCGCGCCAGATCATCTGGAACGACGTGGCCGCCGAGGCGGTGCAATTCTTCCCCGGCCAGGCCCTGTACCTCCCGACCGATCAGCTCTTCGCTCCACATGATCGCTTTTATGCGTGGAACAAGACCCCGAGCGGCGCATGGGTCCGGGCGCGCAAGATCGACAACACCCATGTCTGCCCCTACGGCGCGGCCGAGCTCGGGGCCATGATCGTGAACGACCTCACGCCGGTGCTCTCGCTCCCCGCCATGGCACCAGGCTGGGAGGCCGGCGATTGGGTGCACGACGCCAACTACAACGACCCCGTCGGGTCGTGTCCCGACGACCAACCCCCACCGGGGTATGCCGGCATCTCGGTTCCGGGACCGCCCTCGTAGGCACCGTAGGCTTCGCCCCTGCCACCCGACTCCGCCGCCATCGAGATGAAGCCGATCGGGATCGTGGTGGGGGGCCGTGCCGAGGCCATCGAGCTCGACGGCGTGGTCCTCGGTCCCGACGCCACGGCGGGGCTGGGCGACTTCTCCCACATCAAGGTGGTCTTCGTCTTCGATCGGGTCGCCGCCGACGAGATCACCCGCGGGGCGCGCCGTCCCCGGGGTCGAGCCCACTGGCCCGAGGTCGGGGGCTCGACGCCATCGACGGGACGCCCGTGCTCGACGTGAAGCCCTACAATGTCGGACTTCTGCCCCCGAGGCCCGGTGCGAGAGCCGGCGTGGGCCGGGGTGCTGATGCGCGATTACTGGTAGTTACCGGTGGTCGACCGCCACTACGCCCCCACCGGCGGCCGCCGCTGAGCCCAGGGCGCGGCCTCTTCGAGTTGGGCGGCCACCCGGAGCAAGATGTCCTCTCGTCCGTAGGGCGCCACCAACTGCACCCCGATGGGCAGGCCCTGGGCGTTCCAGTACAGCGGCAAGGAGATCGCCGGCTGGCCCGACACGTTGAACGGCGGCGTGAAGGGCACGAGCTCGGCGGCACGCAACAGTCCGTGCAGCGGGTTTTCCGCCGGTGAGTCGAACTCTCCGATCAAGGGCGGCGGTTGGGCGAGCGTCGGCGTGAGGAGGAGGTCGAAGCCGGTCTCGTACCACTCGGCCACCCGACGAGAGATGTCTTGGAGCTTGTGGCGCGCCGCGAGGAAGTCCGCCGCGCTCGCAGCCTGGCCCGCTTCGACGAGCGCCCAGGTCAAGGGCTCGACGTCGTCGGGGCCCAAGGCACGGCCGAGCTTCTCCGCCCAGTAGTGCACGACGTCGTTGGCGATGCCCGCCGCCCAGACGAGGAGAAACTGCTCGACGAACCCCGGATCATCGAGCGCGGTGATGTGGGTGGGATCGACGACATGGCCGACCGACTCGAGCAGCGCACCGGCCGCTTCGGTGGCCGCCACGCAATCGGGATCGGTCACGACCGCGGCACCGAACGCCGCGCTCTGCATCCCGATGCGGAGTCGACCCGGATCGACGCCGAGCTCCTCGAGAAACCGACGGGCCGGGGTCGGCGCCGCGTAGGGATCTCCCGGGGCGGGCCCTGCCACCGCGTCGAGGACCGCGGCGGTGTCGCGCACGGTGCGGGTCACGGCCAGCTCGCACACGAGACCGCCCATGTGGTCGCCCCATTCGGGCCCGAGCGGGACCCGGGCCCGCGACGGCTTGAGCCCCACCAACCCGCACTCGCTGGCCGGGATACGGATCGACCCGCCCCCGTCACCGGCGTGGCCGACCGACACCATGCCCGACGCCACCGCGGCGGCCGATCCGCCGCTCGATCCCCCCGTCGAATGGGCCGTGTTCCAGGGATTGCGCGACGGCCCGTAGGCGAGGGGCTCGGCCGTGGGCACGATGCCGAGCTCGGGGGTGTTGGTCCGACCCACCACGACGAACCCCGCGGCGCGCAGACGCCGCGCCAGCTCCTGGTCGCGTGGAGCCACGTAGCGCGCCGCTTTGAGGGCGCCCATGCCCTCGTGGATCTCCTCACCGGCGGTGAAGCACATCAAGTCCTTCAAGACCATGGGCACACCGCGGAAGGGCCCCTCGGGAAGCTCCCCCGAGGCTTCGCGGCGCGCCTCGTCGTAGCGGGGACGGATGACCGCGTTGAGCTCGGGGTTGAGCTTCTCGATCCGGTCGATGGCGTCTTCGACGAGCTCCGCCGGCGACGCCGAGCCGTCTCTGACCAACTCGGCGAGAGCGGTGGCGTCGAGGAAAGGTTCAGGCATAGGGCCAACCTACAGGCGGTCGGTGAGGATCGTCGGGGCTTCCATGGGATGTCTAGGGTGAGGCCGTGACGACGGCACGTGACGACATCGGGGACGACACCGTCATGCCAGCCGCGTTCGTGGGACATGGCAACCCCATGAACGCCCTGGAGGACAACCGCTACACCGAGGCGTGGCGGGCCTTCGGCGCCGGCGTCCCCGAGCCCCGGGCCATCCTCGTGGTCTCCGCTCACTGGTACATCAACGCCTCGGCTGTCACCGCCATGGCCCGGCCCCGGACGATCCACGACTTCTACGGATTTCCCCCGGAGCTCTTCGCGGTGTCGTATCCCGTGGCCGGCGACCCGGCCCTGGCCCGTCGGGTGGCTGCGCTGGCCGAGCCGATGTGGGTGGGGCTCGACCAAGACAGCTGGGGCATCGACCACGGGTCGTGGTCGGTGTTGGTTCATGCCTTCCCCGAGGCAAAGGCACCCGTCGTGCAGCTGGCGATCGACGCCACCAAGCCGTTTCGGTACCACTTCGAGCTCGGCGCCCGACTGGCACCGTTGCGACGCGAGGGAGTGCTCGTCATCGCCAGCGGGAACGTGGTCCACAATCTCGGGCTCATGGACGGGCGTCACCCCGAGTCCGGCACCGACTGGGCGCAGCGTTTCGACGAGGACACCCGGGCCACCATGGCGTCGTCGCCGGCGACGATCGTCGAGGCATCGAGCCACGGCGACTTCGACCTGGCCGTCCCGACCCCTGACCACTTCATCCCACTGCTCTATCTGGCGGGCCTCGCCGATGCGGCCGGCCTGGTTGCAGACGTGCTCGTCGAGGGATACGCGTTCGGCTCGTTGTCGATGACCTCGTACACCCTCGGCTTCACACCCGCTGTCACTCCCGACTCCTGACGTCGAAGAGAACGACGCTGAAGCGGCTGCGACTTGCGGGCGGCGGTCTCGGGGCCTGGGCCCTGGCCGCGATGGGCATCGTCGGATCGACGCTCGCCATCGCCGCAGACCGGACCGAGGCGCGTTCGGCCGCGAGCCAGGACTGGCCGCCCTTCGTCCTCGTGGCGGGGCTTCTGCTCGTGGGGCTCGTGGCCGACGAGGGTGGGCTCTTCGCGGCGGCAGGCCGAGCCCTGGCGCGCGCCTCGTCGAGCGGTGCGGTGCTGTTCGCCGGCTCTGTCATCTTGGTGTCGAGCGTCACGAGCATCTTGAACCTCGACACGTCGGTGGCGTTCCTCACGCCGGTGCTGGTCTATGCGGCGCGCAGCCGCGGCGGGAGCGAAGCCCCGCTGCTGTACGGATGCCTTCTTCTTTCCAACGCGGCCTCGCTGCTCCTGCCCGGCTCGAACCTGACCAACCTCATCGTCCTCGGTCACCTCCATCTGTCGGGTGGACGCTTCCTCGTCGAGGTGGCCCCCGCCTGGCTCGTGTCGGTACTCGTCACCGCGGCGGTGGTCGCCTACGCGCATCGCCAGGTGTTGCGCCCGAGCGTGACGGTCGACTCCACTCCGATGGCGGGCCCCGAGCGCGACCGTGTCGGGCTGGGTGTGGCGGTGGTGTCGGTGGCGGCGGTCTCCGTGGTCGTGCTGGTCCTGCGGGCCCCGGCCCTTCCCGTGGCGGGGATCGGGCTCGCCGCGGCCGGGGTCAGAGCAGCCCGGGGACCGACGTCGTCGACCCGGGTGCTCGACGTCCTGGGTATCCCGGTCCTGGTCGGGTTGTTCGGCGTGGCGCTGGCGCTCGGGACCTTGGGGCGGAGCTGGTCGGGGCCGACCAACGCCCTCTCGCATCTCGACGCCTGGGGAACCGCTGCGGTAGCGGCCCTGGCGAGCGTTGTCGTCAACAACCTGCCCGCCGCGTCACTGCTGGCGGCGCGGGTGCCGCACCGCCCCTTCGCGCTGCTCGTCGGGCTCGACATCGGGCCCAACTTGTTCGTGACCGGCTCGCTGGCCTGGATCTTGTGGCTGCGTGCCGCCCGGAACGCCGGAGCCAACCCTGCGGTCGCCAAGGCGACGCGTCTGGGCCTGGTGGCGGCGCCGCTGGCCATGGCGGGCGCGCTGGGCGCGCTGGCCCTGGCCGGGACCCGTTGAGAATCCCCAGGTTTTCCGCTTGTTCTCCCCAGGCGCTACCGACGAAGGTGGTGGGCGGTGGGGGATCGCCTGGTCAGCCAGTGCGAGTGCATCGAACACCCCACTGCAGGGCTGGAGAAGACGGCCTGTGGCGACGGACGTGACCGGGGTCGTCCCGGGACGCCGAGGTCGGCGCGGTCTTCGGTTCCCGGCTCGGTGGGTTGCCGCTCCGTGTGGCCTTCGGCCCCCCCGGGGTCGCACATGCGGCACCCCCCCGTGCCGTCTCGCATCCTGATTCCCATGCTGAGCGGGTTCCCATACTGAGCGGGCGGGTCATCGCCAGCATCACAGCGTGCTCGACCATGTTTCGATCCAGTGTGCCGACGTCGCTTCCGCCTCGCAGTTCTACGACGCGGTGCTCGGTCCCCTCGATGCGACGCGCGTCATGGACTTCGGCTCTGTCATCGGGTACGGGACACAAGGTCGACCATCGTTCTGGTTGAGCCCGCTCGCCGCGGTGGCGGTGAACCGGGAGCTGCACATCGCTTTCACCTCGGCGACCGGGCTGGGCGCGCCTTCTTCGACGCGGCGGTGGCACTAGGTGTACAACTAGGCGCCGAAATCCTCCACGAGCCTCGTCTGTGGCCCGAATATCATCCGAGCGACTACGGGGCCGCCGTGGCGTCGGACCCGGCCCTGGTCGGCGGGGACCGTGGTCACCGGCGGGCGGTACCGTGAAGGTGTGGACCTGTGTCCGAGGTGCAATACGCCCAACCCCGAGGGCTACCTGTTCTGCGGGCATTGCGGGGCGACGCTTCCCGTGGGGGGATGCCCATCGTGTGGGGCCGCTGTCAGCGACCGACAGCGGTTCTGTGGACAATGCGGCGCCGGCCTCGACCGCACCACCCCTCCGGTGGCCGCCCCGGTCATCGCGGTCGAAGAACGGAAGTTGGCCACGGTCCTGTTCGCCGACGTGGTGGGCTTCACCTCGCTCGCCGAGCGGACCGACCCTGAAGTCGTGGCCCGGTTGGTCGACACCGCCTTTCGCGAGTTGGGCGAGATCGTCACCGACCACGGCGGCACCGTCGACAAGTACATGGGCGACTCGGTCATGGCTGTCTTCGGAGTACCGCTCGCCCATGACGATGATGCCGAGCGCGCCGTGGCGGCGGCCATGGCCATGCGACACCTCGGTGGGGACCTGGTGTTCTCGATCGGCGTGAACTCCGGCGAGGTGATGGCGACGACGATGGGCGCGGGCGGGGACATGACCGTCATCGGTGACACCGTGAACGTGGCGGCCCGCCTCGAGAAAGCCGCCGGTCCCGGTGAGGTCTTGTGCGGTCGCCTCACCACCGAGCTGGCGGGAGGACGGATCGCGTTCCGGGCCCGACAGCCCATCTTGCTGAAGGGGAAGCAGGAGCCTGTCGAGGTATTCGAGGCGGTGTCGTTGCAAGCCGTCGAACTCGAGCCCAGCGCGGCGGCTCCTCCCCTCGTGGGTCGTGACGACGAGCTCGCCTTCCTCGAGGCGCAGTGGCGACGAGTGAGTCGCGACGGCCAGCCCCAGGTGGTCGTGGTCTGTGGCGACGCCGGTTCGGGCAAGACCAGGCTGACCACCGAACTGGCCCGGGCCGCTGAGGTCGACGGCACCGTGGTGCGCTCGACTTACCCCGCCTACGGCGCCCTGGGAGGGGCCCGGGTGGCGGCCGAGGTCATCCGCCAGCTCGGGCCCGTGGCCGACCCCGAGGTGACCGCCCGGGTCATGTCGCTCGCCGGGGAGATGGACCAGTCGCTCCAGTCGATCGATCCGGCCGGGATGCACCAGGAGCAGTTGTGGGCGCTGGGCCGGCTCCTCCAGGAAAAAGGCAGCGGCCGGCCGATGATGATCCTGATCGACGACATGCATCGCAGCGGCGACCAGATGCTCAAGGTGCTCGGAGAGCTCTCGGGACGGCTCAACAACGTGCCCCTGCTCACAGTGCTCGTCGGACGCAGCGATCCCGGCGAATGGCTGGCCGCCTTCCCCGCCACCACCACGGTCCGCCTGGGTCCGCTCAGCCGGCCTGACGCCGTGGCGTTGGCGGGTGGGTTCACCTGTGACAAGCCGCTCGGCACCGAGGCGGCGGACTTCCTCGTCGACCGGGCCGGGGGCAATCCTCTCTACCTACGCGAGCTGGTGTCGATGGCCCGGGCCCAGGGCCTGTTGGTCGACGACGGCGACTGCTACCGGTTGAGCGCGCCGGGCACCATCCCGGCCACGCTCCAGGCCCTGTTGGCGGCCCGACTCGACGCGCTCGAGCCCGAACAGAAGCTGGCCCTCCAGCACGCCGCGGTCATGGGCGGGGCCACGGCCGAGGATCTCAGTGCCCTGGGCTCACCGAACGCCCCTGCGGCGTTGCAAGCCCTGGTTGAGAACGGGCTCATGCGCCACGCGCCCGAAGGCGGCTACGACACGGTGGACTCGTTGCTGCGCGAGGTCGCCTACGAGACCTTGCCGCGCAACGTGCGCGGGGAGTTGCATCGCCGGGCCGCCTCGTTCGTGGTGGGATCCGAGGAGCGTGCCCGACATCTCGACCGCGCTGCGGGGTACCTCTCTGAAGACACCACCGTCGTCGCCGACGCGGCCGAGGCACTGGCCCGGGCGGGTCAGGACTTGTTCGCGGCGGCGCGTCTGCTCGATGCGATGCGCCTCCTCGAACGCGCTGTCGCGCTCGGGTGCCGGCGATCATCGGCACTCCTCGACCTCGCCAAGGTGCAGTCCCTGTGCCGCCGGCCCGAGGACGTCTTCGAGACCCTGGCCATGGTGGCCGACGACCCCCACGACCCCGCCGTCGCCATCGAGCGGGACCACACCGCCGCCAACGCCAAGGTGTTCGCCGAGCCGGCGATCGCACTCCCCGAGCTCCAGGCGATCACGGCGCGCTGGCACGACCTCGGGATCGTCGACAAAGAGGCGTGGGGACACGCCAACATCGGCGTCGCCTTGTTCAACATGAGTCGCATGGACGAGGCCGCACGCGAGCTCGAGCTCGGCCTGGCGCTCTTCGAGGAGACCGGTGACAAGGTGGGGTCTGTCGCCGCCTCCTCGTTTTTGTGCCTGGCCCGACCGACCGACCGGCGGGTCCCGGAGTGGCTGGCGCAAGCCCTGGAATTCGCCGACGCCGCCGGAGACCGGTCGAGGCAACTCGGGACCCTGACCACCCTGGCGTGGCACCACTTCATCCGGTCGCTGTGGGGCACGGCGCTCGACACGGCCGAGGCCGAGCGCTTCGCCTTACGGCTCGCCGAGCTCGGTGAAGAGCTCGGGGCCATCGACATGGCCGTCCACGGCCGGAGCCTGCTGGCCATCATGGCGCGCTTCAGCGGTCGGCTCGACGACGCCGGGGTCCAGGCCCAGACGCTGCAACGGCTCAGCGCCATGGTGGACCCCGAGGGCTATCCCTGGGTGGGGTGTGCCGCCACCTTCTCCGTGGCCGTCGCCCGAGGTGCCTCGGGCCTCGTCCCCCCGATCGCCCCGGTCTCCTCTCCTGACCCTGTGGTCGGGATGGCGCTGCTCGTCATCGGCACCGAACTGACCGTGGCCGGTCGGGTCGAAGAGGCCTTGGTGCGCTTCGACATCGTCGAGCGACCCGGCCTGGGGCCCTTCGGTGACCTTGCCGGTGTGCTCAACGGCTTGGCCCTGGTCCTGGCGGGTCGCAGCGATGAGGCGCTGCCCTGGATCCAGCGGGCCGCGCAGTCGGCTCGAGCCCTCGATGCGCCTCCCGCTGTTGCCGCGGCCGCCGCCCTGGGGGCCGAGATCACCGGAGACGTCGCCGGTTTGCTCTCCGCCCCGGCCTCGGCGACATCTCTGAGCGAGGCGCTGGTCCTACGGGCCCAAGCAGCTCGGGGCGATGCCACCGCCCTCGATGCCCTGCGACGGTGCGCGTCGGCGCTCGCCTTGCCGGGCCTGCTCCTCGGGCTGTAGGGCATCCCCGGGCCTTCCCGGGGTATGCGTCAGCCGGCCGCGGAGGCCTCGTGACCGAGCATGGCCTCGGCATCGCTGTGTCGGATCGGGAACGACCCCCCGCAGTTCGGACAACGAACGTAGACGTGTTGGTCTGTCATCTCGACGTGCTGGGGTTCGAGGACCACATTCCTCCAGCAGAGCCTGCATTCCCGCGTCAAGGGCGGTGTCGCCCTGAACCGCCGATCACCGGGACCGGAACCGGTCATGAGCCCCCCTTACGTGCATGCCAATCGTTCTCAACTACCTCATCTACATCAATGATGCCCCACCGAGCGCAATCGGGCATCGTCAGAATTTGGGACTGTCAACCCTAGGCTCGGAGGGTGGTCTGGGGCCAGCCGTTGCCGAGCCCTCCCGCCGGGGAGACCGAGACGGCGACCGCACCCGGGTGGGTGTCGCCGAGCCGGGTGCTCGTGGCCCTGGGCGTCGTCGCTGTCGTGACCTGGGTCTTGGAGTCGCTTGTCGGGCTCGGCCCCGGTCTGGAGGTGGTGCTGGTGGCGGCCCTCGGGTCGGCCGTGGCCGTCCGCTTCGGGCGCGCCGCGCGCCGTGTCGCTCTGATCACGCTGGTCGTGATCGCTCTGAGCGGCGTGGGTTGGATCGAGCTCATCAACAAGGCCCAGTACGGAACCCTGGCTCTCACCGGCGCTCCCCCGCTCGTGCGTTGGTGCGGCACCACCTTCAAGCCCAGTGGGGTCATCACCTCGAACCTGTCGAGCGGGACAGGACCGAGATACTCGAAGATCCTCAAGACGCCCTCGGGCTACGACGTGTTCGGCGTGGCCCTGGCTCGGCACCGGTCGTGCGGGACGAGCGGCCCCATCTTCGTGGGGCTACGTGCGGCGCGCTACGCCGCCTATGACCCCGTGACGTCGTCTCCGTTGGCGCTCGCGCCCTGAGGCCCCATAGCTCGGACCCGTGTAGTCGGACCCGTGGACCCGGGTCCGACTACTGCTTGGGCCCGGTGCCGTTGTCGGTGACGTCTCGACGAGAGCGACTGCGCTGGCGCCCACGGATGGCTTGATCGAGAACGACTTTACGGAGCCGGACCGAGTGCGGTGACACCTCGACGCATTCGTCTTCCCCGATGAATTCCAGGGCCTGCTCCAGTGAGAGCTGCAGATGAGGGGTGAGACGCTCGAGCTCGTCGGCGGTCGAGGACCGGACGTTGGTGAGCTTCTTCTCCTTGGCCGGGTTGACGTCCATCTCGTCGGTCCGGGAATTCTCACCCACGATCATGCCCTCGTAGACCTCGGTACCGGGCGGCACGAGCAACGTGCCGCGCTGCTCGAGCGCCATGAGCGCGTAGGTCGTGGTCACGCCACGCCGGTCGGCCACCATGGAACCGTTGCGTCGGACCCGCAGGTCGCCGTGCCACGGCTCCCATCCGTCGAAGACGTGGTGGAGGATGCCCGTCCCGCGCGTCTCGATGACGAACTCGGTGCGGAATCCGACGAGCCCGCGCGCCGGCACCTTGTAGTCCATGCGCACCCAACCCGTGCCGTGGTTGACCATCTCTTCGAGACGCCCATAGCGAAGCGCGAGCAACTGCGTGACGACCCCCAGGTACTCGGTCGGGACGTCGACGGCCAGACGCTCCATGGGTTCGTGCAGCTTGCCCTCGATGGTGCGGGTGACGACCTGGGGCTTGCCCACGGTCAGCTCGAAGCCTTCTCGCCGCATGGTCTCGACCAGCACCGCCAGCTGGAGCTCGCCCCGGCCCTGGACCTCCCAGGCGTCGGGCCGGTCGGTGGGAAGCACCCGCAACGAGACGTTGCCCACGAGCTCTTGGTCGAGTCGGCTCTTGATGAGCCGGGCCGTCACCTTGGTGCCATCGGAGCCCGACAGCGGTGAGGTGTTGATGCCGATGGTCATGGCCAAGCTGGGCTCATCCACCAAGATGGCCGGGAGCGGGTGGGGGTCGTCAGAATCCGCCAGGGTCTCGCCGATGGTCACGTCGGGGAACCCCGCCACCGCCACGATCTCGCCCGGACCGGCTTCGTCGGTCTCGACGCGTTCCAGCGCCTTGGAAGAGAACAGCTCGGTCACCTTGCCCTTTTGGACCGAGCCGTCGAGCCGGCACCACGCCACGGTCTCGCCCCGGCGCAACGTGCCGTTGTAGACGCGGCAGATCCCGAGCCGCCCCAGGTACGGGGATGCATCGAGGTTGGTGACGAGCGCCTGGAGCGACATCTCGGGGTCGTACTGGGGTGGGGGCACGCTTTCGACGATGGCCTCGAACAACGGGACCAGGTCGGGCCCGATGGCATCGGGTGAGGTCCCGGCCCGCCCGGCGCGGGCGTTGGCGTAAAGCACGGGGAAGCCGACCTGGTCCTCATCGGCGTCGAGGTCGAGGAAGAGCTCTTCGATCTCGTGGACGACCTCGGTGACGCGAGCGTCGGCCCGGTCCACCTTGTTGACCACCACCACGACCGGCAGACGGGCCTCGAGGGTCTTGCGCAACACGAAGCGCGTCTGGGGCAGGGGCCCTTCGGACGCGTCCACCAACAAGAGCACGCCGTCGACCATGGCCAGGGCTCGCTCGACCTCACCCCCGAAGTCGGCGTGCCCGGGAGTGTCGACAATGGTGATTTTCACCGAGCCGTAGGGAACCGCCGTGTGCTTGGCGAGAATCGTGATGCCTTTCTCGCGCTCGAGGTCGCCCGAGTCGAGCACCCGGTCGGTGAGCTCCTGGTTGGCCCGGAACGCCCCGGTCTGGCGGAGCATGGCGTCCACCAACGTCGTTTTGCCGTGATCGACGTGTGCCACGATGGCTACATTGCGAAGGTCACCACGAACGGACATGAGTCGACCAGGCTACTTGGCCGGGTGGACGCCCGAAGTCAGCAGACGCTAGAATACCGTCGATTGGGTTTGCCGCTCGCGCCGACCCTGATCCTCGGTTTCCGATTCGGGCTTCGGACTCCTGAAGTCATGTGCGCGACGCTCCAGGAGAACCGGACATGCCATCTTCCCGCAAACAACGGTCCCGGCCGCGACCGACTGACACGAAGAGCCGGATCCGGCGCGGGCGTCCCAAGGTCTGCATGCTGTGCAAGGACCGGGTCACACACGTCGACTACAAAGACAGCAGCCTGCTGCGGCGCTTCATGAGTGAGCGCGGCAAGATCAAGTCGCGCAGCAGCACAGGGACCTGCACCCAACACCAGGCCGCGGTGGCCCTCGCCATCAAGAACGCTCGCGAGATGGCCCTGTTGCCCTACGTGGTCCGGACCCTGGCCGGCGACAAAGGTGGACGACGCCGAGGTGGTCCCGGAGGCGGTCGCCCCGACCGTCCCGACGGGCCCCGTCCCGACGGGCCCCGCCCCGACCGTGCGGCACCTACGGCTGAAAGCGCTGGGGACACCAACGGTGCAGTGGTCGCCGTCGGGGAGTCGTCGTCCGAGGTCCAGGAATCGACCGCCGAGGACGGCGCCGTCGTCGATGCTGTTATCGCCGAACCGGTGTCCTGACCCGTGGCTGCGCAGAGAAGTAGCGCATCCAAGCGCCAGCGCGACATCGACAAGCGCTCGCGGGCTGCGGAAAAGCGCGACCGCCGGCAGCGCAAGGGCGACCCGTCCACCGACGACCCCCTGGCTACCGATGCCGCCGAGGAGACCGCCGCGCCCGTCGACAGCAGCGCCATCCTGGAACAGGTGGAGCAGTTACAACGCGAGTTCGATGCCGAGATCATCGACTTCGAGACCTACGACGCCCGCAAGGCCGAGCTCCTCAGCCACATCCAGATCTGACCGACCCTCGCCGCCTCCCGTTAAAGCGCCGCCAAGACCGATTCGGCCGAGCTGACGTTCAATCCCCGCTCGGTTTCGACGAAGAGGGCGGTGACCACCCCGTCGTCGATCACCGCCGCATAACGCTTCGAACGGGCTCCGAGCCCAGCGCCGGTCATGTCGGCCTCGAGGCCCATGGTTCGCGTGAACTCGCCGTTGCCGTCGGCCAGCATCTGCACCTTGTCCCCCACCTTCTGATCGCGTCCCCACGCGCCCATCACGAAGGGATCGTTGACCGAAATGCACGCAATGGTGTCGACGCCTTTGGCGAAGAGTTCGTCGGCGCGGTGGACGAACCCCGGGAGGTGGTAGTCCGAGCATGTCGGGGTGAAGGCTCCGGGAACGGCGAACAAGACCACCTTCCCCTTCCCGAGGACCTCGCCACTTCGGATCGCCTCGGGGCTCTTGCGGACCATCCGGCGCAACTCGACGTCGGGGATGCGGTCACCGATCGCGATCGACATGGGTTCCTTTCGAACTACTTGTGGGGCCTCCAGAGAAGCTACAACCACGCCGGTCCCGGTGTGACGCGCCGCGGCGTGGACTCGAGCTTCTAAAGGCGGGTGCGAAGGATGGCGGCCCCTTCACCGGAGAGCTCGTCGATGGCGATGCCTCGCCCGGTCATCACCATGAGGATCGAGAGCGCCGAACCACTCACGTCGGGGCCCGCACCATGTGACCAGTCGACATCGGTTGCCGACAACCTCAGCCCGGCGATGCGCTTCTTCGTGCCGACGGGGAAGTTCGCGCTCTTGTACATCTCGAGGCATCCCACCACGGCGTCGGTGGCAATCTTGGCGTGCACGCCGAGTGGTCGCCGGATGTCCTCGCCGTGGACCACGATCTCACCGAGCATGGCCGAGACCGGTCCGGGTGGGTGGTTCGTGGTCGTGGTCCTGGCCCGCAGTCTCTCGATGATCTCCTTGGGAGCCAACGCGCCGAGCCGCCTCGCGTCGCGGTCGACCATGGTGTTGAAACGCAGTCCGCTCGTGATCAGGCTGGTAGCAAAGGCAACTGGCGTCTGTTCGGCTCCAGCCAGGACGTGGCCCGCCGCGAGTTGGACCGACCACCCCGCACACAACGACGGTTCCGCCCATTGCTCGGACGCCAGGCCCTCGAGGGTGTTGGCCAGGGCCTCGCGTTCAGAATGAATGAGCTTCCACGTGGTGGCATTATCGGGCATGTCGTCGTCTCCCTCGTGAGGGTCAGGCCCCTCGCGACCCATCCTCCCACGCACTGCCCAGGGCTTCGAACGGCAGGGCTTCGAACGGCAGGGTTCGAACGGCAGGGTTCGAACAGCACGGTTCGAACAGCACGGTTCGAACGCCATGGAAGGATTGGGGCGTGACTAACGATGCCCTGACCGACATCCGAGCGCGCCTCGACGACGTCGATGCACGACTCGTCGACCTCCTGGCCGAACGAACTGGCCTTGTTCGAGAGGTGATCGACTTCAAGCGGGCACAGAGCATGGGTGTGGTCGACCGCGGGCGCGAAGACGACATGCTGCAACGGACCTCGGACCTCGCGTCGGAACGTGGGCTCGATCCCCGGATCGCCCGCCAGGTGCTTCGAGCTGTGATCGACGCCTTTACGCTCTTGGAGGTCGAACAGTTGGGACCCGATTGACCCTTCAGTCTTCGAGCCCCTTGTCCACCGAGCCGTGGGCCCACAATGCTCGGTAAGGATCCAGCCACCGGTACACCTCGACAAGAGGCTCGACCCGGACCCGGTAGACGCGACGCTGGGCGTCGGTTCGGAACTCCACGAGCCCGGCCTGACGCAGGACCCGGAGATGCTTGGACACCGCCGGCTGGCTCATTCCCATGACCTCGACGAGGTCTCTGACAGGTCGCTCCCCGGTCCGCAACAGGTCGAGGATCCAGCGCCGGTTCGGTTCCGACAGCACCTCGAACGTCGTGACCATTCCCTTGAACATGCCTTGTTCTGTATATAGCTGTCAAGGCATTTGGTGGTGGAGTCCGCTCGTCGCGACGCGGGCGTGGCGCGGTATCGTCTCGCCAAAGCCCATCGTCTGGGGCCGTGGGGGGATTGAGGGGGAAGGTCCTTGGCCTAGTCCCTGCCGAGGACGCCTTTTGACGGGCATCTCGGTGCATCTCCGCGTGAGCTTCGTCGCCGATTCGCAATGTCTCGATGACCGCGCCGCGCGCACAAGCCGAGCCCGAGATCGCTCTGCGCCCAATCGCGCTGGTCGCACGGGGAAAGACGGAGTGGAGCCCGGATCGTCGTGTTGACCGCCCCCTCCAGTTCCGCCTCGCCCGCCACCGAGGACCTCGGACCCGTCGCCACGGTGGAGCTCACGTTGGGGGCATGCACTGCAATGCGTGTGCCACCCGCATCGAAAGGCCCTGGCCGAGCAACCCGCCGTGCTGAGC
>DATKQM010000061.1:0-29536 GCA_035532735.1 Acidimicrobiales bacterium | reverse complement strand
AACCCCGAAAATCCAAGGTTACCGTGGCACTGGCAATCAACCACGGGTTAGTCGATCCTAAGGCAATGGTGAAAACCGCAGCTGATGGGAAGCTGGTTAATATTCCAGCACGGTGGTGCGATCATACACAGAGGACGAAGGATATAAGTAAGCGTGCCTTATTGGTTTGGCATTCTTTATGCGAAGTTTACGCGCGCATCGAGAGAAGGTCAGGAATTTACCTGGCCGACGTTTGTGAAGAGCCTTCCTAGAAAAATCTGCTAAAACGAGCGCATCGCCTTCGTACCGTAAACCGACACTGGTGGATAGGGCGAGAAGCCCAAGGGGAACGAGTGATTTGCCTCTAAGGAACTCGGCATACAAGCGGCCGTAAGTTAGCGATAAGGCCTGCCCTCCCTCAAAAGAGGGCCGCAGCGAAAGTCTCCCTGGCAACTGTTTACCAAAAACACAGCTCCCTGCTAACTCGCAAGAGGATGTATAGGGGGTGACGCCTGACCGATGCGAGAAGGTCAATCTTGGGGGTGGGCGCAGTAATGCGCTTGCTCACTGAGTCAAGCCCTCGTCAATGTCAGCGATAACTATAATCGTTCTAAGGTAGCGCAATTCCTTTTCGGGTAAGTTCCGAAGCGCACGAAAGGCGTAATGACTGGGGAACTGTCTCAGAGGCAAGCTCGGTGAAAATGCGATTCCCGTGAAGACGCGGGATACCTGCAGCGGGACGAAAAGACCCCGGAAGCTTTACTGCAGCTTGGTATTGTCTTTAAGATCTTGATGCGTAGCGTAGTGGTGAGGATTTGAAGCGGCACTTTCGGGTGCCGTGGATCCGACGATGAAACAGCCATCTTCAAAATTTTAAAGACTAACTGATGGAGAAGTGCGCAAGCATAAACTACATCAAGACAGTGCTTGGTAGGCAGTTTAAATGGGGCGTTTTCCTCCAAAAAAGTAACGGAGGAGTTTATTAAGGTCAGCTTAGCCCGGATGGAAATCGGGCAGGACGTGCAAACGCAAAAGCTGGCTTGACTGCGAGACCTACAAGTCGAGCAGGTGCGAAAGCAGGGCATAGTGATCCGGCGGTTGCGTGTGGAAGCGCCGTCGCTCAACGGATAAAAGGTACGCCGGGGATAACAGGCTCATCTTCCCCAAGAGTCCATATCGACGGGAAGGTTTGGCACCTCAATTTTGGGGTGTGGCGGCAGAAATGTCGTCAAAGCATCGGCTTATAACGGTGAAACCCAAAGCTGTCACAGGTCATCTGTACAGTGGGCAATACCGTGGGAAGTCTTTCGGAGGAGCAGCACTCCATCGTGATCGGCACCTTGCTAGGTGACGGCGCGATGCGCTGCAAGGCAAACGCTCTTCTCGAGGTTAATCACTCCGTCCATCAACGGACATATGTCGACTGGAAGTATCGCCATCTGGCGGATTTCGTATCGACAGCGCCAAGGCAGCGGCAGAGCAATGGGAGTAGGTTCGCGTATCGGTTTGTGACGCGGAGCCTCCCAGAGTTCACTCCCTACTACCGGTTGTTTTACCCCGACCGGCAGAAGGTGGCTCCAGTTGTGGAGCTAACGCCGTTGGCCTTGGCTGTCTGGTTTATGGACGACGGTTCCAGATCTCGAAGAGCCGTGTATCTGAATACCCAGCAGTTCGATGTGACGTGTCAGGAATTGCTGCTGTACCTCCTAGAGGATCAGTGGGGAATCCAGGGCACTCTAAATCGGGACAAGTGCTATCACCGAATTAGATTGTCGGTGATTGGAACGACCCGTTTTGTGGAGCTGATTGCTCCTCATGTCTTACCTGACTTCAGATACAAGCTTCCGTAATGACCCCGTAACGACTGAGGCCTTGTGCCGAGGTAGCGGTCACTTGGCGCCAAAGCGCCAAAATCTACGGCCGCTACAACACGCCGACCCCTCGCCCAGTTTGCCGGGCAGGGTGGAGATATAGTCTGCGCCACTGGAAACGGTGGATTACGCGCGATGTCGGCTCGTCGCATCCTGGGGCTGAAGCCGGTCCCAAGGGTTGGGCTGTTCGCCCATTAAAGCGGTACGCGAGCTGGGTTTAGAACGTAGTTATCACTGCGTCCCTAGGGAGTAATTCCTAGGTGCACACCGGCTCATATCGGTGAAACCCTGATTAAGACCACCGAACGTCTTTTCAGGGCAATACCGAGGGAAGGCCAACACAATAGGGAACCGTCAGAAGGTTGGCGTTTCCGACCCTAAACTATTCGAAAAGGAAGCGGATATTCGCCGCGGATGTCGAGCAACATCTGCGTAGCATGGGAGTGTTGTGCCCCTGTAACGACTTCTTCGCTAGCCACAGCGAAGGGATGGCGTCATAAACAGTTGGAGATCTCCAACATTCACGGACGCCATGACACGCCGGCCCCTAGAAATAGGGTGAAGGTATAGTCTATGCCCGTAGTAATACGGGAGTTCATGCGTGAGACAGTGGACATACGCGCTGTCTATAAACTTGGCTATATGCTGGAAACACCGGTTGAATCCTGCGCTACTCATTCGCAAAGATTCATGATTGTTACAGCCTGAATATACGTTGACGGTTGTGAACAATGCGGAAAGTGAAAATGCGACAGGTGCGGTCAATCAGCAGGAAAGACTGGATGCCTATATTGCGGGTTTTGTTGATGGAGAAGGAAGCTTTCACGTAGCAGTACAGAGGAATCCGAGCACGAGGTTGCGCTGGCAACTCGTCCCGGAGTTCCGAGTCAGTCAAGATGTGAGTCGGGTTCAGGTTCTAAATCTGATCCAGGAACGCATCGACTGTGGATTGATTCGAGAGAATCACCGTAAGTCGAACGACCACACCATGGTGCTGGTTGTTCGAAAGCGGTCCGATCTGCTTGAGAAAGTCCTCCCCTTCTTCGAGCGCAACCCGTTACTGAGCTGCAAGCAGGAGGAATTCGTGACATTCGCCGGCATCGTCCGACGAATGGATGCGGGTGAACACTTGCAGGACGAAGGGTTTCGGCAGCTTGCTGCGGAAGCCGTTCGGATGAATGGTGGTGGTCGGTACCGCCGACTTCACCGGAGCTCAGGATCCAGAATCCTCAGAGACCATACGCCAGGCACCATTCGAAGTACGTGGTGAAGATATGGTCCGATCTGCATGGCGACATGCAGAGCCAGGCAGAAATGCCCTGGCCCCCGGCGTTGATATGCCGGTGGTAACAACAATGTCGGTCCCTATCCGATGCAGCCGTAGGAGACCTGAGGAAGGCTGTCCCTAGTACGAGAGGACCGGGACGGACGTAGCTCTCGTGTGCCAGTTGTCCTGCCAAGGGCATGGCTGGTTAGCGACCTACGGATGGGATAAGCGCTGAAAGCATCTAAGCGCGAAGCTCGTTCCAAGATGAGGTCTCCCACAGGATCAACCTGGTAAGGCCCGTGGCTAGATCACCACGTTGATAGGCCGGAGGTGTAAGCACGGCAACGTGTTCAGCCGACCGGTACTAATCGGCCGAGGGCTTGGAGACATCTATGCTCGCGCTCGCTATGGAACGCTCACGGGGTGGCCGGACGGCTGCTCTACCTCCGAGGCAACGCTGCCTCTGAGAGGAGCAAGGTTTCCGGTGACCATGGCGGTGGGGCAACACCCGTTCCCATTCCGAACACGGCAGTTAAGCCCACCAGCGCCGATGGTACTTGGGGGGAGACTCCCTGGGAGAGTAGGACGTCGCCGGGATATTTCGAGACAGAAGGGCCCTCGCGAGAGCGGGGGCCCTTCTCCAATTCCGACCCCACTCGTCCCCTCGGCCCGGTCAACTCGCAGGTAGCCTGGGTCGTGATGGACCTCAGAGCCCGATCCCCGATCCGTCGTCGAGGAGACCGGTGACCGCCGTTCTCGAGGTCGAGAACCTCACCACCGAGTTCCATCTCCGCCATTCCAACGTGGTGGCCGTCGACGGTGTCTCCTTCCACGTCGACGAGGGCGAATGCGTCGGGGTGGTGGGGGAGTCCGGGTGTGGCAAGACCACCACCGGCCTGGCCGTGATGCGGCTCCTCCCCAACGTCGGCCACATCACCTCGGGATCGGTCCGCCTCCTGGGGCGCGACGTCGTCCCGCTCTCGGAGAAGGAGATGTGCAAGGTCCGGGGCAACGACGTCGGGATGATCTTCCAGGACCCCCTCACCTCGCTCAACCCCACCATGACCATCGGGCGCCAGATCGCCGAGAGCGTCCGCCTCCACCGGGGCGCCTCGAAGGCCCAGGCCCGCGAGCGAGCTCTCGAGGTCCTCTCCCTCGTCGAGATGCCCCGCCCCCGCGAGCGTCTCGACGCCTATCCCCACCAGCTCTCGGGAGGACTGCGCCAGCGGGTCATGATCGCCATGGCTCTCGCCTGTGACCCCAAGTTGCTGATCGCGGACGAGCCCACCACCGCCCTGGACGTCACCATCCAGGCCCAGATCCTCGACCTCATCGACGACCTCCGCCAGAAGATGAAGATGGCCGTCGTCCTCATCACCCACGATATGGGGGTCATCGCGGGGCGTTCGGACCGGGTCCTCGTCATGTACGCCGGCAAGCTCGTGGAAGAGGCCTCGACCCTCGAGATGTTCACCGCCATGCGCCATCGCTACTCCGAGGCCCTCCTGGCCTCGGTTCCCAAGTTGGACCAGGACGCCTCGGTCCCGCTGCGCAGCATCGCCGGGCTCCCGCCCGACCTCTCCCAACTCACCCACCAATGCCGCTTCGCACCCCGCTGCCGGTTCTCCCGGGACAAGTGTTGGGACCTCGAGCCCGAGCTCGAGCACGTGGTCGGGGGCGCCCCCACCCACCTGGCGGCGTGCTTCTACCCGGTGGGCACGGGCGAGGAACACGCGTCGGCGGCGTCGAAGGCGGCGGTGGCGGCAGGTGACGTCGTCCTCGGCGCGGAGATCGGGCCCGACGGGGCGATCCTCGCCGACCACGGGAGTCGCGCCCAGCGCCTCGAGCGCCAACCGATCCTCCTCCAGGTCGAGAACCTCGTGAAGGAGTTCCCCGTCACCTCGGGGGCGTTGCTCCAGCGACGGATCGGCAGTGTGAAAGCCGTGTCGGATGTGTCCTTTGCCATCCGCAAGGGCGAGACCTTCGGCCTCGTCGGTGAGTCCGGTTGTGGCAAGACCACCATCGGACGACTCACCGTCGCCCTCGAGCGTGCCGACGCGGGCCGGATCATCTTCGACGGCGAGGACATCCGCCGCCTGAGCCCGAAAGCACTGCGCAACAAGCGGCGCGACATGCAGCTCATGTTCCAGGACCCCTACGCCTCGCTCGACCCCCGCATGCGGGTGGGGACGATCTTGAGCGAGCCCTATGTCGTCCAGGGGATCGGCAATTCCTCCGAACGGCGCGAGAAGGTCCGGGCGCTCCTGAACGAGGTCGGGCTCAACCCGAAAGCGGCCGACCTCTACCCCCACGAGTTCTCCGGCGGTCAGCGCCAGCGCATCGGCTTGGCCCGGGCCCTCGCCCTCGAGCCCCGCCTCATCGTGGCCGACGAACCGGTCTCGGCCCTCGACGTCTCGATCCAGGCCCAGATCCTCAACCTCTTGAAGGAGCTCCAAGCCCGTCACGAGCTCAGCTACATCGTCATCAGCCACGACCTGGCCGTTGTGAAGTACGTGGCCGACACCATGGGCGTCATGTACCTCGGCAAGTTGGTGGAGGTCGGCCCCGCCCAGCGCGTCTACGAGAACACCGTCCATCCCTACACCCGGGCCTTGATCGACGCCATCCCCGAGCCCGACGTGGCCCGGGCCAGGTCGAAGCCCAAGGGTCACATCCGCGGTGAGCTTCCCTCTGCACTCAGCCCGCCGTCAGGCTGTCGCTTCCGGACCCGCTGCCCGTTCGCCCAGGACATCTGCGCCCAGGAGGAGCCCCCCCTCCGGCCCTTCGCCACAGGCCACCTGGCGGCCTGTCACTTCCCGCTCCAGACCCCCTGGGGCAGCGTGCCCGACACCCGGGTGCCGACGGCGGTGGGCTGACCGTTCCCTCGGGCTGACCGTTCGAGGTCAGCGACGCTGAAGGCGAACCTCGAGCGCGTCCCGGAGCGCGTCCCCGACGAAGTTGAAGGCCACCACCACGAGGACGATGGCGGCACCCACGGGATAGATCTTCCACCAGTACCCGTTCCCGGCGTCGCTCACCACCGAGTTGAGCATCGATCCCCAGTCCGTCTGCGGGGCGGGGAGCCCGAGTCCCAGGAAACCCAGGTACGAGATGAGGAGAATGGCATCGGCGACCTGGAAGGTGGCGTTCACGACGATCGTCCCGACGGTGTTGGGGATGATATGGCGCAGCACGATCCGGCTCCGCTTGCCCCCCATCACCTTGACGGCCTGGACGTACTCCCGGACCCGCAGGGTCAGGGTCTCACCTCTGATGAGCCGGGCCGGCACGAGCCAGGCCACCAATGCGATGACGATGATCAACAAGAAGAGCGAGGTGTGGAAGATCACGGCCAGGACGATGACGAGGAAGAGCTGGGGGATCGAGAGCAGGACGTCGACGAACCGCATCATGAGGGCGTCGACCCACCCGCCGAAGAAGCCCGACACCGCCCCGTAGACCACACCGAACAGCGTGGCGACGACGGCGGCCGCGAACCCGACGATGAGCGAGTTCTTCCCCCCGAACATGATCCGGCCCAGCACGTCGAACCCCGCACTGTCGGTACCGAGAGGATGACCCGTCCCGGGACCGGTGTTCTGCGTGGAATTGAGCAACGCGGTCTGAGCGTTGACCTGGTTGGTGTGGTAGAAGAACGGCCCCACGAAGCAGAACAAGACCATTCCCACGATCACCACCAGCCCGACCACGGCCAGTTTGTTCTCCACGAACACCGACACGATCTGACGGAAGAGACTGCCGGTCGAGACGGCCTCTCCTCCCGCCGGCGAGCTGCCGTCGGGACCCGACCCGGCCAGGAGGGATTGGCTCGGCGGGATACTCGATCCAGGAATCGCCCCTTCGGTGGTGGCCTGGCTCGACCATGCCGAGCCTGACGTGTCGCGACCCTTGTCAGTTGGCATAGCGGATCCTCGGATCGACCGCCGCATAGAGGATGTCGGCGAGCAGTGAGCCGACGATGGTCGCCAGCGTGGCGAAGAACGTGGTCCCGAGCAACAAGGGGATGTCGGTGTTGGTGATGGCCTGGTAGGCGAGGAGTCCCATCCCCGGATAGTTGAACAGCGCCTCGGTCACGAGCGCCCCACCCACGATGGCCGGGATCGACAGCCCGAGCAGGGTGATGATGGGGATCACGGCGTTGCGCAGGGCGTGGACGTAGAGGACCCGGCGCGGTCCGGCCCCTTTGGCCCGCGCCGTGCGCACGTAATCCTCGGTGAGGGTCTCCATCATCGACGATCGCATGTACCGGCTGAACGAGGCGATGGTGAGCGCGGCCAGGGTGAAGACCGGCAGCACGAGGCCGCCGGGATCCGAAAGGATCGCACCCACGGAGCTCCCCTGGGGAGCTTCGGAGGAGAACCAGTGCAGGTCGAAGGAGAAGTACAAGATGAGCAGCGCCCCGAGTAAGAAGACGGGCATGGCGTAGAAGACGAAGGACAGTGTCGTGAGCACGTAGTCGATCGGCTTGTTGCGCCGGACGACCTGCAAGATGCCCAGCGGCACCGCCACCACGACCGCCACCAGGGTTCCCAACCCCACCAACACGAGGGTCTTGGGGAGACGGGCCATGATGACCTGGGTCACGCCCTGGTTCCAGTGGTACGAGTAGCCGAGGTTGAAGCTGGTCACGAGGCCCTTGATGTAGAGCCAGAACTGCTTGATGAGGGGCGCGTCGTAGTTGTTCAGATGATTGAACTGACGGATCTGGATCTTGGTGGCCCGTGGCCCCAGAGCGGCCCGGGCCGCTCCTCCGGGGATGATGTGAGCCAGGAGGAACACGATGAGCATCACGCCCAGGACGACGACAATGGCCTGGAGGAACCGCCTGAAGATGAAGCCGATCATCGCCGCTCGCGCCGTTCCGGTTGCTCATCCCGAAACGGCTCCGCCCCGACCTCGAGTACGAGCCTCGGGACCGGGGCGGACCGTAACGACGCCTCGAACTTCACTGCGGCGAGGCTACTTCACGAAGTACCAGTTCTCGGGGTTGATGCTCCACAGCGGGTCCTGGGGGAGCACGCCGTGGAGCTTGTTCTGGATCTCCGACATCTCCGTGACGGTGTTGGGCTGCCACACCACGGGCAGCTGCTGGGCCAGGTAGTTCTCCCACTGCGTCAGAGAGGCGTTGGTGTTGGTGGTCTTCAGGGTCAGCGCGTCGTTGGTGGCGTCGCTGTAGCTCCCGGAGTTCGAGCCCGCACCGGTGGAGAAGATCTCCTCACCGGTGGGGTAGTAGTCCGGCGCGTAGACCCACCCTGCTCCCCAGTTCTCGAGCTCCCAACTGCAGCTCGGCGACGGGGTGCACGCCGTGGCGTTGCCGATGACGGTGTCGAAGGAGCCTTGGCTCAACGTGATGTTGAAGCCGGCTTGGGCCCACGACGACGCCTCGGTCTTGTTGATCTGCTCTTGCGCTGCGTTGCCACTGGCGTACTGCAGGTTGAAGGCCAGCTTGGCCCCGGCCGGGATGTCCTTGCCACACTGGTTGGCACCGGTGCCCGGGCTGGTGCAGGTGGTGGTGCCCGACGGGACCACCTTCCAGCCGTGGCTCGAGAGCAGGCTCTTGGCCTTGGACAGGTTGTAGGGATACGGGTTGTTCTTCTCGACCGAAGACGAGAAGGGGTTGGTCGGCGTCACCGGCACCGGCCCGTAGGTCGGCACCCCGTAGCCCTTGTCGATCTTGTTGATGTAGAGCGGTTGGTCGACGAGGTACTGGAAAGCCTGACGGATATAGAGCTGCTTCCAGATCGCCCCGGCGTTGCCCTCGTCCCCAGTGGAGTTGAAGTTCTCCGGGAAGTAGTTGATCGACCACGTGTAGAGCGGCGCCAGCGTGAAGTCCGTCAGCCGGGGGTTGTTGGCTGCGGGCACGAGCGGGTTGGTCGTCGCCTTGGTCACATCCTGGAGTGGCAGGTAGCCGAAGTTGATGTGCCCACCCACCAAGGCGTTGAACTCGGCGTCGTCAGTGGTGAAGGGCAGCTCCGTGAACTTCGCCAGGGTGGGCTTGGGCGAGCCCGAGTAGCTCGTGTTGGGGACGAAGCTGGCGTTGCCCGAGGCGTCGAACGAGGACAGCTTCCAGGGGCCGTCCACGGTCTGCCAGATCGGGTTGGTGGCGTAGGTCGCCAAGGAGTTGTTGGTGGCGTGCGGGTTGGCCGGGTCGTACCCCGACTGCTTCGACAAGAAGGTGTAGACCGCACTGCACTTGGCATCCGCGGTCCCGTACGCCGCTGCCGAGCATCCACCTGATCCCGCCGTCCCACCCGTGCTGGTGATGTCCCAGGCCGCAGGGAGGGGCGTGATCTGTGACAGCTGGTTGTAGGTGAACCAATACGGGTTCACCGACGCCTTGAGGGTGAAGGTCAGCTGGGTGGCGCTGTCAGCGGTGAGGCTCTTGATGTTGTCGGGGATGTACCCCGGCGCATAGGCGGCCCAGTCGGCCTTGTTCGAGTGCATCATGTTCATCCAGAACATGACGTCCTGTGCGGTGACCGTCTCACCGTTGGACCACTTGTAGGGCTTCATCTTCACGACGACCGTCGTGTTGTTGTTGGAGTACACCGGCGACTCGGCCAATGACAGCGAGGGGTTGAGCGTGGGTTGCGCGCCGTTCCCGAACCAATAGAGCGGTCGGTACATGAGGAATTGGAACTGGTTGATGTTGGCCACGCTGAAATAGGCGAGGCTCATGAAGGGGAAGATGTAGTTGGGTTGGGTGTTGGGAGCTTCGGCCCAGGTGGCCGTCCCCCCGGCGATCTTGGTCCCGCCGGTTCCGCCCCCCGCCGTCGTGGCTGTTGTCGACGGTGAGGAACTGCACGCAGCCAGCAGCAATGCCGCCACGATGACCGACAACGCGACCGTCACCACTCCACCGAGTCGTCGCATAGTCCCCTCGCTTTCACCTATCCCGGCACCCACGTCGCGGGACATGACAGGAACGTTAACGTTTCGCGAACATCCTCGCGCTGATGGATGTTTTGTAGGCCCGAATGCCGCGTTCTTGTCTCTTTGTAGTCAGATCCCCAGGTCGCCAGGGGTTTCGGAGGAGCCCGCACCAACGATCGGTACACTCGTCGAGTGCCCAGGGACGCAGCATCGGGGCGTCCGCGGAGACCCGACGGTCCCCGAACCGGCCGTCCGCCGTCAGACCGAAGCCGGAGATCTGCGTCCCCGAGTCGGGTTTCGCCCGCTGGCGGCGCCGGCCACGCCGGTTCGGGCCGACCTCGTCCGCCCACTGGATGGCGCGACGAACGCCCAGCTAGAGGTGGCGATCGACCCGATCGAGGAACTCCTCGGACCGGGGGACGGGGCCGGAGTGATCCACCTCGCTCCGGAGCACCCCGGACTGGAGCGCCTCGGGCCGGATCGCCTCGGCCCCGGCGTGTCGATGGCGATGTTCCTCGGACGGCACGCCTTCGTCGCGTCGAGGTGGACCCTCGGCCCACGCCCAGGCGCCGGAACGAGACCGGGGGACGGCCTGGTCCGAGACCACAGAGCCCGCGCCGCGCCGACGGTGATCCGAGACGCGCCCCGGCGCACCCGCGCGCCGATGATCGCCCCCGCCGTGAGGATCGACCCCGACCGGCGAGAACAGCAAGAAGTCCACAGAGAACAGAGAGACCGCGCTCGCCTCGACCCCCGGGGGACCGCCCCCGTTCTCCTCGCCCCGCCGATCGCAAGCCGGCAGATCGCAAGCCGGCAGATCGCAAGCCGGCAGATCGCAAGCCGGCCGATCGCAAGCCGGCCGATCGCAAGCCGGCAGATCGCAAGCCGGCCGATCGCAAGCCGGCAGATCGCAAGCCCGCCGACCGTCGCCCGCCGCCGCCACCGTTGCCCGCTGCGGGTCGGGGCTGGGGGAGCGTCGCCCGCAAGGGAGCCCGGCTACTGGGCGAGGACGGTTCTCACGGTCCGGACAACGAGCGCGAAGCAGCCCGGTCCGATCACGGCCATCCCCGACCTCAGTGGACCGAGGAGATCTGGGTCTTCGACGGGGTGGCGACCGACGATCCCGACACGGGCGGCCGAGCGTCCAAGTCGCGCCGGGGGTCCAACCCCGGCCGCGTCTCATCCACCGACCGTCGCCCTTCTCCGACCTCACCCAAGGACCCCGAGGCCCTCCCCACCGACGTGGTCGAAGAAATCACCGGCGCGGTGGGACGGGCCAAGGCCGGGAAGGTGGCCGACCGCCTCGCCGCGGCGGCACGCGCCTATGAGCGGGACCGCTATCCCGAGGCGCTGCGGATCACCCGGGACCTCGTCGACCAGGTCCCCGAGTCCGCGGCAGCCAGAGAACTCCACGGGTTGGTCTGTTACCGGTTGGGCCGTTGGCGCGAGGCCGTCCGCCATCTCGACGCGGCCCGCAAGCTCTCGGGCGGTGACCCGAGCCAGGTCCCGGTCCTCATGGACTGTCACCGGGCCATGGGCCATCACCGTCGGGTCGAGGCCCTATGGAAGGAACTCCGGGGCTTGTCACCTTCGGCCGACGTCCTGGTGGAAGGTCGCCTTGTCCTGGCCGAGGACCTGGCGGAGGTGGGGAAGCTCGACGAAGCCATCGTGGTCCTCGCCACCGCGGGCGCGGCCAAGAACCTCCGCAATCCCGGTGACCGACATCTCCGCCAGTGGTATGTCCTGGCCGATCTCTACGAGCGGGCGGGCAACGTCCCCTTGGCCCGGGAGCTCTTCGCCCGGGTGGCCTCGGTCGACCCCGAGCTGGCCGATGTGACCGACCGCCTTCTCGCGCTCGGGTCCCCCCGGCGACGACAACGACGGGGAGCCGCAGGCGGTCGTCGGTAGCATCGTTTCCATGTCCCGGGCCGACGCTCCTTCTGGTGGTTCGGGCTTCGTCGACCTTCGCAGCGACACCGTCACCCGTCCCACTCCCGAGATGCGCCGGGCCATGGCCGAGGCCGAGGTGGGCGACGACGGCTACGGGGACGATCCCACCGTCAACAGACTCGAAGAGGCCTACGCGCTCCGTGTGGGCAAGCCCGCCGCGATCTACGTCCCCTCGGGAACCATGGCGAACCAGGCGGCACTCCGCGCCCTTTGTCCTCCGGGAAAGCTGGCCATCGCCGGGCGTCGCCAACACGTCGTCATCTACGAGGCCGCCGCGGTGGCGGTCAACGCCGGGATCCAGATCCATCCCGTCGACGACACCGACGGCACCATCGCCGTGGCCGACATCACCTGGGCCATCGAGGCCGCCTCACACCACTACCCCGAGCCCGGCATCGTCTGCATCGAGCAGACCCACATGCCCTCGGGAGGAGTCCCCTGGAGCCTCGACGCCATCGAGGCCGTCGTCGTGGCGGCCCGAGGGCTGCCCGTCCACATGGACGGCGCCCGGCTCTTCAACGCCGAAGTCGTCACGGGCGTCACCGCGGCTCGGTTCGCGGCCCCGGTGACGACGGTCATGTCCTGTCTCTCCAAGGGCCTCTGCGCGCCGGTGGGCTCGGTCCTGGCCGGCCCCGTCGACGTCATCGACCAGGCCCGGATCGAGCGGCTCCGACTGGGCGGCTCCATGCGTCAGGCCGGGGTCATCGCCGCGGCCGGCCTGGTGGCCCTGTCGACCATGGTGGACCGCCTGGCCGAGGACCACGCCCGGGCCAAACGCCTGTCCCAGGCGGTGGCCGACCGTTGGCCCGGCGCGGGCTGTGACCCGGACTCTGTCCGGACCAACATGGTCATCTTCACCCACCGCGACACCACTGCGGTGATCGACCACCTCCACGCCGAGGGCATCCTGGCCGGCACCATCGCGCCGGGGGTCCTTCGTCTCGTCACCCACCACGACGTCGACGACCCGGGCCTCGATCGGGCTATCAAGGCCATCGGGACAGCTCCGTAGTCCGGAGAAGCCAAAACGGGGGCGGTAGGCTCGGAACCCGAATCCGCAGATTTCCGACAGGAGGCGTCAACCGTGGCCACCAACATCGAGGCGCTCCTCGGCGCCGAGGCCGGGAGCCTTCTCACTCACACCTGCAAGGGGGTCACCGCCGATGAGCTGAACCTCCCGGGCCCGGACTACATCGACCGGGTCTTCGTCGAGACGGACCGTCCCATCCCCGTGGTCCGCAACCTGGCCACGCTCTACCAGCACGGTCGATTGGGTGGGACCGGCTACCTGTCGATCCTTCCCGTGGACCAGGGCATCGAACACTCCGGTGCAGCCAGCTTCGCCAAGAACCCCATCTACTTCGACCCCGCCAACCTGGTGGAGCTCGCTCTCGAGGCAGGTTCCTCGGGCATCGCCACCACCCTGGGCGGGCTCGGGGCGGTGGCTCGTCGCTATGCGCATCGGATCCCGTTCATCGTCAAGCTCAACCACAACGAATTCCTCCACTATCCGAGCCAGTACGACCAGGTCATGTTCGGCTCGGCCCGCCAAGCCGCCGACCTCGGGGCGGTGGGCGTGGGTGCCACCATCTACTTCGGTTCCGACCAGAGCGACCGCCAGATCCAAGAAGTCCGGGCTGCCTTTGCCGAGGCCCATGACCTCGGTCTGTTCACCGTCTTGTGGTGCTACCTCCGCAACCCCGCCTTCAAGACCCCGGAGGCCGACTACCACGTCGCCGCGGATCTCACCGGGCAGGCCAACCACATCGGCGTGACCATCGAGGCCGACCTCATCAAGCAGAAGCAGCCCGAGAACAACGGGGGCTACAACGCGCTCAAGTTCGGCAAGACCGACCCCCTCGTCTACGAGACCCTCACGACGGACAACCCCATCGACCTCACCCGCTGGCAGGTCATCAACTGCTATGCGGGCCGGATCGGCCTCATCAACTCCGGGGGGGAGTCCAAGGGGGCGGCCGACCTCGTCCAGGCGGTCCGGACCGCGGTCATCAACAAGCGGGCGGGCGGCACGGGTCTCATCGTGGGTCGCAAGGCCTTCCAGCGGCCCATGGCCGAGGGCGTCGAGCTCCTCCACGCCGTCCAAGACGTCTTCCTCGACACCTCGGTCACCATCGCCTAGCGATTCGTCCGCCTAGCGATTCGTCCGCCTCGCGATTCGTCCGCCTCGCGATTCGTCGGAAAAGCGAATTTCTGCCCGAAACAGCGATGTGGGAAGGAAGAGTTCCCGGAGCGGGTCGATTGCGGCGGTATGCTCGGTTTGAAGGGTCGGCGCTCGCGCGCCCCGCACCACGTAGACGGTTCGGGGGCGGCCGATCCCTAGACAGGGGGCCGCAGGTGTCGACCGCGACACGTCACCAGACCACCGAGCTCGACCGGGTGGTGATCCGGTTCGCCGGTGACTCGGGCGACGGGATGCAGCTGACAGGCACCCAATTCACCTCGGTCAGCTCGATGTTCGGGAACGACACAGCCACCCTCCCCGACTTCCCGGCTGAGATCCGGGCCCCCGCCGGCACCTTGGCAGGCGTGTCGGCCTTCCAGGTCCACATCTCGGACCACGACATCCTCACGCCCGGCGACCAGCCCAGCGTGCTCGTGGCCATGAATCCCGCCGCACTCAAGACCAACGTTGGGGCGGTGGCACCCGGCGGCACCGTCATCGTGAACGTCGACGCCTTCGACGAACGGGCCTTCGAGAAGGCGAACTACACCTCCAATCCCCTTACCGACGGATCCCTGGTCGGCTACAAGGTCTACGAAGTCCCCATGACCTCGCTCACGATGGAGGTCGCCAAGGCCGCCGGGGTGAAGCCCCGCGACGCGGAGAGGTCCAAGAACTTCTTCGCGCTCGGCCTCGTGAGCTGGCTCTACAGCCGGCCCATCGAAGGCACCCTGGGATGGATCGAGAAGCGCTTCGCGGCGACGCCGATGGTCCTCGACGCCAACACCCGGGCCTTCAAGGCGGGCTACAACTTCGGTGAGACCGCCGAGCTCTTCGAGGTCAACTACCAGGTCCGTCCGGCCCCGCTCGAGCCCGGCGTGTACACCAACATCACCGGCAACACCGCCCTGGCCTGGGGGCTCATCGCCGCGGCCCATCAGGCCAACCTCCCCTTGTTCCTCGGGTCCTACCCGATCACCCCGGCCTCGGACATCCTCCACGAGCTGTCCAAGCACAAGCACTTCGGGGTCCGGACCGTCCAGGCCGAGGACGAGATCGCCGGTGTCGGCGCCGCCATCGGGGCGGCCTTCGGGGGGTCGCTCGGCGTCACCACCACGAGCGGTCCCGGGGCGGACCTCAAGTCGGAGTCGGTGGGCATGGCCGTGAGCCTCGAGCTCCCCCTCCTCGTCATCAACATCCAGCGGGGCGGCCCCTCGACGGGCCTGCCCACCAAGACCGAGCAGTCCGACCTCCTCCACGCCATGTACAGCCGCCACGGCGAGGCCCCGGTGCCCATCGTGGCGCCCATGACCCCGTCGCACTGTTTCGAGGTCGCCATCGAGGCGGCCCGGATCGCGGTCAAGTACCGGACGCCGGTCATCGTCCTCTCCGACGGCTATCTGGCCAACGGGGCCGAGCCCTGGCGGTTGCCCGACCCCGCCACCCTCCCCGACCTCCGGGTGGCCTTCGCCACCGAGACCAACCACATCGAAGAGGACGGCACCCCCGCCTTCTGGCCCTACGTCCGCGACGAGGAGACCCTGGCCCGACCCTGGGCAGTGCCCGGCACGCCCGGCCTCGAGCACCGGATCGGGGCCCTCGAGAAGCAGGACGGCTCGGGCAACGTCTCGTACGACCCCGTGAACCACGAGCGGATGGTCCATCTCCGGGCCGCCAAGGTGGCGGGGATCGCCAAGGACATCCCCCTCCTCGACGTCGACGACCCCGGTGGCATCGGCGCCGCCCCCGTCCTGGTCCTCGGCTGGGGGTCGACCTTCGGAGCCATCGCGGCGGGCGTCCGTCGGGTCCGGGCCCGGGGGCTCTCGGTCGCCCACGCCCATCTGGTCCACCTCAATCCCTTCCCGTCAAACCTGGGCGAGGTCCTCCGGGCCTACGACAAGGTGCTGGTCCCCGAGGCCAACCTGGGCCAGCTGGCCAAGATGGTCCGAGCCGACTTCCTGGTCGATGCCCGGACACTCAGCAAGGTCCAGGGCGTCCCCTTCCGGGCCGCGGAGATCGAGGAGGTCGTCCTCGAGTTGATCGGGTCGACGTCGACCACCACCATCGCCGAAGAGGACGTGGCCAGCTGATGACCGACACCCAGATCCCGGTCACGACCCGCAAGGACTGGACCTCGGACCAAGAGGTCCGTTGGTGCCCGGGCTGCGGCGACTATTCGATCCTGGCCGCACTCCAGATGCTCATGCCCGACCTCGGGGTCCGGCGCGAGAACACGGTCTTCGTGTCGGGCATCGGCTGCGCGGCGCGCCTGCCCTATTACATGAACACCTACGGGATGCACTCGATCCACGGCCGCGCCCCTGCCATCGCCACGGGGCTGGCGGTGACCCGGCCCGACCTCGACGTCTGGGTCATCACCGGTGACGGCGACTCCCTGTCGATCGGCGGCAACCACCTCATCCACGCCCTCCGTCGCAACGTGAAGATCACCATCCTGCTCTTCAACAACCAGATCTACGGGTTGACGAAAGGCCAGTACTCGCCGACCTCGGAACAGGGCAAGGTCACCAAGTCCACGCCCTTCGGCTCCCTCGACACACCCTTCAACCCCGTCAGCCTGGCCCTGGGTGCCGAAGCCAGCTTCGTGGCCCGGACCCACGATATGGACCGCAAGCACATGCAGGAGATGTTCCGGCGCGCCCATGACCACAACGGCGCCGCCTTTGTCGAGATCTACCAGAATTGCAACGTGTTCAACGACGGCGCCTTCGAGAAGATCACGGGCAAAGATGTCCGGGCCGACAACCTCATCCCCCTCGTCCACAGCCAGCCCATCCGTTTCGGCGCCGAGCAGGAGCACGGGGTCGTGATGGAGCCCAACGGTCGCCTCCGTATCGCCGAGGTCGCCGATGTCGGTGAGGACACCCTCCTCGTCCACGACGAGCGCCGGGACGAGCCGGGCCTCGCCTTCCAATTGAGCCGTCTGGCCCGGGGTCCCTATGAGCCCACCCCCATCGGGATCTTCCGGGCCGTGGAGCGCCCCGAGTACGGCGCGGCGATGACCCGCCAGCTCCTCGAGGCCAACGAGCGCCGGGGACCGGGCGATCTCACCTCCCTCCTCGCCTCGGGCGGGACCTGGACCGTCGAGGCCTGAGCTGGCCGTCACAGGCCGGTACCAAGGTCGGGACCAGCTCCGATACAGGCCCGAGGTCCTATACCCCCAGTCTCAACCCCACTCGGCCCGTCGCCGATACCTCGGTGGGCACCACGAGCCACCCTGTGGCGGGATGTGGCTCGGGACCCTCAGGGGGGGTACAGGAACAGGGCGCCCGCGGCGCCGTTCGCAGCTTCTCTCGCTGCGACGAAGGGGGCGCGCCGCGGCGCCCGTGTTCCTCAGCCCCTCACCGGCCCGGTTGCTCAGCTGATCAGTCCTCGACGGTGCGGAAAACCATCCCGGTGCGGGGCTTCGGGTAGAAGTAGGTGCTCTTCGGAGGCATCCGCTTGCGGGCATGGGCCCACTCCGAGATCTGCTCCACGGTGACGGGCCGGAGCAACAGCGCGGCGTCGGCGCTCCCGTCGGTCACCGCGCCGAGCGCGGCGTGCCAGTCGTGGACATAGGTCACCGTGGCATCGGGCATGGCGTCGGTGACGAGCGCCACCAGGCTCGAGTCGAGATCCGACCCCGCTTCGGCATAGGTCTGCTCGCGCGGCGTCAGCAACCAGACACCGCGCCCGGTGACAAGGGCGAGGGCTCCGGACCCGGCCACGGACTCCACGAGATGGTGGTCGCCGGGCCCGGCGTGGACGATGTCGAACCACCGACCGAACAATTCGGCCAGGTCCACCTCAGGCGGGACACCGGCGATGGTGCGGTGGATGGGACCGACCGAGAGCTGGCCCTCGGAGAGCTCCACCACGAGCGCCATGACGAGGTCGTGGTCACCGGGGGCCCCACCGAGCTCGACCCGTCGTTCGGCCTGATAGGCGAGCGCGGTCTCGTAGCGGTGATGGCCATCGGCGATCACCACCGGCGCGGCCTCGACGGCGCGGGTGATCTCCTCGATGACAGCCGGTGCGTCGAGTACCCACAGGGCGTGGGTCACCCCGTCGTCGTCGACGGCTTCGGCACGAGGCGGCCCGTCGGGCTCGTAGGCGGCCGCCAGCCCGCGTGACAGCGACAGGCCCCAGATGGGGGAGAGGTTGGCCCGACACGCCCGCAACAAGTCGAGCCGGTCGCTCTTGTCCTTCGGGATGGTCTGCTCGTGGGGCAGGACGTCGCCGCCCGGAGCCTCACAGGCCAGCGCCCCGATCACCCCGGTGGTGGACCGACCGTCGGGCACCGTCATCCGGTACGCGTAGAAGGCGGGCCCGGCCTCGGGGGCGAGGACGCCGTCTTCTCGCCAGGTGGCGAAGATCTGGGCCGCGGAGCGGTACTTGTCGAGCCCTGTCCGGGGGTCTTGGACCGGGAGCTCCACGTGGATGGCATTGGCCCGGTGACGCGCCGCCAGTACGGCGCGCTCGTCGGGCCCCACCACGTCATAGGGAGGGGCGATGACCTTGTCGAGGGGGACGGACCTGTCGTAGCGCAGGCCGGGGAAGGGCCGGAAGCGGGGCATCGGCCTTGCGTAGCACACCCGGCGTCCAGCCGGGGGAGGACCGGTCTGCCTCGTAGACTCCATGCCGTGACCGGACCCCCCGACGACGTCCCCCCAGACGTCGAGGTCGGGGCGGACCGCATCCTCACGGCGCCCAACGGCATCACCTTCGTCCGCCTGGCCTGTGTCCCGGTGTTCGTCTGGTTACTCTTCGGCGCTCACCACCAGACCGCGGCGGCGGCGCTCTTGGCCGTCCTCGGCGCCACGGACTGGGTCGACGGCTTCGTCGCCCGGCGCTGGCACCAGGTGTCGACCCTGGGCAAGGTCCTCGACCCCACCGCAGACCGGGTGCTCGTGGGCACGGCGGTCATCTCGGTCATCGTGGTGGGCGCGGTGCCGTTGTGGTTCGGTCTGCTCACGGTGGTGCGCGAAGTCCTCGTCTCGGCGGCGGTGTTATTGCTCGCCGCGCTCGGGGCCCAGAGGATCGACGTCTTGTGGGTGGGCAAGGCCGGGACCTTCGGGCTCATGTTCGCCTATCCCACATTCCTGCTCGCCCATGGCCATGCCGGCTGGCAACACCCCATCGAGATCGTGGGTTGGCTGAGCGCTGTTCCCGCCTTGACCTTGGCGTGGATCGCGGCTGCGGCGTACATCCCGTTGTCCCGCCGGGCCCTCGCCCGAGGTCGCGCGAGTCGGATGGCGGCGGGGTAGGGTCGCCCCGGTGCCCGCATGAACATGGTCCACGTGAACATCGTGCTCGCATGAAAGCGGTGATCATGGCGGGGGGCGAAGGCACGCGACTTCGCCCCCTCACGTCCAACCAACCCAAGCCCATGCTCCCCATGGCCAACCGGCCCATGATGGAGCACGTCGTGAACCTCCTGCGCCAACACGGGTTCGAGGACATCGTGGTCACCGTGGCGTTCATGGCGAACGCCATCCGCAGCTACTTCGGGGACGGGTCCGAGTTCGGTGTCCGCATGGTCTATGCCACCGAGGAGACGCCCCTGGGCACGGCGGGCTCGGTCCGCAACGCCCGCGACGAGCTCGACGAGCGCTTCGTCGTGATCTCCGGTGACGTCCTCACCGACATCGACCTGACCTCGCTCGTGGCCCATCACGCCTCGAAGGGAGCCCTGGCCACGATCGCGCTCAAGGCGGTGGACAACCCCCTCGAGTTCGGGATCGTCATCACCCGCGACGACGGGTCGATCGAGCGATTCCTCGAGAAGCCCACCTGGGGCCAGGTCTTCAGCGACACCATCAACACGGGCATCTACGTGCTGGAGCCCGAGATCTTCGACTACATCCCCGAGGGCAGGGCGGTGGACTTCTCCGAGGAGGTCTTCCCCAAGGTCCTCGAGGACGAGAAGCCCCTGTTCGGGTACGTGGCGGGGGGCTACTGGGAGGACGTGGGCACCCTCGACGCCTACCTGCGGGCCCATCAAGACATCCTCGACGAGAACGTGGCGGTCCAGGTCAGCGGCTTCTCCCTACGGCCCGGCGTGTGGCTCGGCAAGGGGGCCGAGCTCGACCCCTCCGCCGAGGTCCGGGGTCCGGTCATCATCGGTGACAACTGCCACATCGGGGCGAACGGTGTCCTCGGCTCCTACTGCGTGATCGGCGCCAACGCCCGCATCGGGGACAACGCCTCGCTCGAGCGCACCGTCATCCACGACAACGCCTTTTTGGGAGCCGGCGTCCGGCTCGACGGCTGCGTGCTGGGCCGCTCCTGTGACCTGCGCCAGGGTGTGCGGTGCGAGGAGGGGGTGGTCCTCGGCGACGAGTCCTTCGTGGGGGCCCATGCCGTGATCAAGTCCGGCGTGAAGGTCTATCCCTTCAAGACCGTCGAGGCCGGCGCCACGGTCAACACCTCGATCGTGTGGGAGTCGCGAGGGGCCCGCACCTTGTTCGGGCGCCTCGGCATCACCGGGCTCGCCAACGTCGACATCAGCCCCGAGCTGGTCATGCGGCTGTCGATGGCATGGGCGAGCACGCTGGAGAAGGGCAGCACCATCACCGCGTCGCGTGACACGTCGCGCGCGGCCCGGGTGCTCAAGCGGGCCATGATCGTGGGATGTAACGCGGCGGGCGTGAACGTGGAGGACCTCGAGGTCGCCACGGTGCCGGTCACCCGCTTCCAGGTGCGTTCGGGCCGGAGCCTGGGTGGCATCACCGTCCGCCTCTTCGAGCAGGACACCCAGTCGGTCATGATCCGGTTCTTCGACCAGGACGGCATCGACATCGCCGAGCCCGGACAACGCAAGATCGAGCGGCTGTACCACCGTGAGGAGTTCCGACGGGCCCTGGCGTCGGAGATCGGCGACATCGGCTACGCGCCGCGCGCCCTGGAGCTCTATACCGCCGCGCTCAGCGACACCGTCGACGTCGACGCCATCGCCCGGGCGGGGTTCAAGATGGTCCTCGACTATTCCTTCGGCACCGCCAGCTTCGTGATGCCCAATGTCCTCGCCAAGCTGGGCGCCGAGGTTCTGGTGGTGAACCCTTACGCAGCCACCGCCGCGGTCATGGCCAGTGACCCTCGGGCCGCCGCCGAGCACGTGGCGGGCCTGGTCAGGGCCTCGGGGGCCCACCTGGGAGCGGTGATCGACCCGGGCGGGGAGAACCTCACCCTGGTCGACGACGAAGGCAAGGTCTTCACCGACAACCAAACCCTCTTGCTCCTCCTCGACCTGGTGGTCTCGAGGGTCCGCCATGCCAAGGTGGCCCTCCCGGTGTCGACGCCGATGGCCGCCGAGCACATCTGTGCCGAAGCCGGCGCCGAGATCATGTGGACCAAGCTCTCGGCCACCCACCTCATGGAGGTGGCGAGCACCGGCGGGGTCACCTTCGCCGCCAGTCAGATGGGGGGCTACATCTTCCCCCGCTTCCTGCCCGCCTTTGACGGCGTCGCGACGCTCGTCCATCTGCTCGGGATGTTGGCCCGCACCGACGAGCGCCTCTCGAAACTGGCGAGCCGGCTGCCGGCCATCCACATCGTCCACGAAGAGATCGTCACGCCGTGGGAGCAGAAGGGGACCGTGATGCGGACCACCGTGGAGCGGGCCCAGGGTCGAGACGTCGTCCTCGTCGACGGCGTCAAGCTCCCCGAGCCCGACGGATGGACCTTGGTGGTCCCCGACCCCGAAGAGCCCGTCACCCATGTGTGGGCGGAGGCACCCAGTGAAGCCGAGGCGCGCGCGCGTGCCCAAGAGCAAGCCATCCGCATCCGCCAGATGATGCAATGAGGCCCGGCTGAGTCGTCGCGGCCCGGGCACCTCGAAGGCCTTTCCGGTATCGTCCCGCCCATGCAGGTGCCCGACGACCGCCGGTACAGCACCGACCACGAATGGGCGCGGCTCGTCGACGGCAAGGTCCGAGTGGGCATCACCGATTACGCCCAAGACGCGCTCGGTGACGTGGTCTACGTCGACCTTCCCGCGCTGGGTGCCCACGTCGAGCTCGGCGGCGTCCTCGGTGAGGTCGAGTCGACGAAATCCGTCTCGGAGATCTACGCGCCCGTGGCCGGAGAGGTGGTGGCGGTCAACGCCGCGCTGGCCGATGCCCCCGAGCTCCTCAACAGCGACCCCTACGGCGAGGGCTGGATCAGCGAGATCGTCCCCACCGACGTCGGCGCGCTCGACGCACTCCTCGACGCAGCGCGTTACACCGCGCTGATCTCCGAGTAGTTCGACGTCGGGCGGACGTGGGGGACGGGCTAGCGTGGACGGCGTGTTCTGCAACAACTGTGGCCATCGCAACCCCGGCGATGCCAATTTCTGCTCGTCGTGTGGGGCGGTGCTGGGCGGCCCGACTGCGGACACCACCGTGACCCTGCACCCCGTCGACGCCCAGGGCGAAGCCGGTGACGAGGAGCTCAGTGTGACGCTTCCCGAGCGCCCCAGTGGGACCGGACTCCTCGTGGTGAAGCGAGGGCCCAACGCAGGTACCCGTTTCGACCTCGTGACCGATGTGACGCGCGCCGGGCGACATCCCGAGAGTGACATCTTCCTCGACGACATCACTGTGTCGCGACGCCACGCCGAGTTCTCCAAGAGCCACGGCGGGTACACGGTCCGTGATGTGGGATCGCTCAACGGCACCTATGTGAACCGTGAGCGCATCGAGGAAGCGGTGCTCGGTTCGGGTGACGAAGTCCAGATCGGGAAGTTCAAACTCGTCTACCTGGCGGCGGCGGACGAGTGAGTGTGCCCGGCGGGACACCATGAGCGCACGGACGTACCTCTCGATCGGGGACGTCCTGGCGCTGCTCCGTCAGGAATTCCCCGACGTCACCATCTCGAAGATCCGCTTCCTCGAGAGCCAGGGACTGGTCAACCCGGAGCGGACCCCGTCGGGCTACCGCAAGTTCTACGAGCACGACGTGGAACGCCTGCGTTGGGTGCTGCGCCAACAGCGCGAGCACTTCCTTCCCTTGAAGATCATCAAGGGCCGCCTCGAACAAGAAGGCACCGACTACAGAGACGACAACGGACGCGCCGGTGCGGGCTCGTCGGGGCGCACCGCGCCCGTGCTCGTGGGACGGCCCGCTGCGCCCGCTGGACCCCGGGCGGCTGGGCGTGAGTTACCGGGATTCGAGACCCAGAGCGCGGAACGCGGCCGGGGGGTCGATACCGGACGGGGCAGAGTCGCTCCTTCGCCTTCTTCGTCTCCTTCTTCGTCTCCTTCTTCGTCTCCTTCTCCTTCTTCGGGCGCGGGGTCTTCGGGCCCGGGCCGCGGCGTTGCCCCAGGGGCCGCCTCCCTGGGCACCGGCACCCGGACTGCCGCCTCGACGGGAGCCACCACCAGGAGTGTCGGGGGTGGAGCCGAGGCGGGGACCGGAGGCCGAGTGTCCTCGCCGGCCCTGGCGCCGGCTCGACCGGGACGCGATCGGGTTACCCCGGATCCGGTTCCCGGAGACAGCCGGTCCTCTGGGCGTGCGGGGCCCCGACCCGGGGCCCCCGAGCCGGTGAAGGTGTCGGGCGGAGCTGCTATGGGCTCGACCGAACTGAGGTCGCGCCACCCCCGGGCCGCGCCCGGCCCTGCGCCGGGCACCCCCGGCGCCGAGACCGGATCGGGCGGACCGGTCGACGAGCTCGACGACGAGCTCGTGGTGGGCGCGTTGGCAGGCGCCACGATGACGATCGAGGAGCTGGCCCAGGGAAGCGGTCTGGACGTGGCCGCGGTGGAGCAGCTCGAGTCCTACGGGCTCCTGTGCGGCCGGGTGGTCGGCGGCGTGTCGTACTACGACGAAGACGCCCTGACCGTGGCGCGCGTGGCGGCGGGACTGGCGCACTACGGCGTGGAGGCCAGACATCTCCGGTTGCACAAACACGCGGCGGAGCGCGAGGCGGCGTTCATCGAGCAGATCGTCCTGCCCCTGCTCAAGCAACGCAACCCCGAGGCCCGGCAACGGGCCCATGCCATCGTGACCGAATTTACCCAGCTGGGCCAGGCGCTGCGGGAGGTGCTCCTGCGGACCACGTTGCGCGACCAGCTCGGCAGGTGACCGAGCGCGACAGGTGACCGAGCGCGGCGGCGCGCGAATCCTGCACGACCGCGACGCGCTGGCACGGACGGTGGCCAGACTGGGGGAGGAGTTGTCCGCCGCCTACCCCGCCGGTGTGCTCCTGGTGGCGGTGCTCAAAGGCAGCCTGCCGTTCGTCGCCGACCTGGCACGCCGGGTGACGGTCCCTTGCGAGGTGGATTTCCTGGGCATCTCCACCTACACCGAGGGCACGGGCCGGGTCCGGATCGTGAAGGACCTCGACCACGATGTGCACGACCGGAACGTCGTCCTGGTCGAAGACATCGTCGATACCGGCCTCACCTGCACCTACATCCTGGGCGAGCTTCGCCGGCGCGGCCCGGGATCGCTCGAGGTGTGCACCTTGTTCGACCGACGGGTGCGCAGGATCGTCCCGGTCATGGTGCGCTTCTCAGGCTTCGAGGCCACCGATGACCTGCTCCTGGGATACGGTCTCGATGTGGAGGGCCGCTACCGGAACCTCCCCTTTGTCGCCGCGGGCGACCCTCGGACACTCGAAAACGACCCTGATGCGTATGTGGCCGCCCTCTACGGGCGGTAAGTTTCAACCATGGTCGAGGTGCGGCTGAGCGCGGTGAGGGTGGACTTGCAGTCCAACACGCCCGTGTTGCTGCTCACCGAGGCCGAAGGGCTCGGCCGGACACTCCCGATCTTCATCGGCGCACCTGAGGCGACTGCCATCGCGTTCGCCATCCAAGGTGTGGCCACGCCGCGGCCGATGACCCACGATCTGTTGCGCGACATCGTCGACGCCCTCGGCGCCAGTCTCGAGCGCGTCGTCATCACCGAGTTGCGCTCCGCCACGTACTTCGCCGAGCTGCAGCTCAAGCGCGGCACCGGCACCTTGAATGTCTCGAGCCGGCCGTCGGACGCGGTGGCCCTGGCGGTGCGCACCGGGAGCCCGTTGTTCGTGGCCGATGACCTCATGGACGCGGAGGGGATCTTGCTTCCCACCGACGACGAGGACGAGGACGGAGACCCGTCGACTCCCGACGAACTGGTCGGGGAGTTCCGCCAGTTCCTCGACTCGGTCCGGCCCGAGGACTTCAGCTCCTGAGCACCTCGACACGACACCGGCCGCGCCGGTGGACGGGCAGGGTCGTCTCCGGGGCCGTCGCGGCTGTGGCTCTGGCGGCGTGCTCGTCGCCGGGCCCTCCCACGCCGACCACGGCATCGACGTCCTCGACGGGGAGCTCGTCGAGCTCATCGACCACGACGTCTTCGATCCTGCCGGGACTGGCCTGCGCGGCGCGCGACCTCGTCACCACCGTGGTGGGATCCCAGGGGGCGGCGGGAACCTTCGAGCTGACGTTGGCGCTCCGCAACACGTCGGCGGCACCGTGTCCCATGGACGGCTATCCCGGGGCGCAACTCGTCGACGCGTCGGGCAACGAGCTCCCCACCCACGTGGTGAGCGGGGGGAATTTTCAATTCACGGACTTCGCCCCTGGACCGATCACCGTGGCGCCGGGTGCATCGGCCTACTTCAATGTGGCGTACTCCGATGTACCTACGGGCACCGAGACGTGTCCGACCGCAGCGCACATCGAGGTGACGCCACCGCACGCGGTGGACCACGACGTGGTGGCGATCAACGCCGTGGTCTGCCAAGCGGGGACGCTCACGGTGTCGCCGGTGTTCAGTCAGGACTCGGCGCAGTCCCAGACAACGGCACCGCCACAGTCCTGATCGCTGTCACTGCGACGGCCCGTCGCCGATCCGGACCAAGAGCCGCCCGCGCACCTGTGATGCCAAGATGTCGGCGAGCGCCCCGGCCACGCCGTCGAGCCCGACCTCGCCCGCCACGAGATCGTCGAGATGGGCGGGTCGGAGATCGGTGGCGAGCCGGCCCCACACGGTGCGTCGGCGTTCGAGGGGTGTTTGGACCGAGTCGACCCCGAGCAATGCCACGCCTCGGGTGATGAAGGCGTACACGGTGGTCTGTAGGGCGGTGCCGCCGGTGAGGCCGCTGGCGGCCACGGCCGCGCCGTAGCGCAGCGTCTGGAGGATGCGTGGCAAGGTCTCGCCTCCGACGCAATCGACCGCACCGGCCCAGTGCTCGGGGCCGAGCACCCGCCCACCGGCCTCGTCGAGGTCGTCGCGCCCGATGACCGAGGTCGCCCCGAGGCGCTTCAGCCAGGGGTGTTCGTCGGCCTTGCCCGAGCTCGCCACGACGTCATAGCCGCGGGACGCCAACAGATCGACGGCGAAGGATCCCACCCCGCCCGATGCGCCGGTCACCAGGACAGGGCCGTCCCCGGGGCGCAGGCCGCGCTGCTCGAGCTGGTCGAGCGACAGGGCCGCGGTGAAGCCGGCGGTGCCGATGGCCATGGCTTGGCGCGCCGAAAGGCCCTCGGGAAGGGCGAGGACGGATCCCACCGGCACGCGCGCGAAGCGCGCATAGCCACCATGGCGGGCCACGCCGAGCTCTCCGCCGTGCGCGATGACCTCGGTCCCGACTCTCAGCGCAGGCTCGTCGCTCGCCACCACCACACCGGCCATGTCCACGCCGGGGACGAGCGGCGAGGTGCGGGCCACCCGGTTGCCCGGGACGGTGACCATGCCGTCTTTGTAGTTGACCGACGACCACGACACCTCGACGAGCACCTCGCCGGCGGGTAGGTCGTCGAGGCCGAGCTCCTCGACTCCGCTCGTGATCTGATTCTCGCCACGTCGCACGACAAAGGCCGGGAAGCGGTCCTCGGGCATGGCCGTAGCCTACGGGTGGGCCGGGCCACGCCTCATTGTCCGCTCCGAGGGTGTCACGGGCCTACCATGGGATCATGTCGACCGGCCTCCTCGGGCGGGGTGCCCGGGCGATGGCGTCGTGGAGCCCCGTGGAGCGCGACGCCGTTCTCTACGCCGCATCGGCGCTGTTCGCCATCGGCACGGCCCAACTCGCCTCGATCAGCCTGTACCAGCAGTGGGGGAGGTTGGCGGTCGGGCCCTACGTCCTGGGCGCGGTGGCGTCGGCGATCGGGGCGCGCCGTGCTCGGCACCGCGTCGTGGTGGGCGCGGCCGGGGCCGGCGACCGAGCGCCACGGCCCGGAGGTGAAGGCACGGGCTACGGTGGCACGACCTGGCACTGGACGACGCCGCGAGCGGTGATCTTCCTCGTCGTCTTCCTCGGGGCCACGCTGATGCCATTGTCGCTCGAGGTGCTGTGGCGGACCGACACCGGCGGCACCGCGCACGTCCAGCCCGAGGTGAACGTGATCGAGCGGACCGGCAAAGCGTTCGTGGACGGGAAGGACCCCTACTCGCTCATCAATCCGCACGAGAAGATCAAGGCGCCATCGGGACAGCCGGCCTACGACGTCTACAACCCGTATCTCCCGCTCATGTCGCTGTTCGGAGGGGCGCGCGGCACCAACGCACCACCACGACTGACCGACGCCCGGGTGGCCTTCTCGGTCTTCACCATTCTCATCGTGGTCATCTCCATGGCCCTGTGCCGGGGCCCGACCGGCCCACGGGTGCTGGCGTTGCAGAGCATGACGGTGTTGCCCACCGCGGCCCTACCTCTCGCCACCGGGGGTGACGACGTCCCGGTGGCGGCGTTGTTGTTGCTCGGCTTGGTGTTGTTACAGCGACGAAGACCGCTGTGGGCGGGCATCGCCCTCGGGGTGGCGGCGTCGATGAAGATCACCGCCTGGCCTCTGGCCGTGCTCGCGTTCTTGGTGGCGAGAGACAAGAACGGTGCCCGGGGCCGACGGCCGTCGCTGTTCGTCGTGGCGGGCATCGTGGGGGTGATGATCCCGGCGGTGCTTCCCACCGCGACCGAGAACATGTCCGCGTTCATCGAGAACGTGGTGCGCTTTCCTCTCGGCCTGGCCGGGATCCGATCGCCCGCCGCCAGCCCGCTCCTGGGTCACCTCCTGATATCGCTGTTCCCCGGCATCCACCGCGTCTTCACGGCGGTCATCGCCGGGGCGGGCAGCCTGGTGCTCGGCTATGTCCTCGTGAAGCGCCGTCCGAAGACCCCGGCCAAGTTGGCGCGACTGGTCGGGTGGGTCATGACCGTCGCCATCTTGCTCGCTCCGGCCACGCGCGTCGGGTACCTGCTCTATCCGGTCGACTTCTTCGTGTGGGCCTGGCTGCTGCGCAGCGAGGACAGCGTCGACCCGGGCCCGGACTCCGACGGCGGCGCCCGCAGCCCCGTCCCCGCCGGTGCGGGGAGTTGGGAGGAGGCTGCCGGGGGTGACCACGACCACCACGAGGACAGGGCCGGGCCAAGCGGCGACGACGGCTCCTTCTCCGGGCGCGACACCGCCGGTGCTGGGGGCAGCGACCGGAGCCGGGTCCTCACCGCCGTGCCGGCCCGGTCGGGATCAGGCCTGATCCGACACCGAGTACAGCCGTAACGTGAACGCAGTGGTGCCGGCGCCGGCCGCGGTGCCGGTGTCAGCGCTGAAGGCGGTGGGCGACACGGTGACGCCGAGGTCCCACTCGTGTCCGTCGCTGGCGGGATGCTGCTCGAGGATCAGGTACTGCGTGGCCCCGGTGCCGGTCGGGCCCTGGCTGAGGCGGCGCCAGTGCAGGGCCGGGAGCTCGGCCCGGAAGAACGTGATGACGTCTTGCTCGGAGCGAGGAACCTCGAAGCGCAACGAACGGTCGTAGAGCTCGACGCCCCGGTCGATCGCCGAGCTCGGCACCGCCGTGGCATCTTTGGGCACGGCCAGGGCGTCGAGCAGGTCATCGGGTGGTTGGCCCGAGGTGATGATGGCCTTGAGCAACGGGCGGGCCGGCACGGCCTGGAGCACCGCTCCTCGGGCCGTGGCGATCTTGGTGGGCGCCGCGGTGGGACGGCTCTGACTTCCGCTCGCCAGTTCGAGAGCGACGCCCACCCCGAACAGGATCAGGGTGAGCCCCAAGACGATGAGCGCGGGCCTGGTGCTCGGCCCCGGAGGTCGCCGGGGGCGTCGAGGACCCTCGACGTTGTCGCCGGGCCCGGTGGGGGCGAGGACACCGGGGAGGTTCTCGGGGCTGGGCATGGATGTGGAGAGGTCAGTGTACAAGGAGACCCACAGGGGCCCCCGGGGCGGTCCCTCAGGTGAGTGTCGGGCCCACCACGTCGGGTAGGCCCAGGTCTCGACGGCTGACTCCTCAGAGTGAAACTACTTCTACGAAACGCGTTGACGGGCGTTTTGCGAGGAGCCTATGGTGTGCCCGACACCGAGGCCCGGAAGGGCCCCGGGGGGGTGGCACCATCGACGTTTGCGCCGTTGGTGCTGTGTTTGGGGGGTGACTCGCCCACCTGTTGGGCGTCTACGGGGGGCGGGGTCGACG